>NZ_OX241534.1:1167500-1848551 GCF_945836005.1 Candidatus Nitrosacidococcus sp. I8 | reverse complement strand
ATGAAACGTACTTTTCAGCCTAAGAACATAAAACGCAAACGTGACCATGGTTTTCGTGCTCGAATGAAAACTAAATCTGGAAGAGCAATAATTAATAGACGCCGAGCAAAAGGCAGGCATAAACTTTCTGCTTAGATTCTATAAATAGAAATGAAACGACTTAGTCTTACTCGACTAATGCGACTTCATAAGCCGAGCGAGTTTAAGCAAGTATTCGCTACTGGAAAAAAAGTACAAAGTAAAATATTTACGATATTTTATCGGCTAAATAAATTAAGCTATCCCCGTTTGGGAATGGTGATTCCGCGTAGGCACCTGTCTCGGGCATTTGATAGAAATCAAATTAAGCGGCTAGTTAGAGAAGAATTTCGACATCGCCAAAAATGGCTAGATGGATATGATTTAGTCATATTATCTAAACAATGCATTAGTAAGTCTACCTATTTAGAGTGGGCTTCCACCTTGAATTATCAGTGGGAATATCTAATTAAAGATTTTAATATCGAATAAGTTAAGACTGTAAATAGGTTGTATGGAAAATTACCGGTTATTTCTAATCTATGCACTTTTTTTAGTGCTATTTTTTATGTGGAACGCGTGGCAAACGGATTATGGAGTATCACCTCTTTCATCATTTTCGACAGCGTTAATACCAGATGAAGTAATAGAAGCTGCAAAACAGGCAGAAAGTAAGGAATCTACTCTAAGTGCATCTTCACCTCATGAATCGGGTACAGCTAGCCATTCTGCCATAAGTAGTAAATTTGTTGAAGTAACAACTGATCTTCTCGCAGTTAAAATTTCATTATCAGATGCTAATTTATTTGAAGTGCAATTATTAGAGTATCCAGTCTCTCTAAAAGAACCAAACGAGCTAGTACATCTACTACACCTTGCAGATCCAGATCTTTTCATCGCCCAATCTGGAGTATATACAGCAGCAGGTACTTCAATTATCCCTAAAGATTCTGAGTTTTCTGTATCTAGTGCAAATTATCATTTAGCCGAAGATCAAGATTCTTTAAGTGTCCCACTTACTTGGAAAGGGAGTGATGGCATCGTCATCACAAAAACTTATATTTTCAATAGGGGTAGCTACCAAGTTGATATAGCTCTTAAAGTTGAAAATGAAACTAGTAATTCTTGGGCTGGGCAAGCATATACCCAATTTAGTCGTACTCCACCAGAGTCTGAAGGATTCTATTCTAATCGATTTTACATAGGTGCTGTATTTTCTACTGAGAATCATGACTATAAAAAAGTTGCATTTAAAGATTTAGATTCTGATATTTTTGAAAGTCATAGTGCAAACGGATGGGTAGCTATGCTTCAGCATTATTTTGTTGCAGCCTGGATACCTAGAGACGAAGGAAAAAATTACTATTATGGTCGCCACTCTCAAAATAATACTTATATTACAGGTGTAGTTTCTCCACAACAAATACTAAACATTGGGGAAAGCGGGGTATTTAATTTTACCCTTTTTATAGGACCTAAAGTTCTGGAACAGCTAGCAGCCGCAGCACCAAAATTACAACTTACTATTGATTATGGAAAACTAACTGTTATCGCTGAACCTTTATTTTGGCTTCTCCAGTGGTTTTATAAACATGTAGGTAATTGGGGATGGGCAATAGTGTTACTCACTATAGTAATTAAAGCTGCTTTTTTTAAATTATCTCAAACGAGTTACCGCTCTATGGCGAAACTACGTAAACTCCATCCGCAACTTACAGCAATTAAAGAGCGTTTTGGTAGCGATCGACAGAAAGTAGGCCAAGCGATGATAGAGTTATACAAAAAAGAAAAAGTAAATCCAATGGGAGGATGCTTTCCTATCTTAGTGCAGATCCCCGTATTTATCGCTCTATATTGGATGCTACAAGAATCAGTTGAATTAAGACAAGCCCCCTTTATTCTGTGGATGAATGACCTAACATTAAAGGATCCTTATTATGTTTTACCTCTCATTATGGGGGTAACAATGATTATTCAGCAAAAACTTAGCCCAACCCCTACAGATCCACTTCAAGCTAAAGTAATGATGCTAATGCCTATTACGTTTACTTTCTTTTTTGCATTATTTCCAGCAGGTTTAGTATTGTATTGGGTAGTTAATAATATCCTTTCTATTACCCAGCAATGGTATATCACACGCCAAATAGAAAGGGAGCGTTAAGTGATACTATAGCGGCAATAGCAACACCAGCCGGTCGAGGAGGTATAAGTATTGTTCGTGTTTCAGGATCATTATGCTTTAAAATAGCAAAACAGGTTACTAAACAGAACCTAAAGCCACGTTATGCTAATTTTTGCAACTTTTATAGCTATAATAGAGAAATTATAGACCAAGGGATTGCTCTATATTTTCCAGCACCACAGTCATTTACAGGAGAAGACACATTAGAGTTTCATACTCATGGTTCACCTATAATTACTGATAATCTCCTCGATTCTTTGTTTCATTTTGGTGCTCGATTTGCCCGTCCCGGAGAATTTAGTGAGCGAGCATTCTTAAATGATAAAATTGATTTATCTCAAGCAGAGGCTATCGCAGATCTTATTGAAAGCACTTCTTTGCAAGCAGCTCGTAATGCGTTGTCTTCCCTACAAGGAGAATTTTCGAAGAGAATTAATTTATTAAGAGAGCAGCTTATCCAAATAAGATGCCTAGTAGAAGCCTCTATTGATTTTAGTGATGAAGATATTGGAATTGTAGATTTGGAATCTATCCTAAATAAACTACAAGGCATTCAAAATACACTAAAGGTGATTTGTGATAGTGCTCAACAGGGTGTTTTATTTCGAGAAGGGATAAGAATTGCCCTAATTGGTCGTCCCAATGTGGGTAAATCTAGTTTATATAATAAGCTAGTAGGAAAAGATGCGGCTATTGTCACTCAGATACCCGGCACTACCCGAGATATATTATGTACAAATATTGTTATAGAAGGGCTAGCTATATCTCTTATAGACACCGCGGGACTGCGTGAGTCTACAGATATTATTGAACTAGAAGGAATACGACGTGCTCGAAAAGAATTAGATTACGTTGATCACATATTATTAATTTCTAATCACCAGGATGGTTTAACTGAAAAAGAATATAAATTATTCAATGAATTGCCTAAAGGAGTTCAAGTTACACTAATTTTTAATAAAATAGATCTAGATCACACGCCAGCTAGTATCGAACAAAGTAATTTAGGGAAGATAATACGAGTATCTGCTCTTACAGGTGCAGGAATAGATTTATTAATACAACATTTGAAAGAAACAGCTGGATTTAATATAAATGAAGAAGGTGGATTTTCTGCACGTCGCCGTCACTTAAATGCATTACACAAAACTGAAGCTGCAATTGAATTGACTAAAGCAGCTCTTGTTAAAGGGGAATTTGAAGAAATTATCGCAGAAGAGCTACGTCAGGCTCAAAATTATTTAGGAGAAATTACTGGAAGATATTACACAGATGATCTATTAGGGGAGATTTTTTCTACCTTTTGTATTGGTAAATAATATTTGCAATTATTAAAGTAGTTTCTAGGTTATTTATGGATAATACATCACAATATGATGTCATCGTAATTGGCGGTGGACATGCTGGAACCGAAGCTGCACTAGCATCGGCCAGGCAGGGCGTACGCACTCTACTTTTAACTCACAATATTGAAACTTTAGGGCAAATGAGCTGTAATCCAGCAATAGGAGGAATTGGTAAAGGTCATCTTACTAAAGAAATTGATGCTTTAGGCGGAGCTATGGCTTTAGCCGCAGATCAAGCAGGGATCCACGTTCGGATTTTAAATGCAAGTAAAGGCCCTGCAGTAAGAGCAACCCGTGCTCAAGCAGATCGCACTTTATATAAAAAAGCAATTCGAAAAATCTTAGAAGAACAACCTAATCTATTTATTTTTCAGCAGGAAGTCACTGATCTGTTGGTTAAAGGTGATGAGGTTTATGGGGTTAAGACCCAACTAGGGTTATCTTTCTACGCACCTGCCGTGATTTTGACAGTAGGTACTTTTTTAGGAGGTAAAATCCATGTTGGATTAACAAATTATCAAGGTGGTAGAACTGGTGATCCTTCAGCTAACACGCTAGCCAATCGCTTAAGAGAATTGCCATTTAAAGTCAATCGGCTCAAAACAGGTACTCCTCCTAGAATTAATAGTCGCACTATTGATTATAGTAAGCTTAAAGAGCAGCTAGGTGATAAACCAATTCCTAGGTTTTCCTTTTTAAGTCTAGTAAATTGCCATCCAAAACAGGTTTCCTGCCATATTACTCGAACAAACCTAAGAACTCATGAAATCATCTTAGCTAACTTAGATCAATCTCCTATTTATAGTGGTAATATTGAAGGTATTGGCCCTCGTTATTGTCCCTCCATTGAGGATAAAGTGGTTCGTTTTGCGGATAAAGATTCGCATCAAATTTTTATTGAACCAGAAGGATTAGATACCTTTGAAATTTACCCCAACGGCATTTCTACTAGCCTTCCTTATCATGTACAGGAACAAGTGGTTCACTCTATACAAGGATTTGAACAGGCACATATCACTCGGCCTGGATATGCCATAGAGTATGATTTTTTTGATCCTAGAGGTCTTAAACCTACTTTAGAAACTAAGTATATACAGGGGTTATATTTTGCAGGACAGATCAATGGTACAACAGGGTATGAAGAAGCTGCTGCCCAAGGATTAGTTGCTGGGCTTAATGCAGGGCTTCAAGTGTGCGGCGAATCTTCTTGGTATCCTAAAAGAAATGAAGCCTATATAGGGGTAATGATTGATGATTTGATTACTCGTGGCACTATAGAACCTTATAGAATGTTTACAAGTAGAGCAGAATATCGACTCTTATTAAGAGAAGATAACGCTGATCTACGCCTGACTCCTAAAGGAAGAGAGTTAAAATTAGTCAATGATGCTCGATGGCAGTATTTCAATATAAAGTGGGAAACTATTGAGAAAGAAAGGCAGTGGCTTACCCAGCAGCGAATTCGGCCTCATCAAATTACGGAAAAAGAAGCTATTTCTTTATTTGGTGAACCTATGCATCGGGAATATTCTTTGATGGAATTACTACGCCGCCCTCATGTTACTTACGAAGATCTCATGAATTTAATTGGAAAATTAGTAATGATTGATTCTACTATAGCTGAGCAAATTGGGATTGAGGTAAAATATGCAGGCTATATTGAACGGCAACAACAGGAAATCAATCGCCAGCTACACTATGAAAGTTTATACTTACCATTTAATATAGATTATAGCCAAATAAAAGGATTTTCTACTGAAGTGCAGGAAAAATTTACTCAGATTCGTCCTACTACTTTGGGGCAAGCAGCAAGAATTCCGGGCGTTACTCCAGCCGCTATTTCAGCCTTATTAATTTATCTAAAACGTACAAGTCATAGCCATCAACTACTAAATAGTTAACCTAATTTGACTAAGGATTCTAATCTTACAAATAGATCGCTAATAGAGTTAGGCATTCATTCTCTTAACCTACAATTGAAAGAAAATCAAATTGATCAGCTATTAGCTTACTTTCATTTGTTAAATAAGTGGAATCAACGCTATAATCTCACTGCAATTAGAAGTCCTAAAGAAGTAGTTTCAAAACACTTGTTAGATAGCTTAAGTGTTGTTACTTATTTAAAAAGTCATCGGGTTTTAGATGTAGGTAGTGGCGCTGGATTACCAGGTATCCCTCTAGCTATAGCTTGTTCTAATAACGAGATTACGCTACTTGATAGCTGCACTAAAAAAACAAGATTTTTAATGCAAACAGTTATTGAATTAGGATTAACAAATGTTTCAATCGTAAATAAACGAATTGAGCATTACCAACCAAATTATTTATTTGATACTATAATTAGCCGGGCCTTTTCTAAGTTAATAGATTTTGCTCGATTAACGTCAAGATTGCGTGATCCATCAGGGAAATTGCTTGCAATGAAAGGTGTTTATCCAAAAGAAGAAATTGAATTACTACCTGCAGCTTATAAAGTACGAAATATATATCCACTATCTATTCCGAGACTTGAGGCACAGCGTCACTTGATAGAACTTCAGTAGAATGGGGAATTAGTATGGGGCGTATTATAGCAATCACTAATCAGAAGGGGGGGGTTGGAAAAACAACTACAAGCGTTAATTTAGCTGCTTCTCTTGCTGCATCTAAAAGACGTGTTCTTCTTGTAGATATAGATCCTCAAGGGAATGCAACTACTGGAAGCGGAATAGATAAGTCTTCCTTAACTGCAACTACCTATCAAGTATTGCTTGAGGATGATGTCATTGAAAACGCAATCATAAATATTGATAAAGCCGGTTATGCAGTATTACCTGCAAATAGCGATTTAACTGCCGCTGAGGTTGAATTACTTTCAGTTACAAATAGAGAGAATAGGCTACGATTAGCACTTCAAGTCATTAATAATAATTATGATGAAATTCTTATAGATTGCCCACCTGCACTCAATATGCTTACTATTAATTCATTAGCTGCTGCCGGTGAAGTAATCATTCCTGTCCAATGCGAATATTATGCTTTAGAAGGGTTATCTGCCTTATTAGGCACGATTGAAGGAATCAGGCAGCATCTTAACCCTAAATTGCAAATTGCAGGGTTATTACGCACAATGTTTGATCCAAGAAATAATCTTGCTAATGAAGTATCTAATCAACTTATAACTCACTTTGGAAAGCAAGTATACAATACAATTATTCCGCGCAATGTTCGTTTAGCTGAAGCACCTAGCTATGGTCAACCGATCATTACACACGATCGTACCTCTCGTGGAAGTGTTGCTTATTTGATATTAGCAAAGGAGGTGCTAATGCAAGAATCAAAAGATAAATTGATTTAGACTGTATGGGTTTAAAAAAAAGAGGTTTAGGTCGTGGATTAGATTCTCTGTTAGGTGCAATTAATGCCCCCCTCTATATTGGAGAATCTAAACCTAAAGAGGAATTGAGATCTCTATCATTAGAGCAGATTCAACGTGGGAAATATCAACCACGGGTTGAGATCTCTCCTGAAGCTCTAGCAGAACTAGCAGATTCTATTCGTGCTCAAGGTGTCATCCAACCTATTATTGTACGATCTGAACAAAATGGTATTTTTGAGCTCATTGCAGGTGAACGGCGGTGGAGGGCTGCTCAGATTGTAGGTCTTAAAGAGATACCTGCCTTAGTTAAAAATGTATCTGATCGAGCAGCCGCTGCGATGGCATTAATCGAGAATATTCAAAGAGAAGATCTTAATGCTATTGAGCAAGCAACTGCTTATCAAAAATTAATAAATGAATTTAATATGACTCATCAAGAAATTGCACAAGCGGTAGGTTGCTCTCGTGCGTCAATTTCTAATTTGCTGCGTCTTCTTACTTTGGATGGAGAAATTAGATCTCATGTAGAAAAAGGGGATTTAGAAATGGGGCATGCAAGAGCACTACTTTCGTTAGATAATACTGTACAAGGTAAAATTGCTAATAAAATTATTCAAGAGAGATTATCGGTACGAGACACAGAAAATTTAGTGCGCCGTATGCAGCAAGAATCTCAATCTAAACAAAGCTTATCAAACGATCCAGATATCCGTAAGCTAGAAGAAGAGTTAGCAGAACGTTTAGGTGCTGTAGTTCAGCTTCAACACCTCTCAGGAGGAAAAGGTAAGATATTGATTCGCTATCATAGTATGGATGAACTTGATGGGATTCTTACTCGCATAAGGTGAAAAACTTATAAGTTATATTTAATAATAGGTTTTTTTTACAAAAATTGTGATAGAATACAGAGAATTTTTAGAACTTGAATAAATGAGCCCTATTAACTAGGGCAGCTAGTACCACCAAGCCTTAGCAAGGACTCGCTAACCCCAAGTATGTTAATTTCTCATAAATAAATTTGATGGGCTATGGAGAAAAAGTGCTCTATACAGCACTTCGGAAATTGTTAGTAGCTCAGCTATTCCTACTAGTGTTAGTAGTATCGCTATTTCTAGTGATTAAAGGAATTAATTATTCCTTAGCTGCTGGGTATGGGGGGGTAATCGCCTTAGTAAATTCTATAATAATGACTTGGCGAGTAGAAAAAATGAGTAAAAAGGCTAGATCAGAAAATTTTCCCTACCAAGGAAGTGGATCTAGTTTCCTAAGTACGCTTATTTTAATGGGCATAGGCATGGGATTATTAAAATTAGATCCATTATCGCTTTTATTTGGATTTGGTATCGCCTACTTAGGGTATATTTATTTGGGTTATCAGTTTAATCGCCATGCAATTAAATGATATTTATACTTAGGGTGTTTTTACCCTAAAAGTTTGTATTAAATTAAGGTAGAAAGAAATTGAGTACTGAAAATAATTCAGGTGCATATATTAGCCACCATCTCGTTAATCTCCAAGTAGGTCAATGTGATGGGTTTTGGTGTTTTAAACTGGATACTATATTTGTCAGTTTATTCTTAGCTGGATTACTTATTTATGCAGGATATCGCATAGGAAAAACCCTTAGTTTTTCAAAACCAAGTGGTGTACAGAATGTGCTTGAGATGGTAGTTGAATTTGTGGATCAGCAAGTCAAAGATATTTTTCCAGGAAAAAACCGGCTCATAGGCCCGCTTGCACTTACCATTTTTATGTGGGTCTTCCTCATGAATGCTATGGATTTATTTCCAGTAGATTTGTTTCCAAAACTGCTTGGTTTTGTTGGTATTCACAATTTAAGGATAGTACCTACTGCAGAGATCGATACTACGTTTGCATTAGCACTAACTGTTTTTGCACTTACTATTTTTTACAATATAAAAGTTAAAGGTCCTATAGGCTATATTAAACAGTTTTTATTTCATCCTTTTGGTAAATATTTAATACCTATAAATATTGTTATGACAGCCATAGAAGAAATTGCTAAGCCTGTGTCTTTAGGGTTACGTTTATTTGGTAATATGTTTGCCGGGGAGTTGATCTTTCTATTAATGGCTCTGTTATCTTTAGCAGGGTTTGGGCCAGCTTGGTTACCTCAAATTATTTTAGATACTCTTTGGGCTATTTTCCATATTTTAATTATTACAATTCAAGCGTTTATTTTTATGCTGCTTACAATAGTGTACCTAGGAATGGCTCATACTAAAGAAGAGCATTAGAATTTTATATTAATATAGATTTAATTATTATTTTGCGGAGATTTTGAATGAATCCAGAGTTACTTGTTTCTATTTACTCATCTACTGCTATTGGTGTCGGTATTATTTTAGCTGCAGCAGGTTTAGGATCGGCGGTTGGATGGGGATTAATCTGTTCTAAGTATATTGAAGGGATAGCACGCCAACCAGAGATGCGCCCCCAACTTATGGGTCAAATGCTGTTTACTGGAGGTTTAATGGAGGCATTCCCAATGATTATCCTTGGTATGTCTATGTGGTTTATTTTTGCTAACCCATTTATTAATGCTATTAAGACTGCAGCAGGCGGATAGTAAAAATTTTTTTTAGATCATATTAACTTATAACAGGAATAGTAAAGGACGCTATTATGAATGTTACTGCTACCCTTATCGGGCAAATGGTAGCCTTTGGGATTCTTATTTGGTTTGTTAATCATTTCCTTTGGGATCCTTTAACCAATTTAATGGAAGAAAGGAAAAAAAGGATTGCTGATGGTTTAGCTGCTGCTGAGCAAGGTAAGTATGCTCAAGAACGAGCAAGAAAAGAAGCAGAAGAGACGCTAACCCAAGCGAAGGAAAGTGCAGCAGAAATAATAGCTCTAGCGCAAAAGCGAGCTCAAGAAATAGTTGAACAAGCTAAAGAGACTGCTCAAATTGAAGGGGATAGGATTAAAGCATCTGCTGATGCTGCTATTCAACAAGAAGTAAGCCGTGCTCGTGAAAGTCTGCGTGGCAAAGTAGTGTCTCTTGCTACTGCTGGAGCTAGCAGGATTCTCAAGCGGGAAATCGATGAAAAAGCGAATGAGTCCTTACTAAAAGAGCTGATAAGTGAAATCTAAGGTTTTATTAAATCAATGGCTGAAAAAATAACTATTGCTCGACCGTATGCTAATGCTCTATTCGAGCTAGCAAAGGAGCAGAGCGACTATAATGAATGGTCAGAATTATTAAAAGTATTTGCAGATCTTGTGAAGAATTCTAAAGTACAAGATTTAATAGGTAGTCCGTTTTATAATACTGCACAAATTATAGATCTTTTTACCAAAATAAAAGATTATCCCATTGATAGTGATAGTACAGCTGAAAATTTAATTAAAATCTTAGTAGAGAGTGATAGATTATCTGTACTTCCTGAAATTTCATCATTATTTGAACAAATGAAAGATGAAATGGAAGGAGTATTAGAAGCTGAAGTGGTTTTATCTAAACCTTTATCAGATTCTAATAAAGATCAATTAGATGATATTGCAGCTGCTCTCGAACGCCGATTAGGACGTAAAATCACTCTTTCCTGTAAAGTTGATGAATCTCTATTGGGTGGTGCAGTTATTCGAGCTGGTGACATGGTTATTGATGGGTCAGCTATTGGTAAGCTTAACCAGTTAGCCGCAGAATTACTTCATTAAGTAATATTTAGACTGAATAAGAGGATTATAATCTATGCAACTGCAACTAAACGCTGCAGAGATTAGCGAGCTTATAAAAAAGCGTATTGAAGGATTTGAGGCAAAGACGGAAGCCCGCACAGAAGGGACTGTTATTAGCCTAACGGATGGTATTGCACGTATTCATGGTCTCACTGATGTAATGTTCGGTGAAATGGTTGAATTTCCGGGGAATACTTATGGTCTAGCTATGAATCTAGAAAGAGATTCAGTAGGTGCTGTAGTGTTGGGTGCCTATCAACATATTTCTGAGGGAGATAGAGTAAAGTGTACCGGACGAATTTTAGAGGTTCCAGTAGGTGAGAATCTCCTAGGTAGAGTTGTTAACTCACTAGGTGTTCCTATTGATGGAAAGGGAACCCTTGAAGAAAAAACTACTTCTCCTATTGAAAAGGTGGCTCCTGGTATTATTGCTCGCCAATCAGTTTCCCAAGCCATGCAAACTGGTCTAAAATCCATCGACTCTATGGTACCTATTGGTCGTGGGCAACGTGAACTTATTATCGGAGACCGGCAAACTGGGAAAACTGCAGTTGCGATTGATGCTATCATCAATCAAAAGGGTACTGGTGTTAAATGTATCTATGTAGCTATCGGACAGAAAGCTTCCTCAGTTGCTAGTGTTGTTCGTAAACTTGAGGAACATGGTGCACTTGCTCATACTATTGTAGTTTCAGCTAGTGCCTCAGATTCTGCTGCACTACAATTTATCGCACCTTATGCAGGATGCACTATGGGTGAGTATTTCCGTGATAGGGGAGAGGATGCTTTAATTATTTATGACGATCTTACTAAGCAGGCATGGGCTTATCGCCAAATTTCTTTACTGCTTAAGCGTCCACCAGGTCGTGAAGCGTTTCCAGGAGATGTATTTTATCTTCACTCTCGTTTATTAGAGCGGGCTGCACGTGTTAATGTAGAATATGTTGAACAAGTTACAAAAGGAGAGATAAAAGGTAAAACAGGATCCTTAACTGCATTACCTATTATTGAGACGCAAGCAGGTGACGTATCTGCTTTTATTCCAACAAATGTCATTTCTATCACCGATGGTCAGATTTTTTTAGAGACAGATTTATTTAACTCAGGTATTCGACCTGCAATCAATGCAGGCCTTTCGGTATCCAGGGTAGGTGGAGCTGCACAAACAAAAATTATTAAGAAATTAGGTGGTGGTATTCGTTTAAACCTTGCTCAATATCGTGAGCTAGCAGCTTTTGCACAGTTTGCATCTGATTTAGATGAAACCACAAGAAGCCAGCTAGAGCGTGGGCAAAGAGTCACAGAATTAATGAAGCAATTGCAGTACTCTCCTATGAATGTAGGTCAAATGGCAATTTCTTTATATGCGGCTAACGAAGGATTCTTAGATGACATTGAGTTAGATAAGATTCAAGATTTTGAGGCTGCACTACAAGATTACATGAAATCTAACTATGGAGATTTTATAAATAAAATCACTGAAACGGGTGATTATAATAATGAAATTTCAGCAGAAATTAAATCTGCTATTGAGAAATTTAAAGCGACAAGTACTTGGTAGCGGAGTAACCTATGCCTAGCGGTAAAGAGATACGCGGTAAAATTTCTAGCGTTAAAAATACGCAAAAAATTACTGGTGCAATGGAAATGGTAGCAGCTAGTAAGATGCGTAAAGCTCAGGATCGTATGAAATCATCACGACCCTATGCAGATAAAGTATCTAATGTTATTCATCATTTATCACAAGCTCACCCGGAGTACAAGCATCCTTATTTAGTAAATCGTGATCCTCATAAAGGGGTTGGGTTTATTATTATCTCTAGCGATCGAGGTTTATGCGGTGGTCTAAATACTAATTTATTTAGACCATTATTGCGATCAATGCAGGAATGGGACAAAAAAAATATACCTATTAGTATGTGTACAATTGGTCAAAAAGCGAGTGTTTTTTTTCGTAGGTTCGGCGGAAAAGTTACTGCGCAAACGACACATATTGGGGATAGCCCTAACATTGGAGATTTAATTGGTTCTGTTAAAGTAATGCTAGATAGCTATCAAAAAGGGAATATAGATCGCTTATATCTAGCATTTAATAGGTTTGTTAATACGATGACACAACAGCCAATAATAGAGCAGTTATTACCCATTACTGCACCTAAGTTTGATGAAAAATTAGATCATCGTTGGGATTATCTTTATGAGCCTGAAGCAAGTCGAGTACTTAACCAATTATTAGTACGATATATAGAATCTTTAGTTTATCAGGGAGTTGTTGAAAATATAGCTTGTGAGCAAGCGGCTAGAATGGTTGCCATGAAAGCAGCATCAGATAATGCAGGTGACCTTATTGGTGATCTACAGCTTGCTTATAATAAAGCAAGACAAGCAATGATTACACAGGAACTCTCGGAAATTGTGGGTGGCGCCGCTGCTCTTTAGATTTATCTCAAATAAAGTTATTAACCTATAGATTATTATTTAAGAGGGAATATAAGTTATGAGCAGTGGAAAAACTGTGCAAATAATTGGCGCAGTCGTTGATGTGGAGTTTCCACGTGATTCAATTCCAAAGATATATGATGCTTTAACCATTAATGAAGCAAGGCTAACTTTAGAGGTTCAGCAACAACTTGGTGATGGGGTAGTCCGTACTATTGCTATGGGAAGCTCTGATGGTTTACGCCGAGGAATGGAGGTAACTAATACTAATGCGCCAATATCTGTACCTGTTGGTAGTAAAACCTTAGGGAGAATAATGGATGTATTAGGAGATCCCGTAGATGAAGCTGGTCCTATTGGAGAAGAAACACGTTGGTCAATTCATAGAAAAGCTCCTGCCTATGAGGAACTAGCACCTGCTACCGAGCTATTAGAAACTGGCATTAAAGTTATTGATCTTATATGTCCCTTTGCGAAGGGGGGCAAAGTAGGACTCTTTGGAGGTGCTGGGGTAGGTAAGACCGTTAATATGATGGAGCTTATCCGCAATATTGCTACTGAGCACTCAGGGTATTCAGTATTTGCAGGGGTAGGTGAACGTACTCGAGAGGGTAATGATTTTTACCACGAAATGAGAGAATCTCAGGTTATAGATAAAGTTTCCCTCGTTTATGGACAAATGAATGAACCCCCAGGGAATAGATTAAGAGTTGCACTTACTGGTCTTACGATGGCGGAATTCTTTAGAGAAGAAGGGCGAGATGTATTGTTATTTGTTGATAATATTTATCGCTACACTCTTGCTGGAACAGAAGTATCTGCACTGTTAGGTCGTATGCCATCTGCAGTGGGCTATCAGCCTACTCTTGCCGAAGAAATGGGTGTTTTACAAGAGCGTATTACTTCTACTAAGACTGGATCTATCACCTCTATTCAAGCAGTTTATGTACCTGCAGACGATTTAACTGATCCTTCACCAGCGACTACTTTTGCTCACCTAGATGCTACCGTAGTACTATCTCGCCAGATTGCAGAACTTGGGATTTATCCTGCTGTAGATCCTTTAGATTCTACTAGCCGTCAGTTAGATCCACTTATTGTAGGTCAAGAGCACTATCAAATTGCACGGGCGGTGCAAGGTAACTTACAGAGATACAAAGAGCTAAAGGATATTATTGCTATTTTAGGTATGGATGAGCTTTCCGAAGAAGATAAACTTGTTGTTTCAAGAGCACGGAAAATCCAGAGATTCCTCTCTCAACCTTTCTTTGTAGCAGAAGTGTTTACGGGAAGTCCGGGTAAATACGTATCGCTTAAAGATACTATTCAAGGGTTTAAAGGTATTGTTGAGGGTGAATATGATCATTTACCAGAGCAGGCGTTTTATATGGTAGGTACCATAGACGAAGCCGTAGAAAAAGCGAAGAAACTTTAATACTACAGAGTAATAGTTAAACTATGTCAATACATATTGATATTGTAAGTGCTGAGAAGGAGATTTTCTCCGGTACTGCGACTATGGTAATTGCACCTGCAGAAATGGGGGAAGTGGGCATCATGCCGCAGCATACGCCTATGCTTACTCGTCTTAAACCTGGCTCTGTAAGGGTTCAAGAAGAGGATGGTAGGGAAGAGTCCTTCTATGTGTCGGGAGGATTGCTTGAAGTTCAGCCCCATATTATTACAATATTGGCAGATACTGCTCAAAGAGCAGATGATATTGATGAGGCTGCTGCATTAGAGGCTAAAGAGCGGGCGGAAGATACAATTAAGAATCAAAAAGATAAAATTGATTATGCTCGAGCACAAGCTGAGCTAGCAGAAGCAATTGCTCAGATTAGGACGATTGAAAATCTTCGTAAAAAACTAGGGCATAGAAGATAAATCTTTTTATATATTCCTAAATAAAAAAGGCCACATTCTAAGTGGCCTTTTTTTATTCCTATAGTAGTTCTTTTACTTTATAGTATGAGGGAGAAATTATTTATGTCTGTTAGCATTATCATTCTTGCAGCAGGACAAGGAACACGAATGCGATCGCAGCTACCTAAAGTACTGCATAAATTAGCAGGTCAACCACTACTTAGCCATATAGTAACAAAAGTACGCCAGCTTACCCCTAAACAAATTATTATCGTTTACGGCCATGGTGGAGCACTAGTCTCTAACGCAATAAAGGGAGATGATATTACTTGGGTTCAACAAAAAGAACAGTTAGGTACTGGTCATGCAGTACTCCAAACTCTACCCTATCTTCAAGATAATACAACCACTTTAATTCTTGTTGGAGACGTACCTCTTATAAATATAACAACGTTGAAAGAATTGCTCTCTACAACAGTTAATAATTCTTTAGGATTAATTACTGCTAATTTAGATAACCCTACAGGTTTAGGAAGGATTATTCGAAATAGCACCGGGTCAATTTCTGCTATTGTAGAAGAATCTGATGCTAATTCTGATCAGTTGAAAATAAAAGAAATCAACACCGGAATTATTGCAATTAAAACAGAGCATTTAAAACAAGTCTTACCTCATATAAAAAATCATAATGCACAAAAAGAGTATTATCTTACTGATATGGTAAGTCACACTATTAATAGTGGAGGTGCTATCGCCACTGTACTGGCTTCAGATTCTATAGAAGTGATAGGTATAAATAATCGTAAACAATTATCGTATTTAGAACGTGCTTACCAAATCAGAGAAGCCGATCGTTTAATGGAACAAGGTATAAGTTTCTGCGATCCAAGCCGCTTTGATTTACGAGGTACAATTAAAGCTGGGCAAGATATCTATATTGATGCTAATGTAATTTTGGAGGGAGAGATAACCCTCGGTGATAATGTGATCATTGGGCCTAATTGCTATATTCGTGACACATATATCGGTTCAAATGTTAAAATATTTGCTAATTGTGTTATAGAAGAAGCTATCATTGATTCCCAATCAAAAGTTGGACCTTTTGCACGGCTTCGACCTGAATCTAGATTAGGAAAACAAGTACATATCGGGAATTTTGTTGAAATTAAAAAGTCCAATGTCGCTGATGGATCAAAAATTAATCACTTAAGTTATATTGGTGATACATCGATTGGTAAAAATGTAAATGTGGGTGCAGGCACTATTACTTGTAATTATGATGGGGTGAATAAGTATCAAACTATTATCGAAGACAATGTTTTCATTGGCTCAGACACTCAACTGATTGCTCCAGTTGTGATAGGATCGGGAGCAACTATTGGTGCGGGTACTACAATAACTAAAGATGCTCCTCCGGATAAATTAACCTTAAGTAGAACACCGCAAAAAACACACCCAACTTGGAAACGCCCTATTAAAAACCCTACTAAATAACAATTAAAGAAACTTTTGATCCAGCTTACTTTATTTTAAAGGAGAGAAACATGTGTGGTATTGTTGGGGCAGTAGCACAAAGGGATGTTGTTCCTATTTTATTAGAAGGCTTACGACGACTAGAATACCGCGGCTATGATTCGGCAGGGATGGCTGTAGTCGATAGTGAGACCACTTTGCAACGAGTACGGCGAACTGGTAAAGTCGCAAAACTTGAGCAAGGGCTTTTAGATACTGGACTTACAGGATCTATAGGCATTGCCCATACCCGGTGGGCGACCCATGGGAAACCTAGTGAAGCTAATGCCCATCCTCATATTTGCCGCCAAAAAATAGCTATAGTCCATAATGGGATTATTGAAAATTATGAAGAGCTGAAAGTTCGGCAACAAGAATTAGGCTTTGAATTCACCTCTCAAACAGATACAGAAGTAATTGTCCATCAAATTTATTATTATTTAGAAGAAGATGGTGATTTATTAGTTGCTGTAAAGCATACTCTTAAAGATCTGAAAGGAGCTTACTCACTTGGGGTTATCTCTACCCAAGATCCTAATTATTTGATTGCTGCACGCCAAGGTAGTCCTCTCGTAGTAGGGATCGGCATTGGAGAACATTTTATTGCCTCTGATGTAGCTGCACTACTTCCAGTTACTCAGCGATTTATTTTTTTAGAAGAAGGGGATATCGTAGAACTCAGTAGAGGACGGATTAGAATCTATGATATTGCAGATCAGATTGTTGATCGCCCTATACGAGAAAGTGAATTACAAATAGATGTGGCAGAAAAAGGGCAATTCCGCCACTACATGCTTAAAGAAATTTTTGAGCAACCCCGAGCTATTTCAGAGACTTTAGAGGGCCGTATTAATAGTCACCAAGTACTAGATGAATCTTTTGGAGTACATGCTAAAGAGGTATTTAATCAAACTCAGTCGGTACTTATTCTTGCTTGTGGTACAAGTTATCACGCAGGTATGGTGGCGCGTTATTGGTTAGAATCTATTGCTTGTATTCCTTGCCGAGTAGAAATAGCAAGCGAATTTCGTTATCGATCTCCTGTAGTGATACCAGATACCTTAGTAGTCGCACTTTCCCAATCAGGAGAAACCGCTGATACCATTGCTGCACTTAAAGAAGCAAAGAGACTTGGGTTTCGTTTTAGCTTAAGTATTTGTAACGTGCTTGAAAGCTCATTAGTGCGTGAATCGGATTTAGCACTTATGACTCGAGCAGGCCCTGAAATTGGGGTAGCCTCTACTAAAGCATTTACAGCTCAATTAGTAGCACTTTTGCTATTAGTAATTGTATTGGGCCGTCGTCGTCAGATTACATCAGAGAAAGAGGCAGAGCTGGTATCTCAACTTATAGCACTACCAGCTAATGTAGAACAGGCGCTACAATTGAATCCTGCTATTCAAACTCTTTCTGAGCAATTTTCAGAAATCCGTAATGTACTTTTCCTTGGCCGAGGTGTGCACTACCCTATCGCAATGGAAGGAGCCCTTAAACTTAAAGAAATTTCTTATATTCATGCCGAGTCCTATCCTGCAGGAGAATTAAAACACGGACCACTTGCGTTAGTAGATACAGATATGCCTGTTATTGCAGTAGCACCTAATGATCAGCTCTTAGAAAAACTAAAGTCTAATTTACAAGAAGTTCGGGCTCGAGGTGGTCAACTTTACATTTTCGCTGATCATGGTGCACAAGTAAGTCCTGGACCAGGAGTACAAGTTCTAGAAATGCTTCCAGTTGAAAATGAGACTGCTCCAATTGTTCATACCATTCCTTTGCAGCTACTTGCTTATCATGTAGCTATCATTAAAGGAACTGATGTAGATCAACCTCGTAACTTAGCAAAATCAGTAACTGTAGAATAGTTCTATAAAACTAGTAAAGAAGCACAAATAGTATAGATTTAATTATTATTTATGTCTGAAACCATAAGTGTACAGCAACCCACAATGCCTACTGGCAGCGTTTGTGATGTTTCTATTCAAACTATTGCTATGCCTAGGGATGCGAATTGGAATGGGGATATTTTTGGTGGTTGGATCGTTTCTCAAATGGATTTGGCCGGGGCAGCCTGTGCACGTCGCCGTGCAAAAGGAAGGGTAACTACGGTTGCAATTAATAGTATGACTTTCTTACGCCCTGTGCCTGTAGGTTCAATGGTGAGCTGTTATACTTGCCTAGTAGGTGAAGGTCAGACTTCTATGAAAATTCATATCGAGGTGTGGATACAAAACGATCAATTAAAATACACTAAAGTAACAGAAGGGCTATTTATCTTTGTAGCCATTGATGATGAAGGTAAAAAACGTTTGTTACCACCTATAGATAGTTAATAGGAATTTTCTATACTTATAGTTATTTTTATTTATAGACTTAGCAATAAAAAATTTTATGGAAAAACATACTTCACTCTTTGACTTACATTGTGCCTCAAATGCTCATATTGTAGATTTTGCAGGCTGGGAAATGCCGTTACATTATGGATCTCAAGTTGCAGAACATCATCATGTACGCCGAAGTGTTGGAATATTCGATGTTTCTCATATGGTAGTTACGGATTTAAAAGGAGAAAACGTACGCTCTTTTTTACGTTATTTACTCGCTAATAATATCGATCGTTTAAATACTCCGGGAGCGGCACTTTATAGCTGTATGCTCAATGAGCATGGGGGTGTTATCGATGATATTATTGCCTATTTCATTTCAGAAGAAGAGTTCCGTATTGTTTCTAATGCAGGTACTCGAGATAAGGATTTAGCTTGGTTTAAATCCCATGGGCAATCCTTTGGAGTATCTATAATAGAGCGGTCAGATTTAGCAATGATTGCTATCCAAGGACCAGAAGCACGAGATAGGGTGCACGATCAGTTAAGCGAATCTATAAAAGAAAGAGTAATAAACTTAAAGCGGTTTCACGGGACTTGGGAAGAGGATTTTTTTATAGCCCGTACAGGATACACGGGAGAAGATGGTTATGAATTATTGCTTCCAGCGATTGATGCTCCAAATTGGTGGCAGAAAATGATAAATCACGGAGTGACCCCATGTGGATTAGGTTCTAGAGATACCCTAAGGTTAGAGGCAGGAATGTGCCTTTATGGAACTGATATGGATGAAAGTACTACTCCTTTTGAATCCGGATTAGGTTGGACTGTAGCGTTAAAACCTACAGATCGAGATTTTATTGGTAGAAAGGTATTAGAACAAAAAATAGCCAGTACCCAACAAGTAGGTCTACTCCTTTTAGGAAAGGGATTATTGCGGAATAGACAGCCTATCGCAACTGACTTAGGAGAGGGAATGATTACTAGCGGTGGATTTTCCCCTACTTTAAGCCGATCTATCGCCCTTGCTAATGTACCTATTGGTGCTAGCTGCTGTGAAGTAGATATTCGTGGTAAAAAACTAATTGCTGAAATTATAAAGCCTCCTTTTGTACGCCAAGGAAAATCTTGTCTTAGCGATGAATTACTAGCTAAATCAAGTTAAGAAATTGAGACTGGATAGGTTTTAACTTCTTCCTTGCTCGCTCTATTGCAGCCTTTACTTGGTTAGGAGCAGTACCCCCTAGGTGATTTCTTGCTTGTACAGATCCTTCTAATGTAAGAATTTTGAAAATATCTTGCCCAATAGAGGGACTAAATTTTTGCAACTCTTCTAAACTTAAATCAGATAAATCCTTATTTTTTTCAATTGCTAATGCAACTGCTTTACCTACAATTTCATGTGCATCACGGAAAGATATCCCTTTTCGCACTAAATAATCTGCAAGGTCAGTGGCAGTAGCATAGCCCTGCATAGCAGCTTGTCGCATTTTATCTGGGTGAGTTTTAATAGAAGGGATCATATCAGCAAAGGCTCTTAAACACCCAAGTACAGTATCTACTGTATCAAATAAAGGTTCTTTATCTTCTTGATTATCCTTATTATAGGCAAGGGGTTGTGCTTTCATTAAGGTAAGTAAGCTAATTAAATGTCCATTGACTCGTCCTGTTTTTCCTCTTACTAATTCCGGTACGTCTGGGTTTTTCTTCTGCGGCATGATAGAAGATCCAGTACAAAACCGATCAGGTAGTTGAATAAAATTAAATTGAGCAGAAGACCATAAAATTAATTCTTCTGAAAAACGAGATAAGTGAGTCATTAATAGTGCACTTGCTGCAGTAAATTCAATCGCAAAGTCCCGATCGGAAACTGCATCTAAAGAGTTTTCCGCAATAGTTTCAAAACCTAACAATTCTGCGGTATAGAATCTATCGATAGGAAAAGTTGTACCTGCTAGAGCGGCAGATCCTAAAGGCATAGTATTTACTCTACGGCGACAATCAATAAAACGGTCTAGATCTCTTATAAGCATTTCAAACCAAGCCATAAGATGATGGCCAAATGTGACAGGCTGTGCCGTCTGTAAATGAGTAAACCCTGGCATGATAGTTTTATATTCCCTCTCAGCTAAAGTAAGTAGGGCGATTTGTAGGTTTTGTAATTGTATACAAAGAGTGTCAATAGAATCTCTTAAATATAAGCGTATGTCGGTAGCAACTTGATCGTTTCTTGATCGGCCTGTGTGAAGCTTTTTGCCTACAGATCCTATGCTTTGGACAAGTGCAGCTTCAATATTCATATGCACATCTTCAAGTTGCTCAGACCAAATAAAATGACCTTGGGTAATATCTTGGGCAATATTTTTTAAACCCTCTACAATAAGCGTACATTCATCAGCTGAGAGTACACCAACTCTAGCTAGCATACATGCATGAGCGATAGATCCTTGTATATCTTGTATATATAAACGATAGTCAAAATTTATAGATGCAGTAAACTTTTCAACAAAAGAATCTGTCGGTTCTGTAAAACGTCCTGACCATGGTTTACTATAAACAGTCATAGAGGTGTTATATACTCCATTTAAGCTAAAGTTGATAAAAATATTGCTATGATTGAGGATATCTGCGGTTTAATTCTATTATAGAGAGTGAATGGTTATATTCTTTCGATTTTAGTAACGTATTTATTATTGATTTGAGGCAAATGTATCTGCTTTAATTTAAATTGAAACTAATAATAATTTTTTCTTTATGATAAAAACTTCCCTTCGTATTGCTACCCGTAAAAGCCAGCTTGCCCTATGGCAAGCAAAATATGTAGCTACCACTTTACAACATTTATACCCTGAATTGCAGATAGAACTTATTACAATGACTACTCAAGGGGATAAAATTTTAGATTCTCCTTTAGCAAAAGTAGGGGGGAAAGGATTATTTGTTAAAGAGTTAGAGCAGGGAATCTTAAATAATGAGGCAGATATTGCTGTCCACTCAATGAAAGACGTACCGGTAGAATTACCTGATGATCTCCATATTGCTGCTATTTGCCAAAGAGAAGATCCTAGAGATGCTTTTGTCTCTAACCGTTGGCAAAAACTAAGCGATCTTCCTCAAGGTGCTAGAGTCGGCACATCCAGTTTACGGCGACAAACTCAAATTTGTGAATACCGGAGTGATTTTCAAATTTTGGATCTAAGAGGTAATGTAAATACTCGTCTGGCTAAACTAGATAACAATGAATTTGATGCTATTATTCTAGCTACAGCAGGACTAAAACGTCTTATATTAGAAGAGCGAATTAAGGAAACGCTTACACCTGAAATTTGCCTTCCTGCTATTGGTCAAGGCGCGATTGGTATTGAATGTAGGAAAGGTGATACAGCAACTGAACAATTGCTTAACTCACTTGAACATGCACCAACTAGAATTATTGTGACTGCAGAGCGTGCATTAAATAAAAGACTTGCTGGGGGATGCCAAGTTCCTATCGGAGGTTACGCTGAACTTATTGATGATAACCAGATTTGGTTACGAGCTTTAGTGGGTCGCCCTGATGGAAGTGAAGTTATTCGAGGAGAAATAAAAGGGTTATTAATTGAGGCAGAAAATATAGGAGTCTCCCTTGCTGAGGATTTATTAAATCAGGGGGCAGATAAAATTTTGGCTGAGGTTTATGGTAGCTAGCAGTGATCAGAGACTCGTAGGGCAACGTATTTTAGTAACTCGCCCAATAGGACAAGCTAGGAATTTATGTCAACTTATTGAAAAAGAGGGAGGGTACCCACTACATTTTCCTATGATTAGGATTACTGAATCAGAAAATCACTCCGAAATAAATAAAACTATCCAATCTTTAGATACCTTTCATTGGGCTATATTTGTTAGTGCAAATGCAGTTAAGTATGGAATCCCTCTTATTTTAGAACAGGGAAATTTCCCGAAAAGCTTAAAAATTGCGGTAGTCGGAAAAGGAACAGCAAAAGCATTAGAAGCATTTAATTTATTTATAAGCCTTTGTCCTAGTACTGGTTATAATAGTGAAGCATTACTTGCTATGGATGAATTTCAAGACATGGTAGGAAAAAAAATTATAATTTTTCGTGGAAATGGCGGAAGAAATTTACTCTCTGAAGTATTAACAGATCGGGGTGGGCATATCAGTTTTGGAGAAGTTTATCGTAGATGTTCACCCCTACCTACAGTATTAAGCACTCTTCATCAAGCTTTAATAAGTAATCCTGCAGATACAATTATCACTACTAGCCAAGAAATTTTAGAGAATTTATGTGCTCTTGTTGAAACCTCTTTGCTAGAAAAATTCTATACTACTCCTTTAGTAGTTATTGGTATGCGACAAGCTCAAAGAGCAAAAGAGCTAGGATTTACTAAGATCTATCCAGTAGATAAACCTGAAGATAATGCTCTTATTACAGCAATAATTAGATGCAAGGCTTAACCTATGAGTAAAAAAAGAAAAGATCAACACCAACATAAGCCATTTTCAGATTTGCACGAAAATAAAGATGAATTAAAAAACATGCCACTGGAAGAGAGTAGGGAGGATATTAAAGTAGATTCCGTAGAGAAAGTAGAAAAATCCTCTACATCTGAGGTAGGGGATTCGATAGTGAAAAAAGCCACAAAAAAAATATCTCCTGCAAATTTTTCTCGAGTAAGGTATACACAGCAACCTGTTGTTAGCAGGGTATCTTCTGGTAGAAAGAATCTTTATTTATGGTTAGTATTTTTTCTATTTGGAATTATTATAATACTACTAGCTACAGTAGGTATATTTTATGGAAAATCCTTTATTGAAAAAGAACAACAAGCTAGAGAGACCCTTAGAGAAGAATTTATTCATAAATTTAATAATCAAAATTCTAATAATATTACTACAGAAACAACGGAAAGTTTACTTGAAAATCAATTAGCTCCTGTACAAGAGACTATTTCAGATTTACAAAACAAGGTACATGAGCAGGTTACTCAAATAGATACGATACAAGCAGAGCTATCCTCGCTAAAAAATCAGCCTAAAACAGAAGAGGATGACTTTTCTCAAGTTCAAGAAGATATTGCACATTTAAAAGATCAAATAAGAGTCATTAATGCTACTTTAGGAGAAGAAAAACAAGCTCCAACTTCAGTAGAAACATGGAATGCAGTTGAAACTACTTATTTTTTACGTGTAGCAAATGAACAACTACGCTTAAACTATGATATTAATTCTGCACTTACGGCTTTACAGTTAGCTAAAGAAGCAATTAGCCATAATTTAAAATCTGAATTTTATCCTATACAAAACCAGCTAGAAAAAGAGATTAATTTACTAAAATTAACTGTAGTGCCAGATATTAATCAAATGGTTATGGCCCTTAGTCACCAAATTGAAAAAATAAAAAATTTAGAGTTAAAAAGAGATTCTCAAAAAGGGCTTTCTCATCAAGAAAAGGATTTGCAAGAAGATAAAAAACAGAATACAGAAATTAAAAATAAACTTCCTAATTTAATTCAAATTAAAGAAGCA
Organism: Candidatus Nitrosacidococcus sp. I8; assembly: GCF_945836005.1. Classification (NCBI taxonomy): domain Bacteria; kingdom Pseudomonadati; phylum Pseudomonadota; class Gammaproteobacteria; order Chromatiales; family Chromatiaceae; genus Candidatus Nitrosacidicoccus; species Candidatus Nitrosacidicoccus urinae. The sequence goes on along the minus strand of NZ_OX241534.1, from coordinate 1,824,273 downwards.
TTGCTAAATATTAGGGGTGAGCTTCAGCATTTAGTTATCTTTAATCATCAAGAGAATAAAAGGAGTCAAGAGAGCAGTTTATCTAATTCTTTACCAGAAGAGCGCTATTTTATTTATCAAAGCTTGCAGCTCAAATTAGAAGTGACTCGCTTAAATTTAATACAAAGAAATGAAGAAAATTTTCAAGAGGTTATTAAGGAAGCTAAAACATGGTTAGATACTTACTTTCAAAGTACTCAGACTGCTGTAGTTATGCAAGATACACTAACCCAACTTGAGCGAACTGTAATTAAACCGCCTTTACCTGATATTTCTCAATCTCTAAAAATGCTTAATGAGCTAATTCGGCAGCAACCTGAAAGTTCTGAGGGAGATAATCCATGAAAATAATAATTTTTATCTTAATTACACTTATTTTAGGTGTAAGCTTAGGATTACTTACTAAAGATGATCCAGGATACATCACTATTGGCTATGATCAATGGTCTATTGAAACCACTTTAGTACTAGGTATTGCTACTTTAGCTACTATTGTCGTAGCTGGATATTTTATTATTCGTATTTTTGCGCACGCCTATAATATTCCTAAAAAATTTGGGGAATTACAGGAAAAGTACCAAATCTCTCATGCTAATAAATTATTTGTTGAAGGGTTAATTGATTTAGAAGAGGGAAATTGGACTAGATCTGAATATAGTCTAGTTAAAGATATAAAACATAGCAGTGCTCCTCTATTTAATTATCTCTCTGCAGCATCTGCTGCTCAAAATCAAGGAGCCTACGATCGGCGAGATGCTTATCTTAGGCTAGCTAGTGAAACTACTCCCGCAGCTAGTTTTGCTATAGGTCTTGCTCAGGCTGAATTTCAGCTTAATAGTGATCAGTATAGTGATGCACTTACTACCTTAAATCAATTAAGAAGTATTGATTCAAAACACCCTCAGCCATTAAAGTTATTAAAGAATCTATATTTGCAGCAAAAAGATTGGAATCAGTTATTGGGATTATTACCTGACTTAAAACGCCAAAAGCTAATTAATAAAGAAGAACAAGAATCATTAGAAACTATTGCCTATACTGAGCTACTACTCGTTGCATCCCAGAGAGGAATCACATTCCTTACTGAAGAATGGAAGGCTGTTCCTACTAATTTACAGCAGAATTCACGAGTTATTACTACTTATGCTTATATGCTTTCAAATCAGGGAAAACAAGATGAAGCAGAACAACTCATTCAAAATGCTTTGAAGAAAAAATGGGCTGATGAGCTTATTCATCTATATGGAACAATACAATCTTCTAATAAAGAATCTCAATTATCATGGGCTGAAACTTGGCTTAACCAATATGGACAAAACCCTTGGTTACTTTTAACACTAGGTCGTTTATCTAAACAAAATAATTTATGGGAGAAAGCAAAGCAATACTTAGAGAAAAGTATTTCCTATGCACCTAATGCAGAATCTTATGAGGAGCTTGGGGAAGTATTTAAAGAACTAGGGAAATTAGAGTCCGCTTTAGAGTATTATCGCAAGGGATTATCAATGGTTACAGATGGTAATAGTAATAAGATCAAATTTAATCTTCCTCAAACTCCTAACCAAAACTTGGTAAGTGATAATAGCAATGGAGCCCCCCGCCTAATGATAGGCTCCTCTACGACAAATTAATTCAACACAAACTAGTCTAAACTTCTGACAATTCCTCGCTTAGATAAACATTCAGGGCAAGTATATCCGTATCCCCATCCTGCTCTATATGGATTTTAACATGCTGATCGTCTACAGTGACATATTTTCTAATTACTTCGAGCATATCTCTTCTTAATTGAGGTAAATAAGATGGTCCATGTCTATCTACTCGTTCATGAGCAATTACAATCTGTAGGCGTTCTTTTGCAGTAAGGGCAGAGTTTTTGCGATCAGAGTCAGCAGAACGAAAGAATTTTATCCAATTCATCTTATTATCCAAATAGTCGTTTAAAAAATGGTTTTCTTTCGGAATGAATAAACCTATGAGGGAGATCTTCTCCCAGAAAGCGGCACACTACATCCCAATAAGCTTGGCCAGCATCTGTAGTCTCATCCATAATCACGGGTATACCAGCGTTAGAAGCTTGGAGCACTGCTTTAGATTCAGGAATAATTCCGAGCATCGGGATTGCAAGAATATCAAGAATATCATCTACACCCAGCATATCCCCTTTCTTTACTAGTTCAGGGCTATAACGGCTTATGATTAAGTGCTCTTTTATAGGATCTTCTCTTTTCTCTGCCCTCTGAGATTTACTTTGAATAAGTCCAAGAATCCGATCAGAGTCTCGTACAGAAGAAACTTCAGGATTAGTCACAATCAATGCTTCATCTGCGAAGTAAAGTGCTGTAAGTGCACCATGCTCTATACCTGCTGGTGAATCACAAACAACATAATCAAATTCAAGAGTTCGTAATTCATTTAAAATTTCTTCAACCCCTTCTCGGGTTAAAGCATCCTTATTTCTAGTTTGAGACGCGGGGAGCATATATAAGCCTTCCACCCGCTTATCTTTGATTAAAGCTTGGTTAAGCTGGGCTTCATGATGAATTACATTAATTAAATCATAGACTACACGCCTTTCGCATCCCATAGTAAGATCTAAATTTCGTAATCCTATATCAAAATCAATTACAGCTGTTTTATAACCTTGCATTGCAAGACCAGTAGAAAATGCAGCACTGGTAGTTGTTTTACCTACCCCTCCTTTGCCAGAGGTAACGACGATAACTCTCACATTTATTCTCCCTAATCTAAACTATTATCTATAATAATGAAACTATTAGATGTTCTTCCTGTAAATAGATTTGGGTAGATCGGCCTCTGAATGCAGACCCAATATCATTTATCAGTTTATAATTCCCTGCGACTGCAATTAGCTCTGCCTCTAAACTCTGACAAAATATTCTTGCTTGCTTATCTCCGTGGATACCTGCTAGTGCACGTCCTCGGAGAGAACCATAAATATGAATATTCCCATCTGCTAATAACTCCGATCCAGGGCTTGTATGGGAAAGCACAATTAAATCACATTTTTTAGCATAAATCTGTTGCCCGGAACGTACAGGTTTTGTAATAACTAAAGTTTTACAAGATGGATCTTCATGGTGAGAGGATTTAGTATCTTGATTATTACCATTTCTATCTTCAGGTAGCGTGTATTCAACAGGTTCATCTCTCAGTAATGCTAATCCTACTTTAAGTGCTATTTCCTGATCTCTTTTTTTAGCATTGCGTATTCCGATAGGTATTAAACCATATCTAGTTAACACAGATTTTAAAGCATCAAAATCTAATGGAATAGAATTACTTGCTAAATAGCCAAGATCAATAATAATAGGTGTGTTTGAAAAAAAACCTGGAGCTGCTTTAGTTTTAGTAGCAAGCTCATGATTAATTTTTTCTATACTAGTATCCCGTAGCCTCAAAACACTTAAAGTAGATAACTCTCCTTTGAGTTCAAAGGAATCTCTCAAATTGAAAGTCATAAATATAGATGAATATGTAAAATAACGAACTATAGGTTTAGGCTAAAATCATTTTCTACAGTAAAAATTATTAAAAATCAAGGTGCAAAAAATAGATTTTAATATTATTCTTAGTACTCAATAAGAGATAATTGATCCGTTTGGTGTTCTGTAATTAAAGGATCAATGATTAAATCTATATAACCTTCTAAAATTTCATTGAGTTTGTATAAGGTTAAATTAATTCGGTGATCAGTAACACGACCTTGGGGAAAATTATAGGTTCTAATCCGCTCTGATCGATCGCCACTACCTACTAAATTTCGGCGAGTTTGTGCCTCTTCTACTGCAAGTTTAGTTTCTTCTACTGCTTTTATTCGAGCCTGAAGTAAAGACATTGCACGAGCTCTATTTTTATGTTGAGAGCGTTCATCTTGGCACTCTACAACTATTCCAGTAGGAATATGGGTGATTCGAATTGCAGAATCTGTTTTATTTACGTGTTGACCACCAGCCCCTGAAGCACGGAATGTATCTATACGTAGATCTGCAGAATTGAGCTCAATGTCATCAATTTCTTCAGCCTCTGGCATGATAGCAACAGTACATGCAGATGTATGGATTCTCCCTTGAGATTCTGTTTGAGGAACTCGCTGGACACGATGAGCTCCGGACTCAAATTTTAAATGAGAATATACGCCATTGCCGATAATACGAACAATAATCTCTTTATAGCCCCCATGCTCTCCTGAGCTATTACTAACAATTTCTGTTTTCCAGCCCTTTTGCTCCGCGTAGCGTAGGTACATACGCAATAAATCTCCTGTGAATAGAGCTGCTTCATTTCCCCCTGTACCAGCACGAATTTCTAAGAAAACATTTCTTTCATCATTAATATCTTTAGGAAGTAATAGGATTTGTAGTTCTTGATTAAGCTGTTCAATCTTATTTTCTGCAATTGTAATTTCATCCCGAGCAAGAGCCTTTAGCTCAGTATCTTGCTCAGATAACATTGCACTAGCTTCTATTAATATATTTTTAGTGTTTTCAAAATCTTGAAAACAACTAATGATTGGCTGGTTTTGCGCATACTCTTGAGATAGTTCACGAAATTTGTTTTGATTACCTGCAACTGCAGGATCAGCAAGCAAAACAGAGAGCTCTTGTTGTCGCTCAGATAATATTCTAAGTTTGTTTTGAATAGATTCTTTCATATGTAAATGGCAACAAATGAGATTTTAATGCTGATGAATATCAAATATTTTTATTGCTGCCTCTAAAATAGATTTGTCCCCTGTAGCACTCAAAATCTGTATCTGTCGGCTAGGAATATGTAAAAATTTATTAGTAAGATTATGACTTAGCATAGCAAGCACTTCGCTAGGATCTTGACCATTGGCAATACGCTTTTGTGCTTTTTCTAAAACTTCTCTGCACAACTGCTCTGTCTCTTTACGGATCGCCCGAATAATAGGGGTAGCATTTTGTCCATGTACCCATTCCATAAAATTTTCCACTTGAACATCAATAATCTCTTCAGCTTGTTTAGCTGCTGCTTGGCGAGATTGAATATTTTCCTGAATTACCTCTTGCAAATCATCTACATTGTAGAGATAAACGTCCTGTAACTCTCCTACTTCAGGCTCAATATCTCTTGGCACAGCAATATCCACCATAAATATAGGTCGGTGCTTTCGAATACGTAAAGCACGCTCAATTGCACCTTTTCCTAAAATAGGTAATTGACTTGCTGTAGAAGAAATTACGATATCCGCCTTAGGGAGGTATTCTGGAATTTGAGCAATTGATATGGCACTACCATTAAATTGACTAGCTAGCTGTTGTGCTTTTTCAATACTACGATTAGCAATAATCATTTGCCCGATATGATTTGAAAATAAGTGTCGAGCTGCAAGTTCAATAGTTTCACCTGCACCAATTAAGAGGGCTATTTTAGGTTCTAAATCCCCAAAGATCTGTTTTGCAAGACTAACTGCAGAAAATGCGACTGATATAGGGCTTGCTCCAATTGCAGTATCCGTACGTACTTGTTTTGCCACATGAAAGGTGTGTTGAAACAAACGACTCAGTAAACGACCAATCGTACCTGCTTCAACTGCATGCTGGTATGCTGTTTTAATTTGCCCTAATATTTGGGGCTCGCCTAGTATCATAGAATCTAAACCGCTAGCTACTCGTAATAGGTGGCGTACAGCGGATTTGTTTGGATGGGTATACAGACACGGTTTTAAACTTTGGAGTTCCATATGATGGTATTGTCGTAACCACTCAATAGCAGCATTTTCTTTTCCTGAAGTATAGCCGCAATAAAGCTCGGTACGATTGCAGGTAGATAAAATCGCTGCTTCATTAATACCGTCATATCTTACAAGTTCTGTAAGCGCTGAGGGTAGCCGATCTGGAGCAAAAATAAGCTGCTCTCGCACAGCTACCGGTGCAGTTTTATGGTTAACGCCAAAAGCAAGTAATTGCATCATAAAAATGTAAACATTAAAACAAATACTCCGTGTATTCTATCTTAAAAATCACTAAATTTTCATTAAATTCGGTATAATTGAGCTTGTGTGTAGAGTTGCTTTTTTTAGTTAGAAAATTTTTTAAGGAGTAATGGAGATATTTTAATGAAACAAACTCCTTTCCCACTAGTTTTTCAGCTAACTTTATCTTTACTGCTAGTCAGTTGTACTCTATCAAAGACTAACTTAGCTGCTGAAAAAATAGATAAAAATACATTAGGATATACAGAAAAGGAAAATAAAAGTAGCTATTCATATGGTTCGTTAACCCCTAAATTATTATATCAATTGATTTCTGCTGAAATCGCAGGACAACGTGGGCAAATAACTTATGCTATGGAAAATTATCTGCTTGCAGCAGAATCTACTCAAGATATTCGTCTTGCTGAAAGGGCAACACGTGTTGCCCTTTTTGCACGGAACATTAGCTATGCCACACGTGCATCTAAGCTTTGGGTGCAAATAGATCCTAAAAATGAAGATGCGAGACAAGTATTGATCGCAATGCTTTTGCAGCAAGAAAAATATAATGAAGTTGAAAACCATTTAGCCCAACTTGTTACCTATAATGCTAACTCGAAAGAAGAAATTTTCTTACAGATTGCTGCGTTACTTATTAAAACACCAGATACAAAAGCAGCTATCTCTCTTATGAGAGGGTTAGACGCATTTCAGAATAAAGATCCAGATGCTCTATATGGGTATGCTTATCTTACATTAGAATTAAATCAGCTTGAAGAATCCTTACAAGCGATTAACCAAATTAGTAAGCAGTTCCAAAATTCAGATAAAATCGTAGCAATGGAAGCTAATATTCTTGAGAAGCAAGGCAAGGATGAAGAATCAGTTCGAGTACTAAGATCAGCAGTAAAAAGTAAGAAAAAAGCTTCTTTTTTCTTACGTCTTGCTTATGGGCAAACTTTGATGAGGGTAGGCTCAGATTTAGAAGCTCACAAGATCTTTAATCAATTGGAGCAAGAGCAGCCTGAAAACCCGGATGTACTTCTAGGTCAAGGTGCCCTAGCTATAGATCAACGTGAATATAAACAAGCAGAAGATTATTTTCGGCAGTTGTTAAAAGTAGACCCAAGTACTACTCAAGCACGATTTTATCTAGGTAGACTTGCAGAATTACAAAATCGCCCTGAAATTGCTATGAATTGGTACTCCTCTATAACTCAGGGATCTCTTATGATTGATGCACAAATTCGGCAAGCAATTTTGCTTGCTAAACAGCACTATACAGAAGAGGCACGGAATCATTTACGTCTATTAAGCCAGAAATTCCCAGAACAAAAAGTACGATTTCAGCTTGCAGAAGGAGAAATACTTACTAACGCTGACCGCTATGAAGAGGCGTTGTCTTACTATAGTAAAGCTCTAGAAAATCAACCAGAAGATATTGATCTACTTTATGCAAGAGCAATGATTGCAGAAAATCTAAATAAATTGGATATTGTGGAAAATGATCTCCATCATATTTTAACAGCAAGCCCGGATAATGCAGAGGCCTTAAATGCTTTAGGTTATACCTTGGCAGTACAAACTCATCGGTTTAATGAAGCGTTAGAATATGTCTCAAAAGCGATGAAATTAAAACCTAATAATGCATTTATTCTAGATAGCATGGGGTGGATTCATTACCGTTTAGGAGATTATGATAAAGCAGTACATTATTTACTTAGAGCTATAGAGATTCGAAAAGATCCTGAAATTGCCGCTCACCTTGGAGAGGTGCTATGGTTAAAGGGAGATGAGTCCGGTGCCCGCAAAGTTTGGGATCATGCTCTTGAAGATAACCAAAATAGTAAAGTACTCTTAAATGTAATACAGCGGTTTCAAAAATGATATGGAGCAAAATAAGATGCTCAACTATTTTCATAGTGTTGATAATTCTATTTATTACAGGTTGTGCAGGAAATCGACCTATACCAGAAGATCCCCAAAAGGTATGGCATGAGCGCCAGTTTATTCTTCAAAGTATAAAGAATTGGGATTTAAAAGGGCGTTTAAGCATCCAAGCAATTGAGGAAAGAAAATCAGGATCAGGCACCTTATATTGGTCCCAGAAAAACGATATATATGATATTTCTTGGATATTCCCTTTTGGGCAAGGTAAGGTAGTACTTCACGGTGATTATAATTTGGTCACTTTACAGTTACCAAAAGAAGAACCAGTGACCGCAGCTTCTTCTGATCATTTACTTCAATCAAGACTTGGGTGGTCTTTACCTATAGATAGCCTAAATTATTGGGTGTTAGGATTACCTGCCCCTAAGCTATCTACAAAAAAACTGCTTTTGGATTCTTGGGGGCGCTTAGAAAGTTTACACCAAGGAAATTGGCATATTCACTATCAAGAGTATAAAAAAATTAAACAGCAAGATTTACCAGAAAAGATATTTTTAAATAGCCCACAACTTAAAGTCCGCTTAGTTATTCAACAATGGAATTTAGGTTAATAAACCATGTTTTTTACCTATCCTGCACCTGCTAAATTAAATTTATTTCTTCATATCACAGGACGTAGATCTGACGGTTACCATTTACTCCAAACTGCTTTTCAATTTATCGGCTATTGTGATTGGCTTACATTTAAATTATCTCCTAACAAAAATATTGTATATACACCTCTTGCTAATATCCCTAAAGAAAAAGATCTAGTATACAGGGCTGCACTGCTCTTACAAAAAGAGACAGGATATAGCCAAGGTGTTAAGCTTTCGCTTTATAAAAATCTTCCTATGGGAGGAGGATTGGGTGGAGGAAGTTCAGATGCAGCAACTGTATTGGTTGCTTTAAATGATCTATGGAAAACTAACCTCTCTATAGCAGAACTTAGCGAGTTAGGGTTGCGTTTAGGTGCTGATGTTCCTATCTTTATTTATGGTCATGCAGCATGGGCTGAGGGTGTAGGGGAAAAATTAGTATCAATTAATCCTAAAGAAGCTTGGTATCTCCTAGTTATACCTCCAGCACAAGTTTCTACTAAGGAGGTATTTTCATCAGATGAATTGAAAAGAAATTGCGAATCTATTACTATAGCAGATTACATGGAGGGGAAAGGAGAAAATGTACTTGAACCAATAGTATGTCAGAGATACCCTATAATAGGGGAGATCATCTATTGGTTATCTCAATTTACATTAACTAGAATGACAGGGACAGGAAGTAGCATTTTTGGATTATTTGATACAAAACAAGAAGCATTAGAAGTGTTAAAAAAAATGCCTACTCTCTGGAAAGGAATCATTACAAAGGGGTATAATGAATCTCTATTACAAGACTATCTGTCTAAAAATAGAATCTTAAAATAGATATTCAGTACTATAATTATTGGGGTGTCGCCAAGAGGTAAGGCACGGGGTTTTGATCCCCGCATTCCCAGGTTCGAATCCTGGCACCCCAGCCATAACTCCATCTTAATAAATAAGATATCAATACCTTCTCTTAATTAGAAGTAAATCCAGTGGCTGCATTTGAGAAAAAAATTCATACCTATTCTCAGAGGGATGTAAGTGCTATATCCGAATCCTTATGTCGGATGCGGATGCTAATCCTAAGTGGAAATGCTCACCCACAGCTTGCTAGAGACATAGCATCTTACCTAGGTCTTCCTCTAACAAAGGCACTTGTTGGTCAGTTTAGTGATGGGGAAGTTATGGTGGAGCTCATGGAGAGTGTACGAGGTAAGGATGTTTTTATTATTCAGCCAACCTGTGCACCTACTAATGATAATTTGATGGAGTTACTAATATTAGTAGATGCAGTTCGTCGCTCCTCAGCTAAAAGAATAACTGCAGTCATTCCTTATTTTGGTTATTCTAGGCAAGATCGAAGACCTAGATCAGCAAGAGTACCAATTAGTGCCAGAGTAGTTGCTAACATGATTACAGTTGCTGGTATTGATAGAGTACTTATGGTAGATCTTCACTCTGAGCAAATCCAAGGTTTTTTTAATCTACCTGTAGATAATGTCTATGCATCACCAATTTTACTAAGCGATGTTTGGAAGCATGAATATCCTAATCTAATGGTAGTTTCTCCAGATGTAGGTGGCGTTGTTAGGGCACGGGCACTCGCAAAGCAGCTAGAAGTTGAATTAGCAATTATTGATAAGCGCCGACCTCGCCCTAATCAAGCTAAAATAATGCATATTATTGGGGATGTGAAAAATCGTACCTGTGTGCTAGTTGACGATCTTGTTGATACGGCGGGTACTCTATGTGAAGCAGCACGGGCACTTAAACAAAATGGGGCAGAACGGGTGATTGCTTACTGTACCCATCCTGTGCTTTCAGGATTAGCAATTAATAATATTGAGCAATCTATGTTAGATGAATTAGTAGTCACAGATACTATTCCTTTGCATAAGGAAGCTTTCAATTGCAAGAAGATTCGACAGCTTAGTGTTGCTGAAATTTTAGCTGAAACCATATATCGAATAAATACTGAAGAATCTGTGAGTTCTATATTCGTAGAATAGTAATTTAATTTAAGATCATTAATTATATTAGTAATAGCATATTGACTTGCTAGCAGGAGAGTAATAAAGAAATGGAGAATATATTTCAATTAAGTGCAAATATCCGTAATACACAAGGTAAAGGGGCGAGCCGCCGCCTCCGTCGTGCAGGCAAAGTGCCTGCTATTCTATATGGTGCTGAAAAACCATCTATTTCACTAGTTTTTGATCATAATATATTGACTCAGCACCTAGGGCATGAGGCGTTTTATTCTCATATACTCACAATTGATGTAAGTGGAAAAAAAGAAAGTGTGGTACTTAAAGCCTTACAAAGAGCACCTCAAAACCCTAATAAATTAGTTCACATGGATTTATTAAGGGTAAGTGCTACCCATAAGTTATCTATGCATGTTCCTCTACACTTTATCGGTCATGATGCAGCTCCAGCAGTAAAACGAGATGGGGGTGTCGTATCTCACCAACTAAATGAAGTAGAAATTAGCTGCTATGCAAAAGATTTACCTGAATATATTCAAGTAGATATTACTGATTTAGAAGTAGGTAAATCGTTGCATTTAGCTGATTTAAAACTACCAGAAGGGGTAGAAATTCCATCCCTGAAATTAGGGGAAGATCATAATCAGCCTGTAGTTACTATTCATAAGCCAAAAACATCTACTAGCGATTCTGATGGAGAAGAACCTGCTGAGTAATTTTCTGTTATGAGTTTAACCCCCTGGGCACTCATTGGATTAGGTAATCCTGGGGAGAAATATACTTATACTCGCCACAATGTAGGATTTTGGTGGCTAAATTTTCTAGCAAAAAATCTAGCCGCTTACTTTAAGATAGAATCCAAATTTTTTGGGGAATATGTCCATATTAACTGGCATGGTCATAATTTACTATTGCTTAAACCTACCACTTTTATGAATCATAGCGGGCAAGCAGTATTTGCTCTTTTAAATTATTATAAGGTCCCTCTCAATCAATTACTTATCATCCATGACGAATTAGATTTACCTCCAGGAGTAGCTCGCATTAAGAGAGAAGGTGGGCATGGTGGGCATAATGGTTTAAGAGATATTATTAGCCATCTTAATCAAAAGAATTTTCTCCGCTTACGCTTAGGTATAGGGCATCCTAAAGTAAAACAAGATGTAGTAAATTATGTATTAAATCCGCCATCATTATTAGATCAGCAGGTTATTGAGGAAGCTATAGGCAGGAGTGTAGAGATTATTCCTACAGTCTTGGCTGGAGAGATAGAAAAAGCGATGCATCAACTACACAGCACTAATTAAAATAAATTACAAAGGTATTTATTGAGCTATGGGGTTTAAATGTGGGATCGTAGGGTTACCCAATGTAGGTAAATCTACCTTATTTAATGCACTCACTCAGGCGGGGATAGATGCCCAAAATTATCCTTTTTGCACTATTGATCCTAATATAGGTATAGTACCTGTACCTGATCCAAGACTTAGTAGTATCGCTACAATTGTAAATCCTCAACAAACACTTCCTACGACTATTACTTTTGTAGATATCGCAGGATTAGTAGCTGGTGCTTCTCAAGGTGAAGGATTAGGGAATCAATTTTTGGCTCATATTCGAGAAACTGATGCAATTGCTCAAGTAGTACGTTGCTTTGATGATCCTAATATTATTCATGTAGCTGGAAAGGTAGACCCCTTAAGAGATATAGAAATTATTAATACAGAACTTGCCTTAGCAGATTTAGAGACTGTTGAAAAATCTTTAGCTCGAACAACTAAAGCAGCACGCTCTCAAGATAAGGAAGCCTTATCTCTAAAGGCAACTCTCGAAAAAGTGCAAGACGGCCTTAACCAAGGAATACTAATAAGAACACTTAAGCTTGCTGAAGAAGAGCAAAGCCAGCTTCAACATCTACACTTACTTACTATTAAACCCACACTTTATATTGCAAATATAGCAGAGGATGGATTGCAAAATAATCCATGGCTAAAACAAGTGCAAAACTTCGCCTCAGCAGAAAGCTCTAAAGTAGTTCCAGTTTGTGCAGCAATAGAAACTGAGCTTGCTACATTAGAGGAGGGAGAAAAAATAGAATTTTTGGCCGAATTAGGGATTAAAGAACCAGGGCTTAATCGAGTAATTCAAGCGGGTTATCAATTACTTGGACTGCAAACTTTCTTTACTGCAGGACCTAAAGAAGTCCGCGCTTGGACAACGCTTATTAATGCCACAGCACCCGAGTCTGCAGGAGCAATACACACTGATTTTGAAAAAGGATTTATTCGTGCTGAGGTTATCAGCTATGAAGATTTTATCACTTATCGTGGGGAGCAAAGGGCAAAAGAAGCAGGTAAGTGGCGGCTTGAAGGAAAAGATTACATCGTGCAGGATGGGGATATCATGCATTTTCGTTTTAATGTGTAGTGATAGATAATCAAGCAGCTATAAATTGGCTATATGGCTGGTCTTTATGATGCTCTCTAATATCTTGGATTCATTACCAGAAAATTTAGAGAAAGAAGTTTTTGAAACTATTTTATCTTATCAAAATATAAAGATTGAACGGATCGTATCTAAAGGCTATATTACACCTGATTCTAAATGGTACGATCAAGATGAAAATGAATGGGTAATGGTTATAGAAGGAAAAGCATCTTTAATGTTAGAAGATGGCTTAGAGCATATCTTATCAAAGGGTAGTTACCTTAATATTCCTGCTCATACTAAACACAGAGTTACTTGGACAGATCCAAATAATTTGACTATTTGGTTAGCTATTTTTTATAAATAAGTATTATTTAGTAGATATTTTTAGCATGGAATTTTTCATGTATAATAGCAGTCTTTATAATCTATAAAAAATAGATTTCTTTTTTCTACCTAATTTTATTTAGGCTATGTGGCTCAGCTGGTTAGAGCGCGGCACTCATAATGCTGAGGTCGGTGGTTCAAGTCCACCCATAGCCACCATTTTTGATTAAGGCTAGTAAAATAATTTACTAGCCTTTTTTATTGTTTTATGCACTTTGGTTTTCTTCTTTCGGTTCAAGCTGGTTGAGAATGTAGTTAATCATACTTGCTGCAAGCTCACTTTCTCCGAAAAACACTTTACCCACACCTTCTTGCTCTAAAAGGTTTAATTCTTCTTCGCTATGAGTACGAATAATAATTTTAATCTGAGGGTTTAAGGTACGGGCAGTAGTAATCATTTTACGTGTACTTAGGATATCAGGGATAGCAATGATGAGCATACCTGCTCGAGCAATATGTGCTTGAATAAGTACTGACGAGTCTCCAGCATCACCTGAAACAGCAGGAATTCCTTTTTCTCTTAGTTTTTCTACAACTTCTCTATTTTCTTCTACTACTACGTAAGGAGTATTAGTATGAGCAAGAGCTTCTCCAATACGATGACCTACTCGACCATAGCCAATTAAAACTATTTGATCGGCAAGAAATTTTCTTTCAGTATACATAGGAAGTTTTGCTAGAGGATCATCTGGACGTTCTACAATTCTAGCTAAAGCAGATTTAGAGCGTATCCATATCTGCATAGGTTTAATTGCTCTAAATATTAAAGGATTAACTGCGATAGAAATAAGAGCGGCTGCTAATACTAGGCTTTGGGCATCAATAGAGAGCAAGCCAAGCTGGATACCAACATTAGTCAAAATGAAGGAGAACTCACCAATTTGGGAAAGACTTGCCCAAATAACTAATGCTGTATTTAATGGATAGCGAAGACTGAGTACTATTAATGTAGAGACTAGCGGAGTACCAATCATAATCACTGCAACTACTTCTAATACTTTTAAAGGCTGATCCATGAGCACTTGAGGATTAAATAACATGCCTACAGAGACAAAAAACAGTACAGCAAAAGCATCCCTAAGAGGAAGAGATTCAGTAGCCGCTCGGTGACTAAGCTTTGATTCTCTAAGCACCATTCCAGCGAAAAATGCTCCTAATGCGATAGATACTCCAAAAAGCATAGAGGCACCATAAGCAATACTTATAGCCACTGCAACTACAGAGAGGGTAAATAATTCATGAGATCCTGTTCCTGCTATCTTCCATAGCATCCAAGGAAATAGGCGACGACCTACAATAAGCATTAAAGCAATAAATAAAGCAACCTTACCTAAAGTAAGCGTAAGCTCTAAGGCAAGACTAGTCTCTGTTTCGCTAGGATGGGCATTCCCTCCCAACCATCCTGCTAGAGGAGGTAGTAATACAAGGACCAATACAGTCAATATGTCTTGCACGACAAACCAGCCAATAGTAATCTTTCCATTAATAGATCCGAAAAGTCCGTGCATTTCAAGAGATCTTAGTAAAACTACAGTACTGGCTATTGAAATTGATAAACCAAAAGCTATTGCATGACCCCATTCCCATCCCCAAGAATAAGATAAGGTAGCACCAAAAGTTGTTGATGCGGCAACTTGTAATACTGATCCAGGTAAGGCAATTTTTCGAACCGAAAGTATATCCCCTAAAGATAAATTTAATCCTACTCCAAACATCAGTAGCATAATGCCTATTTGAGAAAATTGTTGGGCTATTTCCATATCAACTACAAGCCCAGGAGTAAAGGGACCAATGAGAATGCCCGCAAGTAAATAGCCTACAAGTGCAGGAAGCCTAATTTTTGCAGCAATAAATCCTAGTATTAATGCAAATCCAAAAGCAGCAGATAAGGTGGTTATTAAGGAATCGCCCATAATTATTTATACCTATTTTTTAAATAAACCCTCTTATTAGTTTACCTTTGCACAGGCTAATTTGCTATGGCGGAAGGAGTATATGAAATACACAATTAACCCAACTACAATCCAAATAAAAAAATGTACCCAAGTATCCCTACTTAAGTGAATCATTAGATAAACACAAGAAAGGATACCTAATATGGGAATAATAGGACTACATGGAGTTTGAAAAGGACGAGAAAGATTAGGTTGAGTATAGCGAAGCACTGCTACACCGGCGCAAACTACAGAAAAAGCACTTAAAGTACCAATATTTGTCATTTCAACGATTTTATCTAAAGGGGTAAAAGCGGCAATGACTGCCATGATAATCCCAGAAAAGATAATAACTTGAGTAGGTGTTTTAGTTTTTTCATTCACTTGAGAGAAAAAGGGAGGAAGTAATCCATCTCGAGATATGGCAAAAAGAATGCGGGTAAGCCCAAAGTAAAGTACTAACATGACTGTAGTTAGTCCTGCAATCGCACCAATAGAAACAATACCAGAGGCCCATGTTTTCCCTAGCTGTAGTAAGGAATCGGAAACAGGAGAAGGAACATCTAAAGAAGGGTAAGGTACAATACCTGTAAGCAGTGCAGCAACCAGCATGTAAAGCAGGGTACAAATAGCTAGTGATCCTAAAATTCCAATAGGTAAATTTCTTTGTGGATTTTCTGTTTCTTCTGCTGCGGTAGAGACTGCATCAAAACCTATGTAGGCAAAAAAGATACTTGCTGCTCCTGTCATTACACCTTGCCAGCCAAAAGGTATAAAAGGAGTCCAATACTGAGTGTTTACATGAAATAGGGCTACTCCAATAAAAAGCAGTATAGCTGCAACTTTAACTATTACCATAATGGCATTCAGCTGTGCACTTATTTTAGCTCCCCCCGCAAGTAATCCACCTAATAGTAGAATTATCACCATAGCAGGTAAGTTAATTATTCCGCCATGGCTTGGTGCTTTGGTAAAAAACTCAGGTATCTGAAATCCCAGTGCGGATAATCCATTACTAACATAACCAGACCAACCTACGGATACTGCAGAAATAGCTACTGCATACTCTAAAAGTAGCATCCAGCCAATCATCCAAGCCACTATTTCACCTAATCCTGCATAGCTATATCCATAGGCACTACCTGCTCCCCCTATGGTAGTTGCAAGCTCAGCATAGGATAGGGCAGTAAATGCAACAGCAACTCCTGCGACTACAAAAGAGAGAATTACTGCAGGCCCTGCGTAATTTGCTGCGGCAATACCTGTCAATACAAAAATACCTGCTCCAATAGTAGCACCGATCCCTAGAAAAATAAGGTCTACTGCACCTAATACTCTTTTTAAATCGGTAGTGTTATGAACATCTTCATGGATAGGTTTAGTACGGAATATACGCATTTTCTAATAATTTTGTGGTATTATTTATGACGTAATCGTTTTTGTGCCAAAGCACGCTCTGCTAGCCGTTCCCCTACATCAGCAAAGGGGTGAGAAATTAAATTTATTCCACTATTGTAGAGTTTAGAATCCTCTTCAGGATAGAGACTCATAGCTGCTACTATACCTGAGTAGTCATTTTGGCGTAATTTTTGTGCAAGATGCAGTTTAGTTGCTAGTTCTGGCATCCCTAAAATAATGCCAATCATAGGTTTTAGATTTATTTTATTCAACAAGTCTGGATCCTCTGCATCTCCGTAGTTTACTTGCCGACTTTGTTTTTGTTGCTGTTGAACTACGAGTAAATCTGAATCTAATCCTTGCACTCGTTGATGTTTTTGTGCAAGAAAATCATAAGCAGCTGTTCCTGATTGCCCCATACCCACGATAAGCCAAGTGGTTTTTCGGATATCTGGAGCTTCTCCTTCTGGGTGAGGAATTTTACGCTCAAAAGAAATCAGCCACTTCTCAAAGTAAGTAAATAGCTCATAGGACATCTTATTTAAGGGAGCAGCAATAATTAAAGAAGCAGTAACCAATAATGCTAAAACAGGGAGCCAAGTAGCGGGTAAGATGTTACTTTTAACTGCCGCAGCACCTACAATTAAAGTAAATTCACTATAGCTAGACAATGCTAGGGTAGTAAGGAAAGCTGTTCTCGCCTTAAGCTGAAAAAATATACCAAGAAAGAAATAAATAATGACTCTTAGAGGTAAGAGTACAGTGAATAAAAGTATCCATATTCCATCATGTAACCCAGGTAATCCGCCAAAACCAATTTGTAAAAAAAAACCAACTAAGAAAACTTCTTTTAATCCCCAAAGAGTTTTAGAGAGTTCTTCTGTATGGAGGTGACCTGTAAGTAACATTCCAGCAACTAACGCCCCTAATTCACCGCTTAATCCTAAGGATTTAAAAGCTTCACTTCCGCCAAGAGTGATGAGTAACCCATAGAGTAATAATAATTCTTTATGACCGCTCCAAGTAAGCAGACTCCTAAGAAATAGACGTATTATTGGGACGCTGATTAAAAATGCTAGTATCCAAGGTGAAAAGGAGCTTCCTTGAATAAAAACCAACATGGTAACAGCTACTAAATCTTGTAATACCAAAATACCTATAGCAAGCCGTCCATGGAAAGCACCAATACTTCCCTTTTCCTCAAGAGTTTTAGCAGCAAAAACGGTACTAGAGAATGAAAGTCCTAAACCGAGAAATATAGCAGCAAGTAGAGGTGTTCCTGCCAATAAAAGTAATAAAATACTACCAACGCTTGAAATGATTAAATAACTAAAACCAACTCCTAATACTTCCCATCGTAATAGGCTTCTTATATTTATCTTAAGCCCTACGCTAAATAATAGGAGTAGCACACCAATATCAGAAATAGCGTGAATCGTAGGGTTTTCACCTATATTCCACTCTCCAAGAATAAACCCCCCTACTAAATAACCTACAAGGGGAGGGAGCCCTAAATGAGAGGCAACTAACCCTAGAATATAAGCAATAGCAATCCAGAAAATTTCCATGTTTTATAGGCAGCGGAATAAGATAACTTTTATTCCTATAAATATTAGGTAGTATTTTTACTTTTAAAAAAATGATGAATCAATGAAAACTTAAAATATAACTATTATTCCTCTACATTTATTTTTTTAGGCACAAAATACTGGGCAAACCATATGCCTAGTTCAAATAAAAGCCACATAGGAATTGCAAGAAGGGTTTGGGAAAAAACATCTGGTGGGGTAAGTAGCATACCAATCACAAAAGCGGCTACGATGATGTATGGGCGTTTTTCTCGTAAACTCTCTACACTACTAATTCCTACCCAAACTAGCAATACCGCAGCAATAGGTACTTCAAAAGCAATACCAAATGCAAAAAACATAGTCAGTACAAAATCTAAATATTTACTAATATCTGTCATCACTGCAATACCCTCTGGAGCCGCTTGAGTAAAGAAGCCAAACATCAAAGGAAATACTAAGAAATAAGCAAATGCGATTCCTAGGAAAAATAAAAAAGTACTTGCAATTAAGAGGGGAAAAATAAGTAGACGCTCATTTTTATAAAGCCCAGGTGCAACAAATGCCCAGATCTGGTATAGCACTATAGGAATAGAGAGGGCAAAAGCAACTGCTAAAGTTAGCTTTAATGGAGCCAGAAATGGAGCAGTTACTTCTGTAGCTATCATAGAATTATTTTCAGGCAAATGTGCCATCAAAGGACGAGCAAGTAACTGGTATAGCTTATTTGAGAAGGGAATGAGAATTAGGGTAATCGCAAGTATCGTAATAATACTGCGTAATAATCGGGTCCTTAACTCAATAAGATGAGTAATAAAAGGTAATTCTTCTTGGTTAGAATCCTGATAAGGCACTATGAATCATCCGATGATTTCTTGATATGATCAGTGGTCTGAGAAGAACCTTGAGAAGGTTTCTTAATATCCGGTAAATCTATATTTTTTCTTAGTGATTGGCGAAGTTCTTCAGCGTGAAGTTCTTGCTCTACCTCCTGTTTAACTTGAGATATTAGGCTGCGTATTTTCTTTATCCATAGAGCAGTCGTACGTGCTACTGTGGGTATTCTTTCAGGACCCACTACTAATAAAAGTACTACGAAAACAACAAGAATTTCTCCAAAACCAATATCAAACATAGTGATTATGCAAGTAAATTAGAGGCTACTCATATCTATTTTAATTATTCTCAGATTTATCAAAATTTTTGTTTTGAGTTTGGGAGGAGGTTAAATTATCCTGCTGTTTATGCTCCATCTCCATTGGTTGAGAAGAGATAGGTGAGGATGATTTCTCATCTTTCATAGCCTCTCGAAAATTTCTAACTGCTTCTCCTAAATCGCCTCCAATAGTTCTTAATTTCTTTGTACCAAATAATACGAGTACAATTCCCAGAATAATCAGCAATTGCCATATGCTAATACCACTTATACCCATTATTATCTCCTAATAATTATTCAATTGAATCACCACCTAGTAAATGAATATGTAGGTGATTAATTTCTTGCCCGCCAGCTGGGCCAGTATTAATTATGGTACGAAATCCAGTATTCAGCCCTTGGCTATGAGCCAATTTGGGTAGTAAAAGTATCATATGCCTAATTAAATTTTGGTGCTCCTGTTCTAGCTGTTCTAAACTAGGGATATGCAGATGAGGAATAAGGAGTAAGTGTACTTTTGCACGTGGCTGAATATCTCTAAAAACAACTACCATCTTATCTTTGTATACTATATCCGCAGAAATTTCTTTATTAATAATCTTACAGAAAATACACTCTGGATCTTTCATAACTACTTACCTTTCCGATTTTGTTTTTCTTCTAAGCCAGATAAATCAAAGCGTCGTTCTAATTCTTTAAAAACTTCTTCTGGCTGAAGATCACATTGAACGAGCATAACTAGACTATGAAACCATAAATCAGCAGTTTCATGAATAATATCTGTTTTTTCCCCGCTCTTAGCTGCTAAAATTGTCTCAATTGCTTCTTCTCCAAGTTTTTGTAAAATTTTGTCTAGCCCTGCTTCATAGAGACTTGCAATATAAGAAAATTTTGGATCTGCATTTTTACGATCATTTGCTATGGTGGCTAGCTGCTTAAAAATATCGCTCATTTAGCTTCCATAAATAATGTTTGGATCCTTTAAAATAGGATCGGTTGCTTTCCAACTTTTATTTTTTAACTGTTTAAAAAAACAATGATGCCGTCCTGTGTGACAAGCAATACCGCCTTTTTGTTCGACTTGGATTAATAAGGTATCATTATCACAATCGAGAAGAATATTCTTAACAATTTGTTCATGCCCTGACCGTTCTCCTTTACGCCATAGGCATGATCGAGATCGAGACCAATACACTACATAGCCAGTATCTGCCGTTATTTCTAAAGATTGCCGATTCATCCAAGCAAACATAAGCACTTTACCCGTGTTTATCTCTTGGGTAATGACAGGCACTAGCCCTTTCTCATTCCATGCAACATCATCTAACCAGCTACTCATTATAACCTTACTTCAATATTATGGGTTGCTAGATGATGCTTTGCCTCTGCAATTGTATACTGACCAAAATGAAAAATACTGGCAGCTAATACCGCATCCGCTTTTCCTTCTAAAATTCCGGCAACTAGGTGATCTAAATTACCTACCCCCCCAGAGGCAATCACAGGAATAGAAACAGCCTCACTAATAGTACGTGTCAACCGTAAATCAAATCCTTCTTTAGTTCCATCTCGATCCATACTTGTCAGCAAAATTTCACCTGCGCCAAATTGAGCCATTTTGATTGCCCATTCTACTGCATCTATCCCAGTTTTTTTACGACCTCCATGGGTAGATATTTCCCATCGATCTGGCTTATTTTCAGCAGAAACTCTCATAGCATCTATAGCGACAACGATACATTGGGTACCAAAGCGATCTGCAGCTTCTTTCACTAATTTAGGTCGGTGGATTGCTGCAGTGTTAATACTTACTTTATCAGCTCCAGCAACAAGCATTCTCCGAATATCATTTAAGCTCCGTATTCCCCCCCCTACGGTTAAGGGAATAAATACTCTTTCTGCAATGGCTTCAATAGTATGCACCATAGTGTCTCGGTTATCACTACTAGCGGTAATATCTAGAAAAGTAATTTCATCTGCACCTTGTTCATCATAGCGTTGAGCAATTTCTGCAGGATCGCCTGCGTCACGAATATCAACAAAACGAACCCCTTTAACAACACGTCCATTATCCACATCTAAACAAGGAATAATCCGTTTAGCTAAACCCATATCAATAAATCGAATTTAATAAAAGAAAAATTTATTACTTTGATTGCACTAAAGAAAGTGCTTGAGTTAAATTTATTTTCCCTTCATATAGAGCACGACCAATAACTGCTCCTGCAATTCCTTTTTCCTCATATTGATGTAATTTATTTATATCTTCTAACGAAGAAACTCCTCCAGAAGCAATTACCGGAATACTAATTTTTTCTGCTAATTTACTCGTAGCTTCAGCATTGACCCCATTCATCATGCCATCGCGCTGAATATCTGTATAAATAATAGCCTCTACACCATCTTTTTCAAAATGTTGTGCAATGTCAATAACGCTATGACGAGAGAGCTTAGACCATCCATCAATAGCAATTTTACCGTCTTTGGCATCTAACCCTAAGATAATATGGCCTGGGAATTCAAGACAGGCATCTGAAACAAAATGAGGTGCATTAATAGCTTTAGTACCAATAATAACGTAGCGAACGCCTGCATCTAAATAGGTTTGGATAGTATCCCCATCGCGAATCCCACCGCCCACTTGAATATCAATATCCGGTAGTGCCTGAGTAATATCATAGATAATATCAGCATTAACAGGTTTACCTGCAAATGCACCATCTAAATCAATGAGATGCAATCTTGTAGCACCTAACTCCGCCCAATGTAGAGCCATAGCAATAGGATTATTAGAGAAGACTGTATCTTCTTCCATACGCCCTTGGCGTAAACGAACACATTTTCCTCCTTTAAGATCAATAGCAGGTATCAGTAACATTAGTTTTTTATTAGCTCCCGAGGTATATAGCCTTAAGAAAATATTTTAAGTTGTACCATTCCATGTTAAAAAATTAGTAAGAAATTGTACCCCCAATTGCTGGCTTTTTTCTGGATGAAACTGTGCTAGAAAGATATTTTTTTGAGTAAAAGCCGATGCAAAAGTTGTAATATAATCTGTAGTGCCTGTAATTAAGGATGATTGCTGGGGTACTATATAATAGCTATGGACGAAGTAAAATCGACTATTTTGAGGGATATCCTGCCAAAGAGGGTGGTTATATTGTTGATGAACTATATTCCATCCCATATGGGGGATCTTTAAAGATAGCTGATTAGTACTAAAGTGGCATACTTTTCCAGGAACTATTCCAAAACATGGCGTCCCTTCATTTTCTTCGCTAAACTCAAAAAGTGCTTGCATGCCAAGGCATACCCCTAAAAATGGTTTATTTGCTGCACACTCTCTTATAGTGGATTCCAGATTTAGATTCCGTAGCTCCTGCATACAATCTCGAATAGCACCTACCCCAGGAAAAACTACTCTCTCTGCTGCTTTTATCACCTGTGGGTTATTAGTGATTTTTATACTAATTTTTTTTCCTTCTGCTGCTTTTTCTAAAGCTCTTGACACCGATCTAAGATTACCCATTCCATAATCAATGATTGCAACATGGGACATATAAGGTTATCCAAAAAGTAAAAGTACTATTTCGCTATTTTATAGAGATCCTTTAGTGGAAGGGAGTATACTTCCTCGCCGAGGGTCTTGCTCCACTGCCATCCTAAGAGCACGACCAAAGGCTTTAAAAATAGTCTCCACAATATGATGGGTATTACGTCCCTGCAAATTATCTATATGTAAAGTTATTGCAGCATGATTTACTAACCCTTGAAAGAACTCCTGAATTAGATCTACATCGAAGTTATTAATATAATGCTGAGAATAGAGTACCCGATAATGAAGGCTGGGGCGCCCTGAAAAATCTAATACTACTCTAGAGAGAGCCTCATCCAATGGAACATAAGCATAACCGTATCGCTGAATACCAATTTTATCACCAATTGCTTGTTTTAAAGCTTGACCTAAGGTTATACCAATATCTTCCACACTATGATGATAATCGATATGTAGATCTCCAGATGCATTTATATCAAGATCAATTAACCCATGCTGCGCTACTTGATTAAGCATATGATCAAGAAAAGGAATATCAGTTTTAGCAGAAAAATCTCCTTTTCCTAATAGATTCAAAACAATTTCAATCCGAGTTTCTGATGTTTCCCGGCGAATTCTAGCTGATCGGTTCAATATAATTTTCCTATATCTATCGTAAATAGTAGTGCTACTTGCTTATTAGTTTAGCATGTAGGCTAATTCATAAAATCTAGGAGATTAAGGTTATAGAAGTAATATAGATTATTACCAAATCATGTAAAAATAAGATATTATTTGCAATTACTCAATAATGTATAGTCTATATTCTGTTATATTTATTTTTTTAAATATACTTAGTAAGATATATTTTTTATATATGTTTATTAATCTAATATAGCTTAATATATATTAAAGGGAAGTTTTAGTTTATTTAGTTTTGTGGGGTTCTCTCTAGCTATTTAAACACTAGAGGGAAATATTTAGGTATTTTTTAAAACAAAACCGAAAAATAACGTACTAATCAGTAAGTGGGAGTTAATAATGGATAAAAAAAGTTTTCCTATTTTTCTCTTGGGTACTAGCATGGCACTACTATTTAGCATGACAGTACAAGCAGCAGGCGATCCTGCAGTTGGCAGACAAAAGGCAGATCAAAAACAATGCCAAGGCTGCCATGGTATTGAGGGTCTCAATAATGTTTATCCAACCTATAAAGTACCAAAATTAGGTGGTCAACATGCTGAGTATATTGTTTCTGCACTCCAAGCGTATAAGTCTGGCGATAGAAAACATCCGCCAATGCAGGGATCAGCAGGTAGTTTAACTGATCAAGATATGGAAGATATAGCTGCTTTCTTTGAAAAACAATAAAGCAAGGCTAATAATTTAGATAAATATGGTGGAGAACGTTATTATGTCAAACCGATGGTTATTTTTCTTATTAATCCCAGTATCTATGGTGCTTGCCTCTGGAACAGCAATGGCAAAACCAAAAGGTGATCCAACGGCAGGAAAGCAAAAATCTGAAGCTTGCGCTGGTTGTCATGGTGCAGATGGTAACAGTCCTGCTCCTAGTTTTCCTAAACTAGCAGGTCAAAGTGCAAACTATATTGTCCATGCTTTAGGTGCTTATCAGTCTGGTGATAGAAAAAATGATGTAATGGCCGGAATGGCAGCTCCTCTTTCTGACCAAGATAAAGCGGATTTAGGTGCCTATTTTGCTAGCCAGAAGGGACTTAATATACCTTGGGTTAAATAAATTTAATTAATATTTAAGATTAGTGATTATTTAGAGGGGCTAGCAATTATGATTTCTAGATGCTTTATGCCCGATGAAAACAAGTATCAATTCACACTACAACCAAACAATTCACTTAGTTGGCGTGGAATGAGAAATGTTATTTTAATCGTTGCAGCGACTCTTGGTACTATATCTATTGGGTTTAGCCTTTTAGGTTTGTGGCTTATTTTTCCATTTGCAGGATTAGAAATAATTGCTCTAGGCATTGGCTTTTATTTATGTGCTAACCGAGCTCAATATCGTGAAATAATTACCATTGATCGGGATGATATTAAAATTCTTCGGGGCCGTAAAAAGCTTGAAGAAATGTGGAAATTTCACCGTTATTGGACAAAAATTAGAGTTAATCTTCCTACTCATGGGTGGTATATGAGTCGGCTCATGATAGGATCCCATGGAGATGAGGTTGAAATTGGTAGCTTTCTTACAGAAGACGAGCGCCAACGATTAGCATACGAGTTAAAAAAGTGCTGTAGATCTAGTGCTGCCAAATCTATTAAAATCACTTAAAAAATTAATTTAGTGCTTATTGTTCTAGATAAGCATATATAAAAGATGTATACTTCATATATGTTTTACTATGAGTATTTTATTATTGAAAGCGATAGCTGGAGGGGAAATGAATGAGCCTGTCTAACAAGAGAAAAAGCTTATTCGCAACCATTGCAGGAAGTATAGGGTTACTTCTGCTCAGTGGGCGCGCAAGTGCTGAATTTGGTTTTAATTTAACAGAAGGTGTAACTCCTATTTCAAAAGAGATTTACGGCCTTCATATGTATATTGGCTGGGTTTGCGTTGCTATTGCCTGCCTTGTGTATGGTCTTATGGCATGGATTATAGTATTTCATAACAGATCTAAAAGACCTGTTGCAAGCCAGTTTCATGAACATGCACTTCTTGAAGTTGTATGGACAGTTATACCATTTTTAATTTTGATTTCTATTGCTATACCTGCAACTAAAGCAATGTTTCGTACATACGACACTAGCGATCCTGACTTAACAATTAAGGTTACGGGTTATCAGTGGCGTTGGAAATATGATTACATTGATCATAATTTTGGCTTCATTAGTAGTTTATCCACCCCTATAGATCAGCTACAAAATAAAACAGCTAAAGGCGAAAATTATCTTCTCGAAGTAGATCGCCCATTAGTACTTCCAATTAATAAGAAAGTACGTTTTGTAATTACTGCCGATGATGTTATTCACGCTTGGTGGCTTCCTGCCCTTGGTTTCAAGCAAGATGCAATTCCCGGATATATTAATGATGCTTGGGCAGTGATTGAGAAACCTGGTACTTATCGAGGTCAATGCACTGAAATTTGTGGGCGAGGGCATGCATTTATGCCTATCGTAGTAGAGGCAAAAACCCAAGAAGAATTTGATAGATGGGTAGCCGATCAAGTTGCTTTATTAGGTAATCCACAAGAAAGTAAAATTATCGCACAATCAGAGCAAGCTAAGTAATATTGGCTTGTAAAAGAATTTCTATATGTAAGAGATTCAATGTAGGAGAAATTTGAGTATGAGTAAAGTAGCACACGGTGATCATGCGCACCATCCCACTGGGATTTCGCGCTGGTTATTTACCACGAACCACAAAGATATTGGAACACTATATCTGTGGTTTAGTTTTGCAATGTTTATAATTGGCGGTACGATGGCTTTAATATTCCGGACTGAGCTTTTTCTACCCGGAATGCAGTTTTTGGATCCTCAGACCTTTAATGAGCTAGTAAGTATCCATGGTCTAGTCATGATTTTTGGTGCATTGATGCCAGTTTTAACGGGTCTAGCCAACTGGCTAATTCCAATGATGATTGGTGCACCTGATATGGCTCTACCACGCCTAAATAACTGGAGTTTTTGGCTTCTACCTTTTGGATTTACATTCTTGTTAGGTAGTATGTTTGTTCCAGGCGGTGGACCTGCAGGCGGATGGACTATGTATCCTCCTTTATTTATCCAAGGTGGTATAGGCTATGATATGGCAATCTTTGCCGTGCATACTTTAGGGGTTTCATCGATACTAGGATCTCTTAACATTATTGCAACCCTACTCAATATGAGAGCACCTGGTATGACCATGATGAAAATGCCTATGTTCTGCTGGGGATGGCTTATTACCTCTTTCTTAATCATAGGTATTATGCCAGTAATAGCTGGTGCAGTAACTATGGAATTGACTGATCGCCATTTTGGAACCAGCTTCTTTAGTGCTGCTGGTGGTGGTGATCCCATTATGTTCCAACATATCTTCTGGTTCTTTGGTCACCCTGAAGTATACGTTCTTGTATTACCTATTTTTGGCTTAATGTCAGATATTATTCCTACCTTTTCTCGTAAGCCACTTTTTGGTAAACACTCCATGATTTATGCGATTGCAGCCATTGCTTTCCTTTCATTTATCGTATGGGCACACCATATGTTTACGGTAGGAATGCCAATCGCAGGTGAGTTATACTTCATGTATGCCACAATTATGATTTCAGTACCTACTGGAGTTAAAATATTTAACTGGTTAGCTACGATGTGGCGTGGATCTTTGACTTTTGAAGCCCCAATGATGTGGGCACTTGCCTTTATTGCCTTATTTTCAATTGGTGGGTTCACAGGTCTTATGATGGGAGTATCTTTAACTGACTTCCAATACCAAGATACTTACTTCATTGTTTCTCACTTTCACTGGGTAGTGCTTCCAGTCACCGTATTCGGTGCTTTTGCTTCTTTCTACTATTGGGGCCCAAAATGGATTGGTCATATGTATGATGAGAATCTAGCTAAGTGGCATTTCTGGATCACTGTTATCGCTACTAATGTTATTTTCTTACCTCAAAACTTCGCTGGCTTAGCAGGCATGCCACGTAGAATTGCAGATTATTCTCCTCAATTTACTGAGTGGAATCAGATCTCTACCGTAGGTGCTTATATGTTTGCAGCAGGTCAATTACTCTTCTTATACATTGTGCTTAAAACCATTAAGGGTAAAGCAGGAGAAAAGTTGCCTGATCAAGTTTGGGAAGGTGCCGAAGGTTTAGAGTGGACTGTACCAACACCTGCTCCTTATCATACCTTTGAAACTCCTCCTCATGTGAAATAACAGAGAAGATAGTAAATGTCTGATAACGATAGGCAACAACCTGAAAATAATCAGCAGCAGTCTAATGATGATAGGCAACAGCCTGAGTTTTCTCTGGAACAGCGTCGGGCGAAAGCCCGGCGCACCGGGTGGATAGTAGCTCTATATTCTCTAGGAGTTTACCTTTGGTTTATGTATCAGAATATACATACGGCGATAAAATGAACCATGAGTAGTTCTGAAAAAAAAGCGAGCAGGCATACCTTAAAATTGGCTCTATACGCAATTGTTATGTTTGGATTTGGGTATGCTTTAATACCGCTTTATAATGCTTTTTGCACGATTACAGGCCTAAACGGTAAGCCTGAGAATGTAGCAGTTGCAGAAGAAAAGGCTGAAGTAACGAAAATAGACGCAAGTCGTGTAATCACTGTTGAATTTCTAGCTACTGCTAATACTCAGCTTCCTTGGGAATTTAGATCAGAAACAAATAAAATTAAGATTCATCCGGGAGAAACTACAAAAGCTGTTTTTTATGTGCGTAACTTAGATAATCATAAAATTGTTGGTCGTGCCGTACCTAGTATTAGTCCAGGGCTAGCAGCAAAACATTTACATAAAACCGAGTGTTTCTGCTTTACTGAACAACCGCTTGAAGCAGGCGAAGAACGAGAAATGCCTGTAGTTTTTTATATTGACTCTAAGTTACCGTTAGAATACAGCAGTGTAATTTTATCTTATACATTTTTTAATGTTGCCGATAAAAACACTAAAGACTCTTCAGGTTAAAAGTTTTTTAAGAAATTTTTTGTAATTTAAATATTTTTTTAGCATTAAATGATACGGGAGGAAATGCTTTATGGCACACGCTCATGGGGATTATTATTTACCCCAACCTAGTCATTGGCCTATAGTAGCTTCTACTGGACTCTTTCTTTCGCTAGGAAGTGTTGCAGCTTGGGTTAATGATATAGAGGTAGGGAAATTTGGCTTACTTGTTGGGCTCGCTATTATATTTTTTGTAATGGCTGGTTGGTTTGGCGAAGTTATTCGTGAAAGCGAATCAGGACTCTATAATGATCAAGTAGATCGCTCCTTTCGTTGGGGCATGATTTTCTTTATCACTACTGAAGTTTTCTTTTTTGCTGCTTTCTTTGGAGCTCTGTTCTATACTCGTGCATTTTCACTAGATTGGCTCTCTGGGATTGGTGATAAGGGAATGGCTCATGAATTCCTGTGGCCAAATTTCTCTGAATTTTGGCCAAGTAGCGGTCCTGCCCATGTTGGTGGAGAACTTAATACAATGGAAGCATGGGGTATTCCTGCGCTTAATACCCTCATCCTTCTTACTAGTGGTGTAACTGTTACTTGGGCCCATCATGGGCTAAGATCCGAAAATAGAAAGCAATTAATCCAAGGATTATTTCTTACCTTTGCATTAGGTTTAACCTTCGTTGGTTGTCAAGCCTATGAATATGGCCATGCTATTACTCATATGAACCTCACTTTAGGTTCTGGAATTTATGGATCTGTATTTTTTATGTTAACAGGATTCCATGGATTCCATGTAACTGTAGGGTCAATCATGTTAATTACCATATGGGTACGCAGTATCAAAGGTCATTTTACACCCCAACGCCATTTTGCTTTTGAAGCTGTGGCATGGTACTGGCACTTCGTTGATATAGTTTGGCTTGGCTTATTTATATTTGTATATTGGATATAATAGAAGAAGCTGGGCGTATTTACTGATCTCTCTTACCTAAATTTAGGTAAGAGAGATTTCTACTATATGTAAGTAAACTATTTTTGATCTGATATATCTAGACTATTTATTGATGGATTATTTTCTTGAAATGCACTGTGCGGGGTAATTAATCCTACAGCTCTCCCAATCATAAGCAAAACAAATATACCTACAGAGAGAGAAATTCGCCAAGTAAGTGCCTTTAACATTTTTTCTGCGTCTTTATCACTTCTTCCTAGCAGAGCAACTAATGCAATACCTAAAGAATAAACAGTAAAAATTAAAAGCCCGATAATAATTAATTTAAAAATCATAATATACTCCGTAGCGGTTATATAATAACTAGCACTACCGTTAGTCTAATCTTGTAAAGATGTATTTACTATATATTTTATATAATATATATTTATATACTAGTATAAACCTCATTACTTACAGTAAGTAATATCATTGAAATCAATCCTTATAATCTATGCTATTTAAATTCAAACAAAGGAGTATAACTCTTAGATTAAGTTTTATATTTTTATTTACGTTTATGATCGTTGTACTTAGCTCATTAGGGTTTTGGCAATTGCGGCGTGCTGATGTAAAGCGTTCCATTGAACTGGCTCTTGAAGAAAGAGGTAGTGACGTACCTATTCTTATTGGAGATAAGAGATTAAATCAAAAAACAGATGAGTATAGAAAAATAATTGTAGAAGGACATTTTGATAATCAACATACGATGTTGGTAGATAACCAAATTTACCAAAGCCAGGTAGGCTATTATATACTTACGCCGCTTCTGTATAAAGAAAATAAAGCAATACTTATTAACCGAGGGTGGATAGCTGCAAATTTAGATCGTCAAAAATTGCCTCCTATAGAACTGACAGATAATTTGGTTGTAACCGTCCTTGGCACCCTATATCATCCTTTTAAAAAACCCCCCTTCTATCTAGGAAAGGAAGAGGACTGGGAATCTTCTGGGTGGCCAAAATTAATTCAATACATGGATATAGAAAAGTTAGAACTAGAATTAGGCTACTCTCTACAACCTTTGATTATTCAATTAGACCCAAACCAGCCTAATGGTTTTGCTCGATCTTGGCCGTCCTCTCCATCAGAAATGGGAACACAACGACATATTGCCTACGCTATCCAATGGTTTAGCATGGCTTTTATTGCCTTTGGAATATTTATTGTTTTAATTAAACGTGAGATTAACAATCAAAATTAGTAATATGTGAGGAGTTAGAAATTGGAAAACAAGCAAGAATCTAAACTAGATGTGCCGGTAGAAACTACTGCAAAAAAAGAAGTACAAACAAAAGGATCTCGCTTAATAATGTTAGCCATTCTTACTGTTTCTATATTACCTGTAATTATTTCTTGGTGGATGTACAAAAATTTTCAAGATGGCAAAGTAAAAACAAGCAACTATGGCGAACTTATTATTCCAAGTGTTCCATTAAGAGATGGGTTCTTTATAGGCGGGTTATCTAAAAAAGATTTATCTACTGATGATATTTTTAAGGGTATATGGACACTCGTTATTTTTGAGCCTGCTAATTGTGACGATCAGTGCCATAATTTACTAAATAAGGTACGACAAATACGCTTAGCACTCGGAAATAAATATATGTATCGGGTGCGGCGTTTGTGGATAGCAGATGATATAAATACTTTACAACAGCAAAAAGATTGGATTAGTAATGAACACCCCGATCTTATAGTTGCTGTTGAGAAAGATCAAGAACATACACAGATCAAGCAATTTATCCTTCCGAATGCTCAAAACCCAGCGGCTAATCAGAGAATTTATATTGTAGATCCTCTAAAAAATATTATGATGAGTTACCCATCGGAAGAAGATTCTAAACATATCCTAAAAGATATTAAACGCTTGTTGCTTGTCTCCTATATAGGATAATAAATAAAAATTATGAGTCGTCGTTTTGTAATATTTACTTTTATTGCAAGTTTGCTTGCTTTAATTATTGTTATTTTAGGTGCTTATGTTCGCATTTCAGATGCAGGATTGAGTTGTCCAGATTGGCCAGGTTGCTATAATCAACTTACAGTACCAAGCTCTACACAACAAATTGATCAAGCAAATGATCTCTATCCTGATCGCCCTGTAGATACAGGAAAAGCTTGGAAGGAAATGATACATCGCTATTGTGCAGGCGTATTAGCAACGCTCATTTTAGGGTGTGCGATAGCTGCTTGGTATAATCGCAGAGATCCTAAACAGATGGTAGCTTCACCCTTACTTCTGCTAGGTGTAGCAGGTTGTCAAGCAGCTTTGGGAATGTGGACGGTAACCCTACTTGTTCAGCCTGCAATAGTCACTCTTCATTTATTAGGAGGAATGACTCTCCTTTCTTTAGTCTGGTGGATTACCCTACGACAAGGGGAATCAACTCAGATTATAGCGAGAGTACCTGGTGAATATTCATATTCTTTCAAAATGTGGGCTCTTGCTGGGCTATTACTTCTAATACTACAACTTGCTCTAGGTGGGTGGACAAGTACAAATTATGCTGGATTTTCCTGCAACGATTTTCCTACCTGCCAAGGACAATGGTGGCCTACCATGAATTTTGATGAAGCTTTTACATTCTGGAAGCCATTAGGAGAAAACTATGAAGGTGGTAAAATTACCCCTGAATCGGCAACAGCTATTCATGTTGTCCATAGAATAGTTGCTATAGTAACTTTAATATTACTTACGACACTTGGTATAAAGGCGATGAAAAACTCAGAAAATTCTATGCTACATAAGGCTGGGTTAGCATTAGTGGTATTAGCCTTTACTCAAGTAGGATTAGGAGTATCTACCGCTATATCTGGGGTATCATCTGTTCTAGCAGTAGCTCATAATGGCATAGCAGCTTTACTTTTACTTAGCGTAATTACATTTAATCATTTACTTCATCCTGTAAAATATCCATTCCGAGGAGCTAAAGAATTATGACAACAACTACTTTAATTCGAGGAACATTAACCAATTGGCGGGAGTATCTTGTACTTTGCAAACCCCGCATTGTTGCTCTGATTATTTTTACTGCCATAGTAGGTATGTTTTTATCTGTACCGGGGGTAGTACCTTTGCCAATTTTCTTTCTTGGCACAATCGGAATCGGTTTGGGTGCTGCATCTGCAGCCGCAATTAATCATCTAATTGATGAAAAAGCAGATGCAGTAATGGGTCGCACTAAATCTCGTCCCCTACCTACAGGTAAACTCACTTCTAGGCAAGCACTAATTTTTGCTATATCCCTTGCCATATTATCTATGGCTATCTTATATTTTTTAGTTAATCCTTTAACCGCTTATTTAACTTTTTTCTCTATGATTGGTTATGGGATTATATATACTGCCTTCTTAAAAAGAACAACGCCTCAAAATATTGTGCTTGGAGGGGCTGCTGGAGCGATGCCGCCTGTACTAGGTTGGGCAGCAGTAACAGGGGAAATGCATGTTCATGCTTTTATTTTATTCTTAATTATTTTTATGTGGACTCCACCGCATTTTTGGGCTTTAGCTTTAGCACGTAGAGAAGAGTATGGGCGAGCAAAGTTTCCCATGCTTCCTGTTACTCATGGGGTAGAATATACTAAACAACAAGTAGTCCTTTATACTTTTTTACTATTTGCTGTGAGTTTACTGCCTTTTTCTAGTCACTTAAGTGGTATGCTCTACTTAGTGGGTGCTGTAGGATTAGGGGGATATTTTCTATATCTTGCGATTGCTCTATATCGTGATACTAATGATAGACTAGCAATGAAGATGTTTGGTTATTCTATATTTTACCTGTCTGCGTTATTTGCATTCCTGCTAGCTGATCACTATCTACCCTATTCCTCCTTCTAGTTGTTTTTAGATCTCTAAATATAAAAAAAGGGATATTGCCGTATCCCTTTTTTTATATGCACGCTAACCATTATGCTTGTTCATAATTAGCATCTTTGGTTTTACCCCCATTAATAATAAAGAAATAGAATAAATAACTATAGCTAGAGTAATTAAAATTAATAAATGTTCTATGCGAGATATTAAATTCCACTGAATCCAGTTAACTAGAGGAGAATTTTTCCATAGGATAAAAAAAGCCATAAGACCACTTGCAATAGTAATTTGAACACTTAATAAAAACCATTTGGGCTGAGGAGTATAAATACCCCGTTGCTTTAGATAAATAAATAATAACGCAGCATTTAGCCAAGCAGAAAGGGATGTTGCCAAAGCAAGACCCACATGTGCTAAAGGAACCATTAATATTATATTTAAAACAATATTGCTTACCATAGATACAACCCCTATCTTCATAGGGGTTTTAGTATCTTGTCTTGCATAAAATCCAGAAGCTAGGATTTTAATAAGAATAAAAGGTATTAAACCGAAGCTATAAGCGATAAGACTGTAAACAGTCATAATGGCATCATGTTTACTAAATTCTCCATGATAGAACAAGGTAGTAATAATAGGAGTAGCAAGTAGTGCTAATCCTATTGCAGCAGGTATACTAATAAGACAAGCCCAGCGTAGTGCCCAATCGAGGGTGTGAGAAAAATCCCTAGGAGAATCTTTGCTGTGTTTTTCCGATAAAGTAGGGAGTATAACTGTACTTAAGGCAATACCAAAAACTCCTAAAGGAAATTCCACTAGCCGATCTCCATAATAAAGCCAAGAGATGCTCCCTGTTGTTAAAAATGAAGCGAGTATTGTATCTACTAAAAGATTAATCTGAGATACAGAGCTACCTATGATTGCAGGAAGCATTAAAGTGAAAATCTTTTGAACTCCTGTATCTTTCCATGCAAAATGCGGTTTAGGAAGAAGTTTTAACTGCTTAAGGAAGGGAATCTGAAATAATAATTGAATAAGCCCTGCAAAAAATACCCCCCAAGCTAAAGCAACTACTGGAGTAGTTAGGGTAGGAGCAATCCATAATGCCGAAATAATAAGTGTAATATTTAAAAATATAGGGGTAATTGCAGGAACACTAAACCGCTTATAAGTATTTAGTATTCCTGCTGCTAAGGCAGTTAGAGAAATAAAAAATAAATAAGGAAAAGTGATTTGCAATAATTGAGTTGCTAATTTATATTGATCTGGATCTTTAATAAAACCAGGTGCGAATATTATAACCAATAGGGGAGCACCTACTATCCCTAGTCCTGTAACAAAGAAGAGTATTATTCCCAAAGTACCTGTAGTTCGATCAATTAATGTTTTAGTTTCGATTGGATCTTTATTTGCAACATAGAAAGAAAATACTGGTACAAAAGCTTGAGAAAAAGCACCTTCAGCAAATAAACGGCGTAGAAAATTTGGTATTTTAAATGCTACAAAAAAGGTATCTGCTGCTAATCCAGCACCGAAAACTTGTGCGATCACCATATCTCGAATAAAACCTAATATTCGAGAAAGAAAGGTGGATCCACCAACAACCGCAGTAGATTTAAATAATTGAATGCTCATGATTGATTAGTAGATAAAAAAAATCTACCATATTGTCTTTAAATAGTATTTACAAGTATTATTGTAGTTTTAGTTTTGAAATGAGTAATTAAGATATAAATAGGAGATATACACTTTGGCTAATACCGCACAAGCACGTAAACGAGCTCGCCAAGCAGAAAAACACCGTAAACAAAATTCAAGTCAACGCTCTGAGATGCGTACTTATATTAAAAAGACTTTAAAAGCGATTGTAACGGGTAATAGGGAACAAGCGATTGCTGCATATAAGATCATGGTACCGACTTTAGATCGTTTAGCTCGTAAAGGTTTAATTCATATTAATAAAGCAGCTCGCTATAAGAGCAGGATAAATACTAAAATCCACTTAATGGCTTAATACTATATAGATAAACTGTAGTATCTAGAGCAATACCAAATTATCCCTATGGATTAACTCTTTTTCGTTAATATATCCTAATATTTGCTCAATATGACTACTTGGATAGCCGAGGATACGTTTCGTTTCCTCGGCACTATAATTAATAAGTCCACGAGCAATTTCTTTATTTTGTATATCCACACAACTGACTAAATCTCCTCGAGTGAAATGACCATTGCAAGCGGTAACACCTATAGGTAGTAAACTTTTACCAGAGCTACATAATACATTTATTGCACCAGCATCTAGCTGTATTTTTCCTTTAGTTTGTAGCTGACCAGCAAGCCACTGTTTTCGAGCAGTAAGTATCTCTATATTAGGCCATAATAGCGTACCTATCTTTTCTCCAGAGGTAATTCTTGGAATAATATCCTTCTCTTTTCCAGCAGCAATCACAGTAATCGTCCCAGAACGTTCAGCTTGCCGAGCTGCTCTTAGTTTTGTAAACATACCTCCACGACCAAAGATACCTGTCCTAGTGCTGGCCATTACATCAAGATCTGGGTTACTAGCTGCTGTTTCTGAAATCAATTCAGCATGAACATTTTCTCTTGGATCCGCAGTAAATAATCCAGCTTGATCTGTCAGGATAACTAGAACTTCTGCCTCTACTAAGTTAGCTACTAAAGCAGATAAGGTGTCATTATCTCCAAACCTAATCTCTTCAGTTGCAATCGTATCGTTTTCATTAATAATAGGTACAATTTTTAACTGTAGTAGGGTACGCAGTGTACTGCGTGCATTTAAGTAACGGTTACGATTAATTAAATCATCGTAGGTCAGTAATATTTGTGCAGAATGTTGTCCATAGTTCTGAAAATTAGATTCATAAACCTGAATCAATTCCATTTGACCAACTGCGGCAGCCGCCTGTAAATGATGTAAAGCACTAGGCCGTTGGTGCCAATTTAGTCTTTGCATTCCGGCAGCAACTGAGCCAGAGGAAACCAATACGATCTGATAGCCTAAATTTTGTAGTTTCGCAATATCATGTGCTAGTATTTGGATATAGTTGGTATTTAGTTTACGACTCTCAGTGGCAAGTAGAGAGCTTCCCACTTTGATTACCCAGCGACGACTAGTGGCTAAACGACTACGATAATTGCTCATTATTAATTTTCAGCCGAAGCAGTCTCTAAATACGCCATTATTGCTGTAATAAGCGATTGACAACCCTGTCCTGTCACAGAGGAAATATAATAAACAGGATTTTGCCAAGAGAGGTGAGTACAAACATTTTTACAGAGATCTCTTAATTCAGTTTCAGGAAGCAAATCTATTTTATTAAATACTAGCCATTGCTCTTGATTTGCTAGTTTAGGGCTAAACTGCTCTAGTTCTTTTAAAATAGTTTGTATGTTAGTAATTGGATCGGCCTGATCGGGGAGAATATCTACTAAATGGATAAGTAGTCTGGTACGACTAAGGTGTTTAAGAAATTGAATTCCTAACCCTGTCCCTTGAGAGGCCCCTTCAATGATGCCCGGAATGTCTGCGATCACAAAACTTTGATCAAATCCAACTCTAACTACGCCAAGGCTGGGATAAAGTGTCGTAAAAGGATAGCTTGCAACTTTAGGGTTGGCTGCCGATATTTGGCGAGTAAAAGTAGATTTACCTGCATTAGGCAACCCCAGTAACCCTACATCAGCTAGTAATTTCAGTTCTAGCCTTAGAGAAAGTTCTTCCCCAAGCTCGCCCTTAGTAAATTTACGTGGTGCTCGATTAGTACTACTCTTAAAGTGAGCATTGCCTAACCCATAACGTCCACCTTTAGCGACTAATAGAGTTTGCTTAGGTGTTGTAAGATCTCCAAAGAAATCCCCTGTTTCTAATTCCCAAGCTTCAGTGCCTACGGGTACAGGAATATAGAGATCTTGCCCGCTCTTGCCTGATTGGAGCTTACCTCTACCACTTTCACCTCTTTGAGCGATAAAGTGATGGTGATGGCGGAAGTCGATTAGGGTATTAATTCTCTCATCGGCAATTAAGTAGGCATCCCCGCCTTTGCCGCCATTACCCCCATTAGGACCTCCAAAGGGGATAAATTTCTCTCTGCGAAAGCTAAGGCAGCCATTGCCTCCTGCCCCAGCTTGCACCTTAATAATGGCCTCGTCTACGAATTTCATTCTATTGAAACCAAATATTAAGAAATAAAATAGAAAATAGTTAAAAAATTACAGATATACTACAAGTTGGCTACTTAATATAAGTAATCTAGATGTTACTCTGCAACAATATTAACATAGGTACGGTTACGGGGTCCTTTTACAGCAAATTGTACCTTTCCTGATGCTGTTGCAAATAGAGTATGATCCCTTCCTAGCCCCACATTATTTCCGGGATGGAATTTAGTACCTCTTTGTCTTACTAGGATATTTCCAGCAAGTACTTGTTCTCCACCGTATTTTTTTATACCTAGCCGCTTAGATTCTGAATCCCTACCATTCCGGGAGCTGCCGCCTGCTTTCTTATGTGCCATAATTTGTTACTCCTATACCTAGCTTGCAGAAATACTATCAATGTGTAATTCAGTAAAATATTGCCGATGCCCCATTTGTTTTTTAGAATGCTTACGACGACGAAACTTAATAATTTTAACTTTTTTTCCTCGTCCATGGCTTTTTACTGTAGCATCTACCTTTGCATTATCGATATAGGGAGTACCGATTTGAGTGCTACCATCAGAGGCTATTAACAATACTTGATCGAGAATAAATTGAGTACCCTCATCAGCATCTATTTTTTCTATTTTAAGGGTATCCCCTTCTTGAACACGATATTGCTTTCCACCACTTTTAATCACTGCATACATAACAGAATGCTTACCTTTTTTTAAAAAACTAATTTAGAATCATTCAGGATATTAGAGTTTATGCTACCCTAGAGAACTATTTAATCTTATGTAAGTAAAAAATAATCTTAAGAATACTCTAACAAAATAGTCAAAAAACTATAATAAATAATTATAATATGGACAATAGCATAATGCTATTCAGTAATAATGAAATTCTCTCAAATTTTTGGTGAAAAATAAGCTCTCTTGAATATACAGCATACATACGATTTAATAACCAATGATATGCAATCTGTTAATGGTATGATCCAACAAAAATTGCATTCTGAAGTAGTACTTATCAACCAATTAGGGCATTATATTATTAATAGTGGTGGTAAACGGCTACGCCCAATAGTAGTGTTGCTGAGTGCCCATGCTTTTAATTATAAGGGTATAAATCATATTGATATTGCTACTATTATCGAATTTATCCATACCGCTACTCTATTACATGATGACGTAGTAGATTCTTCGCAGCTAAGAAGAGGTCAGAAAACAGCAA
The DNA here is from genome assembly GCF_945836005.1 of Candidatus Nitrosacidococcus sp. I8. Classification (NCBI taxonomy): domain Bacteria; kingdom Pseudomonadati; phylum Pseudomonadota; class Gammaproteobacteria; order Chromatiales; family Chromatiaceae; genus Candidatus Nitrosacidicoccus; species Candidatus Nitrosacidicoccus urinae. The sequence continues at coordinate 1,785,503 of NZ_OX241534.1, read as the reverse complement.
ATAATATCTGGGGCAGTGAAGCTAGTGTTTTAGTAGGAGATTTTCTTTACTCTCGTGCTTTTGAAATGATGGTTAGCGTGGGCAGTATGCGAGTTATGGAAATCTTAGCCCATACAACAAATACAATTGCAGAGGGGGAAGTCATGCAACTATTAAATTGCCATGATCCAGATACTACCGAAGAGCGATATTTAAACGTGATTCGTAGTAAGACTGCAAAATTATTTGAAGCAGCCGCTCAGCTAGGTGCAGTACTTTGTAATGCTTCAGATATAGAAGAAAAAGCAATGGCTGCATATGGTATGCATCTAGGCACTGCATTTCAACTTACGGATGATGTACTGGATTATGGTGCTTCAAGTGAGGATTTAGGCAAGAATATTGGTGATGATTTAGCAGAGGGTAAACCAACCTTACCGTTAATTTATGCTATGCGCCATGGTTCAGAGCTAGAATCTAAAATTATTTTTAATGCAATAAAAGAAGGTGGGCTTGGAAATTTAAATCAAGTTATTAAAGCTATTCAAGTTACTGGAGCAATAGATTATACAGCAGAGGCTGCTCACCGGGAATCACAGAAAGCCATTCAAGCACTTGAATATATTCCTCACTCACTTTATCGAGAATCCTTATCAGATCTAGCACAATTTGCTGTTTCTCGTGCTTACTAAAAGAACGGGGTGTGGCTCAGTTTGGTAGAGCACTGCCTTCGGGAGGCAGGAGTCGCTGGTTCGAATCCAGTCACCCCGACCATCAAATAGACAGTACACTTGACTTTCCTAGTTTTAAAAACTAGTTTTTATGTCCTATATTATTTCAGGAATTATTATTTCTAATTCTATAAATTTTAGCTAAAAAATAGCTAAAAGCACTGCAGTTATCAACTGCAGATTAATTTGGCATATATGCTGAGATGGTTTTGTAATATGTCCTTTCTTTAGTGTTTTATGCCGGTCAATGCGATAGAGGTAGCCATCTTTCTTATGATAAAACGCTCTATTACTATTTTTTTAGTTTTAATTTGCTTAGTAAGCATTGCTTTTTTCTCTTGGAAATACTATGAAAAATATAAAACTAATACAATAGTATCCTCTCCGTTAGCTACGGTAGCCACTACACAAGCACACATAAATAGTTGGCAACCTGTTGCAGAATCTATTGGTAATTTAGTAGCTATCCAAGGAACAAATGTTACTAACGAGATCGAAGGGCTGATCACAAAAATAAATTTCAAATCAGGACAGTGGGTAGAAAAAGGAGTTCTTTTAGTACAACTCAATGATAGTATCGAACAAGCAGATCTAAGAGGATTGATTGCTCAGAACGCCCTTGCATCAGTGCAACTAAAGCGCAATGCACAACTTGTGAAGGGAGATCTAGTTTCACAATCTGACTATGATATTACCCAAGCACAGCTAGAAAGTGATAGAGCAAATGTAGACTCTAAACGTGCTTTAATTCAAAAAAAACATATTACGGCCCCTTTTTCTGGCTTACTTGGGGTACGGCAAGTGAATCTTGGCGAATACTTAACCCCTGGATCGCCTATTGTACTGTTACAAGCCCTAGATCCTATTTATGTAGATTATATGCTTCCAGAGCGTTATTTTTCTTTTCTCTCCATAAATCAAAAAATTTCCATAAAAGTTAAAAGCTATCCCGATAGAGCTTTTATTGGCCATATTACTGCTATTGATCCTGGTTTTGATCCTCAAACCCGTAATATTAAAATTCGGGCTACTTTGAATAACCCTAATTTATTGTTACGTCCAGGGATGTTTTCTGAAGTAAGTACTCTATTACCTGAAAGAAAACAGGCACTTACTGTGCCTAAAATGGCAATTGCTTACAACCCCTATGGAGAGATGATTTATGTAGTTGAAAAACAAGGCAACGATTTTATCGCTCACCAAAGAGCAGTACGAGTAAGAGATGCTTATGGAGATCAGATAGAAATTGTTAAAGGGTTAACAGAGGGGGAGCAAGTGATTATTGCAGGTCAGCTAAAACTTCATAATGGCCAGAAAGTAAAAATTAACAATAGAATAATACCCATACCACATACTGATGAGCCATGAAGTTTACTGATCTTTTTATCCGTCGCCCAGTATTTGCTAGCGTTGTTAATTTACTTATTTTATTGATTGGGCTGCGTGCTTTTACTTTATTAGAATTACGCCAATATCCAGCAAGTACTACGACCGTAATTACAGTAACTACTACTTATGCAGGGGCAAGTAGTGAAATTATTAATAGTTTTATTACCACCCCATTAGAGCAGGCTATTGCTGAAGCAAAAGGTATTGACTATATCATTGCTACCAGCATAGAAGGGAAATCCACCATAGAAGCTCATATGGAGCTGAACTATAACCCAGGTGCTGCTATTGCGGAAATTCAAGCTAAAGTTAACAGCCAAATTGTTTTCTTTCCTCCAGAAACAGAAAATCCCGTAGTTGATTCTAATACGGGGCGAACTACTGCATTAATGTATTTAGCCCTTTCCAGTGATGTCACTCCATTGCATCAAGTCACAGACTATCTACTACGATCGGTCAAACCGAAGATCCAAGCACTTCCTGGAGTAAGTAAAGTTACCCTTTCAGGGGATAAATCTCCAGCCATGCGTATTTGGCTTAATCCTCAGAGGATGGCTGCCTTAGGAGTAACAGGTAGTGATGTAAAAAAGGTGTTACAGAGTAATAACTTTATCTCTGGTGTAGGTAAAACAAAGGGAGGTTATGATTCGGTTAATTTGATTAGTAGTACCAATATTAGCAAAGAGCAAGACTATCGTAATTTGGTCGTTTATGGAAAAAATGGAGCAATTGTTCGGCTTGAGGATATTGGCGATCCTAAATTAGATGTGGAAGACTACAATGCTATCGATTGGCACGATGATCAGTTGGTTATTTTCGTAGGCATTGAGGAATCCCCTGGTTCTAACCCTCTTGAAGTTGCAGATGAAGTTCATAAATTAATTCCTGAGTTACAGAAACAGCTTCCTCCTGGAATTAACTTAGATATTGTCTCTGATTATAGTATTTATATGTCAGAGGCTGTTGATGAAGTATTTCACACGCTTGGGGAGGCGATTGCTATTGTGCTTATTGTAATTTTCCTATTTTTAGGATCATTACGTGCCGCCCTGATTCCTTCTATTGCTGTACCTCTTTCTTTAATAGGATCAGGTTTTTTAATGCTTTCTCTAGGATTTTCTATTAACCTGCTTACTCTACTTGCTATGGTACTTGCTATTGGTTTAGTAGTAGATGATGCCATTATTGTAGTGGAAAATGTTCAACGCCATTTAGAAATGGGTAAATCTCACTTTAGAGCTGCTCTTGATGGAGCTCAAGAATTGGGATTACCTATTATTGCCATGACCACCACTTTAGTTGCGGTCTATGCCCCTATTGGCTTTATGGGAGGATTGGTAGGTACTTTATTTACTGAATTTGCATTTACTGCAGCTTGCGCCGTAATTATTTCTGGAATTGTTGCTATTACCCTATCTCCCATGCTGTCTTCCAAGGTTTTGAAAGCTGCTGATCAAAAAGGAAAGTTTGAACTATGGGTGGAACACTTACTTACTCAGCTTGCTCAATTTTATCAAAGAGTTTTACATCGAACCCTAAATCATATTCCGCTCATTATGATTTTTGCTGCTTTTGTTCTGTGTAGCTTATATCCGCTATATATGAGTGGGCAAAAGGAATTAGCCCCTGCTGAAGATCAGAGCGTTGTAGAATTTGAAGCCACTGGGCCAGAGGTAGCTAATATTGATTACGATAAAATCTATGCCAAGCAGATTTTTGAAATTACTAAAACACTTCCTGAGTATAGGGAGATTTATGTTCTCTTAGGGATGGGCGGAGATATTAATATCATTAAAGGTGGATTTAAAATGTATCCTCCTACCCAGCGTAAACGCTCTCAAATGGAAATACAACCAGATTTACAGCAGCGATTACAGGAGGGCATTACTGCCTATGAAATCTCTGTCTATCATCGCCCAACTCTACCTGGAGTAGGGGGAGCACCTATTCAGTTTATTGTAGAAACAGATACAGATTTCCTTTCTTTAGATCAAGTCGCTCAAGAATTACTTGAAAGAGCCATGGAAAGTGGTAAATTTTCTTTTTTGCAAAAATCTATTAAATATGAGCAGCCTCGAATTTCAATTAATGTAAACCGAGATCTTGCAGGTGATTTAGGTATCACCATGGAAGATATCGGAGAGGATTTAACTACGATGCTAGGTGAGCGTTGGGTAAATCGATTTGATTTAGAGGGTCGTAGCTATAAAGTGATCCCTCAGGTCATTCGTAGCTATCGCTTAGATGAGCATATGCTAGAAAATTACTATACCCGCATTAAAAGTGGAGAAATGATTCCATTATCTACCTTAGTTTCCCTTGAAAAAACGGTAGTACCTAGTAAGAGAATCCAATTTCAGCAGTTAAATGCATTAACTTTGCAAGGAGTTGCTAGCCCTGGAGTCACTATAGGTGATGCTCTATCCTATTTAGAAGAGCAAGCACGGGAAATTTTCCCCCGAGGCTTTAGCTGGGATTATGCAGGAGAATCACGTCAATATGCCCAAGAAGGAAATGCCCTTGCAATTACTTTCTTTTTTGCTTTAATTGTAATTTATCTTGTACTTGCTGCTCAATTTGAAAGCTGGCGAGATCCTATTATTGTGCTTATGTCAGTACCTATGTCTATTGCAGGTGCTTTAATATTCCTCGCTTTAGGGTTTACGACTGTAAATATCTATACAGAGATGGGATTAATTACATTGATTGGTCTTATTGCAAAAAATGGGATTTTAATTGTAGAATTTGCTAACCAGCTACAGATGCATGAAGGGCTTAATAAAAGAGCAGCGGTAGAAAAAGCAGCAAGCATCAGGCTTCGTCCTATTCTTATGACTACCTCTTCCATGATAGTAGGGGTTATTCCGTTAATTATGGCAACAGGTGCAGGTGCAATAAGTAGATACGGAATCGGTTTAATGATTGCTACTGGGTTAGGAATTGGTACTTTCTTTACCTTATTTATTGTGCCGGCAGTTTATGTAATTGTAGCAAGAGAGCATAAGCCAGAAGAGACTCTTGAAGTTACATAGAGTAAGAGTAACTGTCTATCTTTTAGAAAAACAGTACTTCCTTGTACTGTACTTTCCGTATTCTAAGGGTTAGTCTTTTTTAGGCTCTTCGTAATTAGTATTGTACGCAAAAAACCATTCATAACCTTTGAGCATGTAATCCCAATATAAGATAGGAAGCCCTGTTACCTTAATCCACCAATTAAGTAAGCGCTCTTTACGAGGATCTAAAGGGAAGGTAGGGGTCACTTTTCCTCCATAAATAAATTCTGCTAGAATCATTTTTCCATAGCCTGTAGTGAGCGGGCAAGAAGCATAACCTTCATAGCCTTCCTCTATTTCTCCACCTTGAATGAGATGTAATAGGTTTTTTACAACAACAGGTGCCTGTTTACGAACAGCAGCTGCAGTTTTTGAATTAGGTGCAGAGCAAGCATCTCCAAGGGAAAAAACATTTTTATATTGGGTATGCTGCATAGAATGCTTGTGTACATCTATGTATCCTGCTTCGTTAGCTAGTGGGCTAGATTTTACTACTTCTGGAGCGCTTTGAGGGGGGGTAACATGAAGAATATCAAAGTCTAAAGTAATTTTTTCTCCTGTTTTACCTCCGCCTATTACTTCAAAAGTGGCTTGTTTATTCTTTCCATCTACGGCAACTAGATTATGTTGAAACTTAGCATGAATTCCATAGCGAGCAACTACCTTATCTAGTTCTTTAGAGAAAAGCGGTACACCAAACATCACGGGTGCATGAGTGCAAAAATAAAGCGTAGACTCCGTTATTTTATTTTTGCGTAAATGATCTGCAGCTAGGTAGGCAATTTTTTGTGGAGCTCCCGGGCACTTAAAAGGAAGTGGAGGTTGTGTAAAAATAGCCTTTGCTCCTTGGTTAAGCCCTTGTATACATTCCCAAGTATAAGGTGCATAGTCGTGAGAATAGTTACTACATACTCCATTTTTGCCAAGAGTTTCTTTTAACCCTTCTACTTTATCCCAATTTAATTCTAACCCAGGGCAAACCACAAGATAGTCATAGTCTATAAGCTGCCCAGAGGCTAATTTCACTTGATTATTTTGAGGACTAAAACTAGTCACAGAATCCTGAATCCACTCTACGTTAGAAGGAATTAAACTTTTCTCAGAGCGGCGAGTTTTTTCTAGAGAGTATGCACCAGCACCCACTAATGTGAAAGCAGGCTGGTAATAATGATTATTGGATGGTTCAATAATAGCAATATCTAATTTTTTGCCCCCTTTCTTTCTTCTAAGGGAAGCTGCCACTGTGATACCTGCAGCACCACCACCAACAATAACGATCTGATGATGTTTCATATTTGCCATATATACTCCTAATTTTTAAGCAGTTTCTTAAATACATCTTTACTTAAGAAAAGATTTATTTGAGTGATTTCATACCCAAAATTACCTATATAGAGTATGCCATAGCTAGCTATCTTTGGTATATAATCCATAAAGCTCTGTTTTTTTATTCTTGAATAATCTATAAAATAACAACTGATTAAGAATTTAAACTCTGATTTATTTTAGTTTTATAGGCTACCCAATTAATTTTTAAAATTATAAAAAACAAAAGCTAAATGAAATTTTTTCAAATTACTATCCTAGGTGTATTGTTTTATTTTGGGGCTCATCCCTATGCCTACGGATTAACTGCGAGTATTTATGGACAAATACTGACTATGGCAGAATCAGGAGATCTCTCTAGTAGCTGTGTTAATATCGCTGGGAATTATCCCGGATTTAACGTTATCTCTAGTGAGTACGGCAAGAATCCACAGATTTGCCTGGATAAAAGTAGAGAGCACGTCAATGCAATTGAATTTTGGCATACTACTTTTGTAGCAACTGAATCATCAAATCAGATTCGCACCATAAATTTTGAACATAATTTTTTAAATGGCCCTCAAGGATTAATTTTTGGATCCACTCAGATGAAAGGTTTTTTTGCTACAGAAAATGGAATAGGGATACCTACTAAAAATCAAATCTGGTTTATGGGTATACTTAATCAAGCAAACCATGATGATTTTCTCGCCCAAGAGCTTACTTACACCGTAGATGAAGCATTAGAATCAGCTCTATTTGATGAGGAATCAGAAAGTAAGTTTGTGCTTTCTGGACCAAGATCTTTAAGGGGGGTCTTAAATTTTACTCTCCTCCATAAAGGAGATAAGCTAGTGTTGGACCCAGAAACTAGGGTTAGCCTTAATCCTTTTGAAAAGAAAAGAGAGTAAAATCTAAATTTCCTGAAAAGTAATTGGAAATAATTCGAGATAAACGGATCCTAATCGGCGTTAGTGGCAGTATTTCAGCTTATAAAACTGCTGATTTGATTCGTAAATTACGAGATTTAGGTGCTGCAGTTAGAGTAATCATGACTGAAGCTGCTCAGGAGTTTATTACTCCGCTTACTTTTCAAGCCCTAAGTGGCAAAGCAGTCCATACTAAACTTATGGATCCATCACAAGAATTAGCTATGGGGCATATTGCTTTAGCCAGATGGGCAGATCTAATATTAATTGCCCCAGCTTCTGCAGATATTATTGCTCGAATTGTTCAAGGTCGCAGCTATGATTTACTCACTGCTACTTGTTTAGCTACCACTACCCCTATTGCGATTGCCCCTAGTATGAATCAGCAAATGTGGCATGCTATAGCAGTTCAGGAGAATATCGCTACTTTAATTCGCCGAGGAGTAAAAATATGGGGACCTAATAGCGGAAGCCAAGCCTGTGGCGAGTGGGGCTTAGGAAGAATGGTTGAACCTAAAGAACTTATTTATCAAATAGCAAAGTTATTTACCCACCCTTATCTTACAGGATTATCAGTCTTAATTACTGCAGGTCCTACTCGAGAATATTTAGATCCAGTTCGTTTCTTAAGTAATCGGAGTTCTGGGAAAATGGGCTATGCTTTAGCTGCAGCTGCAGAGGCTGCAGGAGCCCAAGTAACCCTAATTAGCGGTCCTACTAATTTGGATGCTCCTGTCGGGATACAAAAAATTAAAATAGATACCGTACAACAAATGAGTGATCAGGTGTTATCACTTATAAGTAAAGCAGATATTTTTATTAGTTGTGCTGCAGTATCGGATTACCAGCCTACTCACATATCATCACAAAAAATAAAAAAAATAGATAAAAAAATAACATTAGAATTAGAACAAACTACAGATATTCTAAAAACAATTGGCGAGCAACCTCATAAGCCTTTTTTAGTAGGGTTTGCTGCTGAGACTGAAGATTATAAAAAAAATGCTAGAGTTAAATTCATAGTAAAAAATCTTGATATGATTGTGGCAAATCCAGTTGGATATCATCAAGGATTTGAAGTAGATGCAAATGAATGTACCGTTATATGGGATAAAGGGGAGATAGATTTTCCTCTATTTCCAAAAACAGTACTTGCTCAAAAACTTATACAACAAATAGCCCGATGCTATTATGAAAAACATCCAAATTAAAATTTTAGATTCCCGCCTAGGTACCGAAATTCCTTTGCCTCATTATGCGACTTCTGGATCAGCTGGATTAGATCTACGGGCTTGTATTTCTAATAATTTAACGATTTTACCAAATACCACAGAACTTATTCCAACAGGATTAGCGATATACATTGCAGATCCTACACTATCTGCTGTACTACTACCTCGCTCTGGGCTAGGGCATAAGCATGGTATTGTTTTAGGTAATTTGGTTGGACTTATTGACAGCGATTATCAAGGGGAAATTCTAATTTCTTGCTGGAATAGAGAATCTAATCCCTTTGTTATTACTGTAGGGGAACGGATTGCTCAAATGGTATTTGTCCCTATCGTTCAAGTTTCATTCGAGACTGTTGAATCCTTTACTGTTAGCCATCGAGGTGAAGGAGGTTTTGGTCATACAGGAAAACATTAATTATAGTTTTTAACTCATCTTACTCCAATAAAATTGGGAGAAATAAATTGAAAAACCAATTACGTGAAGAAAATAACAATATTCCTACCTCTATTTTTAAAGCCTATGATATTCGAGGTATAGTCAATAAAGATCTTACACCTGAAATTGTTTATAACATCGGGCAAGCACTTGGTAGTGAGAATCAAGAATTTCATCACCAAAAAAATATTATAGTAGGGCGAGATGGGCGATTATCTGGTAAAGAGCTCTCTCATGCTCTTATCGAAGGATTACAAAATTCAGGCTGCCACGTAGTAAATATTGGTTTAGTACCTACTCCTATACTCTATTTTGCCACTTATTTTTTAGAAGCTGGGGCAGGTGCCATGGTAACAGGTAGTCATAATCCTCCCAATTACAATGGGTTAAAAATGATTTTAGGAGGAAATACCCTCGCTCTAGAGGCTATCCAAAAGCTACGCCAGAGAATTAAGGATAAAAATTACCTTTATGGGACAGGGAGTGTCAAAACTCTAGATGTTATACCTTCTTATCTTCAAAAAATTATAAATGATATAAAGCTCCTTCGAGCTTTAAAAATTGTTGTTGACTGTGGTAGTGGTGCTGCAGGAGAAGTTGCCCCTTGCTTATATCGAGCAATGGGCAATGAGGTGATAGAGCTGTATTGCAATATTGATGGCTATTTTCCTCACCACCATCCTGATCCTAGCCAGCCGGAGAATTTAAAAGACCTTATCCAAAAGGTTAAGGAAGAAAAGGCAGATATAGGCTTTGCATTTGATGGAGATGGGGATCGCTTAGGTGTAGTTGACTCTAAAGGAAACATAATTTGGCCTGATCGCCAGCTCATGCTCTATGCTAGGGACGTAGTTTCTCGAAACCCAAAGGCAACTATTTTATATGATGTGAAATGTTCCCGTCACTTAGATCCAGTAATTAAAAGTGCTGGGGGTAATCCTATAATGTATAAAACTGGTCACTCTTTAATTAAAGCAAAAATGAAAGAAACAGGTGCTCTATTAGCTGGGGAAATGAGTGGCCATGTCTTTTTTAAAGAGCGATGGTATGGTTTTGATGATGCCTTATATACGGGAGCAAGATTACTTGAGATTTTAGCTAAAAATACAAAAAATTCTGCTGAAATATTCGCTGATCTACCCAATGACATTAGCACTCCAGAAATTAGAGTAGATATGGTCGAAGGAACACATTTCCAATTTATGGAAAAATTACTCCTACACACTCAATTTCCATTAAGTACAAAAATCATTTCTATTGATGGATTACGAGTAGAATTTAAGGATGGTTGGGGTTTGATACGTCCATCCAATACTACCCCTTCACTTATTCTCCGTTTTGAAGCAGATAATACGGTCGCATTAGAACGAATAAAAAATACTTTCAAAGAATTAATGCTACAAGTAGATCCAGAATTAACTTTATCTTTTTAATTTCTATGCAGTCCTCTATTACCGATCGTGCTTTCAATATAGCCCATGTTTTAACTGAAGCCCTACCTTATATCCAACGTTTTTCAGGAAAAACTATCGTGATTAAATACGGTGGTAATGCAATGGTTGATAACGGGCTAAAAGAGAGTTTCGCTCAAGATATTGTGCTGATGAAGCTCGTAGGTATTCATCCTATTGTTGTTCATGGAGGTGGTCCTCAAATTGGACAATTACTCGCAAAAATGGGTAAAGAGAGTGAATTTATTCAAGGAATGCGAGTCACTGATAAAGAAACCATGGATGTAGTAGAAATGGTGCTCGGAGGGCAAGTTAATAAAGAAATTGTCAACCTCATTAATAAGCGAGAAGGTCGTGCTGTTGGGCTAACCGGTAAGGATGGAGGATTGATTCAGGCTGAAAAACTGCATTTAAAGCCAAATATTTCGGATTCTATGGTAGAAAAAAATCCAGAATTGATTGATATGGGCTATGTGGGAAAAGTAAAACAAATCAATACCCAAATCATTTATACGCTTACCCAGGGAAAATTTATTCCTGTGATTGCTCCTGTAGGTGTAGGGGAAGATGGGCATTCTTATAATATCAATGCTGATTTAGTAGCAGGAAAAATTGCCGAATCCCTAAATGCTGAGAAGTTAATATTATTAACTAACACCCAAGGAGTACTGAACAAATCGGGAAATTTACTTACAGGACTCACTGCCACTCAAGTAAATGATTTAATCGCTGATGATACTATCTCTGGTGGGATGCTTCCTAAAATTCAATGTGCTCTTGAAGCTGTAGCTCACGGAGTAAAATCTGCCCATATTATTGATGGGCGAGTACAACATGCAGTATTGCTGGAATTGTTTACTGATGAAGGAATTGGCACATTTATTAAAAATAAATAACATAGTAATTTATTTTTAATAAATGCATATCTTACTCTACACCGTACTGATTTCGATATGCTCGTACTTGAGTTAAATATTGCTCCATACTAGGTGATTTTGATAAAAAAGTAATTAAGTGGGTTAAAGAGGCAATACTCATTACTGGAATACCATATTGAGTAGTAACTTCTTGCACTGCAGATTGGGTATCTTTCCCTCTTTCCTGCCGATCTAAAGAAATAGCTACTCCCATAGGAATTCCTCCTGCATCTTTTATCAGTGTAATAGATTCTCGTACTGAAGTTCCAGCAGAAATTACATCATCCACGATAAGTACTTTTTGACCATCAAGAGGAGCACCAATGATAGTACCACCTTCTCCATGATCTTTTAGCTCTTTACGGTTGAATGCATAACCTATATCTTGCTTAAATTTCTCTGAGAAAGCTATAGCGGTAGCCGTTACTAAAGGAATCCCCTTATAAGCAGGGCCAAATAAAATATCAAATTTAAGATTTTCCTGAGCAATCCGATGAGCATAGAATCTTCCAAGATGAGCTAAATCACTGCCGTAACTAAATAGTCCACTATTAAAGAAATAGGGACTAATTCTTCCTGATTTTAAGGTAAATTCTCCAAATTTAAGGATATTCCTTTCAATTGCGAACTCAATAAATTCTTTCTGATAATCTTTCATTTTTTTAAATAAATATATTTTGAACGCCTATAAGCATTTCCGCTTAATTACATACTGGCACACTTTCTTCCAAGCCATCACATCAACTCCTATGATTATTGCTTTTTTCATGGGTTTTGCAAGTGGATTCCCATTATTACTAACGGGATCGGTACTTCAAGCTTGGATGAAAAAAGAGTATGTAGATCTGAGTACGATTGGATTATTTTCTTTAGTGGGCCTTCCCTATACTTTAAAATTTCTTTGGGCACCTCTATTAGATAGTTATACACCTAAATATTTAGGCCGCCGTCGAGGCTGGTTATTATGGGCGCAAATAGGTTTAATTATTACATTATTTATCTTAAGTTTTACCCATCCTACTGATAGTACCACTATAGCTAGTGTTGCCTTACTGGTTACTTTTTTTTCAGCCCTACAGGATAATATAATTGATGCTTATCGAAGGGAAAGCCTAGCGGATCATGAATTAGGTTTAGGCTCTGCATTTTATGTCAATGGTTATCGTTTAGGAATGTTAGTGGCTTCTGCAGGCGGATTAATCCTTGCCGATTACATCACTTTCCCTCAAGTATACCGCCTATTTACAGTAATCATGCTTGTTGGCGTGATCACTACTTTATTTGCTCCAGAACCTCAAATTCTAGCTAACACTCCTAAAGGGATAAAAGAATCTATTACTGCACCATTTAAAGAGTATTTTTCACGACCTAGTGCCTTACTTATACTATTTTTTATCTTATTTTATAAACTTGGAGATAGCATGGCAGGTCATATGACTATTCCTTTTTATCTCTCATTGGGTTATTCCACCTCTGAAATAGGACTTATTGTTAAAGGATTCGGGTTAAGTGCTACCCTATTTGGTGGAATACTTGGTGGAATATTAATGCTGAAGGTTAGTATTTATCGAGCACTATGGATATTTGGAATCTTACAAGGACTATCCATTCTAGGATTTTCTCTATTAGCTATTTCCAGCCACGGTTTACTAACTCTTATTTTAGTAGTGAGCTTTGAGAATTTTACCTCTGGAATGGGAACTACTGCTTATGCTGCATTTATGGCCAGCTTAACCCATAAACAATTTACAGCGACTCAATATGCTTTACTTTCAAGTTTCATGGGTATTCCCCGGGTTATCATGGCTGCTCCTACAGGGTTTATCGCTGAATATTCAGGGTGGGTATTATTCTTCTTTTTCTGTACTCTATGTGCTATACCTGGGTTGTTATTATTACGTAAACTAGAAAAGCTAGCAGTCTAATTTAGCTCTTAATTCTAAAGGTAGTGCGGTTATCCCATTAATACACACCTGTTTATCTCGACTCGTTGCTCCAGCAACTATATCAATCTTACTTTTATTTACCTTAAATAGTTTTGCTAAAAAATCAATTAGATAAAGATTGGCTTTTCCTTCAATAGGAGGGGCAGTTATTTTTATTTTAATTTGATTTCCATGAATACCTAAAATTTCATTGCGACGTGCATTAGGTTGGAGACGTATACGTAAAATAATCCTATCTTGTATTTGCTCAAACCATGAAGGTGCAATCATATAAAATGAGGGAATAGAGGATCTATAAACATAGATAGCATTTCAAGACCAAATAGAGCGATAATGGGCGATAAATCTATACCACTAACAAGCGGAATAAAATTTCGTATATATTCAAGTGTAGGATTAGTAAGGTAATACAAAGGGATAAGTGCAGGATTATAGCTATTTGGCATAACCCAACTTAACACTGCTCGAAAAATAATTGCTATTTCTAAAATTTTGAACCCTATGCCAATAAGATCCCCAATACTTGCCATCAATAGGGTAAATAGAGAAGGGATTCCAAAAGTTAAACTTGCAATAATAGCTAGCTTCACTAGTGCTAAGATCAGTAATAACGTAATACAAGCAGTATCTATATTACCTATAGGGGGAATATAACGGCGTAAAGGGCGAAGGGTAGGTTGTGTGATTGTAATTAAAAATTGAGCAACAGGATTATGAAAATCGGTTCGTACCCACTGAAGAAATAGGCGTAACATGACTGCTAGAATATAGCAGCTAAAGAGTATATCAATAGCGAATATTAAAGGATTGATGAAATATTGATTAGGCATCATGGGTTGCTCCCAATTCTTGGGTTAATTCTTGAGCACGGTGATGAGCAGCTTGTAAAGCTTGAAAAAAAATCTCTCTGAGATTTGCTTTTTCTAAAGAGAAAATAGCCTGTTCTGTTGTCCCTTTAGGAGAAGTAACTTGTTGTCGTAATATAGCAGCACTTTGATCCTGATGATTAGTTACCATTTTAGCTGCCCCTAATGCAGTTTGAAAAGTAAGTAGACGAGCACTTTGTGGATCTAGCCCTAACTTGACAGCTGCCTCTTCCATAGCCTCCATCACTAGGAAAAAATAAGCAGGACCACTTCCTGATAGGGCAGTGACAATTTCTATTAAGGTTTCATCTTCTAACCAAAGCACTAATCCCACCGCTTGAAATATAGATTCTGCTAATTTTTTCTGATCTACACTTACGTACCTATTGGCAAATAAAGCGGTAGCACCTGCTTGTACTGAAGAGGGAGTATTAGGCATTGCACGCAGAATAGGGACTGGCTTTTTAAACCAATTAGATAGGTCTGTAGTTCTAATACCTGCTGCAATACTTAACCATAGAGGATTATTATCTATTAAATGATTTAATCCCGTAGCAACTCCTTTCATTTGTTGGGGTTTCACTGCTAACACGACCACATCTGCACACTGTGCCCCTTGAATGTTGTTTTCTGTGATATGCACGCCAAAGTGTTGATGTAAGGAATCTAATTTTTTTGGATCTGGATCTGTTACCCAAATATTTTTAGGGCTAAATCCTGTTGTAATCAGACCACTGATAAGACTAAATGTCATATTTCCCCCGCCAATGAAGGTAAGGGTATGATCATTTTTTAATTCCATATATAACTATGTACGATTTATGCGCTTTTTTGAGGGCGAGATCCAAAAATTGCGGTACCTACTCGAACTAAAGTCGCTCCTTCAGCGATAGCGGCTTCTAAATCATCTGTCATCCCTATGGATAGAATATCTAACTCAAATCCTATATTACGTAGCTCACACCATAGATTATATAAAACCTTAAAAGGTTTTCGCTGTTCTTCAAAATCATGGGTAATTGCAGGTACTGTCATGAGCCCCCTTAGGGAGAGATTAGGTATCAATGCTACTTCTTTTGCTAATTTGATTAAATCCTCTGGGAGAACACCTGATTTTGAAGTTTCATCACTGATTTTAACTTGTAAACATATGTTTAATACACCCAGATCTGATGGCCGTTGATCGCTCAACCTTCGAGCGACTTTTAACCGATCTATACTGTGAACCCAACTAAAATGACTTGCAATATCTCGAGTTTTATTTGATTGAATGGGGCCAATAAAATGCCATTCAAAGTTTTCTTTTTTCAATGCTTCAATTTTGGTAAGACCTTCTTGTAAATAATTTTCTCCAAATACTCGCTGTCCGCAAGAAGCCGCAGTTAAGATTGCCTCTGGTGAGCAAGTTTTTGTAGCAGCTAAAAGAGAAACGCTACCGGGCACTCGGTTAAAGCGTTGTTCTGCTTGAGCAATACGCTCATGGACTTGGGCAAGTTGCTGTGCAATATCTACCATATTTCTTCTTAGTTATTCCTAGTTATTGTAAACTTTATTTAAAAATTGAGGGTAAATTACCCTATATGATATAAAAAATTCAAATTTTACCTCTTATTCTATGGATATTAATACACTACTCGCTTTTACTGTTAAAAATGGAGCTTCTGACTTGCATATTTCATCAGGACTTCCCCCTATGGTACGGATGGATGGAGATATTCACCGACTTAGTTTACCTGTCTTAGAGCATAAAGAGGTTTATTCTATGCTCTACAATATCATGAATGACAGACAACGGAAGGAGTATGAAGAAAATCTGGAAACAGACTTTTCTATTAACTTACCTGGCTTTGCCCGCTTTCGTGTTAATGCTTTTACTCAGAACCGAGGAGCTGCTGCAGTGCTTCGAACCATTCCTTCTAAAATACCTAGTTTAGAGGAAATCAATGCTCCTGAAAAATTTAAGGAAATTTCAAATCATCCACGTGGAGTAGTGTTAGTGACAGGTCCTACTGGATCAGGGAAATCTACTACCCTAGCTGCTATGATTAATTATAAGAATGAAAATGAGCACGCTCATATTCTTACTATTGAAGATCCTATTGAATTTGTTCATGAAAGTAAAAAATGTCTTATTAACCAGCGAGAAGTACATCGAGATACCCATGGTTTCAATGAAGCATTAAGATCTGCGTTGCGTGAAGATCCTGATGTTATTCTGGTTGGGGAAATGCGAGATTTAGAGACTATTCGTTTAGCTCTAACAGCGGCAGAAACAGGGCATTTAGTATTTGGTACCCTTCATACTAGCTCCGCGGCAAAAACGATAGATCGTATTATTGATGTTTTTCCAGCAGCAGAAAAGGGTATGGTGCGCTCCATGCTCTCTGAATCATTGCAAGCGATTATTGCCCAAACACTTCTTAAAAAAAATGGTGGAGGAAGAGTAGCAGCCCATGAAATTATTATGGGCACTCCAGCCATTCGTAATCTTATTCGAGAGGATAAAATCTCTCAGATGTACTCTACAATACAAACTAGTCAAGGGATAGGAATGCAAACTTTGGATCAATGTCTTACGGATCTTGTACGTAAAGATTTAATTACTAAACAGGAAGCCGCTAAAAAAGCATTAAGCAAGGATCTTTTTCGATAACTTGCCCTTCCTTCTTAACAATAATGGAGGGATAGCACTTAAAATCAATCTAGCTTATTATGGTTGCATATCATTTCAAAAATCTTAAGTAGCTAGGCTTATTGATTAATAAAATTATATTTGCTTCATTTATTACGATGAAAAACACGCTAGATTATTAGAGAGCAGGTAATGAAAAAATTTCTACAACTTATAGTTTTTATATTAGTAGCAAGTGTATATTCCACTCACACTTGGGCAGAAGGTAATAATCAGTCTCAAGGAGCTGATTATGAAAATTTATCTTGCTTAACAAAAGATAAAAACTATGTGATTCACTTTACCGCATATCAGCCAGCTGCAGCAGAAGAGGGAAAATCAAAATCATTGGCATTTCAACATTATTGCCAAGATCTTCCTGAAATTGGTGCCACTTATATTTCTATTGATCTTTTAGACGAATACGCAAGAAAGAAGCCAATTATGCTCCGAATTGTAGAAATAGATCAGGGAAAAAAAGAAGGTAAACTTTCAGAGAAAAGGACCCTAATTACAGTACCAGAAAAAACTTATGCAGCAGGCTTCATAGAAGCTCAAACTGTATTTGATGAAAAAGGAGTATATGCTGCCATTCTAACCATTGATGGAGAGGACATTTCCATTCCTATGCGGGTAGGAATGAAAGAATCTTTCTCTAAAGAAAAAAAGGTTGGAATAATGATAGCTATCCTTTTCGTAATTGGTTTAGTTGGTTATTTATTCTATCGTTCTAAATCAAAAAACAATGGAGTAAAAGTGTAGAACAGAAACTAATTTAGATAATTTATTGCTATGAGATCATTACTATTTTTTTTAATGTCGTTTGCCGCTATCTCAGTACCTGCTGGTGAAAATAATTCAAAATTACCGGAAGAGATTCAATCTGCTGTTTCTCCGTCAGGAATAGATACTATCTCTGATTCGTTTGATATGGCTAATGACCAAGGTATGTTTCTTTGGAATGCAGATTCTAGAAACTATCTCCATTGCGCTAAGAAGATATCAGCCATAAGAATACTTTGTGAAGCAGGCGAAGCAATAGGTAATTTAGGTATACGTGCTCCTTTTAATATTTTTGAAGAAGCTGGATTTGGCGCAAAAAGTTGGGCAATGGCAGCAGGAAGTATAATACCAGGACCTGGCCATCTGATGGGCGGAGTATTAGGACTTGGTATCGGTGCTTTTAAAGGGATGGCTGAAGGAGTAGTTTACTCCTATCCTGCACTTATTGAAGAGCCCTCTATTATGGAAGTACCTACAGGAAGAGATCGAGCAAAAAAGCTAGTCACAGAACAAATATCAAGCCCATTCTACAAAGCTCACACTAATGAAGAGAAGTATCAAGCTGGAAAAGCACTTTTATCTATTGGAGATGCTTTCTCAGCTAAAGAGCGGGCTATTGCAAGAGCAAAGAATTTAGTGCTGGCGGCACAGCAAAGAGGTAGATAATCAATTAATGAATAGGAGTTTTTCGGTTAAATGCAACTACAGTAACAACAAGTAGGGCAAAAACAATGGTGATTGTTTCAATCTGCTCTCCTATTAAGAAATAAGAGGCAATAATCGTAATAAATGGTTGCAGCAACAAAAGCTGGCTAGTACGCACCACACCGCCTAGCACTAGCCCTTTATTCCAAAGAAAAAAGGCAAATAATTGGCTAACTAATGCTAAATAAAAAAAACTACCCCAAACAATGAATGAAAATTGGTTAGGGTGATCAGGTATATAGTAGATAGCTGGAAGTAAGATAAAAGGAAGAGAGAGTACCAATGCCCAACAAATTACTTTCCAACCACCTATCTCTTTAGAGAGTATGCCCCCTATAGCGTAGCCAGTTCCTGCCAGTAAAGCAGCTGCAAATAAACCTAGATCTCCCCACATAAATTCTTTAAATCCTTGTAATACAGAGAAAATACCTACTAAGCATGCCCCACATATGCCTAAGAGCCAAAAAGTAACAGAAGGTTTTTCATGGGAAAACCAAGTACCAATAATAGCAGTAGCTAGGGGTAAAACGCCCAAAATTACACCACCATGAGAAGCAGGTACTGATCTCATCGCCCAAGCTGAGAGTAAAGGAAATCCAATCACTACCCCTAAAGCTACTAAAAACAGTTGTCCTATTTGTTTTTTGCTAGGAATTGGAGTTTTACTCACAAATAGTAATAACCCTGCAACTAAAGAGGCTACGACTGCGCGTCCCAGCCCAATAAACATTGGATCAAAATAAACTACTGTAAAACGAGTAACAGGCAGAGTAAATCCAAAAGTAACTACACCTAAAAAGCCAAGAATTAGCCCTTTTTGTTCATTGCTCATAATTATTTAGCTAGCAACTACTTTTTTAAGTGCCGCTACTGCAGTTTCTATATCTTTTTTAGAAATATTCAAATGAGTTACCGCTCGAAGTTGGAATTTACCTGTAGCCCCACCCATGGGGTTTGAGTTGCTCGCTTACTTCAAAGGCAGATAAGCCTGTACTCATCACATCAAAGAAAACAATATTCGTTTCTATTCCTGCTACATCAAGAGCGATCCCAGGAATGTTCGTAATACTCTCAGCAAATAAGCGGGCATGTTCATGGTCCTTAGCAAGCTGACTAATATTGTGCTCTAAAGCATAAATACCAGCTGCAGCTAAAATACCTGCTTGTCGCATGCCTCCTCCTAAGCGTTGTTTCCACCACCAAGTTGCTTCAATAAAATCTCGGTTTCCTGCAAGTACGCCACCCACTGGGCAGCCTAATCCTTTACTTAAATCAAACTAAGCACTATCAAAGGGTTGAGTATATTGTTTAATACCAATGTCAGTAGCAACCGTTGCATTAAAAATTCTTGCCCCATCTAAGTGGAGAATAAGTTGATGATCTTGAGCTATTTTTACAATTTTTTGAATAGTAGCTAGCGGCCAAACAGCGCCGCCACCTAAACTAAATTAGTAGTTTGTTCAATACAAATGAGCCGAGATTTAGGCATATAGCAGCTTTTGGGGCAACGAATGCTATTAATCACCTAGCATGCTGTAAATATTCCGTGCTCTCCTTTTGGGGCGAATGCTATTAATCACCTAGCATGCTGTAAATATTCCGTGCTCTCCGTCAAGGGGCACAAATTGAAGTACCACTTAAAGCAGCTGGACCTCCACCTTCCATATTGAAAATATGAGCGGTACAATCCGTAATAATTTCATCCCCGGGGCGACAATGCACTAACAAAGAAATTTCGTTACACATGGTGCCTGAAGGTAAAAAAATAGCTGCCTCTTTACCCATCAAATCAGCAGCTATTTCACAAAGACGATTTACCGTAGGATCTTCACTTCGCTGCTCATCACCTACAGGAGCATCCATCATTTCCTTACGCATCTAAGGTTTGGGTATCGCTATATAAGCTGACTAAAACTTCATTCATAACTTTGAATTACCTACTTAATTTGACTTAGAATTAGCCAACTACACCCTCATAATCAAAACCTGCTTCTTCTATGGCTTTAGCAACTAAAGTGTCGTTGTTGATGTCGGTAACCGTTACTTGTTTTTTTTCTAAATTAGCAGTTACAGTAGCCTCTGGCAGGGCATTAATAATGGCATTTTCGACTGATCTAGCACAACCTTGGCAAGTCATACCACCCACTTTATAAATTTTTTCCACTGAAATTCTCCTAAATTATTTAATATAGCTCACCCCATTATGGATGCCAACGGCGTAAAAGTAATGAGTTTGAGACAACACTCACTGAGGACATAGCCATAGCAGCACCCGCAACCACAGGGCTAAGCATTCCAAAAGCAGCTAAGGGAATTGCAATTACATTATAGGCAAAAGCCCAGAATAGATTTTGGCGAATTTTCTTATAAGTAACCCGAGAAACCGATAAAGCGGCCGCTACCAAGCTGGGATCTCCTCGCATTAAAGTAATTCCAGCTGTTTCCATCGCCACATCACTACCTGTGCCCATAGCCATGCCCACATCTGCAGCAGCTAAAGCAGGTGCATCATTTACTCCGTCACCTACCATGACTACATGGCGACCTTGGCTTTTAAGAGATTGAATTTGATTGGCTTTATCTTCGGGGAGTACCTCAGCAATGACTTGATTAATTCCTAGCTTATCTGCTACTACTTGAGCTACCCCACGATTATCCCCTGTGAGAATTACGGTAGTAATTCCTTGCTCCTGTAAGGATTTGACTGCTTGTCGAGCAATCTCCTTTATGGGATCAGAGACTGCAATCATTCCCAATAATTGGGATAAGGGCTGAAGTGAGGCAACCCACATCAAAGTGTGACCTTGATATTCTAAAGTTTCTCCTTGGGAAGATAAGGAGGATAGGTCGATACTGTGCTCTTTCATTAAGCGACGATTACCGACTAAAATAACTCTCCCTTGAATAGTTGCTTGAAAACCTCGTCCAGGTAAGTTACGGAAACTTTGCGGCTGAGATAAGACGAGGGTTTGCTCGCCTGCTTTTTTTAATATAGCTTTAGCAAGAGGATGTTCGCTTCCTTGCTGGGCTGATGCCACTAATTGCAGCAATTTTTCCTTGGTACCCGATAAAGGATAAATTTCAGTAACACTTGGTTGGCCTTCAGTTAAAGTACCTGTTTTATCGAATACTACTGTATTGCTATTTTGAGCACTTTCTAACGCTACTGCATCTCGAATTAAAATACCATGGCGGGCGGCTATCCCTGTACCTACCATCAGAGCAGTAGGGGTTGCCAGCCCTAAAGCACACGGGCAAGCGATGACGAGTACAGAAATAGCAGATCTAAATGCCATTTCTACCGATCCGTCTATAAACCACCAGCTAAGGAAAGTTATGAATGCAATAGTTACTACAGCAGGTATAAAAACATGAGTTACCTTATCTACTAGTTTTTGTACTGGTGCCTTGCTTGCTTGAGCGTCTTCTACTAGATGAATAATTCGAGCTAAGGTGGATTCAGATCCTACAGTAGTAGCACGAATTTTTAATAATCCCTCTCCATTAATAGATCCTCCAGTAACAACTTCTCCCTGTTCCCGAAGCACGGGTAAGCTTTCACCGGTGATTAAGGATTCATCTATCTGACTACTTCCTTCTAAAATCATCCCATCAACAGGTACCCGCTCCCCGGGGCGAATCAATACGATCATATCAGTCGTCACTTGATCTACTGGCATTTCAACGAAATTTCCATCTTGTTCTACTCGTGCTTGATCAGGGCGAAGAGCCATTAAAGAGCGTATAGCAGAAGCAGCACTTCGTTTAGCTCGTCCTTCTAACCACTTTCCTAATAAAATTAGGGTAATAAGCATAGCGGAGGCTTCAAAGTATAAATGCCCTTCGCCGGTAGAGGATAGCATATTCCAGACACTCAACCCCCAAGCAGCACTAGTACCCAGCACTACCAACACATCCATATTTCCCATCCCGCCTCTAAGGGATCGATAAGCTCCAATGTAAAAACGATTGCCTATCCAGAATTGAATAGGGGTAGCAAGTAAAAATTGGGCAAAAGCGGGTAAATCTGCATGGATGCCAAAAGGCATAAATAACATAGGCAGAGATAAAGGTAAGGTCAGCAAAGTAGAAATCCATAATCGCCTTAACTCCTGCTGTTCTTTAATTTTTATTCTTTCCTTTTCTTGTGCTTCTCTTTCTGCAAAGCTAGATAGTGGTTCAGCAGTAAATCCTGCTTTTTCAATAGCAGAAACAATCTGGGTATTATTTAAAGTTCCTTCTGCAATTTTAACCACTACCCGTTCAGTAGCTAGATTTACAGTCACTCCATGGACTTCAGGCAGTTGCTCTAATACTTTTTCCAAGCGTACAGTGCAAGCAGTACAAGTCATACCGCCCACCTGAAATTCTAAATTTTCTGTAGGTACAGAAAAACCTGCTTGGGTAATTGTGTGGTAAATTTCTTCTTTAGAGATAGATTTAGGATCAAAAGTAAGTCGCGCTTGTTCTGAAGCTAAATTAACTTGTGCACTTACTATACTGGGTGCTTTATTGAGTACTCGTTCTAAGCGAGTTGCACAACTGGCACAAGTCATGCCTTGGATAGGTAAAGTAAAGGTATTATTTTCCTTATTCGTATCTGTTTTATTATCCTTGGGCAAGGACTCATGAATTGTATTAGTTACTGCTTCAACCATGTATGAATGCTCCTTAATAGAGATATAAATTCCTCTTAATACTTTATCCTACCACCTTAATTTATAAAGAAAGTCTAAATTTTCTATAGCGAAATATGATAGTTTGGCGAAAATACATTGATAAATTACCCTCTGCTCTTCAAGGGAGGGTTCAATATCATCTTTCTTGTTTCCAACGAACCTTGGGTAGTACAAGTTTAGATTTTGATAAGCGTATTGAAAAAACTCTTTGCTTTGTATGGGCAATTAGTGATTACGTAGCAATGAGCTGTGCTCATCAACCTAGCCTGTTATCTGATTTACAAGATAGTGGGGATCTATTCCGATCTTATGAAGTAAATACATATCCCAATATGTTAGAACAACTGTTATCAGATGGTAGCCATGAATCAGAATTAATGGCTATATTACGGCATTTTCGTCGCCGAGAAATGGTACGGATTATTTGGCGCGATCTTACCCATTGGGCAGAAATTGAAGAAATATTCATTGATCTCTCAAAACTTGCTGAAGCCTGTTTAAACAGTGCTTTAACCTACTTACATTATTGGCAAACTCAGCAGGTAGGTATTCCCTATGGTGGTTTCTCTAATAACTCTCAAAAGATGATAGTACTGGCTATGGGTAAACTAGGAGGAGGGGAGTTAAATCTATCCTCAGATATTGATCTTATTTTTGTTTATCCCGAAGAAGGGGAAACACAAGGTGAAAAAAAGAATATAAGTAATGAGGAATATTTCACTCGATTAGCCCGATCTTTAATTCGTGTTCTTTCTTATTTAACACCTGAAGGATTTGTATTTCGAGTAGATACTCGCTTACGACCTGATGGGGACTCAGGTCCTTTAGTATCTAGCTTCGATGCAATAGAAAACTACTATCAATATCAGGGTCGGGATTGGGAACGTTATGCTATGGTGAAGATGAGAGCGGTGGTAGGCGAACAATATGCAAAAGATCATCTAATAAAGATTTTACATAAATTTACTTATCACCAATACCTAGAATCCAATATAATTCTCTCTTTAAAGGATATGAAATCCTTAATTAACAAAGAATTGCAGCAAAAAAAAGATGAATCTAATATTAAGCTAGGGTTGGGTGGAATCCGTGAGATTGAATTTATTGTTCAGTCCTTCCAGCTAATTTATGGAGGAGAAGATCCTAATCTACAGGAACAAAATATTTTTTCTATCCTGAATTACTTGATTAAAAAAAACTATCTTCCTAGTTATATAGGTAATGAATTACGAGCTGCCTATATATTTTTACGCCAAGTTGAAAACTGTATTCAAGCCTACCGAGATGAACAAACCCACACACTTCCTGCTACTTTAGAGAATCAAATACGTTTAAGTTTTGCGATGGGGTATGAAGATTGGGAAAGTTTTTCAATTGAACTTAATCACCACCGGAATAAGATTCAAAAATATTTTGAGGAATTATTTACCACATCTAGCTATATACATTATAAAACCCATCCAGATAAGAAGGAACTATTAAAGCAAGATCAATCTACACACTATACCAATGAATCTATAGGTATCGTCTTAAATAATCCAGTAGATTATTCATATCCTAAAAAAATAGTAGAAATGTTAGAGCAACTAGAACAATCTTGGGCAATTCGAGCACTTAGTAAGAGAAGACAAATACAATTAAAACAATTAATTCCTCTCTTATTAGAGATAATCAATCATATTGAAAAACCAGAACAGGGTCTACAACGGTTAGTGATTTTATTAGAGGCTATTGCAAAACAACCCATATATTTTGATCTATTGTTAAAATACCCTAAGGTTATATCCCAACTGGCTAATTTATGCATAGCTAGTCCATTTATTGCCCGCCAACTTACGCACTACCCTGTGTTATTAGCTGAATTATTAAACCCAAATACTCTCTATCAGGTTCCTAAATTTCATCAGCTGACTGAAAATCTAGAGCAATTACTATCCACTACCCCAAGCGATTTAGATCAAAAAATGGATGTGCTGCGTCATTTTCGTCATCGGGAAACTCTAAGAGCAGCAGTAGCTGATATTACTGGGGCTTTACCACTTATGCGGATTGGAGATTATTTGACTTATCTTGCTGAAGTTATTATAAAAAAATCCTTAGAACTAAGCTGGCAGTATTTAATAAATCAATATGGGTATCCTTGTAATATTGCTAAGAGTGGCACAGTGGAACACTGTGGCTTTATTGTAGTTGGTTATGGAAAATTAGGAGGCTATGAGCTTGGATATGGCTCTGATCTAGATTTAGTTTTTCTCTATGATGTATTTACTGATGAATCAATAAATAGAGAGCAGAAAACAATACATCCTACTGTTTTTTATAGTCGTTTAGGCCAGCACCTCATCCAGATACTACAAACTTTAACTCCCTTGGGGAAGTTATATGATATTGATATGCGTCTTCGGCCTGGGGGTACTTCTGGACTCTTAGTAAATAGTTTTGAATTTTATAAAGATTATCAATACAATCAAGCATGGATTTGGGAACATCAAGCTTTAGTTCGAGCACGATTTATTGCTGGAGATAAACAGCTTGCTACTAGCTTTGCAACACTACGAAATAACATTCTTTCACGTCAGCGGAATCCAAAAGAATTACAAACTGAGATATGTAGCATGCGTAGCAAAATGCATAGCGAGTTAGATCGGAGTCAACCAGATCTATTTGATCTAAAGCAAGGTAGAGGAGGGATTGCTGATATAGAGTTTATTGCACAATATGGGGTACTTGCTTGGTCTCATAAACACCCAAGTTTGCTTAAATATCCAGATAATATCCGTATCATTGAAGAACTTGCTCAAATAGGATTAATTTCTTTAGAAGACAGTCAGAAACTTACAGACTCTTATCGTGCTTACCGTGCAGCAGCGAACCGTCTTAGCCTTCAAGAACAAGATGAGTTAATTGAATGTAAATACTTTGACAGAGAGCGTAGTGAGATTCAAGCATTGTGGGTCAAGTTACTCACAGCGTAGGTATTTCTAGAGTAGAATAAATGGTAAATAATTAAAGGGAGAATAAATTAATGAATACTATGGATGACAGAGATGGTGTCATCTGGTTAGATGGTAATCTAGTACCTTGGCGAGAGGCTAAGGTTCATGTACTCACCCATACTTTACACTATGGTATGGGGGTTTTTGAAGGAGTACGTGCTTATCAAACCCAGTTAGGAACTGCAATATTTCGTTTAAAAGACCATACGGATCGTCTATTTCGTTCTGCACATATTTTAAATATACCTATCCCTTACGATAAAGAAACTCTTAATAAAGCCCAATGCTTAGTAGTAGAGAAAAATCATCTAGATACAGCTTATATCCGTCCTATGTGCTTTTATGGTTCTGAAGGCATGGGATTGCGAGCTGATAACTTGAAAGTTCATGTAGTGATTGCTGCATGGTCTTGGGGCTCCTATTTAGGAGCTGAGAATATGGAAAAAGGAATTAAGGTAAAAACTTCCTCTTATGCTCGTCACTATGTAAATAGTATGATGTGTAAGGCTAAAGCTAATGGAAATTATTTAAACTCCATGCTTGCCTTGCAAGAAGCTCTTTCAGTAGGTTGTGATGAAGCACTACTATTAGATACGGATGGATACGTGGCTGAAGGTAGTGGTGAAAATATATTTATCATTCGTGACAATATCATTTATACCCCTGATTTAACTTCTGCATTAGATGGTATTACTCGAGACACAGTTTTTCATCTAGCTCAAGAATTAGGTATTTCTATTCGAGAAAAGCGGATTACTCGAGATGAAGTTTATGTAGCTGATGAAGCATTCTTTACTGGAACTGCAGCAGAAATTACCCCTATTAGGGAGTTAGATGGTAGATCTATTGGGTTAGGTTCTAGAGGACCTATCACCCAACGATTACAAACTTTATACTTTGATCAAGTTTATGGTCGAAGAGATTTCCATTCAGAATGGCTTACACCTATAATCGATAGTTAGAAATTCAAATTATTTATTTAGTTAATAGATATAGAGAACAGATAAAAATAAGATTGTAATATGGCTGGACATAGTAAGTGGGCAAATATTCAACACCGTAAAGGTGCTCAGGATGTGAAACGAGGAAAAATTTTTACCAAATTAATTCGAGAAATTACTGTAGCTGCTCGAATGGAAGGGGGAGATCCGGCGAGCAACCCTAGGTTACGTGCTGCTATAGATAAAGCTTTTGCAGCTAATATGCCAAAAGATAAGGTAGAGCGGGCTATCCAACGGGGTACAGGGGATATGGAGGGCATATCTTACGAAGAGATACGTTATGAAGGCTATGGTCCTTGCGGAGTAGCCATCATGGTAGATTGTATGACTGATAATAGAAACCGTACTGTCGGTGAAGTGCGCCACGTGTTTAGCAAGAGAGGTGGAAATTTAGGCACAGAAGGTTCAGTTGCTTATTTATTTGAGAAAAAAGGAATAGTGAGTTATTTAGCTGGTTGTGATGAAAATAAAATTATGGATATAGCCATTGAAGTAGGTGCTGAAGATGTAGTTATAAACGAGGATGGCTCTATCGATGTTTTTACTCAACCAGAAAAGTGGGAAATTGTAAAAAATGAGCTTGAGATGGCTGGACTAAAGCCAGAGCAAGCAGAAATTATTCAGTATGCTTCTACAACCGTTAATTTAGAGCTAGAAGATGCAGAAAAAATGATGGCATTGATTGAAGCATTAGAAGATTTAGATGATGTACAACAAGTACATAGTAATGCAAATTTTCCGCAAGAAGTACTCACTTCAGCTTAATATTTAGCCTTAACTTTGAAATAGAATTATTTTACTTAGGATTCATGACTAGAATTCTTGGTATTGATCCAGGATCTCGTATTACTGGTTATGGACTCATAGAAATTATAGATAATAAAATAAATTATATTAAAGTAGGGAATATCAAGACCAGTATAAGTAGTTCCTTTACTGAACGACTAGGCACTATTTTCCGTGAAATAAGTTTTATTATTGAGGAGTATTGCCCACATGAGGTAGCTATAGAGCAAGTTTTTATGTATAAAAATCCTGACTCTGCCCTAAAGTTAGGACAAGCTAGAGGTGCAGCTATCTGTGCAGCAACAAATAAATTATTGCCTATTTTTGAATATTCACCTACCCAAATTAAGCAAGCAGTCGTAGGTCATGGTCATGCTACTAAATCTCAAGTGCAATACATGATCCGATTACTACTTAAACTTACTCTAGCACCTACAGCAGATGAAGCAGATGCACTTGCTTGTGCATTTTGTCATAGCCATACAGCACTTATATTTTCTGAAATTGATTATAGCCAAAAAATAAAAAAACGGGGTAAAGGGCGTTATTATCGATGATTGGTCGCTTACAGGGTATTTTATTAGAAAGAAAAATTCCTTTTTTATTATTAGATGTTCATGGGGTAGGTTACGAAGTAGAAGTGCCTGTATCCACGTTTACTTCTCTCCCAGATACCGGATCAGAAATTACCCTCCATACCCATCTTGTAGTTAGAGAGAATGCTTATTTACTTTATGGGTTTATTAATCAAAAAGAGCTCTCTCTATTCCGGCATTTAATCAAAGTAAATAGTGTCGGTGCCAAACTTGCTCTTGCTATTTTATCTAGCATAGATGTAGCTACCTTTATTCAATGTATTTACAAAAAAGATATTACCCGCCTTATTAAATTACCTGGTATCGGTAAGAAAACAGCTGAGCGGCTTATTTTAGAAATGAAAGATAAATTGAGTAATTCAGAAGAAGAAGGTGAGTTAATTTATGGTACACAAGATAATTTAAACCAAGTGATAAATGATTCGATACAGGCCCTAATTAGTTTAGGGTATAAACCAAAAGAATCTTTTGAGATTATTCGCCAAATTAATACTGCAGATCTAACTACCTCAGAAATTATTCGCCAGGCATTACAAATTATTGGAAAATCATAGCTCAAACCAGAGTATCCTTTCGTCTAAGAGGGTAGATAATGAAAGCTCTATTGATACGATACGCCCTACACGACTAGCCGACTATATCGGGCAACCTAAAGTGCGACGACAAATGGATATTTTTATCTCTGCGGCCCGTACACGAGGGGAAGCTTTAGATCATGTACTTATTTTTGGACCACCAGGACTAGGTAAAACTACTCTTTCCCATATTATCGCTCATGAGCTTGGTGTTAATTTAAGGCAAACTTCTGGTCCTGTATTAGAGCGACCTGGAGATCTAGCGGCATTATTAACTAATTTGGATCCTAGAGATGTACTTTTTATTGATGAAATTCATCGATTAAATTCTGTAGTAGAAGAAGTACTTTATCCAGCCATGGAAGATGGTCAAATTGATATTATGATTGGCGAAGGTCCAGCAGCTCGATCGATCAAATTAGATTTAGTTCCTTTTACTTTAGTTGGTGCAACAACAAGGGCTGGATTGCTGACCTCCCCGCTTCGAGATAGGTTTGGCATAATTCAACATTTAGAATTTTATGCCCTTGAAGATTTAGTGTTAATTATTGAACGTGCTGCACGGATACTCAGTATTAGTTTAGATAAAAATGGTGCTTTAGAGATAGGTAATCGTGCACGAGGAACACCTAGAATTGCAAATCGTTTACTAAAAAGAGTACGAGACTATGCCGATATTAAGAGTAATGGTCAAATGAGCCAACAAGTAGTACAAGAGGCTTTGGATTTGTTAGACGTAGATACCCACGGTCTTAATACTATAGATCGTAAATTATTACTTATCATGATTGAAAAATTCCATGGTGGTCCAGTAGGAGTGGATAATTTAGCTACCGCTCTTGGTGAAGATCGAGGATTACTAGAGGATGTGGTAGAACCATTTTTAATTCAACAAGGGTTTCTAATGCGTACCCCTAGAGGGCGTGTTGCAACTTCGAGTGCTTATCTCCATTTTGGGTTAAGTCCAATAGGATAGGTTTTTAGAACTATTTTAATAGATGAACGAATCTATATTGAATATTCGTGTTTATTATGAAGATACGGATAGCGGAGGGGTAGTATATCATGCAAATTATCTTAAATTTATGGAACGGGGGCGTACTGAGTGGCTTCGAGATCGAGGGTTTGATTTAGATGTATTAAATCATGAATATAGCGTAATATTTGTAGCACGTACCATACAGTTAGAGTATTTACATCCTGGACGCTTTAATGATTGCCTAAAAGTGTATACTCGCCTTTTAAAATATGGCGGTGCTAGCCTATATTTTGAGCAAAAAGTACAACGGGATCATGATAACAATCTCTGTCATGCAACAGTTAAAGTAGCTTGTCTTAATGCACATACTTTTCGTCCTTGTCCTATGCCAAAAAAAGTAGTTTCTGCTTTATTTTAGTTTTGTAAATAAGTAATTATCATAATTAAATGGCTAATCATCTTTCTGTCTTTGACTTAATTCTAGAGGCTAGTTTATTAGTTCAACTAGTCATGCTTATCTTACTTATTATTTCAGTTATTTCTTGGACTCTTATTTTTCGTAAAAGAAATGAGCTTCAGTTAGCAAAGAGTACTGCAGATAGTTTTGAAGATTATTTTTGGTCAGGCCAGACATTGAATAATTTATACACTCAATTATCTACCCATGAGCCTCCACTTATTGGGATTGAAGGAATATTTTTTTCAGGATTTAAAGAATTTACACGCCTTTATAAAGAAGAAAATATAGAGAAGAACGCAGCACTGGAAGGAATACAGCGAGCAATGCGAATTTCTCTCATTCGAGAAATTGATATTTTAGAGGATTCTTTACCTTTTTTAGCAACTGCAGGATCTATTAGTCCTTATATTGGACTATTTGGTACGGTATGGGGGATTATGAGTGCGTTTCGTGGGCTAGGTAATATGCATCAAGCTACTTTAGCTATGGTTGCCCCCGGAATTGCAGAGGCTTTGGTTGCTACTGCAATGGGGTTATTTGCAGCGATTCCTGCCACAATTGCTTATAATCGATATACTAATGAGATCGATCGTTTAATTAGCCGTTATAATACTTTTTCAGAGGAGCTTTTTTCTATTTTTCAACGACAAATGTATAAACCTTAATACTTACCTTGTAATAATATAGATATGTACTCCACACGATTTGAGCGAAAAAGACGGCTGATGTCTGAAATCAATATTGTGCCCTATATTGACGTTATGCTAGTACTGTTAGTGATTTTTATGATCACTGCTCCTATGCTTACACAAGGGGTAAAAGTCGAATTACCTCAAGCAGAAGCTGAAGTAGTGGAAACCCCGGATAATCTCGATCCTGTGCTTGTCAATATTGATGCCCAAGGTCAGTACTATATTGATATTGGAAATAAAAAAGAACAGCCTATTACCAGTGCTAATCTCTTCAATAAAATCTCCATAGTATTAAATCGTCAGCCAAATACCCCAGTTTTCGTAGGTGGAGATCGCCGAGTTTCTTATGGGAAAGTAGTAAAATTAATGGCACTACTACAACAGGCAGGAGCAACTCATGTTGGTTTAGTCACTGAATCACCTTTATGATGAAAATGTCATCAGCTCTCAGCTTTTTTAGAGAGAGTTTGGATACAAAACAACCTTTTTTTTTACTATCTTTATTGATACATGGGCTCTTAATTGGAATGCTTGCAATAAAGCTAAAATGGCCTCACCATTCCAAACCCAGAAATATATCCTCTATGTCTGTCATAGAAGCTACAGTCATTAGTAAAGATCTAATTTTTCCTGAGCAAAAAGAAATTCCTCAAAGTATTAAACAAAAAGATATAGCATCGGAGCAGCTATCTCTCCTCAGGCAAAAAAAGAAAGCTCAAGAAGAGCTCAAGCAAAAGGCAGAGGCTGAACGTAAAGCCAAAGAGGCAGCGGAGCAAAAGCAGAAAGAAGCCGAAGAAGTAGCTCGTAAAAAAGCAGAAGAAGAGCAAAAGCAGGCAGAGCTTGCGAAACAGAAAGCTCAAGAAGAGGCTAAAAAACAAAAGGCAGAGTCTGAACGTAAAGCCAAAGAGGCAGCGGAGCAAAAGCAGAAAGAAGCCGAAGAAGTAGCTCGTAAAAAAGCAGAAGAAGAGCAAAAGCAGGCAGAGCTTGCGAAACAGAAAGCTCAAGAAGAGACTAAAAAACAAAAGGCAGAGTCTGAACGTAAAGCCAAAGAGGCAGCGGAGCAAAAGCAGAAAGAAGCCGAAGAAGTAGCTCGTAAAAAAGCAGAAGAAGAGCAAAAGCAGGCAGAGCTTGCGAAACAGAAAGCTCAAGAAGAGGCTAAAAAACAAAAGGCAGAGGCTGAACGTAAAGCCAAAGAGGCAGCGGAGCAAAAGCAGAAAGAAGCCGAAGAGGTAACTCGTAAAAAAGCAGAAGAAGAGCAAAGACAGGCAGAGCTTGCTAAAAAGAAAGCTCAAGAAGAGGCCAAACAAAAGGCTGAATCAGAGCGAAAACAAAGAGATCTACAGGATCGAATAGATTCTGAGAGAAAAAATGAATCCCAAGTCAGAGAGGCTATCGAGCGATTTATTCCCCAACTACAAATGCGGGTTCAACGCTATTGGGTTCGCCCACCCGGAGTGCAAAATGATATGGTGACTGTATTGCGAGTCGATCTCCTTCCTAGCGGGGATGTAAGTAATGTTACGGTAATTGAAAGTAGTGGTGATCCGGTGTTTGATCGATCAGCACAAGCTGCTGTTTATCGTGCCTCTCCTCTACCTATTCCTGCAAATAAAGAAGCAGCAAAACAGCTTAAAAGTTTTAATTTTAAATTTTGCCCTAATTGTTAATAATGATTAATAACATAAAAAAATCTCTTTGGATTATCTTTTTTCTCATTTGTTCATCAAAAGTATTTGCCGTACTTACCATTGAAATTACTGGCGGAACTCAAGCAGCATTACCTATTGCCATTGTTCCTTTTAAAACTGATGGAAGTATACCTCCAGAGAATGTATCTGAAATTATTAGAAATGACTTGGCTTTAAGTGGACGCTTCTCTCCTTTAGAGAATAGAGAATTAATTGCTCAACCTCATGATGCCTCAGAAATTCAATTCTATGATTGGCGAAGATTAGGATCGGAGGGATTAGTGATTGGAACCGTTACTAATACAAGCAGAGATCAATATGATGTAAGTTTTCAATTATTTGATGTATATAAAGGAGAACAATTAATAGGACGGCGCTATCATATTCTGACAGAAGATTTACGAAATTTAGCCCATCAAATCTCAGATGTAATTTATGAAACCCTGACTGGAGAAAAAGGAATTTTTACTACCCATATTGCCTTTGTTGCAGTCTCAAATAATCAAGGGGCAAAAGAATATACGTTGCAAATCTCCGATATGGATGGGCAAAACCCACGTACAGTGTTGCGCTCTAAGGAGCCTATTTTATCTCCTGATTGGTCTCCGGATGGTAGTAGAATTGCTTATGTTTCTTTTGAGCGTAAACAGTCAGAAATTTTTATCCAAGAGCTACGCACTGGCGATCGTCAATCCATTGCTGCTTTTCCTGGTATTAATAGTGCACCTGCTTGGTCTCCAGATGGTAATAATTTAGCTTTAGTGCTATCTAAAGATGGAAATCCAGAAATTTATCTTTATAATTTTATTACAAAAACATTTACTAGGCTTACTAAAAATGGAGCAATAGATACTGAACCTACTTGGTCTCCAAATGGGCAGACGATTATATTTACATCTGATCGGGGCGGGCAGCCGCAACTATATCAGATTCCAATTTCAGGCGGAGAAGTGAAACGCCTAACTTATGAAGGGATATATAATACTTCTGCTTCTTTTGCACCGGATGGGCAACATATTGCGGTGACTCATAAAGCAAATACAGGAACATTCCATATTGCTGTATTAGATCTAGAAAGTAAAAAGTTACAAACTTTAACACAAACTAAAATGGATGAATCTCCTAGTTTTTCTCCTAACGGTAAGATGATTATTTATGCGACTGTAGGCGAAAAAGGTGGAGCACTTGCTGCAGTTTCTAGTGATGGAAAGATTCAACAGCGCTTAGTACAGCGCGGTGATGAGGTTCGGGAGCCTGCATGGTCTCATTAAATTTAATTTAAATTGTTTAAGGAATTACTACAATGAAAAGAATACATTTCTTTACTCCAGTGCTTTTTATATCAGCTCTATGGCTTGCTGGATGTGCAAACGATAGTGGGATCAAAAAGGATGAGGCTGCTGCAATTGCCACTGAAAATTTATCAGATTCTTCGGATTCTACTAAAGATTTATCAGGTGCTGGTGCTACAGCCTCAGGTATATCTGATGGTACAACGTATGAAGGAGATGAGCTCACTGATCCTAGCAGTATTTTAGCAACCCGCGTATTTTATTTTAAATTTGATAGTAGCGAAATTGAAGAAGATGATCGAGTCGCTATTGAAGCCCATGGTAATTACTTAGCAAAGCATCCAGGTACTGTAGCGACTTTAGAAGGTCATACGGATGAGCAAGGTGCTCGAGAATATAATTTAGCATTAGGAGAGCGTAGAGCCGATACAGTAAAAAGCTTAATACTCCTAATGGGTGCTACTGCAGATCAAGTTAAAGTGGTCAGCTATGGAGAAGAACATCCAGCAGTAGAGGGTCATAATATTAGTGCTTGGAAGCTTAATCGCCGAGTTGAAATTGTTTATCCTACTAACCCATAGAAAGAAACTATAGTGAATCCATCCTATTTTATAAAAAATATATGGTTCATTATAGGAGGTATCTGTTTATTTCAATTACCTATTGTAGTCAGTGGTATTGAAGTAATAGAGGCTGGAGCTAATGCAAATTTAGCACAGCGCGTACAGCATTTGGAGAATATTATACAAGGACAGGGATTGTCCAAACTACTCACGCAGTTAAATCAGTTGGAATCGGAGGTGCGCCAACTTCAAGGAGAAAATGAAAATTTACAATATGAGATTGAAAATTTAAAAAACAAACAAAGAGAACTATATGTTGATTTAGATCGAAGAATAGAGTCGCTAAATACTTTAGAAGGTAATCAATCTTTAGATGAGAGCACTGAAGAAAATAATTTTAAGAATAGTAATTTTACAAGCGATTCTGACTTGAGCGATCAGGCATATCAACATGCACTAGGAGTATTACAAGAGGGTCATTATACAGAGGCAATTACAGCATTTACTAAATTTTCTAAACAATATCCTGAAAGCAATAAATCGGCAGATGCACAGTATTGGCTTGGAGAAGCCTATTATATGAATCAAAACTTTCAGGAATCAATTAGTACATTCCAAACATTTATCAATGATAACCTGGAGAGTTTAAAAGTACCTAATGCTATTTTAAAACAGGGAATTTCCTACTATGAATTATCTCAAAAGAATCAAGCAAAAGATAAATTTGAAAAAATAATTTCTGAGTACCCAAACTCAACGGCACGCCAGCTTGCTGATGAATATCTTAAAAAGGTACAGTAATTTTTCTATAGTATTTTGTGAATCGACTTAAAATTACTGAAATTTTCTATTCTCTACAAGGAGAAGCTAGCACAGTAGGAATTCCTACTGTATTTATTCGATTAACAGGCTGCCCTCTGCGATGCCACTATTGCGATACTAGCTATGCTTTCCAAGGAGGCAATTGGTGGAATTTATCAGAAATTATTCAT
Organism: Candidatus Nitrosacidococcus sp. I8; assembly: GCF_945836005.1. NCBI lineage: Bacteria > Pseudomonadati > Pseudomonadota > Gammaproteobacteria > Chromatiales > Chromatiaceae > Candidatus Nitrosacidicoccus > Candidatus Nitrosacidicoccus urinae. The sequence continues at coordinate 1,749,811 of NZ_OX241534.1, read as the reverse complement.
AAAGTTGCCGAATTTAATACACTTTATGTGACAGTCACTGGTGGTGAACCACTAGCGCAATCCTCTTGTTTAACACTTTTAACTCAGCTTTGTGATTCAGGATATAAAACTTCTTTAGAAACTAGTGGTGCCTTAGATATTTCAAAGGTAGATACTAGAGTAACTAAGATTATGGATCTAAAAACTCCGGAGTCTGGAGAAGAATCCCGTAATTTATATCATAATATTGATTATTTACTTACTCATGATCAAATAAAATTCGTGCTTTGCAGTAGAAATGATTATATTTGGGCAAAATCTATTCTGCGTAAGTACTGTTTAGATTCAAAATATGAAATACTTTTTTCTCCTAGTTATAATCAACTAAATCCTACCCATTTAGCAGGGTGGATTTTAGAAGATGGATTACAGGTAAGAATGCAAATTCAACTACATAAGTATCTCTGGGGGGATATCCCTGGAAGATAAATATGACTAAAGCAGTCATTCTACTATCGGGTGGATTAGATTCATCTACTGTGCTTGCAGCTGCTCGTGCTCAAGGGTATTCCTGCTATGCTATCAGTTTTAATTACGGCCAAAAAAATAAGGTTGAGCTTAAAGCTGCACAAGAAATAGCTCAATACCTTAAAGTAGCTGATCATAAGATTATTAATATTGATTTAGGCAATATGGGAGGATCTGCTCTTATTGATTCTACTATTCCAATTCCTAGAGCTTCTAAAGGACAAATTCCTGCTACCTATGTGCCGGCGCGAAACACCATTTTTCTTGCCTTTGCTCTAGGATGGGCTGAAATATTGGGGGCACAAGATATTTTTATTGGGGTAAATTCAATAGATTACTCTGGATATCCTGATTGCCGACCAGAGTTTATCAATACTTTTGAGCAGTTAGCTAATCTTGCAACTAAAATAGGAATTGAAGGAAAGAAGATTAGGATTCAAGCTCCTTTAATGAATCTCTCTAAAGAGGAAATTATTAAACAAGGAATTGCACTTGGACTTGATTATTCCTATACCATCTCTTGTTATCAAGTAGATAATGAGCGACGTGCTTGTGGTATATGCGATGCTTGTACTCTTCGTAAGAAAGGGTTTTTAAAAGCTGGAATTAAAGATCCCACAGTTTACTATTAAAATTTATCTTAATAGCTTGAGATTTTAAATAATTAAGGTAAAATTGTACTTTTATATTTCTGTGGGCCGTTAGCTCAGTTGGTAGAGCACCGGGCTTTTAATCCGTGTGTCGAAGGTTCAAATCCTTCACGGCCCACCATCCTAAACAGAATTTATCGCCTAGTGTAACAATTTTTTATTTATTTTAGGCACTGCTTCAAGTAATTTTTGAGTATACAGGTGTTTAGGATTATTAAAAATCTGCTGTGTAAGACCTTTTTCAATAATATTTCCATCTTTCATAACTGCAAATTCATCGCTAATATATTTCACTACGCTAATATTATGGCTGATGAAGAGTAGGGTTAAACTTCTACTTGTTTGTAGTTCTAATAATAATTCTAGTATTCCAGCCTGCACAGATACATCTAAAGCACTAGTAATTTCATCGCATACAATAAATTTAGGTGATAGTGCTAAGGCACGAGCAATACAGATACGCTGACATTGCCCTCCAGAGAGCTCATGAGGATAACGCCATAAATAATCGCTACTTAAGTGGACTTGCTTTAACAAATCTTCTGCTTGATCCAAGCGTTCTTGAGAAGAGCTACCAATTTTATGTACTGCCATAGGCTCAGTTAGGGTAGCTGCAATAGAAAGGCGAGGATTTAAAGAAGATAAAGGGTCTTGAAAAATAATTTGCAATTCTTTTCGATAGAATCTAAACTCCCTGTGACTCAAGGTAGTAATGTCAGATTCATTGTAGTAAATTTTCCCACTTGTAGGCTCTACAAGGCGAAGAATCGCACGCCCTAAGGTAGTTTTTCCACAGCCAGATTCTCCAACTAATCCTAAAATTTGACCCATAGATATAGTAAGATTGACATTATTTACGGCATGGATGTGCCCAACTATCTGTCTAAATATGCCTTTACGGATTGGAAAATGCACTTGTAGGTTCTCCACTTTTAATAGAGGTTGCGCTATATCCGAGGAAATAGTGCTTTTTTGAGGTATATGATTTTTTATTATAGGTAGATTTTCTGGTAGTGCAGCAAGTAATTGACGAGTATAGGGGTGTTGAGGATTATTGAGTACTTCTTTTACATTGCCTGATTCAACAATTTTTCCTTGTTTCATGACACTTACCTTATGTGCCATTTGAGAAACCACTCCAAAGTCATGGGTAATAAATAAAATCCCCATTTGCTTTTCAGCTTGTAATTCTTGCATTAATGTAAGAATTTCTGCCTGAACGGTAACATCTAAAGCAGTTGTAGGCTCATCGGCAATAAGTAAGTCGGGCTCGCATACTATAGCCATAGCTATCATTACCCGCTGACGTTGTCCTCCGGAAAGTCTATGAGGATATTCATTTATACGTAACTTAGGGTTTGGAATACGTACCTGATCTAGCGCATTAATTGCCCTTTCTTGAGCTTCTGCTTTATTTAAGTTAGGGAAGTGTAATCGTAGAGTCTCTATAATTTGCTCACCAACCGTAAACACTGGATTAAGGCAAGTCATAGGCTCTTGAAAGATCATAGCAATTCGAGTGCCGCGAATGTGCTGCTTTTCTAATTCAGATAACGCTAGTAAATCTACCTGTCGGTAGTGATTACCGCTTTGCTGCCAGTTAAATAAAATTGACCCTTCAGGGTGCGTACTAATCTGCTTAGGTAAAAGCTGAATAATAGATAAGGCAGTAATAGATTTTCCACTACCTGATTCGCCCACAAGACAAAAAGTTTCTCCCTTATTAAGGGTAAAACTTACACCATCTACTGCTTTAACTGCATTACTTTTTCCATAAAAATAGGTTTTTAAATTATTAACTTGGAGTAGCACAATAAATTATAGAAATGAAGGTATTATTATGATTTTTTTAGATAGGGATCAAGGGCATCACGTAAGGACTCGCCAATTAAATTATAGGAAAATACCGTAAGAAAAATTGCCCCCCCTGGAAAAACTGCCATCCACCAATTAAACATAGAAGATTTTACTGCCTGATTAAGCATTTGCCCCCAAGAGGGATCATCCACTAATCCTAACCCTAAAAAACTTAATACTGCTTCGGCTAAAATCGCGGAGGCAATTCCAAAACTTGCAGATACTAAAATAGGCCCGATCCCATTTGGCAACATGTGGCGAAATAAAATAGAGCGTAAAGGAAGACCACAAGCAATTGCTGCTTGAACAAAGTCCTGTTGCCGTAAGCGTAGAAACTCAGCTCGTACATAGCGAGCATAACCGGGCCAACTAGTAATACCAATAATCACCATAAGCATATATAGGCTACGTTCAAAAAAGGCAACAAAGGTAAGTAATAGAAACAAGGTTGGCACCGCTTCAAAAATTTCTATCAAACGCATACCTATCATATCTACTATTCCAGAAAAATACCCCATGAGTCCACCAATCGCTATGCCAAGCACCATTGCAATACTTGTGGCAACAAAACCAATACCTAAAGACACTCGAGAAGCATAAATCATACGAGATAGCACATCAGCACTATTTTCTTCAGTACCTAGCCAGTGATTTTTATTAGGCGGTTGCAATCCTAATTCACTTTTATCTCGCTGGTAATCTTTAGGGGAATAGGGGATAGGGGTATGAACAACCCACTCATAGTTTCCTATAGATTCTTGCTCTCGGTATTGCTCATAAATAGTTAGGGCGGGCGAGTGAAGTAGCCATGAGCTCAGTACTCCTGCTAAAACGCAGGTAACACTTAAGACCCATAGCCAAGTTCGCAGTGAGGACTTTGCAATTATTAATATAAAACCTACAATAAATAGTGCAATGAGTACAGTATCAGTAGGTGTAAAGTAATACAGTAAAGGACTACTGATTTGTTCTTTCTGGCTTAGAAGTAAGGGATGGCTATTTGCCAAAAACGGAGCAAAGATTGCGAAAAAACCTAATAATCCAATCCACAACAACCCTAAACGAGCACCCCATTGGGAAAAAACTTGATCGGCAATACTTGCTTGGTTTTGGGAAGAAATCAAATTTTTAGCGTTTGATGTAGCCATTTTCTAATCATAGCTTACTCGAGGATCAACGATTGCGTAGCAAAGATCAGAGATTAAGTAGCTCACTAAAGTAAGTAATCCGCTAATTAAGGTAATTGAAAGTACTAATTCTCGGTCTCTAGCTTGTACCGCCTCCACTGCTAGTTTTCCCATTCCTTCAATAGAAAAAATAGATTCTATAATCACTGATCCGACTAATAGGCTTGGTAGTAAAGAACTAGAAACTGTAATGAGTGGTAAAAGGCTATTGGGAAATACATGCTGCCATAAAACTGCATCATCAGATAATCCCTTAGCTCTAGCAGTTCTAGCATAATCTGTCATTAGATTTTCTAAAACTGCAGTTCGTGTTAAACGAGAAAGAAAAGCAAAGCTCCCATAAGTTAAACATAAAATAGGTAAAATAAGATGCCAAATACGATCAGCTAGAAATCCACGGGTAAAATCTCCTACCCAATAATTGGCTAAAACTATCCCTCCTACTACTCCAAAAATGCTCATTATGCTTACCCGTAGCATCATATGATTTAAATAACCTAATCCACCTAGGATAGATGCAAATAATGTCCCTAGAAAAATACCTACTCTAAAAGAAAACGTAGGCAGCTGAGCTGTCATCCAAATACCAATACTCACGCCTAATCCAATTAAAATAGCAGATCGGAGTAATATTGAATGATATAGGGCGATCCAAATACTTACTACGATACTTACAGTAAAAATAGTTAAGAATAACAACCCATCTTGGATAGAATGCCAGTGGGGTAAAAAAGGCATATCTAATGCTTTACGAGTGCTTAATCCTGCTGTAGGAAACCAGTGCCAATATTGATTACTCGCAAGAAAGCCGATTAATAATACTCCAGCAAGCATTGTAGGTACTGACCATAATCCCAGCATGATAGTATTTGATCCTATATCGAATGCTTTACCTCGCTCAGTTGCCGCATGTACACCAATTGTGATTGCAAAAATATACACCAGGGGCAGAGAAAGGGTATTGAGTAACAAAGTAATAGGGACTCGCTCTTTAATAATATCTAACACAGGTCTCCCGTAGCGAAAGCTAGTACCTAAATTTGGTCTTTTCCAAAGAGAAAAATTACGAAACTGATTTTCTGAATCTAAGCTAAATCCTATAGGAGAGATATTGTTTAACCAGCGAAGATACTGAACAGTAGGGGGGGAATCCAATCCATAGAGTTTATTATAATAATCTTCTAATGCTTTTTTTGCCTTAGGCTCTAAATTTTGGGTACCGATTAGACTTTGAGTACTAATACCACCCGGTGCTGCTGCCATTACAATAAACACAACGATCGTAATGCCAAGTAAGGTAGGAATCATAAGCAGCAAGCGACGAATGATATAAGCTAGCATAGGCTAGTGTAGCGTATACTTTTGTTCAGCTTTAGGAATATACCATTCAATCGGAGTCATACCTAAATTTAAACCAAGCCCAGTAATATTTAAATTTTTAATCCTTTTATCAACAAAAACCAAAGACTTCCCACGAACAAGAAAGGTATAAGGTTGATCTTCATAAAGGATATGCTCGCAAGCTTGCCATAAGGACATACGAACAGATTCATCCACTGTTGATCGTGCTTTCTCAATTAAAGAATCTAATTTGGGATTACGATAGGAAATATAGTTATCTCCTCCAGAAACAATTTGACTACTATGAAACATGGGGTAAATATCGGTTTCAATCCCACCCGTCCAGCCTAAGGTAATGGCATCAAAATCTCTATTCTTAATTTTATCCAACATGATCGGCCACTCTGTAGGTTCTGGATTTAACAGTATGCCAGCACGAGCGTAGATATCTTTCAGGAGTAATACCATGCGCCTGGTATCATCCATATCTTGAAAAAAAACCAGCTTAAATTTAAAAGGACGACCACTACTATCTTCTATGACTCCATCGCCATCCTGATCCACATATCCAGCTTGTGCTAGTAATTCCTTTGCTTTAGCAAGATTAAAGGCTTGTGGTGTTAAGGCTGGATCATGCTGTGGGCTATTTAGATTAAATGGGCTTACTGCAGGATCAGCATAACCTGCCATAATCTGATCAATAATTCGTTCTTGATCGGTTAGGAGAGTCATTGCCTGTCGTACCAGCTTATCGGCAAAAAATGTGGATTTTCCCTGTTTTTCTTCGTTCCAAGCGATATAATTATAGCCTGCTGTGGGGTTTCTATATTCAAAATACTGGCTATGATTTTTTAGAGTTTTATCAGTTAATAATTTTTTATACTCATAAGGACGTGCTCCATAGACATCAATATCCCCATTGCGAAAAGTGGTTAAACGGGCACTATCATTGGCAATGATTTTCCAAAGTAGTTTATCGACTGGAGGCTGAACAGGTCCCCAATAACGAGAATTTCTCTCTAATTCCACTAGCCCTTGATCGGGTCGCCAGCTTTGAGGATCTTTTAATCGATAAGGACCAGAACCTAAAAGTAATCCTTTAGATTGATTAAATTTTTCCGGCCGCTCTAAGTAAGGCTCGTAAAAATGTTTTGCTAAAACGGGTAATCCACCTGCTAAAGCGAGGCTATTAAAGTAGGGCTCCTTAAACTTAAATTCAACTGTATCTTTATTTAGTGCAGTCACGCTTTCCAATTTATCGTAATAAGCTCGTTCTCTAGGTGCTGCAATTACAGGATTCATAATAAAGTTAAAAGAAAAGGCTATATCTTTTGCAGTTAAAGGCTGTCCATCTGAAAAAGTTAACCCTTTTCTTAAAAAGAATCGAAATGTAAGACCATCATCGCTTACTTCCCAATTTTGAGCAAGCATTCCTTCCCATTCTAGAGTTTCTGGATTTCGATTAAGAAGAGAATCTAAAATATAGCTTTGTATCTCTGCTGCATATGCGTCAGTAGAAATCAGAGGGGTAAGGGTTTTTAACCCTGCACTAAACGCCTGTACTAACCAATCTCCAGTACTATAATCTAGCTGATCAGTAGAATAGAAAGATCGGCTAAAAGTACTGGGGATAGACTTATTTTTATCTTCTTTAACAAGCGTAGTTTCCAGCTGATTCTTATCAATATGAGCTAGCTGTTGTCGTAAAATACGTACATCATGTGCTTGCTCTGATAGAGTTCGGCTCATTTCAGCTAATTTAAGCCATTGCCGATCTACCATATACATGGTAAGCAGGATAAGGGTGATAACCAAGCTAAAGAACAAAAATATTAGGGAATTTTTTAGGGGAAATCGAAGTACCATAAAAACTCTAAGAGTAATGATAGGTCTGTAAAGTATTCGGTGAGGATAATTATTTAATTAATAATTAGGTATAGATTATACCTATTATTTATTTTAATAAAAAACCGCCTATTGTAAAGCTCAATAGGCGGTATGAAAGGGATATAAATTTTATTTTTATAAATAACTAATGTCTTTCTCTACGATCTCCAAAACTTCTACCAGTATTACGCCGGGGAGCGTCAGTTTTAGGGCGAGCCTCATTGACAATGATTTGCCGTCCTTTAAGATCTGTATTGTTTAATTCTTTAATTGCAGATTCTCCATCCTCTTTTTTTGCCATCTCAACAAATCCAAATCCTTTGGAACGGTTTGAAAATTTATCCATGATCACCGTAGCTGAAGATACTTCTCCGTAAGCTTGGAAAGCAATTCTTAAATCCTCATCTGTTACTTGATAAGGTAGATTACCAACATAAATATTCACTATTATACATTCCTGATATTAAAAATATGCCATGCGACAAATAACATCATAATCTTAACTCATGGCATCTCTATTAAGATTTGATTGATCCAGCATTAACTAGATATATTCCTTAGCTACAGCGCTTTATTGTTGCCTATCAATATAAGCATTTAAATGCTCATTATTGAAAAGATAGATCAGATACTGATATATTTGACCCTAAGCAGCGTTATTTAAGACAGCAGTATCTAATAAGCCAGAGGATAGCATAAACAAAAAAATTTCCCTAGCTATAATTAGTATATATTTTCTCTTTACGTTTATAATTAACCTCTAAAATTATCATCCATCACACAGTGATTATCTAAAAAATACCATGGAAATTTTTAAGAATAAAACCCAGTTTGATTTTATGGGCAAACGCCGTATAGCACTTAGTCTATCTACTGCCATAAATGTACTCTCAGTTATTTTTTTAATCTTCTATGGTCTTAATTTTGGACTAGATTATACGGGAGGAATACTCATAGAAGTAGGCTACGATCAACCTGCAGATTTATCAGAAGTGCGCAGTGCCTTAGCTAAAGAAGGGTACGAAGATGTGCTTGTACAGCACTTTGGCACTACTAGAGAAGTGATGATTCGTCTAGCGCCTCAAAAAGGAGAAAATAATGGTGAAAAGGTAGGCAATGAAATACTACAAGCCTTAAATCAAGGAAATAATTATTCCATCGATTTACGACGTGTGGAGTTTGTCGGTCCAGAAGTAGGGGAGGAACTTGCCACTGATGGTTGGGTAGCTATGTTTTACGCTGCGGTAGGTATTCTGATTTATGTTACTTTTCGATTTGAATACCGATTCGCAGTTGGGGCTATTGTTGCCCTTGTTCATGATGTTTTAGTAATTCTGGGTGTATTTTCACTTTTTAAACTGGAATTTGATTTAACAGTACTTGCAGCAGTCCTTGCAGTAATTGGCTATTCTCTAAATGATACAGTAATTATTGCTGATCGGATTCGAGAAAACTTTCATAAACTGCGTAAAGCAACTACTATTGAGGTATTAAACCGAGCCATTAATGATACCCTCTCTCGCACTATCATGACCAGTGCTCTTACTTTAATGGTACTTGTGGTATTTTATTTTCTGGGTGGTAAAGCCCTTCATAATTTCTCTTTGGCTTTAATTATCGGTATTGTAGTAGGTACTTATTCCTCTATCTATATTGCAAGCCCAATTGCTCTTTATTTAGGCGTAAACAAAAGTCATTTCCAAGCAGAACGCAGAGATCCTAATCAAGGTAATATAGTTTAAGAAAAAAATACTTTACTAGTGTTGTATGGTATTTAAATGAGTAATCTTATTTAAAAGTATAAAATCCACTGATTTGGCAAGCTTGTTAAGTAGGACGCTCATTGTGCTTATCTCTTGATCTTGTAGTGGAGGCAGGGGATAAGTAATATCTAAATTTTTAATAAATCCACTGCGATAACCTAGCATTAATGTCCCATTGTTTTGAAGTGTATTATCTATTTGTTCTATGCTAGCCGTACTATCTACTATTGCAGCTATTCCAGATAATAAGTTTGAACTCTGTAAAACACTTACTGTTGCAAGATACTGTTTCTCTGAAGTTTTATTTAAACTTACATAAACATTTGGTATATTTGTTTGAGAGATAATTGTACGAGAACTTCTATCTACAATTTGATGACTGTTAATTTGTGAAAGAAAAACTATATCTGCAAATCCAATAATTCCATTTTCTCTTTTTATATAAGGTAAATTTACCGACCAAGCACCTACCACTTTCGTCATTCCCTCTGAGCTATTAAAATAAAACCGTTCAATAGGAATAGACTGATTTTGAGAGATTATAATTCCATGATTTTCATCGGTAAAACTTAAAGTAAATTCCATAGCGGGATGAGTGGGAGATTGTACTGTTATATCAGTACAACTTGAGCAAGTGCCCCCTTGGGACTCGAAAAGATCTATAGTAATAGTATTTTTACTACTCTCTATATTATCAATATTTCCTGAATACCAAATAGGTTGTCTTTGTTGGTTGTAAATAAAGGTAGCTATAAATAGAGTATTGTTTTCCATTTTAATATTGTATCCACCTCCAAATTGTTGAGGATTCCACCACCAACTATTTTCTGGCATTACAGCAAAAACACTGTAAGAAAAAAATGTTAGAATTATTATGTTAAATATATTTTTCATTATTATTACTTTTCAACTCAAATAAAAAAGGGATCTCTAATATTAGAAATCCCTTAAAAGATTTGATAGTTTTTATTACTTATTAGCGTTAAGACTACGTGGTATTACTGCCCAAACAGGCCAATCATTATGAGCAGATTCACGTTGTGCATTGTAGTATTCCGATTTGTAGTTTGCCCAAGCTGTTGATCCGTAGTTTGTAGCTTCAGATGAACCACTGTCAATAGCAGCTGCTAAACCGATTTGCATATAATCTGGATAATCACCAGCAGTTCCATAGGATGCAAACATTCGTGCTGGCTTGCTCGCATCAAGTGTGTCAGGACCACCATGCAGGACAGCCCAATTATTACCTAAGGCTTGAGACATATCCGCAGATGGGCAAGTTTTTCCTATAGCATCAGGGAAAGATATATTAAACATATCCGCAATAGTAGCTAACCAATTATCACTACCATCTTTGGCACTGACTCGATCAGCACTTGCTACTATCCAACAATAACCAGTCGAGTTGTAAGGACCAAACATCCCAAGCTCTAATTGAGCAGTAAATTGGACAAGCGGTTGTATATTACGCACTGTGCTATCCCTGCGATCTAGCATATAAATATGTTGCATTGCCCAAACAAAGTAACTATGCATCCATGGTGAAATAGATGAATTAGGCACATTATTATAAGGTCCAGGGTAAGTTGTACTTGTTGATAATTGACCAATACTATTTGCACAATCAGGTGATTGTGTTACACCTGGTATGGTTATACATTGCTTATTCGCATAAGAGGTAACGAAGAAATTAATATTATAATTTAGTATTGTGTTAATTTCATTTGTAGTTGGGTATGCTGTTGAAGATTCATTAGGTAATAAATATGCTCCATGAGCAATTTCTCTAAATGTCCATGCTTTACCTCGTACTTGGCTAATTGTACCATCTATATTACCTTTACTTCCTTCTCGATAAGTTGGATGCCCCCATATAAGGTTATTAGATACAACGAATGCTAACTCTTCCATCCAGTAGTAATCGCCAGTTACCATGTAAGGAATAAAAGCGGTTGAAGGCTGATGAGAGTTATCCCAACTATTACTGTTTCCATTTTTATAACCTACTCCAGCTGCAGTGCAAAGGCTTGGATTACAAGGAAGTTTATCTTGAGGGGTAGAGTAGATCCATGCGATTAAAGAAACACCAGGATGCTCAACAATGCTTAAGGGATAGTAATTAAGTGCCGTATTACTTAAGGTACCGTTTTGATTATTCTCCCTAAAGTGAATATCGTAAGCTCCCATTCCGTCATCACCGGCCAGCATATAGGTGAAAGTGCGCTTATCCTGTGGATAAGTGACATAGCTGGTAGTCCAACGCGGTAGAGGACCAATCATTTCACTTAAGCCTGCATCTCCCATTTGGGCAAGGTATTCGCAGTTATTTAAAGGTGCGCAAGATTGGCGCATTTTGCTCAAATAACTCTGCGAGGGTTGAATATTAGCTTGATATCTATCAATGACCCCAACCTGTGTCATATAGGGTGTGTCTTGCACAACATAATTATCTAGCTTTTGATTGTTATACCAAAGTGCATGGTGCCAACGTTGTGCTTTATAGTGAGTAAGCTGCCCTGTATTAAAGGTAGCACTACCTGATGTAATCTGTGCTGTATAAGTAACAGTATTCTGAGGTGCATAAGCTTTAGAGTTCTCAACTACTGTTTCAGTACGAGTAGATCCATTATTATAATGACGTACATGGAACTGTACCACAAGATTTGGATCGCTATGATCCTCTAAAATTTCCTCAACTACTAAAGGACCACTTAACCAAGTTGTTTTTAACGGCATAGCTTGACTACTATAATTTTGACCGCTCGTTAAAGTTAGGGTAGTGCCCGGATCGCTATAATTTGCAGCTGTTTGGCTAACTGGAGGATTAATGATACTAAAGTTAATAAATCCTTGTTGCCCATCTACTGTAATCACTGCATGTTTTACGCTACCGTCATCCCATCTTGCCTTAATATCTACCTGAGTATCATATTGAGTAGTAATTGTCTTACCTGTAGGTACTACACCTCTATCAAAGATTTGACCAAAAGTAGCCAATCCATTTGAACACAGGTATGGCTGAGGTAAACTACCTGTAGATTTAAATCCGGTAAAAGATGAACAACTAGCAGTTGATGCCGAAGATTGAGGTGGAGGTGAAGCTGAAGATTGAGGTGGAGGTGAAGCTGAAGATTGAGGTGGAGGTGAAGCTGAAGATTGAGGTGGAGGTGGTTCTGTAGTTGTAGAGGTTGGAGGAGTTGTCAGAACTGTGCCATGCCATACTAGAGTAGTATTAGGGCTACCTGATAATGCTAGAGTATTAGGGCTAGTGTTTAATGCACTGCCAAAAAGTGCAGCTGTATTGGAAGCAGCAAACTGTAACTGACTAAATGCATTTGCTAGTCCAGCATTTATAGCTGCTGAATCAGCTGGTTGTGTAGTACTTACACTTTGGATCGTGCTACTTCCAAATTGTGTACTAACAGAGTTTTGATTTGTAGATACTGGCAATAAAGTTAAATTTTCGAGATTATTAAAAGCTATGCTAATATCTGATAGCCTAAAATCGGTTGCTGTATTATCTCTAATGCCTAGCGTTTGTGTACCTTGGCTATTTAATATATCTATTATCTCTTGTTGGGTTAAGCTGGGATCTAAAATAGAGGCTTTACCTACAAAAGTATTTATATCATTTAAAGTAAAAAGAGTTGCTAAATTCTTATCTGTTGAGATAGGAACAATACTAAGAAATGTTCCATTTTCATCTAATTGAGATAAAGATCCTAGCTGATTAAATATTCCCTCACCAGTGATAACCCCATTATTTTCAGAAAAAGAGACGATATCGGAATATCCAGTAGATCCATCCTCTCGACCTACAAACGGTGCACTAACTACCCAATTACCTAAAATTCTCTCTTCACTACTTTTTTGGCTAAAATTAAACCTTTCAATAGTTATGAGCTGATCATCTATGGATAAGTTACCATGACCTGAATCAGTAAAACTTAGCAATATCTCTGTACCACTATCACTTTGAGTAGGAGTGACATATGAGCAGCCTATACAAGATCCACCCTCTGATTTAAATAAATCAATAGCTATTGAGCTATCTGCTGCAACTTGACCAAAGCCTGAGTACCACTCAGGATTACCTTGATCATCATAGGTAAAAGTAACTATGGATAGGGTATTATCTTGTGCTTCAATGCTATAACTTATATTTGGATTTTGAGGATTCCACCACTTACCACTCTCTGGAGCAATAGCAGCTGCATGAGATATATTGATAGCAAAAATAAAACTAAAAAATATTAATATACGCTTCATTACAATATTTCCTTAAGGAGTTACTGAAAAATCTATATTTTTAATAGCCGTATCTACCTGACTATTCGTAATGAGTGACATACTAGAGCTTTGATCAGATGGCGTGTTAATTATTAAATTATTTCGAAACCCAATTAATAAGGTTCCATCTTGATTAAGTGCATTACCCATTTCTTGCTCTGTAGCACCAGAATCAAGTATCACTGCTTTTCCTTGAATTTCATTTAAGCCATTAAATATAAAAGCAGCTACTAAATTCTCTTGGTTAGAGATTGGCAGGGTTGTAATAAATACGTCTGAATTTTCCTTTGTAATGAATAATTGGCTACTCCCAGATATGCTTTTACCTATTACTGAATCGCTACTTGGAATATATGAAACTACGCTAGAGAATCCGTAAATGCCGCTTGATCTAGTAATCAAAGGGGCACTTATAGTCCAGTTACCTATAATACGTAAAGCGTTTTTTTCATAACCAAAATTAAATGGCTCAATAGGGATGGTTTGATTATTTACAGTGGTACTACCATGACCTGAATCGGTAAAACTAAAGGTAATTTCTATACCACTATCACTTGTTGTGGCTGTCGTGTAAGCACAAGTAAAGCAAGATCCCCCAACAGACTGGAGAAGATTTATGGTTGTTATATCATCTGATAATGGTCCAGATCCAGAATACCAGATAGGATTACCCTGACTGTCGTAGGTAAAGATGGTTACAAATAAAGTATTATCTTGAGTTTCTATATTATAACCCGTTCCTGGTTGGTCAAAATCTCGCCACCAACCATTTTCTGGAGAAACTGCAGTAGCATATTTAGTAAAGAATAAAAAAAAACACTAAATATTAATTTATAGATTATTTTCATAAACTTTCTTTTTCTTGGTATTAATGGTTTTATATGTTTATATTGATTTTATATTTAACAATATCTTTTACTAGCCCTCCTAAACTAGCTATTTTTAATAACAAGTGGATAATTTAACAGGATAAATCAATCTAGGCTACCCACCAAAAATAGATGGGTAGCCTAAATTAGCAATGCACTAAAAAAATTAATAACTAATTAAAGTTTGGAATTTCTATTCCAGTAGTTCCTAACTTAATTGAATCTATTAAATTTTCTGCTTTAGGAAAATTCTTTATAGGACTATTAGCAGATTCGTTAATAGACTGAGCTTTGACAGAAGTAGGTTGTTGATTGCTGCTAGGTAGTCCTAATATAGGAGTAGAGCGATAGCCGATAAATATTGCGTTATTAGTTACTGCATTATTTAATGCAGTATTAATATCTTGATCAGTAGCATTAGAATTGACCAGTGCCGCTGTTCCAAAAATAGTATTTAACCCAACTAACATGAATGATGCAACTAAATCTTGTTGTGCAGATGCTTGGGTACGGCTAATAAAAGAATTATTACTACTTCCTTGGGCTACGATAGTTTGCCCTGCAAGTCCCTGGCCCGATGCTTGGCCATTGCTCATCTGAGTATAAGCAAGGATATCAGTATAACCAAAATCGCTGGCAGTTGTAGTACTAGAAGTAAAGGGAGCACTGACAACCCACGATCCTTGGAGGATAGCCAATCCATCTCCATAGGCAAAATCATATCGCTCAATAGGAATAGATTGGCCATTAATCACTACCGTGCCATGACCTTCATCAGTGAAGCTTAGGGTAAGAGGAATACCAGCATCTCCAGTTTGTGGGGCAGTATAAGTACAGCCTAAACAAGCACCACCCTCTGATTTTTGTAGCGCAACAATAACAGTGCTGTCACTGCTGCTTAAATTATTAGCACTTCCTGAAAACCAAGTAGGTTGTCCCTGATTGTCATAAACAAAGGTAGCAACAAACAGGGTATCATTTTGTACTTCAATATTGTAACCACTTCCAGATTGTTGAGGATTCCACCACCAACCATTTTCTGGATAAAATTGTATTGCAAAAGCTGAGTGAGTGAAAAAAATTAAAGATAATAACGATAATATATATAACTTTATTTTGATAATCATGGTTTTACTCATTAAATATGATACTTTTTTTAGAAAACTAAGTATATATTGTTTTTATAAACTTCTACAAATAAAAAAATATATCGTTATTAATTAATATTATTCTTAGAATTGCATTGAGGCTGCTGCATCGTATAGATGTGGCTTACATCAATTAATCCCATATGCTCAATACTTTTTCGTCCTATTAAAATAGGATAAATCATATGGCTACGATCATTGAGGGTAAATTGCTCCTGATATAATTGATTCCCTAAGCATATTGTCATCAGCACTACTGGACGACGATTGCTTATGCCATTAGAGCTTATCACCGAAGTGAATCGTTCAATGGGTCGTTCTACTATTAGGTGAGTTTTTTTGTGTTTCTTCTTAGCACGTTGATTTTCTATTTCTAAGATAAACCGCACCCATTTTTCTCCATTTTTTTGAAAATACTCTTTATCAATGCTATGAAGAGAAGAAAGGAAGGTACCCGTATCCATTTTTGCTTTAGCTACAATGCCTAATTCAGGAAATTCTATATATTCAAGCCAGCCTAATAGAATTTTACTCCAACCGATTTGAAAGTGAGTAGCAAACAATAAAAAAATACAGAAAAGCTTGATTCTGCGGTAAAGCATTATTTACTTTTCTTAATTGATTAATTAATGCCCTCTACATATAAGGAAAAATAGGGGGAAATTATGAATAATTAAATAGATCGGAGCTTAGCGTATATCAATGCTAGCTGTTTTATCCCAAAGGAATAAAATTTTACTTCTACCTCTGCAGTTTCACCCTCTCCGATGATAGCTAATAAAACACCTTCTCCAAATTTAGGATGATGTACTCGCTGACCCTTCCTAAATTGCAGACTTTTTGGAGATTCTTCTTTAGAATAAGTAGATGGAGAAATTTGGATAGTGTTTGTAGCTTGGTGCATCCCCAATCCTTGGGTAAGTTGATCAGGGATTTCAGAAATAAATCGAGAAGGTTTAGGATAACTTTCTGATCCATAGAGACGGCGACAATTTACGTAAGTGAGATAGAGCTGAGATCTTGCTCGTGTCATCCCCACATAACAAAGGCGGCGCTCTTCCTCTAATTTACTTGAATTAGAAAAAGATTGAGCATTTGGGAATAAACTTTCTTCCATACCTACTATAAAAACTAAAGGAAATTCTAGCCCTTTAGCTGCATGTAATGTCATCAACTGCACATAAGTATTAGTCTGCTGTGTTTGTTTAGGATCCTCCTCTCCAAGGGTAGTATAGGCAAGAAATGAAGATAGTCTTTCTGAATTTGAATCCTCAGGTTGAAATTGGGCAATAGCTTGAATAAGTTCTTTAAGATTATCTAGCCGAGCTTGGCCACGCTCGCTTTTATCTTTTTCATAATGTGTAACTAAACCGCTTTTCTCAAGAATATATTCAGTCAGCTGGGCTAAAGAGCTAGATTGAAATATTGTTTCTATATCTTGAATAAATTGACAAAAGTTATTGAGTGCGTGATTGCTTCGTGGTGTAAAAGATTTCTGCTCTAAAAGTTTTATTGTAGCTTGCCATAGAGAAATAGCTTGATTCTGAGCATATCCCCGTATCTGAGAAAGGGTTTGGGCACCAATACCTCGAGGAGGCATATTAATAATACGTCCAAATGCAGAGTCGTTCTCTCTTTGAATCAAAAAACGTAAGTAAGCAAGGGTATCTTTAATTTCCAACCTTTCAAAAAACCGCAATCCGCCATATATCCTATAGGGAATTTTATGCTGGAATAAAAGATCTTCAAAAATACGAGACTGAGCATTAGTACGGTAAAGCAGTGCTATATCACCGTAACTGCCTTTCTGTTTTTTCCAGCTTAAAATTTGAGTAAGGCAAAAGTTTGCTTCTTCTTGCTCATTAGAACCTTTATAAATCTGAATAGGAATTCCTTTTTCATCCTCCGTCCATAAGTTTTTACCTAGCCTTGCTTTATTACAAGAAATCACAGCATTAGCAGCTGCAAGAATAGTACTGGTAGAGCGATAATTTTGCTCTAAGCGAATAGTGCGAATAGAAGGAAAATCATGGGTAAGCTGTTGGATATTTTCAACTCGAGCACCTCGCCAACCATAAATCGCTTGATCATCATCACCTACCGCAAATAGTGTTCCCTGTTGACCAATTAATAGTCGAAGCCATTCATATTGAATAGCATTAGTATCTTGAAATTCATCAACAAGGATATGAGTAAACCTAGTTTGGTAGTGTGTAAGTAAATCTGGGTAGTATTGCCATAATTTATAGGATCGTAATAATAGTTCAGCAAAATCTACTAAGCCATTTCGTTCACAGTATCTTTGATAGTCTAGATATATCTGTACCATTTTCTGGGTATCTGGATTTCCATCATCTAGAATATGCTGAGGATATTCTCCCTTATCCTTATTATGGTTAATAAACCATTGTACTTTTCGTGGAGACCACTTAGTTTCATCAGTTAAGTTGTGATTTTTTAAAATTTGGCGAATTAAACGGAATTGATCCTCAGAATCTAAAATTTGAAACTCTTTAGGAAGCCTTGCCTCTTGATAGTGAATACGCAAAAAACGATGAGCGAGTCTATGGAATGTTCCTATCCATAGGGATTTGGTAGATTGATCTAAAAGGGATTCTATTCTTTTTTGCATCTCTCCTGCAGCTTTATTGGTAAAAGTAACTACTAAAAGATTAAACGGAGAGGTGTTTTGGTTTTTAACAAGCCATGCTACTCGATGAGTAAGTACTCGAGTTTTTCCGCTGCCTGCACCAGCAAGTACTAAACAATGACCCTGAGCAATACTTACAGTTTCTTGTTGAATCTTATTTAAAGAGTGTAGTAGAGAAATGGAAACATCCATGAAATACTAATAAGTAGGGTTTTTGCTGCTTTATCTCCATTAAATTCAAGAGATAAACCAAATAGAGTTGGGAGATAGCATAAATTAATAAACTATCTCCTTTAAGAATTAAAAAGAAAAAATATTAAATTCGGGAAAATACTTTTTCTGCTGCTAGGTGGGTAGCCTCTATTTCTTTATCTCCGTGGGTACTAGAGACAAAGCCTGCTTCAAACGCAGATGGGGCGAAATAAATTCCTTCTTTGAGCATTTCATGAAAGAAAAATTTAAAACGCTCGGAATTACAGTGGGTAGCCTGATGGTAATCTGTCACTTCTTTTTTTTCTGTGAAAAACAAACCAAACATACCACCTACTTGATTTGCAGTCATATGAATACCTGCTGCTTCTGCTCGAGCAAGGAGTCCTTGAATTAATTTTTGAGTTTGATTAGTTAAATTTTTGTAAAAATCTGGAACTTGAATCAACTTTAATGTGGCTAACCCTGCAGCCATTGCGACTGGATTGCCAGAGAGGGTTCCCGCCTGATATACGGGACCTAAAGGTGCGATCATTTCCATAATTTCTTTTTTCCCTCCAAATGCAGCTACAGGTAATCCTCCACCAACTACCTTTCCTAAGGTAGTAAGATCAGGAGTAATATTATAGAGAGATTGTGCTCCGCCTAATGCTACTCGAAATCCAGTCATAACCTCGTCAAAAACGAGAACAGTATCATAATCATTACATATTTTCCTTAAGCCTGCTAAAAAACCAAGACTTGGTAGTATACAGTTCATGTTCCCTGCTACAGGCTCGACAATAACCGCTGCAATATCATTCCCAAATTGCCGAAAAGCTTTCTGTACCGTTTCTAAATCATTATAAGGAAGTACAATTGTTTGTTCTGCAACGATGGCAGGAATCCCTCCAGAAGTAGGTACCCCTAAAGTTAATGCTCCGGAACCTGCTTTAACTAATAGAGAATCTCCATGTCCATGGTAACAACCTTCAAATTTTAATATTTTATCCCGCTTGGTAAACCCTCTTGCTAATCGAATAGCACTCATAGTAGCTTCAGTGCCTGAGCTCACCATACGAACTAAATCCATGCTAGGTACTAAACGGCAAAGAGTTTCTGCCATTTCTACTTCAACAGGTGTAGGTGCCCCAAAACCTAGGCCTTGCTCTGCTGCTCTTTGAACTGCACCAATCACTTCTGGATGGGCATGACCTACAATTAAAGGTCCCCATGAGCAAACATAATCAATATAAGGACGATCATTTACATCGTACAAATAGGGACCTTTACCATGGGAGAAAAAAATAGGATCACCACCTACGCCCTTAAAAGCGCGTACTGGGGAATTTACTCCACCAGGAATATATTTTTGTGCTTGCTGAAATAAATTGTTGGTATGATCCATAGTCTATCTAGGGCCTCAATAGTTGAAAATATAATATATTTAATAGGTTAAGAAATTTCTATGCCAAATTTATCAAATCTATTTTTCAATCTTCGCCGATATTCCCGAGCAACAAGCCATTGTTTACCTGCTACTGTTTTAAAGCGACAACGAATAGTAATTTCTTCTTTCTTTAAGCTTTCAATGCCAAACATTTCAAAATTTTTGACTAATTTTTCGTACTTGGGTCCTTGGCGCATCTCCTTCATGACCTCTTCCATGATTTCCATGACCCGATCAGTATTTTCTTTAAATGGCACTCCGATATCAACCACCATTTTTCCATAATTTTTGGTAAAATTTGTGACTGTTCGAATATCACCATTAGGAATATAAATAGCATTACCCCGCATATCTCTTAATTGAGTACGGCGTAAATTGATATTCTCTACACGCCCAGCAAATCCATTGGCAATAATTCCCTCTACTCTAATTACATCGTTAATGTTGTACTGTCCCTCAATTAGGATAATCGTACCATGGAGAATATCTCTTACTAAGTGTTGACCTCCGAGACTCAAAGCTAAAGCTAAAAACCCTAAGCTAGCTAAAATAGGAGCCATGTTAATCCCAAATGTATCCAAGATTAGATAAAGTGCTACTATAATAATAAGAAGTGTACCAAACCAATTTAGAAATAACGCAAGGGTTCTCAGCCGGGAACTACCCTCTTGTATTTCTTCTTCCTCTATTTCTGGATTTTCAAATCTTTTTACAATAATTTTCTTAACCAGCCAGACAATAAAACTAATAGCAATAATCCATAGAGTGCTGATTAGTTTTTCGATCCAAGTAAGCTGATCAGCTTTTAGTTTTTTCAATTGGGTAAGTGCTGCACTTAACTTTTCTATTTTAGCTTCACTTTCTGCGACCCTTTCCTTAGCGGATTCTTCTTTTGTTTGTGCAATAGTGAGTCTACTTTTACTTTCAATAGCAGCTTGTGCAAAGGTTTTAGCTTTCTCTGCTAATTCCTCAATTTTTGATTTAGTGCTGCTGTCAATTGGAATCCCGTCTTCTATATCATGGAGAGTCTCTACTTGTACTTTAGCAGCACTTGCCAGTTGTGATTTTTTTTCTGCTTCTTGTTCCGTGATCGCTTTTTCAGTAGCAGCTTTTTCTACTTCTTTTTTTAATTCCCAAATTGCTGCTTTTGCCTGATCCATTTCTTCACGGATTCCTCTCTCCCTCTCATTTAATAATGCTATTTCTTTTCCTTTTTCTGATTCTTTAACATTATTTTGTTTAGAAATGCTTATATTATTTGGTATTTGTTCACTTTCTAGTTTTTCTCCTTGTTGTTTTAACTCAGATTTAGGATCAAGATCTACTACGCTAAAATTAAAAGGTGTAGTACTTTTGCTTTTATTGTGAACCTGTATCTTCCATAGAGAGGGTTTTGTAGAAACATTAATATAAATTGCTAATTCAGTACTACTGATAAATTTTACGCGCTCTGGAGGAATAGGAAAAACTCTTTCGCCGAGATGGAGCGTTACTGTAGATTTAGAAGTAAAATGATTGCCTATAACTCTTATCCATTGCCGTTCCAAAGAGCCAATAACAGGGCTAGGTTGAATTTCACTAATCTGAGGATAGAGCAATGTTTCCTGATTTTGGGCAAAACTACTTTGTCCCAGAGCATAAAAAACAGCTACTATAAATACTCTATAGAATATAGAGTAGGTAGTATTGGTTGAAAACATATAGAAATTAACTAAATATCAACTTTTTATTTTAGATAAAATTACTTTCATATTGAACGTGAAAATAGAACTTTACTATTATAAAATCTATAAAAAAATTATACTCAGCTTGGAAATAATTTTTTATAAGCCATGGCTTGGTGGCGGATGTTTTGATGGCGAAAAATTCCACCAATAACGGCGATTGCATCAGCTCCTCCTTGAATAATTGGCAGGGCGTTTTGTGGTGTAATTCCTCCAATCGCAACAATGGGTAGAGGTATCTTCTCCCGGACTTCCTTTAATAGTTCTAGTGAAACAAAAATAGGTTTAGGCTTGGTAATTGAGGGAAAGAAACGACCTAAAGCAATATAACTAGCCCCTGCTTCCCAAGCAGCAATTGCTCTGGATAGTTCGTTATAGCATGAAATTCCAATAATTGCTTTTTCTCCTAAAGCTTGCCTAGCAGCTAAAAGAGAACCATCATTTTTTCCTAAGTGAACACCATCTGCTTTAACTTGGGCAGCGAGCTCAATATCATCGTTAATAATTAATGGCACATTATGTTGACTGCATAGTTGGCGTAAATCTGTAGCTTGCTCATAGCGTTGTTTAGGACTCTGATTCTTATCCCGATATTGAATTAAGTTGGCACCTCCTAATAATGCTTCAGATGCTGCATTGTGAAAATGATTGGGAGAGACTACTCCCGTATCTACAATTGCATAAAGACCATAAATTAAATGTGTCATAAACAAATACTACGAATTTTAGTATAATCCTAATAAGGTTTTGCTCTATAGAAATAGATATAAAATTAGATTTTTTACTATAACAAAGGATAAAAAATGAAACGATATATTTGCATTATTTGTGGCTTTATTTATGATGAAGTAGAGGGTTGGCCAGACGATGGTATTCCAGCAGGGACAAAGTGGAAAGATGTACCAGAAAGCTGGGTTTGTCCAGAATGTGGAGCTAGTAAAGATGATTTTGAAATGGTAGAGGTATAAATTACCATTTACCCTAATATCAGAGCAGTAGTATTCTCACTAGATTTTAAAATAAATAACTCTAATAATAAAAATTATCTCTATCCTTTAATATGCCCTAACTACCAAGTTTTATATTTTTATTTAAATAGCAAAAAACGGGTATTACGCATAGTAATATCGGTAGAGCTATTTTAGTTAGAGCATAAAAATTACTATATTTCTATATCAATTGTTATTGATAATTATTTTTATTTACATTAAAGTAGAAGTAATTAGAAAGTTCTATTAAGTAACAATATTGGTGGGAACAGTGAAGCATATCTTATTTTTCTTCATTTATTTTAGCTCTTTTATTTGCCAAGCAGAAAGCACGCTAGAGGAAACTATTCAAACACAGATAAATACCAATCAAGCTGCAAAGAAATCTCAACAAAAAATTAATACACTCTCAGAAGAAACCCAAACTTTACTAGCTGAATACCGCCAAGTTACCGCCCAACTTGATAGTTTAAATACTTATAACCATCAATTAGAAAAGCTAATTCACTCCCAAGCTGAAGAATTCTCCACTTTACAAGAAGAGTTAAAGGATATTGAAACCACTCGGCATGAAATTGTACCACTTATGCTCCGTATGGTTTCTACTCTAGAGCAATTCATTTCTTTAGATATTCCATTTCTTCTAGAGGAGCGTCGTACTAGAGTAAAACAGATTCAAGACCTTATGAATCGAGCTGATATTTCTCTTTCTGAAAAGTACCGACGTCTTATTGAGAGCTATCAAGTAGAGGTAGAGTACGGGCAAACGATTGAATCATATCGGGGTATTTTAGCAATGAGTGATGGTAAGTCCCGCACTGTTGATTTTCTACGTATAGGTCGTACTGCTTTATTTTTCCACACCCTAGATGATAAAACCTGTGGCCGTTGGAATCAGCAAAAACATGGCTGGGCAACTGTCCCTGACTCTTATTGTACAGCAATTACTAAAGGACTATTAATTGCACAAAAACAAGCACCAGAGGATTTATTATTACTTCCCATTCAAGCACCAAAGAAATATAACAGCCATGGCTAATTTTAAAAAAGTGATGAGAAATTCAAGCCAATCTTCGCTTATAAAAGTATTTTTTTCTATTCTAAGTGGAGTATTTCTTCTTGTGCCTATCAATTCTTGGGGGGAAACTCCTAAGACTTTAGATCAGCTCCTAAATCAGGTACGACAGGAAGGTATTCAAGAAAAAAAACTTAATGCAGAACGGGAGTCGCATTTTCTATCTGATCGAAACCAGCAGAAAGAATTATTAGAAAAAGCAAAATCTGATCTAGTAGCTGCCGATCAAAGAGAGCAAGAATTAAGAGAGATTTTCAAAAAGAATGAAGAGATACTAGCAGAAAATGAAGCTGAGCTCAGAGAACGCTCTAGTTCTCTAAAAGAGCTATTTGAAACCGCACAAAAAGTAGCACAAAATTTTCTACCTATTCTAAATGAGTCCTTAGTTTCTGCACAATTTCCAGATCGATCTGCTCCACTTACTGTGATTGCAGAAAAAGATAAACTTCCTACCATTAATAATCTACGTCAGCTTTGGTTAAGTCTACAAGAGCAAATGACAGAAAGTGGGAAAGTAGTTACTTTTCAGGCACCGGTGATTACTGTAGGTGGGGAAATTATAAACAAACAAGTAACCCGAGTAGGTACTTTCACCGCAGTTTCTGAGGGTAAATATTTACGCTATCTTCCTGAGCCTGTTTCTAGTTTAGCAGAGCTTAGTCGCCAGCCTGCTGCTCGTTTTCTAGGAATTGCTGTAGATTTTGCAAAAGCCGCTGGAGATGAAGCACTGCCTATAGCAGTGGATCCAAGTCGAGGTACATTACTCTCTTTATTAGTACAAAATCCAAATTTAAGGGAAAGAATTGATCAAGGCGGCTGGATTGGTTACATTACTATATTTCTAGGAATTATCGGTCTCTTAGTTGCGTTACAACGGTTTATTTACTTATCTATCACTGACAGAAAAATTGAGCAGCAACGCCATACAGAAACACCGAATCAAGATAATCCTTTAGGGCGAATTTTAGGTGTTTATAAAAATGAAAAAGAAGATGTAGAGACTTTAACCTTAAGATTAGATGAAGCTATTTTAAAAGAGATTCCTCCTATAGAACGAGGACTGCCTACTTTAGCAATTTTAGCAGATGTGGCCCCATTACTTGGATTGCTGGGGACAGTAACTGGTATGATCGAAACATTCCAAGCAATTACCTTATTTGGAACTAATGATCCTAAACTGATGTCTGCTGGAATTTCAGAAGCATTAGTCACGACAGTGATTGGATTAGTTGTTGCCATTCCTATTTTACTTATTCACAGTGGTCTTGCCAGTAAAAGTAATCGAATTATTCAAATTTTAGATGAAGAAAGTTCTGCTATTGTTGCTTGGATGGCAGAAAAGCAACATAGATTTCAGGAGAGCAAACATGGGAATGTTCTCTGATGGATTGTTTAAAATCAATTCATTTTTAGCGCAAGGAGGAAGTGTACTATGGCTTATTTTAGTTACCTCCTTTTTTATGTGGATGCTAATTATTGAACGCTATTATTTTTTGTTTATTCTTCATCCTGCTAGACTGCAGCAACTAGTTAGTTTATGGGAACAGCTGCCTAAACACCGTTCTTGGCATGCACAAAAAATTAGAGAAGGAATGATTGCAGATATTACCAACCATCTAAAGCAATTTTTACTTTTAATTAAAAGCTTAACTGCGGTATTACCCATGTTAGGTCTACTAGGTACAGTAATTGGAATGATTGAAGTGTTCGATGTAATGACAGTTTCTGGTACGGGCAATACTCGTGGGTTTGCAGGGGGAATTTCTACTGCTTTAATTACGACCCTAGCAGGATTAGTTACCTCTCTTTCCGGCGTATACTTTAGTGCTGATTTAGAACATCGAGTAGATCGCACCATTGAACAGACTATGGATTTACTAAGATAAGGAAAATCATATGAGACCACGACATAGTCATCGGCAGGGTAATTCAGCAGTCAATATCAATCTTACTCCTATGATTGATATGGTATTTATTTTACTTATTTTCTTTATTGCAACTACCTCTTTTACTAAAGAATCTGGGGTTGAAGTCAGTCGCCCCTCAGCAAAAACGGTCATTAGTAAAGAACAAGAACATATCACAATTACTATAAGTAATAATAATGAAATTTGGTTAAATCAAAAACAGATTGATATTCGTTCGGTACGTACTTTTATTGAACATGGACAAGGAGAAAAGCAGATTAATTCAGTAGTCATTGTTGCGGATAAAAGTGCAAAAACTGGGGTAGTCATTGAAGTTATGGACCAAGTACGACTAGCGGGCATTAGTGATATATCTATTGCTGCAAATCAAAAATAATGAAATATACTACTGCCTTTATTGCGGCTGGGTTAATTAATCTTGGGTTATTTTTGCTCATGTCTTTTATGGTAGAAGAACAGCATGAAAAACTTAAAAAGGTAGATCCTATTCGCTTGACCGACTTTACTCATTTAACCCCAAGAGAAAAGCCAAAACCTCCTCACCCTAAACAACGTGAGCTCCCTAAAAAGCCATTGACTCCTAAAAATCCACCACCTATAGCTACGTTACAGAAACAAATCACAACACCTAAATCTCCCTCGTCATTACCTAGTATTACACTTAGTGTTGAGCTTCCTTTACTCGCAAGTAAAATGGAGCCGTATTTAGGGAATTTTGAAGATACCTTAGGTAGTAGCTTAGGCACCGGAACTGATATAGTGGGAGATGGGGATTTATTCCCTATTGCACGAATACCCCCTGAATACCCTTATAATGCGGCTCGCAAAGGAATAGAAGGTGCTGTAACTATTGTATTTACAGTAGATAAAGATGGATTAGTCCATGATCCAAAAATCATTGAAGCCCACCCACCTGGCGTATTTGATCAAGCGGCACTACAGGCAATTAAACGTTGGAAATTTAAAAGACAAGGAGAGGATGTCTCCGAGCAACGTGTAACTCAAACTATTGATTTCACTTTAGCACAATAAAAAGTTTGGACTTACAATCTATGAATATAAGTAGGTATTTAGAGATTTCTTTAAGTAAAAAATTTATCCTATTATTAGGGTATTCACTATTTTTGAGTACCTTATCTAATTCCGCAATTGCAGCAGCCAAATATGCATTAAGCCCTCGTACTTATGAATCTCTAAGTTCAATTCATGAGCTATTAAACAAAAAAGAGTATAGTACTGCACTTAAAAACCTTAAGAATTTATTTCAAGTAGTTCAAGGAATAGGGCAACAAAAAAGCTATGAACAAGCAATGGTATTACAAACGCTAGGCTATACTTATTCTTCTTTAGAGAATTATCCCAAAGCTATTGAAACGTTCAAAAATAGTTTAAATTTAAAAATTTTACCTGATCAAGCAAACAATAGCGTGCACTATGCCCTTGGTCAGCTCTATATTATTACTGAGCGATATACTGAAGCAGTCATATTTTTAGAGGATTGGCTTAAAGACGAAGCCATTGGGGAATCTAGTACTGATGCCCATGTACTTGCAGCTAATGCTTACTATCATCTAAAGAAATATACCAAAACAATTTCCCATATTACCATTGCAATTAATCATAGCGAAGATCCTAAAGAATATTGGTACCAGCTTAACCTGGCCGCCCGGTTAGAGTTAAAGCAGTACCCTGAATCTACTAAAATCCTAGAGATTTTAATCACTAAATTCCCAGAAAAGAAGGAATACTGGCAGCAATTAACAGCGGTGTATTCAGAATTGAATCAAAAACAGCGTACACTGGCAGTACAAGGATTAATAACCCATATTGATACTACTAAAGAAGCAGATTTAGTCCGATTATCTGATTTTTATCGCTATCTCGATATGCCTTATAAAGCGGGAATAGTTTTGCAAACAGGATTTACAAACAGCACGATTGAAGCCAGTGATAAAAATTTAGAGCGACTTGCCGAATCTTGGTTTGCAGCTAAAGAATGGAAAAAAGCTGCTGACGCATTTAAACAAGCGGGACAGCTACGTAAAGATGGAAAAATGGAATTGCACTTAGGTCAAATGTTTATCGAACTTCAACAATGGAAGCAAGCAGAACTAGCTTTTAAACAAGCCCTAAAAAAAGGAGGGCTAGATGATTCCGGGCAAGCTTATATTGCTCT
The DNA here is from genome assembly GCF_945836005.1 of Candidatus Nitrosacidococcus sp. I8. Lineage (NCBI taxonomy): Bacteria > Pseudomonadati > Pseudomonadota > Gammaproteobacteria > Chromatiales > Chromatiaceae > Candidatus Nitrosacidicoccus > Candidatus Nitrosacidicoccus urinae. The sequence continues at coordinate 1,722,131 of NZ_OX241534.1, read as the reverse complement.
TGCTCGAGTAGAATACGAACAAGAGCAAATTGTTCCGGCTATTGAAGCATTAAAAAAGGCAAAACAATCTCCTAAATACCATAAACAAGCCGATCAGTGGCTCAAACATTTACAATTAGTACAACAACAACGCATTGAAACTGAAAGTTAACATATATACGAGGGAGAGATTAATTCTCTCCTTATCACGCTACTAGCTAGCTATGGAACGCTGGCTACCCTTTATTCTTACTATCGTAATCATTTTTATTGGTATTCAACGTACTAATAAGACCTGCCCTATTTATCCCGCTGGTAGCAACCAATCTGGAGTATTACCTCAACATCAAGAAATACACCACGCTATATTATTAATATAAATTACCCTGAATTAGGACAAGAAGATCAGGTACTGAAGAATATTTTACAAAAAGCAGGTCAAGCTGCTAAAAAAGAATTTATAAAAAATATACCTGACCTACAATCCTTTTCTGGGTCTATAAAACAGCAGTTTACTTTATTTTTGATCTTCTCCATTGTCTCAAAAACAGACAAATTAATCAGTATACGAGGAAAAGGAGGTGCTGATACTGGTGGAGCTCATCCTATCCCTATAGAAATGAGTTTTATATATGCTCGGAAAGCACAAAGGATAGTTACCTTTCACGTGAGCAAATTTCTAAATTTACTCGCATAGTACTTAAAGAAAGATTGCTTAATCAAAGTTATTCTCAACCCTCTTATATGCTAGAGGAAAGTAAGGTTCAACAAGAACAACGCCAATTTATCACAGAAGCAATTGAAGAGGGTACAGAACCTATCTCAAGGAATTTTGCAGAGTTTACGCTCTTAGCTCTTCACGCCCGTAATAAAATAGATACCTTACAATTTATTTTTCCTCCTTATCAAGTAGCCCCCTACGTTTATGGAACTCAAGAAATAGAAATACCATCAAAAGTTTTTTTTGATCTCATTCATCCTGTCTACAAATCTATGTTTGCAATACATTAGGAGTAAGAATCTAGGCAGAAAATATGAAAAGTTTCTGCCTAACAAAAGAAGAACTATTAAAACGTAGTGGTAAAATTTGCCATTACATTGAAAGGAGCCCCTGGCATAATCTGATTATCACCCGCAGCAGTTGGGTAATAGACTGTGTTAGAGATATTATCGAAGTTCAAGGAGACCCGATAATTTGAATTGGTATAGTAGAACATCATTCGAGGTAACACATAGCCAGGCAGGAGTACTTTATCACTAAAGGAAGTATACATACTCGATTGGGCGTTGACCCCTGCACTCATGCCAAAATGGGGCGTAAAGGCGTAGGTGCCCCAAAAGTTAAACTGATTTTGTGGTACTAAACCTACAGTAGCCCCTGCGTTACCACTCGTGGTAGTGGTTAAGAGTTTTGCACTTAAGCGGGTATAGCCACCTACGATTTGAAATCCTGGAAAAATTTCACCGGTCGCACTGACTTCAAAGCCTTCATTTCGTTGAGATCCAAGCTGAACTAGAATAGTAGAATCGTTAGGATCTGGGCTATTTACATTCTGTTGATCGAGACGGAAGAAGGCAGAATTCACCGAGAGTTTATCTTGAAGGATAACAAATTTGGTGCCGATCTCGTAGTTGGTGGAGATAAGAGGGCTAAGATTTGCAGTAGCGGGGCTTGTTAAGGAAATAGCGAGATCAGCTGCTTGAGGTGTATAGGTCTTACTATAGCTAGCGTAAAATGACGCAAAATCATTAGGTTCATAAATTAACCCTGCTCGAGGACTAAATACTTGATCAATGTGATTAGTCACCCTACCCCCTTTGAGACCTAACCCCACAGCTTTGAACCAATCATAGCGAGCCCCTGCCACTAGTTTCCAATGTTCATTAAAGGCAATCTGATCCTGGAAGAAGATACCAATATCAGTTCCTGTCACATAGCGATTTCTAGCTAATACCCCCTGATTAAATACGCCTACAGGATCAAGAATAGAGACATTATTAATGTTAACAGCATTAAATTTTATATCTGTATCATCTTGATAAGAGACAACCATCCCGCTTAGTATTTTCTGGTGGACAGATCCAGTATCTACATCGTAAGTAATATCTGTACGATTAAAGAACGTATTTCTGTTAGTATTGTGGTTATAGCCTGTAAGCTGAACAGTACCATCATCTGAAACAGCAGTTCCTGCATATAAATTCTGGTAATCATGGAGAGTGTTAATAAACCGGAAAGAGTTTTGAATTTTTAAGGAACTATCGAAAATATGCTCAAACATCCCATGGGCTTCATCTACATTTTGATGGGAAAAATTTTGGTTGGGATCTCCAAAAAAAGTTTCAATGGGTACATCTGCAGGACGACCATTTTGGGAAGCAATCCCTCGGTCAGAAAGTCGATTATCATTGAGATTCTGTCCTCCAATCGTTAGCTTAGTATTAGGGTCAATTTGAAAGGTGACTTCTGGATCTACTCCATAGCGATGAAGATAGAAAAAATCCCGAAAGCCACCAGAATCCTCTACCATGGCATTTAAACGATAACTGGCTATATCTCCAGGAATAGGTCCACCAAAGTCTACAGTCGCTCGTTTATGATCCCAATAACCACCGTTTAAGTTGATACTATAGTGAGGAGTTAAGGTAGGTTGTTTAGTCACTAAGTTGACCACACCCCCTCCATTACCTCGACCAAAGATCATCCCGGATGCACCTTTGAGCACATCTAGATGCTCTACGATATAGGGATCACGAAAATATTCAGAATCATCCCGGAGTCCATTGACGAAAAAGTCAAATTTAGTATCAATTCCTCGAATCACAACCTCGTCTCGGTTGCCTTCTCCTAGGTTGACAGTCACCCCCGGGACATTACGCATGGCATCGCCAATAGATTGTACGTTTTGATCCCGAAGCAGCTCTTTAGGAAGGACATAAATACTCTGAGGAGTATCTTTAAGAAGGGTATCTGTACGCATTGCACTAGTGGTGTTAGGAAGAAAATAGGAACCCTCTCCTTTTGTGCTTTGTACTTGTATTGGATCAAGTTTTTTAATCTCTTCTTTCTTTTCTTCTTTAGTTTTTCCTTCCTTCTCTTTCTCCTTCTCCGCTCCTAGAGTTGGCATTACTGTCAATAATATTATGATGGTAAATACCATCGATATTTTTTGCATATTACTATCCTTATTTAGCTTTAGTTTAAAAAAAGCTTTTTAAATATAGTAATAACAATTCTCATTATCAAGGTTGTCTTGATAATTTTTTTTATTTAAAAAAGGCAGAAAATATAAAAATTTTCTGCCTTACAAATAGAAGGAGAGGGCGTATTAGAACGTGGCGGTAAAATTTGCCATTACATTGAAAGGAGCCCCTGGCATAATCTGATTATCACCCGCAGCGGTCGGGTAATAGACTGTGTTAGAGATATTATCGAAATTCAAGGAGACTCGATAATTTAAATTGGTATAGTAGATCATAGCTCGAGGTAACACATAGCCAGGTAGAAGTACTTTATTGCTAAAGGAAGTATACATACTCGATTGAGCATTCACTCCTGCACTCATGCCAACATGAGGCGTAAAGGCGTAGGTACCCCAAAAATTAAATTGATCCTGTGGCACTAATCCAACAGTAGCACCAGCATTACCACTCGTGGTATCCGTTAAAAGATGAGCACTTAAGCGGGTATAGCCACCTACGATTTGAAATCCTGGAAAGATTTCACCGGTCGCACTGACTTCAAAGCCTTCATTTCTTTGAGAACCTAATTGAACTAGAACGGCAGGGTTATTAGGATCCTGGCTATTTACATTATCTTGGTCAAGACGGAAAAAAGCAGAATTGACAGAAAGTTTATCTTTAAGAATGACAAATTTAGTCCCTATTTCATAGTTAGTAGAAACAAGAGGGGCAAGTGCTGCATTGGAAGCGTCTTTTAGAGAAAGTGCGAGGTTAGTCCCTTGAGGCGTATAGGTCTTAGCATAGCTAGCGTAAAATGAGGCAAAACCAGTAGGTTGATAAATAACTCCTGCTCGAGGACTAAAGGTATTATCAACTCGTTCGGTATGTGGACCACCTAAGAAATCATCACCTACTACTTTAAACCGATCATAGCGAGCCCCTGCCACCAGTTTCCAGTGTTCATTAAAGGCAATTTGATCTTGGAAATATACACCGAGGTTTGTACCTGTAACAAAGCGATTTCTACTGACCTTATCAAAAACACCTACTCCAACTGGATCTAAAATAGAAACCCCTGTAATTTTATTCGAATCAATTTTAAGATCACTATCTTCTTCATGGGAAACTACTACACCACTCATAATTTCTTGGCTAATTGGCCCTGTGTTTACTTTATAGATAATATCTGTGCGGTTAAAAAAGTTATCTCGAGTATTGTCATGACGATAACCTGAAAGATCTACAGTGCCAGCACTAGAAACAGCACTTCCTGCATATAAGTTTTGATAATTGTGAGTAGTGCTAATAAACCGGAAGGAGTTCTGGATTTTCAGGGAGCTATCAAAAATATGCTCAAACATCCCATGGGCTTCTTCCACATTTTGATAGGAATTATTTTGAGTAGGTGAGCCAAAAAAAGTTTCAATCGGTACATCTGCAGGGCGACCATTTTGAGAGGCAATACCTCGATCAGCAAGGCGGTTATCATTGAGGTGCTGTCCTCCAATCGTCAGCTTAGTATTAGGGTCAATTTGAAAAGTAACTTCTGGATCTACTCCATAGCGATGAAGATAGAAAAAATCCCGAAAGCCACCAGAATCCTCTACCATGGCATTTAAACGATAACTGGCTATATCTCCAGGAATAGGTCCACCAAAGTCTACAGTCGCTCGTTTATGATCCCAATAACCACCGTTTAAGTTGATACTATAGTGAGGAGTTAAGGTAGGTTGTTTAGTCACTAAGTTGACCACACCCCCTCCATTACCTCGACCAAAGATCATTCCAGACGAGCCTTTCAATACATCTAGATGATCTATAATGTAAGGGTCTCGGAAATACTCAGAATCATCCCGGAGTCCATTGACGAAAAAGTCAAATTTAGTATCAATTCCTCGAATCACAACCTCGTCTCGATTACCTTCTCCTAGGTTGACAGTCACCCCCGGGACATTACGCATGGCATCACCGATAGATTGTACGTTTTGATCTCTAAGTAACTCTTTAGGTAATACATAAACACTTTGGGGAGTATCACGAAGGGAAGTATCTGTACGCATTGCACTACTGGTATTAGGGAGAAAATAGGATTCTCCTTTTGTGCTTTGTACTTTAATAGGCTCTAGCTTTTTTGCTTCTTCTTTCTTTTCTTCTTTAACCTTTCCTTCTTTCTCTTTTTCCGCTCCTTGAGCAAAAGAGATACTCGATAAAAGCGTAAGTAATATTATTGATTTAGATACTTTTAATTGAGATGAAAATATATTTTTATTCTTCATAAAATGAACTTTATTTAATAAATTTACTTTTTTTATAAAAAACGTGTTTATTAATATAAATGAAAATTAATATCATTAGTATATTTTTTTATAAAATAATTTGATTTTATTCTATTAAACTTATTAGATGAGTAAATGTTTTAAAGAACCGCTTCGGCAGGCTAAAGGCTACAATATTAAAAACTTTATTTTTTTGTGCTTTATTTGTGGCGATAATTTATTGATAAACTCTAGGTCTCTATTTAGAAACTAGATAAGTTAATGCTGATATCTCGGGAAAATACCGCTTTAATACAGTTAAAGCTCTTTGAGATTACAGCACCTGTAGGAGAAGTAATAACAATCAATACAAAGATTCTAAACTAGAGGAGTTCTCTATAGGACTATATTACCGTAGAGAAAAATCTGTATAATTTAGAGTAAAATTTTATTTACTAACTTCTCTATGCGTATCATTCAAGAAGCTTTAACTTTTGACGATGTTCTATTACTCCCAGCATACTCACAGATTTTACCAAAAGAGGCTGATCTGACAACTCGCCTAAGTCGTACGATTACGCTAAATGTTCCTATTGTCTCAGCAGCTATGGATACAGTGACCGAATCTAAACTGGCCATTAGTCTAGCTCAAGAAGGTGGAATAGGTATTATTCATAAAAATATGAGTATTGAGAGCCAAGCTAATGAAGTACGAAAAGTAAAGAAATTTGAAAGTGGTATTATCAGTGAACCAATTACCGTAACCCCAGAAACTAGTATTGGGGAAGTTCTTGCAATTACTCGATCCCATCGAATTTCTGGTGTACCTGTAGTTGAAAAAGAACAATTAGTAGGTATTGTTACTAGCAGGGATTTGCGGTTTGAGACTCGCTTTGATAGCCCCGTTTCTAATATTATGACCCCAAAATCACGATTAGTGACCATATCAGAAGAAGCTAGCCGGGAAGAAGCGGTTAGCCTTTTACATCAAAACCGCATTGAAAAAATACTAGTTGTTAATGATCAATTTAAACTCAAGGGGTTAATTACGGTTAAAGATATTCAAAAAGCTACTGAATACCCTCTAGCTTGTAAAGATGAATATGGGCGATTACGGGTAGGTGCAGCGGTAGGTATTGGAGAAGGAAGCAGAGAGCGTATTGCTTCACTGATTGAAGCTGAAGTAGATATATTGGTAGTTGATACTGCCCATGGTCATTCTAAAGGCGTACTCGATCAGGTACGGTGGATTAAGTCAACTTATTCTAATATTCAAGTAATTGGCGGTAATATTGCAACTGGAGATGCGGCTAAGGCACTTGTAGAAGCAGGTGCTGATGGGGTAAAAGTAGGTATTGGTCCAGGGTCTATCTGTACTACTCGAGTTGTAACTGGTGTAGGAGTGCCTCAAATTACTGCTATTATTAATGTTGCTGAAACACTTAGAGGTACAGATGTCCCCTTTATTGCAGATGGAGGGGTTCGCTACTCGGGAGATTTTGCTAAAGCGATTGCTGCAGGTGCTCATACAGTAATGGTAGGAGGTATGTTTGCTGGTACTGAAGAGGCTCCGGGGGAAGTAGAGCTTTATCAAGGTCGAGCTTATAAAGCCTATCGAGGCATGGGATCTTTAGGGGCAATGCAGCAAGGATCAAGCGATCGCTACTTTCAGGATCATAAAGAGGGATCTGATAAATTAGTTCCTGAAGGAATTGAAGGTCGTGTTCCCTATAAAGGGAATTTAGCACCTGTAGTTCACCAGCTTATTGGTGGATTGCGTTCTAGTATGGGCTATACAGGCTGTGCCAATATTGAAGCAATGCATACTAAAACGAATTTTGTGCGTATTACAGCAGCAGGCGTTAGGGAAGGTCATGTTCACGATGTAACGATTACTAAAGAAGCGCCTAACTATCGTAGGACTAATTAATGGGTCTCTCTTATAACCCTCCCATTTTAATTCTTGATTTTGGCTCGCAGTATACGCAATTAATTGCACGCCGTATTAGAGAAATAGGTGTGTATTGCGAAGTACATCCTTATTATGTTAAGGATGAAACCCTAATATCACTTTCACCTAAAGGAATTATTCTCTCTGGAGGTCCTGATTCAGTGCGAGGAGAATACGCACCTCAAGCCTCTGCATCAATATTTTCAATGGGTATACCTATTCTTGGTATTTGCTATGGCATGCAAACAATGGCATCTCAATTAGGTGGAAAAGTAGAGCTCGCCACTCACCGGGAGTATGGCTATGCCCAAGTGTGTGCCTATTCTTCTTCGTTATTTGTAGATGTAGAGAATTCAAATACTCCTACAGAGTTTTTATTAAATGTGTGGATGAGTCATGGGGATCGAGTCACTCAATTGCCAGTAGGGTTTACTAAAATTGCTTCTACAAACAATAGCCCTATTGCAGGGATGGCAGATGAAAAACGACATTTTTATGGTCTTCAATTTCATCCAGAAGTTACGCATACTCCTCAAGGAATAAATATTTTAAAAGGATTTATCCATAATATTTGCAAATGTGAAGCCCAGTGGACTCCTCAAAAAATTGTTGAGGATAAAATCATACAAATAAAGAACCAAGTAGGCACTGATAAAGTATTACTTGCTCTATCCGGTGGTGTTGATTCCTCTGTTGTTGCCGCATTGTTACACCGTGCAATAGGAGATCAACTTATCTGTGTCTTTGTAGACAATGGGTTACTCCGCTTAGGGGAAGTCGAGCAGGTGATAACTACCTTTGTAGATCACTTTGGTATTCGAGTTATTCACATTAATGCAGAGCAACGCTTTTTAGGAGCATTATTAAGCATTACTGATCCAGAAGAAAAGCGTAAGGTTATTGGTCGTATATTTATTGATATTTTTGAAGAAGAAGCAAAAAAACTAAAGAGCATAATATGGCTTGCCCAAGGAACGATTTATCCTGATGTCATTGAGTCAGCGGGTACCAAGACAGGAAAAGCACAAACTATAAAATCCCATCATAATGTAGGTGGGTTACCCAAAAAATTAAATTTAAAGCTACTTGAACCTCTTCGGGAATTATTTAAGGATGAAGTACGTAATCTCGGTGCTAAGTTAGGGCTACCGTTTGAACTCATACACCGCCATCCTTTTCCAGGACCAGGTTTAGGAGTACGAATTCTTGGGGAAATAAAAAAAGAATATGCAGATTTGCTTCGCTGTGCAGATGCAATTTTCATTGAAGAATTGCGTGCACATGATTGGTATTATAAAACGAGCCAAGCTTTTGCAGTATTTTTACCAGTAAAATCTGTTGGCGTAGTAGGAGATGAGCGTAGTTATGAATTCGTAATTGCATTGCGAGCAATAGAAAGTATTGATTTTATGACCGCTCATTGGGTGCACCTACCTTATGAATTACTTTCTCAAATCTCTAACCGAATTATTAATGAAATACCCAAAATTTCCCGAGTAGTTTATGATGTTTCAGGTAAGCCACCTGCCACAATTGAATGGGAATGAGTGGAGTGGCATGGTTATAAGTTATGCGGCTGGAAATATAGTGGAGTACCGGTGGAGAATGTAGTCTCGGTGTTTCGCCGGCTTGGAACTGGTTATTCTAAATTATTGGGACTCCAGAAGAATATCGGCTTGGTACGTCGATTTGCCATGATGATGAAGTTCGGTGCGTGGCTTCAATCTATTCCCAATAAGCTCACACCAGCACCCTTTCGACTCGTGCAGATTGGTTCCGCCTATTGGCAATCGAGGGCAATCTTCGTATGGTGTTTCGCAATAATAAGCTTTCCAACTGCCTTTGCAACGACGATCCACAAAGCGTTCGAGCCATGATTTTGATGCACAACTCGGAAGCTTTCAGCCGCCCCTGGTTCGAGCAATTGGAGGCTGGCATTCGCAGCGGAACGTCACCATTCCAGCTTTGTCGTGGCAAGGATTTATTTGATTACTTGGACCAACAGCCGGAGTTCGACCAGAATTTTTCTAAAGCCATGGACAGTGTGGAGTTTCTTGCTGGAGATGGCTTTGCCACCGATATGGACTGGAGCTAGTTTGAACGGATCATTGATGTCGGCGGCTCCCGTGGGGTCAAGTCACTCGCGATTATTAAACATTACCCCCAGTTGTCTGCCCTGATTGTGGATCGACCCCAGGTTATTGCGGAAGCCCAGTCATACTGGGCAAATCACCCTGAGGATGCCGTTAAGCGTCTTCGCTTTCAGGCAGGAGACCTTTTCACGAAAGTTCCTATGGCAACTGATCATAAGGACATCTACCTTCTCTCGACTGTACTGCACAGCTTCAATGACAGCATGTGTGTGCAGGTACTGCAAAGAGTTCGTGAGGCCATCGCGGGGAGTGGTGCCCGTGTGGCGATACTGGAGATGGTCGTACCGGAAAGAGGTGCCGACCTTGCCAGTGCTTCTTTTGACATGCAGATGTTTGTCGGCTGTCAAGGAAGGGAAAGAACTTTATCCGAGTGGAAGGCAATCATTCAAGCGAGCGAATTGCTTCTCGAGGAAGTTATACATCTTCGATCGCTTGGAAGTATTTTGGTATTGTGCTCACAATGAAGAGAATGACTACTTTTGGGATATGGTTTTGCTATTCCTAAAAACGTGCCTCTTTTAAGTTTTCAAACGGTCTTGGTCGACAGGCTGCTCAGCCTTGCTAAGGCTGAGCCAAATCAATTCCTCCTTTGATGCTCGATGGTATTCTACATGACGTTGATTATACTACTTTTTATAAAAAATTGATTTTAAAAAATATAATAGAGTGGAAATAGATATAAAAAATGATGATATGGATGGTGAGGAAGATATTAAATGGATGTACTATGCATTAGAGCTTGCAAACTATGCAAAAAAAATAGAAGAAGTTCCTATTGGGGCTGTGCTAGTAAGAGATAATAAAGTTTTAGGAAAAGGTTGGAATTGCCCAATTAGCACCTGCGATCCTACTGCACACGCAGAAATACAAGCTATTCGGGCTAGCGGAAATTATCTTAAAAATTATCGCCTAGTGAGCAGTACCCTTTATACCACCTTAGAACCCTGTAGTATGTGCGCTGGAGCAGCTATTCAAGCTCGGGTTAAAAGAATTGTATTTGGTGCCTTTGATCCTAAAAGTGGAGCTGCAGGAACAGTTATTAATATATTTTCAGCAGGATTATTCAACCATAATGTGGAGATTCGAGGAGGGGTTTTAGCAGAGCTTAGTGAATCAATTTTAACTACTTTTTTTAGAGTACGCCGATAATAGATATAATTCGGCCGTACTTTTTATTTAAGTTAGCTTTTTATGAAAAATCATTTCATGAATTAAAATATATATAATAAAATTATACAATTAGATATTTGATTTAATTAAATGAATTTCTTAAAATTCTATATAACTATCTGATACAAATATAAAAGAACTAATTAAAATAAATATTGTCGTAGTTTAATCTATAGGGTAATCTCTACTTTTTTAATACACAAAAAGAAATTTTAGGTAGAATTTTGGAGGTATTATGCCAGCGTGGTCTGTGGCATATAAAATCATGGAGTATGGCATGAAGAATTTTAAGAACACTAAATTAGCTATAGCTATTACAGCAGCGATGAATTTTTCTCTTCCTGCAAGTGCAATTGTAGTGGTTGGAGGAGACAACGGCTGGGAAGTCAGTTTTGATGGTAATATCAACCAGTTCTATGTTTGGAGCGATCCAAGTGGTCGTCCAGACAATGTAATTGGCGGTAACATGAATATGAGCCCCATTGCAGAGCATCAAAGTAGGTTTCGCAGTGGGTTAATGCCTTCTCTATTTGGTTTTAATGTAAAAGCTCCTACTTGGAATGGGTTAGATATTGGGGGAAGAATCAGTCTTGCAGGAGAGGTTAATAACTCTAATACACAAAATAGAGGTTATAATGGTGGCCCTGGAATGCCAAGCCAAGGGTTAGTGAATAGTAGTGAAACTACAGGTTTTGGTGGAAATTTAGAGTTTCGAGAAGCGTATTTCACTATTGATGGTGAGTTTGGCCAAATTCTGATGGGACGGACATTAGATGTTTTTATGGGTAAAAATATCTTAACCGACCAAACCCTTTTTGGTGTAGGCGCTACAGGTAATGTCCATGGCGGCGGATTTACTTTAGGTCGAATTGGTTATGGGTATCTCTATCCTAATTTTAACGCGCAACTTCGATGGACTAGCCCAGATATGGCGGGTGTTAAATTAACCGCTGCTGCAGTAGATCCTTCTCAAGTTTGTGGTGCTGCCGGATCTCTCGCAAATGGCTATGTCGCTGCAAGTGGGGCAAACTGTTATAATACTGATAGCACTCCACGAGGCGAAGGTATGATTAGCTATGCCAGATCTTGGAAAGATGGTAGCTGGGAAGTTTGGGGATCTGGGGTGTGGCAAAATTTTACTCGTAATACTACCCCTTATGGAGGTTGGTCTGCAGTCAGCAGCGAAAGTAATGTTTGGGGTTGGTCAACAGGATCTCAGCTTCGATATAAGAATTGGGATTTTAATGGTTCCTACTACTCTGGTAGAGGATTAGGCAGTTCATTTCTTTTTGATGCTGACTCTATGGATGCATCTGGTCATTTACGCAGAGACAAAGGCTGGATGGCACAATGGGGTTATACTTTCCTAGGGCATACTAAATTGGCTATAAGTTATGGTACTTCTAGACAAGCCGAGACCGCAACAGATCAATTGATGAGCTCTATGGGATATGGAGCTGTTCTTAAAGATCAACAATCTTATACAGCTGGAATATACCATGATGTAAATGCTAACTTAAAACTGGTTGCAGAATGGACCCGATCGATTAATGAATGGTATGGCCATGGTAATAGGCAGACTGCAAATGTGGTTGGTGTAGGTGGATACTTTTTCTGGTAGCCTTACTAACTTGGAATTGGAAATTTAATCAAATAAACCCATAAAGGGGTAGTACTGTACCCCCTTTTTTTAGATTAGTTAATATTGGTAACTAATTAGCGAGCACGGTAAATAATTCTACCTTTAGTAAGATCATAAGGAGTGAGTTGAATTGTTACCTTATCGCCTGTAAGAATTCGAATATAGTGTCTGCGCATTCTTCCGGAGATATGTGCTGTTACCACATGACCATTTTCTAGCTCTACTCTAAACATAGTATTTGGAAGGCTATCAATCACCGTACCTTCCATTTCAATATTGTCTTCTTTTCCCATATATTATTAATAATTCCTATTGTGCTAGTAACCTGTATATTTTAGTCATTTTATCATAAAAGCCATGGAGATAAATTAAGGTAGATTCTACAGCTTTATTACAAATCATCTACAATAGATGGGTTGCATAGTTTTTGTACCCATCTAATAAAGAGATCTCTAGTAATTGTTTGAGCACCAAGGCGAAATAAATGGGCAGACTCAACTTGGCAGTCAATGAGTGAAACCCTTTTTTGCTGGAGATAATTACAAAGATAAACTAGTGCTATCTTAGAAGCATCTGAGCGTAGACTGAACATGGATTCGCCGAAAAAGATACGACCGATATGTAATCCATAAAGCCCACCTATAAGATTAGATTTCTCCCATACCTCTATAGAATGGGCTATTCCCATATCATGTAGTTGTATATAAGCGGTTTGCATCTCTATAGTGAGCCAAGTGCTAATGATGCCGTGCCGTGGTGTATTAGCACAAGCTTGAATAACACCCTGAAAATTTTTATCTATAGTAAGTGTATATTCAGATCGGTTTAATTTTTTTTTTAAATTTCGTGAAATTTTTAATTTACTAGGAAATAATACCATCCTAGGATTAGGACTCCACCAAAGTATTGGCTGTCCTTGGCTATACCACGGGAATATCCCTTGACAATAGGCATAAATAATCCGTTTTTGAGATAAATCTCCACCTACAGCAAGTAATCCATTTGGATCTAAAAGGGCAAGTTTAGGGTTTGGAAAAAAATAGGATGAATCGTTGGAATCGATGTAGTAGGGGGAAACCAAAAGATAAGTATTTTATAAATGCTTGCGACCTTTAAAAGCATAAGAAAGCGTATTTGCATCAACAAACTCGAGCTCGCCTCCAATAGGAACACCATGGGCAATTCGAGTAGTAGCGATATTATATTTTTTTGCTATTCTATCAATATAATAGGCAGTAGCTTCACCTTCTACGGTAAGGTTAGTAGCAAGAATAATTTCACTAATTTTTTTAATTTCTAACCGCTGAATAAGTAAATCCATACCTAAGGTTTCAGGACCAATTCCATCAAGAGGGGACAAATGCCCCATAAGTACAAAATATAATCCTTGATAGGCAGTAGTTTGTTCAATTGCCTGTACATCACTAGGCATTTCTACAATGCAGAGTTGGCTATGATTTCGATCAGTGCTAGCACATAAAGAGCATAGAAGAGATTCATTTAAAATACGGCACGATTGGCATTGAGTAACTTTGTCTAGAGACTCAAGCAAAGCATTTGCAAGTTGAATTCCTCCTTCTCGATCTGATTCTAATAGGTGAAAAGCCATACGTTGTGCAGATTTTGGTCCTACTCCAGGTAAGCAACGCAATGCCTTTACCAAATAAGATACAGAAGGGCCAAACAAATCAGTAATAGGCATAACGATATTATTATCGCTTAAGGTAATTAGAAAGGTAATTTAAATCCAGGGGGAAGCATTCCAGAGGTCATACTAGACATTTTCTCCTTCGATTGAGCTTCAACTTGCTGGACTGCATCGTTAACAGCGGCAGCAACTAAGTCTTCCACCATTTCTTTACCTTCTTGCCAAACTTCATCATTAATAGTAACACGCCGGCAATCATATCGTCCGGTCATTACCACACTAACCATTCCTCCACCTGATTGGCCTGTAACTTCCATATTTGCAAGTTCAGCTTGTGCTTTTTCCATATTCGACTGAATCTGCTGTGCTTGTCTCATAAAATTACCTAAACCACCCTTCATGAATACGTCTCCTTAACTATCGAATTTACTTTCTTGAACAGCTTTAATGTTTTCAGTTAGAACTTGAGCATCGAATATTTTACAGATCGCTTGAATATTTTCATCATTCTCTACTGCTTTAATTGCGGTTTGTTTTGCTATTTCTTGATTTTTTACTTTCTGTGTAGCAATCGTATCTGCGTTATCACTAAAATTAAAAGTTTGAATAATAATTTTTACTTCTCTATTTAAGTGGTTACTCAATACCTCTTGTAAACGATCCTTTCCACGCTGGAGACTTACCATAGTTGGGGCAATTTTTAAATAAAAACTATTTATTTCAGAATGATCGAAAATACAATTTTCGGCAAGTTGCCTTGAAATACCACTTAACTCTAATTTAGAAATTAATTTTTGCCAGTCATGATTATTATTTAGTAAGCTTGGAGAAAATTCTCTCGGCACAAGCACCGCTTCTTTTTCTTGTACCCCTACTATTTCATTTAAATTACTATCACTCAAGATACTCTGATAGGATAGAGTTTTTTCATCAGGTGTCACTTCCACAGGATGGAAACATAGCATTCTTAGTAACAACATCTCAAAGGTCATATATGGGTCTGGTGCATAGATAAGATCCCGATTTCCAATAAGACCTATTTGATAGTAAAGTTGAATCTCCTCCGGAGTAAAGCGGCTGGCAAGTGCTATAAAATCCTCATTCTCAACTATCTTATCTATAAGATTAGGATCGATTTGATAAAGAGCAATTTGTTGAAGTAAATGTAACAAATCTCTAATAATTCTGTAAATATCGACTGAATAACTACATAATTCTCGTATCTGTTTGATCAGGCCCTGAGAGTTTTTTTGAGATAAATAATTTAAAAGAATAAGAAGATTTTTTTGATCAATACTACCTAAAACTATTTGAGCAGTACTAACAGTAATTTGCCCATTACTATAATTAATAGCTTGATCTAAAAAGCTAAGTGCATCGCGCATACTACCTTCCGAAGCTTGAGCAATTGCAAATAACGCCTCTGGATCAAATAAAATATGTTCTTCATCTAGGATTTTACTTAGATAACCTGCAACGATCTTCGGATTTATCCGTCTTAAATTAAATTGTAAACAGCGAGAGAGGACAGTAACAGGTATTTTTTTAGGATCAGTAGTCGCTAATAAAAATTTAACATGAGGTGGGGGCTCTTCTAAAGTTTTTAATAGTGCATTAAAACTTGAAAGAGAAAACATATGTACCTCGTCAATGAGGTACACTTTATAGCGACCATGGCTTGGAGCATAATGAGCATTTTCTAGTAGATCCCTAGTATCATCTACACCTGTACGAGATGCTGCATCTACTTCTATAAGGTCAATATAATTGCCTTCATTAATCTCTAAGCAATTTTTACATTTTCCGCATGGAGAGGAACTAATACCTTCTTCACAATTAAGAGATTTTGCTAAGATCCGAGCTAAGGTGGTTTTACCTACGCCTCGAATCCCTGTAAATAAAAAAGCGTGGTGTACTCTTCCCGTATCTAAACTATTTATAAGTGGTTGAAGTATATGATCTTGTCCCACTACTTGGGAAAAGCTACGAGGTCTCCATTTTCTTGCTAATGCATAATAATCCATTAGATTATAAAAATAAGGTGGTAGCCTACAACTAGCCGTATCTCGGCACATGAAAGTACTGCTGCCGCTGCTCCTTTCCAGGCCTGACGGGGTTTACAATATATCATTGCGAGGAGACCAGTGCAGGCTACCATTAAACTATTATTTTACTTGAAAGGATTATTTAAAATAATTGTCTGTTCTCTCTCTGGACCAGTAGAAATAATCTCTATAGGCACTCCTGCCAACTCCTCTATCTTATTGAGGTAATTATGAGCGTTTTTAGGAAGCTGTCTATAGTCAGTTAGACCTACTGTAGATTCACTCCAACCTGGTAATTCTATATAAACCGGATCGCAGTGAGCTAGAATTCTAGTATCTGGAGGAACTTCATAGTACTGATTATTATAACGATAAGCAGTACAAATATGTAATTTTTCTATACCGTCTAGTACATCTAATTTAGTTACGCAAAGACTAGAAATACTATTAATGGTAATTGAACGTTTTAGTGCAGTTAAATCTAACCAACCGCAGCGACGAGGACGATTAGTAGTCGATCCAAATTCATGACCTACTTTAGCCAAATGCTCTCCAATACTATTATTGAGCTCTGTAGGAAAAGGACCATTGCCTACTCGTGTGGTATAAGCTTTAGTAATGCCAATAATATAATCTAAATTTCTAGGACCGATACCGCTTCCAGTTGCAGCCCCTCCTGCGGTAGTATTAGAGGAGGTTACAAAAGGATAAGTGCCATGATCTATATCAAGAAAAGTACCTTGGGCCCCTTCAAATAAAATATTTTTCCCTTTTAGCCGCAGCTGTGTAAGCAAGGTAGGAATATCAGCTATCAGAGATTGAAATTTTTCTTTAAAAGAAAAAGCTTGATCTAGAGTTTGCTTATAACTAACAGGTTGAGTTTTGTAGTAACTCTGTAAAATAAAATTATGGTAATCTATGATTTCGGTTAAATCTGATGCGAAATTCTCCTCATTTAATAAATCACCGACTCGTAAAGCTCGTCTTGCAATTTTATCTTCATAAGCTGGTCCTATCCCACATCCTGTTGTGCCAATTTGTCTACCTTGGATTTTCTCTCTTGCGTGATCTAATGCAATATGGTGCGGCAGAATAAGCGGACACATTGGACTTATTTTAAGTCGGTTATATAGCGTAATACCTTGTTGTTCAAGCATTTCTGCCTCTTTCATAAAGGCAGCGGGGGACAATACAACCCCATTTCCAATCATGCACAATACATGCTCATGTAATATACCTGAAGGAATTAAATGAAGAACTATTTTTTGATTGGCTTTAGTAATTAAGGTGTGACCTGCATTATGCCCTCCTTGGAAACGAACAACAGCATCAACATGATGAGTAAGCAGATCAACAATTTTCCCCTTTCCTTCATCACCCCATTGACTACCTATAATTACTATATTTTTAGCCACTTACTTACTTAATCCTTATCACTTTCCATTGTCCATCTTCTAGTATTAACCTACGATTACAGCCTAGCACTTCATAGTCCTCTTTAGTATCTGAAAGCCCATAGACTACTTTTTCTCCTTGCTGGCGTAAACGCAGTACTTCCTGTTCAAACTTAACATCTTCAATCCAGCGTGCATAAATCCTATGATAGGGTTTCGGATAAGAGGTAATAATTTTTTTTAGGTCTATGCTAAACCCAGTTGCTGGTTGTGCATATCCAAAGTTTTGCCCAATTCCATCATACCGCCCACCTTGAACAATCGCTTGACCATACTTAGGGGTATAAACAGAAAAAACAAGCCCTGTATGATAATGATAACCTCGTAATTCTGCTAAATCAAAATGAATAGGTAGTGAAGGGAAGTATTTTTGAATAGCACTTGCAGTTTTTTTCAAAGTAGCTAATGCGTCGATTGCTTCATTATCCATCAGGTATCGCTCTGCTTCCTGAATAACCTCTTCCCCTCCATGAAGGCTTATTAAGACCATAAGTATCTTGGAATATTTAGAGTCAATCTGATATTCTATTAATGCATTTTCAATTTCATCTTGTGCTTTACGTTGCACTATATCAAGCAATACATATTCTTGTGCTTTTGAAAGACGCACTTGAGAAATAATATTTTGGAATATTCCTACATGACCTAAGTCTAAACAGATTTTTTCTATCCCAGATTGAAATAGAGATTCTATAGCAAGTCGTATAATTTCTATATCACTTTCTATACCTTTATGCCCATAGAGTTCTGCACCGACTTGAATAGGATTACGAGTACCGCCTAAATTCTTGGGCAAGGTATGCAATACACTACCTATATAACATAAACGAGTTATTCCTTTTCTTTTAAGGCGATGAGCAGAAATTCTAGCTACTTGCGGTGTTATATCAGCCCGAATCCCCATTAAACGCCCAGTGAGCTGATCCGTAAGCTTAAAAGTTTGTAGCTCTAAATCAGTACCCGTACCTGTGAAAAGGGATTCTAGGTATTCGATAAGTGGCGGGATAACTAGTTCATAACCCCAAGAATAAAACAAATCTATAAGTTTCCGGCGAGCAGATTCTATATTTTCTGCTTCTTCTGGTAAAATTTCATCTACACCCTCTGGTAAAAGCCAGCGTTCAGTAATCGGCATCTATATAGATTAAACTTTAACTTATTTTATTCTGAAATCTAACAAAAGGGGGATAAACCCCCTTTTGAATATTATTGAGTAGAATTAGAATTAGTTTGAGGTTGTATGGAATGAGTTAGAGGAGGGGTAGCTGATTTAGAATTAAAAAAACTAAAAAATTCTCCCTTAGGCTCTAAAAGAAGAATATTATCACTTTCCTGAGGGAAGATATTACGATATGCATTTAAACTACGATACAGAGCATAGAAATTTGGATCTTTATTAAAGGTATCTCCATAAATTTTAGTCGTTGCTGCATCGCCTGCACCACGAATAGTATCTGCTTCTTTTTGTGCATCGGCTAAAATAATAGTACGTTGGCGATCGGCCTCTGATCGAATCCGCTCAGAGGTTTCCACCCCTTGAGATCTTAGTTCAGCTGCTACCCTCTCACGCTCGGCTTCCATACGAGCATATACGGAGCTACTTACATCTTTTGGTAAATCAATTCGTTTAAGACGTACATCCACAATAGTAATACCAAATTCTTTAGCTTGCTCATTTGCTCGGCGAGCCATAGTTTTCATAATAAGTGCTCGTTCACCTGAGACTACTTCTTGAATAGAGCGCCGCCCAAACTCACTACGTAATCCATCTTTAATAATTTGAGATAAACGTAAATCTGCATTGGATTCAGTACCAGCCATTGAGCGATAGTATTGAGCTACATCGCTAATTCGCCACATAATGAAAGAATCCACAATAACATTCTTTTTTTCGATTGTAAGATAGCGTTCAGCTTCTACATCAAGGGATAGGGTACGACCATCAAATTTTCTTACTGAGTTAAAAAATGGAATTTTAAAATGGATGCCAGGCTCGAAGTCTACCCTCTCAATTTTCCCTAACCTAAGTAAAATAGCTCTCTCTCTTTCATCAACAGTAAAAACGCTTTGAGATCCCATAATAATAAGCAAGGCGATGATCCCGAATAAGACGCTAAAATTTTTACCCATTACTAACGCGTCCTCCGATTTCGGCTATTATTGTCTTGTAGACTATGATCTTGTTGGTTCATATTTTTGCCTCGGATAATAGCAGGTAACTGATCTAAAGAGATTGTACGTCTCGTTTTATTATTTTCTTCACTCTCATTATTTCCAAGAGGTAGATAAAATACATTAGTACTTCCGGGTACATCAACAAGCACTTTACGGCTTCCTTTCATTACCGATTCCATAGCCTCAATATAAAGACGTTTTTCAGTAATTTCTGGGGCTGCTAAGTATTCTTCAAGAATCTGAGAAAATTGTGCAGTCTCACCTTGAGCATGAGCAATTACTTGACTCTTATAAGCTTCTGCTTCTCTAATCTTACGAAAAGCTGCGCCTCGTGCTTTAGGAATAATATCATTTGCATAGGCTTCAGCCTCATTACGAAGTCTTTGCTCATCCTCCCTAGCTTTAATAGCATCAGCAAAAGCTTCTTGCACTTGCTCTGGTGGTTGAGCATCTTGCATGTTTACGCTAGTGACAATCATTCCCGCTTTATACTGATCTAAAACTTCTTGAGCTAGGGCTTGCGTTTGGATCATCGTCTCACTACGTCCTTCTGTAAGCACAAAATCCATAGTATTTTTACCTACTACTTCTCTTAATGCACTTTCAAGTACTTGCCGTAAATTAATGTCTGCATGGCGTACATTAAATAAATAATGAGCCGCATCTTTAATCCTATATTGAACCGCAATACGCACATCTACTATGTTTTCATCCTGCGTGAGCATTAAGGATTCACTGGGTACAGGAGATCCGGATTGTCCTCTACCTGTAGATCGATAACCAATTTCATAGCTTCTGATTTGAGCCACATCTATTAATTCTACTTTCTCAATAGGGTAGGGAATATGCCAATGTGGTCCTGAATCAGCCGTAGTTACATATTTACCAAATCGAAGCACTACTCCTCGTTCTGCAGGTTTAACAATATAAATACCTGAACCCATCCAGCCAGTGATAGCAACCAGTGCTAGTAAAACTAGGCCTCTACTACTCGGTCCTTGCTCTAAAAAATTTGATCCTCCTCCATCTTTATTACCAAAAAATTTATTCAGTTTAGTTTTGAGATTTTGGATAATTTCATCTAGATCTGGTGGTCCTTGTTGATCACCATTTTTATTCCAAGAATCATTATCTTTGTTTCCATTAGGCTCATTCCAAGCCATCAGTCTAGGTACTCCAATGTCGATTCGATTACAAAATATGTGCTTATAACGTGCAGTATTAGCATACTATAAACCAGCCTATTTAAACTTAATGCTACTTAATTAAAACTTATTATCCCATCATTTTACAAGGATATAGTTCTAACTGGCAAATCCATATTACTATTTTCTATACTTTTACCTACTTTAAAAAACTCTATTAGAGCTTGCTTTAGTAGGGCTAAACTCTTATCTTGAAAAGCAGAAAGCCATACTTTATTAATATTTCCTGCCTCATTTCTTTCTATTTTTGGTTTTATATCAGAAATTTGATCGATCTTATTATAGACTTCAATACAAGGTATATCGTCTGCACCAATTTCAGAGAGTACTTTATTGACTTGATTTACTAAATCCTTTCTATCTTCAGAGGAACAATCGACAATATGAAGTAAAAGTGTAGATTCTTTAATTTCCTCTAAAGTGGCATAGAAAGCATCAATAAGGCTATGGGGTAAATCACGGATAAATCCAACAGTATCTGCTAATACTAAAGAGTGATTAGCTTCTAGATGAAGTTTTCTTAAAGTAGGATCCAAGGTTGCAAACAATTTATTATCTGCAAAAACCTGCGATTTAGTTAGGCAATTAAATAAGGTAGATTTACCTGCATTTGTATATCCTACTAGAGAAATAGTAGCAACTTTTGCTTTATGCCGTGCATATCTACTTTGATTACGCTGTTTGCGTACTTGCTCTAAACGTTTACGTAATTGCTTAATTCGATTACCAACTAAGCGACGATCTGTCTCTAATTGAGTTTCTCCAGGTCCTCGTAGCCCAATACCACCCTTCTGTCGCTCTAAATGTGTCCATCCTCGTACTAATCGGGTAGATAAATGTTGTAATTGAGCAAGTTCTACTTGCAGTTTTCCTTCGTAAGATCGTGCCCTTTGAGCAAAAATATGCAGAATAAGCTCAGTTCGATCTAAAACCTCACATTGCAAAAATTTTGCTAAATTACGCTCTTGGCTTGGCGTTAAATTTTGATTAAAGATAATTAAGTTGGCTTCTTGGGTGCGAGTTTTATGATGGATTTCATCTAGTTTTCCGCTGCCAATAAAATACTTTGGATGAGGTGTTACCTTCTTACAGACTAGTATCTCTAATACCTGTATATCCGCAGAGCGGACAAGTGATATAAATTCTACCCCTTCCTGATCGTCTGTTGTTCTATGAAAAAGAACCTCTACTAAAATAGCCCTATAAGAATAGGGCTGATTATTAGTGTACTCCACACTATTACATTAATTTACTATTCATCATCATTAGGTAGTGATTTTTCAGTGTTTTGATCAATATTACCTAGCTCACTAGCAGGTAATTTAACATTACGTGCAGGAACAATCGTTGATATAGCGTGCTTATATACCATTTGGCTTACTGTATTTTTTAATAAAATAACAAACTGATCAAAAGATTCAACTTGTCCCTGTAGCTTAATACCATTGACTAGATAAATAGATACAGAAACTCTCTCCTTACGTAAAATATTAAGAAAAGGATCTTGTAGTGATTGCCAGCGCGACATGAGTCTTTCTTTCTCCCTATAAATTTTTTGTTTTTAACGATAGATAGAGATTAAGACCTATTAACAGCCTTCTAGTTCTTGGTAAAGAACTATACTTTTACCAACTCGTTAATTATATAAACATCTCTATTTACAGTACCTAAAATATAGGCCTGTAACCTTAATATACTATACCTAAATTATAGTATATGTGTATTACAAATACTTATTTATTTTTTGATACAGTTCTTTTGCACTAGCTTCTTCAGATAAAATCTGTAAGCTATCTTTTTCCCGTCTAAGCCAAGTTAGTTGGCGTTTTGCCATTTGTCGAGTAGCAATAATTGCCTGATCGATCATAGCAGAAAGGGAGAGTTTATTTTGTAGATAGAGCCAAGCTTGACGGTAACCTACTGCACGTATAGATGCTAACTTGATATTTAAATCAGAGCGTTGAAATAAATTTTTTACTTCTTCTAAAAATCCTTTCTCTAGCATAGCTAAAAATCGCTGTTCAATACGATGATGAAGTAGAATTCTCTCTTTTGGTAAAACTGAAACTCTAATTATATTGTATGGCAGGCTAGGGTAGGTAGAGTTAATTAATGAACTTAAAGGCTTTCCTGTTAGCTGATAGACTTCTAGAGCTCTTTGGATTCTTTGCGGATCATTAGGATTAATATGATTAGCAGATAGGGGGTCAAGAGTTGTTAAGCGATCGTGCAGCACTTTCCATCCTATTATTTCTGCCTCTTTTTCGATTTTAGCTCTAATAGCTAAATCTCTAGCTGGTAGAAAAGAAATTCCATTTCTTAAAGTATGGAAATACAGCATGGTTCCACCTACTAATAAAGGGATATGATTACGTTTAGCGATTGTGCTCATTAAATAACGAGTATCCTCGTAAAATTGCCCAGCCGAATAAGATTGGGCAGGATCGAGAATATCAATGAGATGATGGGGGCAAATTTGACGTATTTCTATACTGGGTTTTGCAGTACCAATATCCATTCCTCGGTAAACCTGTGCTGAATCAACACTAATAATTTCACAAGGTAAATACTCACAAAGTGCTAAAGCAAGATCTGTTTTTCCTGACGCAGTAGGCCCCATAAGAAATATGGCAGGAGGGAGATGGGGCACAATAGATGAAATTTTAGGATTATAGAAATTCAAAAATCGACTTTAACGCTTCATTGAATCAAAAAATGACGCATTTGTCTTAGTTTCTTTTAATTTACTTAGTAAGAATTCCATAGCTTCAGCTTCATCCATGGGAGCAAGTAATTTATGCAGGATCCACGTTTTTTGTAAATTATCTGGTGTAGTAAGTAATTCTTCTCGGCGAGTACCTGATCGACTAATATTAATTGCAGGATAAACTCTTCTTTCTGCTAACTTTCTTTCAAGATGAATTTCCATATTGCCTGTGCCTTTAAATTCTTCATAGATTACATCATCCATACGTGATCCAGTATCAATAAGTGCGGTTGCAATGATAGTTAAACTTCCTCCTTCTTCTAAATTACGTGCAGCCCCGAAAAATCGTTTAGGCCTTTGCAACGCATTGGCATCTACTCCACCTGTAAGCACTTTCCCAGAGGATGGAGCTACTGTGTTGTAAGCACGAGCTAATCGGGTAATAGAATCTAAAAGAATGACTACGTCTCGCTTATGCTCCACAAGGCGTTTTGCCTTTTCAATAACCATTTCAGAGACTTGCACATGACGGCTTGCTGGCTCGTCGAAGGTACTGGAAATTACTTCACCTTTCACAGAACGCATCATTTCAGTAACTTCTTCTGGGCGTTCATCGATAAGTAGGATAATGATGTAACACTCTGGATGGTTTGCTGCAATAGATTGAGCAATGTTTTGTAGCATGACTGTTTTACCAGATTTAGGTGCCGAAACAATCAATCCCCGTTGTCCCTTACCAATAGGTGCAATTAAATCAATTACTCTAGGAGTAAGATCTTCTGTGCTACCATTACCCCTTTCTAGTATTAATCGCTCATTAGCAAAGAGAGGGGTTAGATTCTCAAATAAGATTTTATCTTGAGATTGTTCTGGTGGAGCAAAGTCAATGTCATTGATTTTAAGTAAAGCAAAATAACGCTCCCCTTCTTTAGGAGGACGTATTTTCCCCTCAATAGTATGACCAGTACGGAGTCCAAATCGTCTAATTTGGCTTGGTGAAACATAAATATCATCAGGTCCTGCAAGATAGGAAGAACTTGATGAACGTAAAAATCCAAACCCATCTTGAAGAAGCTCTAACACACCACTGCCGTAAATATCATCTCCATTTTTAGCATGGGCTTTAAGCAGAGCAAAGATAAGATCCTGACGGCGTAACCTAGACATACCCTCTAACCCCATAGATTGGGCAATTCCTAAAATTTCAGGGGTACTTTTTGTTTTAAGATCAGTTAGATTCATGGAGAGTTATTTATATTTTTAAAAATTGTTTAAGAAAATATGAATAAGTAAACGACAAATATGTAAATAATAAATTGCACCATTGGCAATTCTAGGTTATGCTTCAGGGTTTGAGTATGATTATCGTATTAGGAGAGGTGGCCGAGCGGTCGAAGGCGCACGCCTGGAAAGTGTGTATACGCTAACACGTATCGAGGGTTCGAACCCCTCCCTCTCCGCCATACAAGTTACTAAGATTTACTAGTACCATCTCAAATTCCCAATATAGTTATAGTTTATTATTAAATAATAAAAATGTAAAAATAATATATCTTTTAATTGATAGATATTTTAGAAGCCATATATAGCAGATCCTATGAAATCCTAAGGGGATTTATTATACTTAGCATGAGTATAGGTAGGATGATTTATAGGAATTCATTTTTAATCAAGTAGCTATGCTAATTAGCAGATTAAAGTTAATTTTTAGCATTAACTTAGCGTGTACTGTCTTAAACAGAAAACTAGAGATACTGTGCAGGTAGTAAAATTAATTACTTCTACTTGGATGTAGGGTTAGCTATTAAATAAATTTATGTGGTTACAAACCCTGATAAACCTGTAGAACCCTTAATGAATTGATAAATTCTACCCTTTGACAACACTAGCTATTATAGCTATATAGATAGTTTTGTAAATAAGTAATATCTAACTATCTATTTTATTATTCTTTGGTTATATTACTAATGTAATAAGCAGAAAATGAATTCTAAAGAAATAAATAGCTCTGATCTGCAGCATTTATCTAGAAGTGAAAAGGAAGTTTTACTTTCATTTCGTTTAGGAGATTTAATTCTTTATCGTAAAAAGCTTTTATTATGGGCTTATCATTATCATTCATCTTGGATTATTCTTCATAAAAACGGGTTTACCCTCAATGAAGTTATTACACTAGTTAAAAGTGATGGCGGTCGTCCATCTTTGTTTCGATCTTTACCTGTTCAGCAAATACCAACTAAGCTAACTAACATTTCAGACTATCTTATATATACTGCAGATACCTATCAGCGTTGTTTTGTAGATTTAAAGCTCGGTACAGATAAGTACATAAATCATTTCTCAAATAAAACTCGTTCCACACTCCGGCGCAAAGAACGGAAATTTGCCGATGTTTGTGGAGGCAAAATAAATTGGCGTGAGTATCGTACTACAGCAGAATTAATCGAGTTCTATCCTATTGCACGAATTATTTCTAAAAAGACTTATCAAGAAAATTTATTTGATTCCGGGCTCCCTGAGGATAAACAATTTTATGACGCCATGCTAAAAGATAGTACACAAGGTACTGTCCTTGGTTATATTATTTTTGATGACAAAAATAATCCACTTGCTTATCTTTATTGTCCCATTGTTGATGGGGTAGTTCTATATCAGAATCTGGGATATATTAATGATCATCCACTGAATCATCTCTCTCCTGGCACCATATTACTATGGCTTGTGCTATTACACCTTCAAGAGCAAGGTCATTATCAGTGGTTTGATTTTACTGAAGGGGGAGGCGATAAATCAACAGGGCAAAAAGCCCGATTTGCAACCCATCAAATAGACTGTGCTAATCTTTGGATTATGAAAAAAACGCTTATAAATCAATTATTATTCTCTACTCACCAATTGATCGATGATCTATCCAGATTAATTGGAGATACACTAGAGAAAATAGGAGTGAAACAAAAAATTAAACAATGGATTCGGCAAAAATCTATCACACCTGATTAGTAATATCTTGTAATTCTAGTTGGTTAATAGCATTAATACGCTGACAGTATAATTGCTCCCCAATTGCTTTTCCTTTAAAACCATCGGCTATAATTTGTTGTATATTTACTTTTGCCGTTGCCTGATAAGCAGATTTTAATATTTGTGTATGACGGCAATAATTATTTCTTTGCTTTTCATATATAAAGTTACAAACCAATAGAAACTTCTCAAACCGATCTGAGCGG
This sequence comes from Candidatus Nitrosacidococcus sp. I8, assembly GCF_945836005.1. NCBI lineage: Bacteria > Pseudomonadati > Pseudomonadota > Gammaproteobacteria > Chromatiales > Chromatiaceae > Candidatus Nitrosacidicoccus > Candidatus Nitrosacidicoccus urinae. The sequence goes on along the minus strand of NZ_OX241534.1, from coordinate 1,695,337 downwards.
CGAAAGGCATCCAAATCTTGTAGCAAGATGAGAAGCTCTTTAGCAGATAGATGGTGAGGTTGGTTGAGTTGGGGATAATAACGAGCAACTAAAACTGAGAATTCTTGATAGATATTTGGGATTCGTAATCGATTACACAAGGCAGAAATAAGTAACTTATCTTGATCAGTAGATGATCTACTATATAAATTATTTTTGCCAAAAATATGGGTTAAAAGTGCAAATTGGATTTGAGTATCGAAGTCTAAAATAGCAGCAGCTTTTAAAAGGGATAAAATATATTCTCCCATATTACTCTCTGCACTTGTATTCCTCTTAATAGAGATATTGAATAAAGATTCAATTTCTGGAAATATTTTTGCTAGAGCATCACATGATCTTAAAATTTTAAAAAAGTTTTGAGGGTATTTCTCTTGCAGAGCACGTTCAAGTTCTTTCCAAACCCGCTCAGAGATTAAATGATCAACTTCCCCATTGGTTACCATTTGTCTCATGAGATCTAAAGTTTCGGAAGCAACAGCAAAATTAAATCGAGCAGCAAATCGTGCAACACGCAAAATCCGTACCGGATCTTCAATAAACGCTAGAGATGTATGGCGTAATATTCTATTTTTTAAATCTCTTTGTCCACCGAAAGGATCAATTAATGTGCCATTTTCATCTTGAGCAATAGCATTAATGGTTAAATCACGGCGTTGTAAATCTTCTTCTAAAGTGATTTCAGGAGAAGCATAAACCTGAAATCCTTTATAGCCAGGTTTTGTTTTACGCTCAGTACGCGCTAATGCGTATTCCTCTTTAGTCTCTGGGTGGAGAAATACGGGAAAATCTTTTCCTACAGGAATAAATCCTTGAGCTGTAAGCTTCTCAGGAGTAGCACCTACAATTACGTAATCACGCTCCTTTATAGGATACCCAAGTAACTTATCCCGTACTGCACCACCTACCAGATAAATTTTCAAAAATTTATTTAATTATGACTGACTACGCTGTGCTTGCTGGCGAAATCTAAAATAATTCTCTCTTTGATCTTGGCGTGCTAAATACTTAGGTACTATTGCTTCAACCGGAGTAGGAGTAATTTCTAATTCAGCTAGCCTATTTTGATGACAAATGCTAGGTACTTGTAGTGTAGCGTAATTATCTTTAGAAAAGAGTTTTTTAGGAAATCGCTCTAAAATCGCTGCTTGCTTTAAGCTCCACTTATCAGAAAGAGGAATAATTTTTCTTTTTACACCTATAGTTTGAGCAGTATACGCTACAAGTTGCTGTAAGGTATAAGTATTAGGACCACATAATTCATAGGGCGAATCTAGTTCAGGCTTTTCTGTAAGTACAAAATAAATAGCTCGTACTATATCTCCGATATAAATAGGAGAAAAAGTAGCATTAGCACAAGCTAGAGGAAAAACAAAAGGAATATAGGTTAACAGGGTAGCAAGCTGATTAAAAAAATGATCGCCAGGACCAAAAATAACAGAAGGGCGAAAAATAGCTACCTGTAGTCCTTGCCTTGCTAAATGTTGAAGTTGAGTTTCTCCTTCACCCTTACTCCGCAAATAATAACTTTCTCCTTTATCACTATCTGCATTCAGGGTACTCATATGCAATAAGCGTTTAATCCCAGATTCAAGGCATGCTTGACCAATTTTTTCTGGTAAAGTGACATGCACATGATTATATCCATAACCTGATTGTAGACCATCGTTTAAAATACCTGCGAGGTTAATCACAGTGTGGCAATCATAAAATTGATTACTTAGTGCTGAGGTATCATATACATCCACTTTTCTAAGTTGTACACCAGATAGTAGGAGCATATTCCGATGGCGTTGCGAGTGCCGAGTTAAAATACGCACTTTATAGCCCTGTTCTACCAAATAAGAAGTGAGGTGCTGACCGACAAACCCTGTACCCCCTACTATACAGATAGTATTATTATTCATTTAAGTAATTATTCTCCAAGCTATTTTACGAATGTTTTTCAGTATAAATAGTAAAATACTATTTTTAAGGAATTTTTTGAAATTTTTACTAAGTATAACGAATCTTAAGTTTGTTATTAACTTAACTGCAGCATCTGGGAAAATAAAAAATATTGGATCAAAAAAATTTATTGACTGTATCTCATCTTTCCATCTCTATAGCCATTGCTGAAACTAAAAAATATTTTACCCAGTTAGAATGCGGTCATTTGGAAGCTGAAAGATTAATTAGCTGGGTATTACAGAAAAATCGTAGCTATCTCTACACTTATCCTAATCAATTACTTACGTCAACACAGCAAAAACTTCTATTACAGGTAATACAGCGACGTTTATCCCATGAACCTCTAGCTTATATCCTAGAAGAGCAAGGGTTCTGGTCTTTCACTTTGAAAGTAAACCGAGCTACCCTCATCCCACGTCCAGAAACAGAACTTTTAGTAAGCTTTGCACTAGAAAAAATTTCTAACAGATCATTAAAAATTGCTGATTTAGGCACAGGAAGTGGAGCAATTGCTTTAGCAATTGCTAGTGAGTGCCCACAAGCACAAATTATTGCTACAGATATTTCGATGCCAGCACTAGAAATAGCGCAAATAAATAAAGAAAACTTAAAATTAAGCAATATTACTTTTAGGCAAGGAGATTGGTTCAATCCTATTCAGGGAGAAATATTTGAAGTAATTGTTAGTAATCCCCCTTATATTGATAAAGAAGACCCTCATCTTACTCTAGATGGATTGTGGTATGAACCTCGCCAAGCTTTAGTGGCAGATAATAAAGGACTACAAACAATTTACCATATAGCAGAAAAAGCTAGAGAATATCTTGCCCCAGAAGGGTGGTTGCTGATTGAGCATGGCTATAATCAAGGCATAGAGTTAGTGAAATTTTTTACAAATTTAGGTTATCAGCAAGTAATAGATTTCCAAGATTTAGCAGGACAACCTAGAGTTATTATTGGTCAGTGGTATCCATAAAACACCCGAGGTGACTATCCTATGAAGATATTAAGATACACTTAGAAAAATATGAATGATCAGCAGTTACTTCGCTATAGCCGGCATATTTTACTGCCTCAAATTGATATTAAAGGTCAAGAAAAACTTTTGAAATCAAAAGCCCTATTGGTAGGCGTAGGTGGTTTAGGATCGCCCATTGCTTTATATCTTGCTGGATCTGGGGTTGGAAAAATTATTTTAGTTGATTCGGACCAAGTGGAGCTTTCTAATTTACAGCGACAAATTATTCATAGCACCCAAACTGTTGGAACAAATAAGGTAGATTCAGCAAAAAATCGCATGCTAGCACTCAATCCTGAGATACAGATAGAAATAATTCCGGCTTATTTTACAAGTAAAGAGCATGAAAAAATTGTTGAGCAGGTAGATATTGTTATTGATGGAAGCGATAATTTTGCAACCCGATTCGATTTAAATGTTTCCTGTGTACGCCTAGGCAAACCATTTATATCTGGATCAGCTATCCGTACCCAAGGACAAGTAGCGATTTTTGATAGCCGTCAGCAAGATAGTGCTTGCTATCATTGTTTATATAATGAAATTGCTCAAGAGGAAGAAGAAACCTGTGCTCAAAGTGGCGTATTTAGTCCTTTGCTAGGTATTATTGGTAGTATTCAAGCAGCAGAAACGCTTAGGTTACTACTTAATTTAGGAAAAAAACAATATAATCGACTACTTCTCATTGATGCAATGAATATGAGCTGGCAAGAGATGTCTATTCCTAAAGATCTAGAATGTTCTGTATGTAGTTAAGCTCATTTAATCGTTTATATTTTATGGAAAGAATTACAATTCCTAGAACTATTGTTAATCAGCTATTAGCTCAAGCACAAGCCAGTTCCCAACAAGAGATCTGCGGATTAATTAGTGCTGCAGATGGTATACCTACTCGATGTTACCAAGTTGAGAATATCGCTTCCCATCCTGATACCCAATTTTTGTTAAATCCAGAAATTCAGATTAGAGCTATGAAACAGATCCGGGAGCAAGGCGAGTCCTTATTTGGTATTTATCACTCTCATCCACATTCTCCACCGCTACCATCAAAAAGTGATACTATTCAGACAGCTTATTCTAAAGTACTTTATTTTATTATTTCTTTGAATATTAAAGGTGTACTTGAAATGCGATGCTTTAAATTCCAACAGGGAGCTTATAGAGAATTAGAATTAGAGTTATAAGAAAGACTTTTTATCTAAAGAGGTAGTTTAACTCTTATCGTTTTGTGTTGGGGTAAGTACACACCATTTTACTCCACGACCTTCTAATGCACTTACTTTAATGTGGATGCCTCTATAAATTACGGTATCATTGATAATAGGTTCACGGCCCAATAAATGAAGTACAAGCCCACCTAAAGTATCTACCTCTTCATGATCAAGTGCTTCATCATCTAACCCTAAGGCTTCACTTACTTTATCAAGTCGCCAAATACCAGGGATAAGTAAACTATCTTGAGAATCTGGGAAAGGAATAGCTTCATCTTCTTCTTTCTCAATATCTCCTACAATTTCTTCACAAAGATCCTCAATGGTTACAAGCCCTGAAGTACCCCCGTATTCATCAATGATCACTACCATATGGGTATGAGCACGACGCATAGCAGCTAAAATACTATCTACAGTAGCTGTCTCTGGAATAAAGGATAAAGGATGAATATTTTGCTGTTCGATAATAGTATGGGTGCATAATAAATGAAGTATATCTTTAATATGAATAAAGCCAAGAATTTGATCTAAGGTTTCCTCATATACCGGATAGCGAGTATGTTGAGATTGATAAACAATAGTTGCTAATTCCTCTACAGTAGCATCAAGAGAAATTCCAGTAATATGTACCCGAGGGGTCATAACCTCTTCGGCAGTAAATTCACCAAGTTCAAGTAATTCATGCACCATCTGTCCTGCTTCTTCGTTTATAGTGCCACTTTTCTGACTCTCCTCTACAATGAGTTGTATTTCCTCAGGCGTATAGTAGTGACTACTTGCAAGATGCCGATTAACACCTATTCTCTTTAAAATTAAATTACCTAGCCTATTGAGTACAATTACGAGGGGATAGAAGATAAATTGAGCCGTTCTCATTGGTCGAATAATCCAAAGAGCAATTGCCTCTGAATTAATTAAAGTAAGGGTTTTTGGGATAATTTCTCCTAGAACAATATGAAAATAAGTAAGAATAGCGATTGCTAGAATACTTGCAACGGTATGAGGTGTTATCCAGTAAAAAACTTCAAAATGCTCAAACCACATGGCAAGCCTATGAGCAATTTTATGCTCACCATACATGCCTAGCCCTAAACTTGCTAGGGTTATTCCTAATTGGGCAGTGGCAAAATAATAATCTTGTTGGATGGGATCTTTAAGAATATTTTGTATTTGTAGGGCATGGGGGTTATTTGCTGCAGACTGGTTCTCTATTGCTGCTCGTGGCACACTGATAATCGCAAATTCAGCAGCTACAAAAAACCCATTTAGGAGAATAAGAAATAAGATACTAAGAATTGAAATAAACAAATGAATTTAATTATAAAATTATGTTTTTTTCTTTTCTGATAGAGCTAATACTTTAACTAAAATAGATTGAATAATAGGCCCATCAAGCTCTTCAATTTCAACTTCAACTCCTTCAATTATAATACGTTCACTAGGATTGGGAATTCTCTCTAGAATAGAAATAATATGACCTGCTACCGTATTTGCTTGGCTACTACTCCAAGAAATACCCACCCAAAGCATCATCTCCTCTATACTAAGTGTACCAGGTAAGCGTATCCATCCATCTGAGAGATATTCTGGTTGAGAATATTTCTCTTTGGATTTCCTCCTCATTCCTTTAGTTAAGGTAATCAAGATATCATCCAAAGTGACTAAGCCTTGCATAACCCCATATTCGTCTATCACAATGAGTTTACGCGCACTTTGTTGGCGCATAATAGTCAATAGCCGATCGCCAGTAATTTTATCAAGCACATTGACAGCTGGTTTCATTACTCTATGAACTGTAGGTAATTCCTGATGGGCTATATAGTGGGCTGTAATATCTTTAATATAGATAAGACCGATCATATTATCTGATTCACTACTATGGACGGGTAGACTAGAAAATGGAGATTGAGTAACAAGCTGGCAAAGCTGATTCGGGGGAGTTTGCTCATCTATAGTAGCTACGAAACGCCGAGGAATCATTAATTGCCTTGCAGTCTTCTGACTTAAAGAAAGAGCTTGATGTAATCTCTGTTGTTCGTGGAGTTTAAATAGACCAGCCTCTCTACTTTCTGTAATCAGCAGATCAATCTCTTTAGAAGAATGGATATGCTGTTGTCGTAAATACTTAAATCCCAAAAATCGAAGTAATATCACTCCACTATTATTAAGTAGTGTGATAAAAGCACCATAAGTCTTTAACGACCAGTGCATAGGTATGTAAGTATAAAGTGCAAACTGCACAGGATATTGCAATGCAAGGGATTTAGGTAACAACTCTCCAAGCACTACTTGCAACCCAGTCAGAAGAATGAGAATGGTAATTGCCGATACTGACTGAGCAGCTAATGGATCAATACTAAATTTTATAAGCAAATTAGCAAAATCCTTACCTACAGTTGCTTGACTATAAGCACCTAGAATAAGACTAGAGAGGGTAATGCCTACTTGACTTGCAGCAATATAACGATCAAGGTGTTCTGGATTTTTAACAATAGGCAGTAACTCTTTTGCCAACTGTGTTCCTTTTTCTGCAAGATGTATAATTTGACTACGGCGAACACCTACGATAGCAAATTCAGCTGCAACATAAAGTGCATTAATAGCAATAAGCAAGAAAAAAATGACAAAAACAGTCAAATTCATCTAATAATTTATTTATTACTCCTGCAGTATATATAGGTATAAAACCTTATCATAAATTATTAATGTGCTATATATAATTTTATACGCTTATTTATTACAAAATAAGTAACTAGATTAATTAAGATATAAAACTCATTTATTTATAAAAAATATATATGACCCTCTCTTTTCTTTTTCAAAGTATAAAAAAAACTAATTTTGTCTTTATTTTTAGTTTTTGTATATTTATTACTATTGCTCATAGCGAGGATTACCCTAATCCCCCATCACCTACTTTAGATCAGCTCAACACGCTTAACTCCGAGCAAATGAGAGAGTATCAAAAACTACAGTTAAAAGTATATGCGGTTGAAATGCAACTTGACGAGATCCGAGAAACTGCAATTATGGTAAATCCTCAACTAAAAAAAGAGATGGATCAATACCAAACTCTTGTGCTAGAGACTATGACAAAACAAGGTCATAATCCTCAACCTATTCTTGCGAGAATCGAAACTATTCAAGCTGCTTTGCAGAATCCGGAATTAGAAGAAGAGAAGCGTATTGATTTTACTCGTGAATATGAAAAGAAAAATATTGATCTTCAAAAAATAAGCCAAGAAGCTATGAAGGATGAACAAGTACAACAAAGTGCAAATAATCTCTCAACAGAAACCATTGCTGCTATGCGTAAACAAAACCCTAAAACTGAAGAATTATTACAGCAGATGAAGCAAGCTAGCGACGTATTAAGCTCATTTATGGCGAAGGTAAAATTAAGCAACCAGAAAAAATAATATTAATATTCAATACCTATCACAATATAAAATTATACAAAGGTAATGGTTATCAATCTTTCAAAAACAACTTATATTTCTCTCTTACTAAGTAGCATTTTAATTATTACTAGCTGTGCAAGACCAAGACCTGTCTTATATCCCAATGATCACTTTAAAGAAGTAGGGACAAAACAATCTTTACAAGATATTCAAAAATGCCGTGAAATGGCAGAAGCTGCAGGTGCAAATGCTACCGTGAAAAACGGTGCAGTTAAAACAGTAGAAAACTCTGTAGCTAGTGCAGGAATGGGAGCAGTTTCAGGCGTAGTCGGGGGAGCGATTATAGGGGATGCACTAAAAGGAGCTACAATAGGGGCAGCCAGTGGGGCAGCCTATGGATTAATGCAAGATTTTATTAATGGCACTGCAAGGCAGGTCACCAACTCTACCTACATTAACTTTGTTAACCGTTGCTTAAAAGAAGCGGGCTATGATGTAGAGGGATGGGAATAATATTTATTCCCACCGTTTTTGCCATGCAATTTGCACCTGATTAAAAAAATTAAGCACCCTAGGGGCAACTCCTAAAGCCACCGCATCCACCAAACAATACCAAGCAGCAACACCACTCGGTGGATTTCCCTGAGGAAGTTGAAAAATTGGCTCACTGGCTACCCAACGCCAAGTGCCATAGGATACACCGATTAGCTCCAGCCAGGTAGTTACAAAAAATGCACCTAAATAAACTTTAGGGGATCGACCGGAGTAAACCGAAAATATAAAAATAACAAATAACATAGCACCTAATGCATCTCTTTGAGATGCTCCGGTAAAACCCCAAATAGACCAAGCAATTCCTGCAGTAAAGACAAAAATTTTAATTTTATTAAAATGCTGTTCAAAAAACTTTGAACGGGCAAATGCAACTGCAGTTAAATAAACAAATCCGTGACCCGGAGGCACATAAGCCGGCACATTATGAAATCTATAAATATACCCTTGCATATAAACAGAGGCAAAATGCTCTCCTATGGTAGCAAAAGCGACAGCTACCAAAACTTGAGTACGAACCAGCGGTCTTTCCCAATACAGTGCAATCAGTAAACAAGTCCAAGCAAACATTCCAATTCGATTTTGTAACTCTAAAGTAGAATCAGAATCCAAATATAACGTTGCAGCAATAGAGATAAATGTAAATGCTGCGATAATGTAATTGTGAAAATCACGAGTTTCAGTATTATTTTTCATAATGTACTAAAGTAAAACTATATTGCTATGGTGGGTATTATACAGACCATCGTAAAAACCTAAATGTTATTTGGCGTGATAACTTCCTTAAAATAGATAAATTTATTTATGCATCTTAAAAAGGCTTTATTATTCTATTTAAGTACTTTTGTCCCCCTGATAGGAACAGCAGCACCAGATTCGCCAACATCTAATAATGGTAATTTGATTGATTGGACAGTGAGTGTAAAACAGAAAACTAGTACTGTTTCTATGTTTAAACCACAAGTCCTACACTTTCAAACTTGTCAACTCCCGGGTCCTTTTGAACCAGACACATTCATTCATCAAGTACTGACTTCTGCAGCAAAAGATCAATGCAAAATCACTGATCGAAGCAAATCTAAAAAAACGGTCACTTTTAAATTTGCTTGTGAAGGAGTCATTCCTAAAGGGGCTATTACCGGAGATGGAAAGTTCAAGTCAGTAAATGATAAAGAGTATTCAGGCACAATACAGGCTGAAGTAAAAATCAACACATTCTTCTCATTACAAATAGATTCAGATCATGCAGGAAGAATAGTAGATACCTGCTATTACGCACCCTAAATCTATAAAATCACGATAGAATGCTACATAACACAGGGTTTTATTCTCTCACGCACTCATATCTCGAGTTTCAGGACAAAATGCAGCACTTGAAAAAATTAAGGAGGATATAGCCAGTTTAAAGCAAGAAGAGAATATCAATGTTTAATCCAACCCTACCGCTTTTTAAAAGTAGCTTATCTATACCAGATACCCAAGGCATTAAATATGCGGGCTCAAAACTAAAATTAATTCCTTATATTCTTCCCTTAATAAGCAAATTAGATATTCAAATCATATTTGATGGATTTTCTGGAACGACTCGTGTATCTCAAGCCTTTGCAAAAACTGGGTTTAAAGTAATCAGTAACGATATTTCAGAATGGTCTTATGTTTTTGGTATCTGTTATTTAAACAATAAGAAAAAACCAGCTGAATACCAAGAACTAATTAATCACCTTAATTCTATAAAAGGCTATGATGGTTGGTTCACTCACCACTATGGAGGCTATGATTTTACAGAAAAGGCGATACAACCAGATGGAAGCAAAAAACCTTGGCAGGTACATAACACCCAAAAGCTCGATGGAATTAGAGATGAAATTGATAGCTTAAACCTATCAGAAGTAGATAGGGCAGTAACACTCACCAGTCTTATCCTTGCTATGGATGAAGTGGATAGCACTCTAGGGCACTTTTCTTCTTATTTGAAAGATTGGTCTGCTCGTTCCTATAAAATAATGAAATTAAAAGTACCAAAGCTATTTAAAAACGTTCAAGATCATATCGTTTTAAAAGGAGATATTTCTGAAGCAATTAAGAATATTAAAGTAGATTTTGCTTACTTAGATCCCCCTTATGGTTCTAATAATGAAAAAATGCCTCCTTCAAGGGTACGTTATGCTGCTTACTACCACATTTGGTCTACCATTTGTAAAAACGATAAGCCTGAGTTATTTGGTAAAGCTTTAAGAAGAAAAGATAGCTCAGATACTACCGCAAGTTCCATCTTTGAAGAATTCCGCAAAGACGATCAAGGTAATTTCATTGCGGTAAAAGCCATTGAAGATTTGATACAAGGTATTAATGCTAAATATATTGCCTTATCCTATAGTTCTGGTGGAAAAGCAACCGCAGAAGAGCTAAATACTATCCTAAATCGCCATGGTACTTTAATAAAAACACTAAAAATAGACTACAAAAAAAATGTGATGGCAAATATGCGATGGTCTAACGAGTGGATACCAGAAGCAGAAGAATCTAATCAGGAATTTATCTTTTTAATTGAAAAATGCAGTTAGGTTTAAAAAGTGACAAAATTTGTTATGAGTATATTAGAATAATATTTATTATAAATAAACCATTTTACTAAATTTAAAGGTACTTATGTTTTGTATAAAGTGCGGCATTGAGATAAATGAAAATGCAAATTTTTGCCAAAAATGCGGTTCAGAAGTTGTTAATAAAACACTAATAATAAGCCAAGATATACATACAAATAAAATTAATGATCTTCGCTCTGATATAGAAACGGCAATTGATAAAACATCTTACCATCCATGGCGGCGCTATTTTGCAAGAACAGCAGTTGAGTCCTTAACTATCTGCATTATAGGGATACCCATACTATTCTGTATTGCATATTTTTTAGGGTTTATTATTGGGCACTTTTTTCCGCAAAATCTAAATAACTTCATTAAGACGATAGATAACCAAAATGAACTTGTTATTCTCATTTTGTTATATATCTTATGGATTCCTATTGAAGCAGCATTTTTAACAACCTTAGGTACAACCCCCGCTAAATGGATATTTGGTATACGTGTTACTTCTAGTAGTGGGAAAAATTTATCGTATCCCGCTGCATTAAAACGATCGTTTCTAGTTTGGATGCAAGGCTGCGGCTTTGGTATTCCACTCATAGCAATTATCACTTGTTTTTTTGCTTATAAACGTCTTAAAAAATCAGGTACTACCCTGTGGGATACTTCTGTACATTCTATGGTTATCCATAAACAATGGAATATCACTAGGACTATAGTAAGCATCCTTGCTGTGGTTATTACTCTAACTTTAATCGCTTTAAGTTCATTAGGTAATACCTAATAATTAAGAGGTATCTAACAAGTCTTTTATTTATCAGTCATGAAAGATAAGGATAATAAACAGCAAACAACAGCAATGGGGCTTTGGACAGATGCCGAGCGAATGTTTAGAGCAGCTAAGGTTGTTTCCCAAGATTCAAGTTTATCTTATTCATCTCCTATGTATTTTTTGGTAGGACACGGAATTGAAGTAGCACTTAAAGCTTATCTACTTACTTGTGGTTATTCATTAAAAAAATTAAAACACATAGGTCATGATTTAGAATATGCTCTCTGTGAATCCGTTTGGAATGATATTAAGAATATTTGTAATCTAACAGACGAAGATAAATTGATGATTGATATTTTAAATCCATATTATAAAAATAAACATTTTGAGTATCGTGATAAAGGATATAAAGAACTGCCCCAGCCTCACGATCTCTTAAATCTCGGAGATCGTATTCTTATAGCAATTAAGCCTGCTTGTGAAGCTAATGCAGGCATACATCGTATCTAGAGCTAGCCTATTTCAATTAAAAAATTGATATAGTACACAATTATGATTAAAGAAGTAATCATTGAGATTGCCAGTAATTTCACTTTTGATCTCTAAGGATTGTTCTTAATTTTTATTGATAGTTGGTAAAATTTTATTTTTATTATTTTTTTTAAAAGATGGCACGATGCAAAAATAGCTAGAGAATTCTTCGAGAAAATGGGCAAAGAACTTCTAGATAAAATGGGCAAAATTGAAGATTAAACTAGCTGTTTTTTTCTAGCCACTTCGCATTGTTCTCTTTCATATCAATACTTATCCCTTTCTGCACCACTACATAGGCTGCCTCAATATTGCAATGAAAGTCCTGTGGTAGGTTTGCCCAGTTGTGCATATCAATTAGAATTGGTATTGTACTCTCCCGCAAAGCCTCCTTAAGATCTAACCAGCCTTCTACATTTTGAGTGAGATCTTTTGGATTGCGTAATACTAAATCAAGATCACTACCTTCATGAGCACTACCAGTAACTCGGCTGCCATAAGCCCAAACCTCTGCTTGAGGTACATAGTGATCGAGTAGTGTTTGCAAGATTTGTAGGTATTTTTTAGGAAATTGTAAATAAGAAAGCTCAAGAAGCGGCATCGAATACTTTCTGAATATGAGGTGCTAATGCACGTACATCTTGTAAATATTGAGGTAGTAATTTTAAAGTTTCATTAGCAAAACCTTCACCATAATCATGTGCGGTATTATTACGATTGGCTCGGTAAGTCAGCCAACGTTCAACTTCTAGTATATCTAATAATCCGTGTTTACCAGCATGACGCAACACATCATTAAATACTAGTTTATCTACTTCCCTTGAACTAGCACCATAAGCTGTTAATGCTTTACGTAATAATTTTCCAGCAGTTTCCAGCGATAATTCGAAGCTTTTAATGGCTGCATTACGATATAAATCAAATATTACATCATCTTGTTTTTCTAACCTTTCAATTGCCAATAATGCTTGTTCTAGTGTTGCTGCGGTACGTAATAAATGATCTACATTTAATGCCATAGTTTTTGGATTTTTATTAGGCGACAGAAATTATCGTTGCTTCATAGACCGGTAAAAAACCCTCCAAGTACATACCTAAAGGGTTTTTTATTTTTTAATGGTTTAGATCAGTGAATTCAGGATGATTTTGTATATCTCACTTAAAAAGGAATATCATCGTCCGGATCTTCCATAGAATGAGGGAAAGGATTTGTTTTGTGTTTTTCTGAAGCAGATCCTGAAGGATCGCCCCAAGGACCACCATGGGAAAAATCATCCGTTGGGCTAGATTGGCTATAATTATCTCCATAATGAGAGGATTCACTGCTACTACCAGCCCGATCGAGCATCTGTAATTCACCTGCTACAATTTCAGTGGTATACCTATCCTGCCCATCTTGACCTTGCCATTTTCGAGTTTGAAGCCGTCCTTCAATGTAGACTTTCATTCCCTTTTTCAAATATTGACCAGCAATTTCTCCTAATCGATTAAAACAAACCACCCGATGCCATTCTGTACGCTCTTGTGTTTCCCCTGTATTTTTATCTTTCCAGCCTTCTGAAGTTGCTAGAGTAAGATTGGCAATAGCTGCTCCACTTGGGGTATAGCGCACTTCTGGGTCTCGACCTAAATTACCAATTAAGATGACTTTGTTAATTCCTCTTGCCATAGGGTATATTCCTTTTTCGTTATTTTTTACGTAAGGTTAAGCTGGTTGTGGGGTAGCAAAGTGAACGCTATCTAAGGCTGCTTGATCTAGGTGTTCGTCATCAATTTTCAGATAAGCTACGCCTTCATCAGGGACCACAACTGCATCATCTACCCCTGCAATTCCTGAAAGACGTTTTGCTAAAGCATCGACCTCACTTGGAGTGAGATTACCTACAGATAGAATATGACTTCTTAAATGTTTGGGTGGAATCATGGTAAAGGCAAAATAAAGCCAAAGTAGGATAATAATTACCCCAAAAACAAAGGCACCGGTAAAGCTAAATTGACCGTATACAGTACCACCACTCCAACCCCCAACAAAGGCACCTAAAAATTGACAAGTAGAGTATACCCCCATAGCGGTACCTTTGCTTCCTGCCGGACTTCGTTTAGATACTAATGAAGGGAGGGTAGCTTCCAATAAATTAAAGGCACTGAAAAACAACCAAAGAGCTACTATCGTTAAAGCTAAAGAAGTATGGAAAAATACCCAAATAAGTTCTGCAATACCAAGGGTAATCACTGCTCCTACAAATACTTCTTTCATTCGGCGTTTTTTTTCTGCCAAGATAACGAAAGGTACCATGGTTAGGATAGAAAGAATGAGAATTGGTAAATAAACATAGCCATGGCTAGCTGAGGCCAATCCACTTTCATCTCGCAGACTGATAGGCAATACGACAAAAGTGGCAGTGAGCAATACATGGAGCATAAAAATACCCAGAGCTAGGCGCATAATTTGCCCATCTTTTAAAATCCGTAGAAATTGTTTAGGAGCAGGTTCCACATCTGAATGATGGCGAGGGGCAGTGACTTTAGGCACCCCAAAATTTAACACCCCAATCGCAAGAATAGCTAAAATCGCTGTCATCCAAAATAATCCTGGCACCCCAATCCAGCGATTGAGTACAGGTCCTACCCCGAGGGCAAAAGCAAATGCCACACCAATAGATAGTCCGATCATGGCCATGGCTTTAGTGCGTTGTTCTTCCCGAGTTAAATCAGCGACTAATGCCATTATAGCAGCTGCAATCGCACCACTTCCTTGCAACGCACGACCAATAATTACCCCGGTAATAGTCGTTGCCATGGCGGCTACTGCACTACCAATTGCAAATATAATTAGCCCAGCAGTAATTACCGGTTTTCGACCAATTCTGTCAGATAATAAGCCAAAGGGAATTTGCAATAAGGCTTGAGTGATACCATAGGCGCCTAGTGCTAGTCCAATTAAAGAAGGGGTGGCGCCTTCAAGATCATGGGCATAGAGAGAAAATACAGGTAGGATAAGAAATAATCCTAACATCCGTAGAGCATAAATACCGATTAAAGAGAATAGACCACGACGCTCAATAGGGGTCATGCCAAGGGTGAAGCGTTTTTCTTTACTTTGACTCATATGTCCTCAGGGTAATGTGGTTAATTAATACGCAATAACGATATATTTTATCAAGATGTTTTAAGTATAAATTAGAAATGACGGATTATATTTCAATTCGAGGAGTCCGCACCCATAACTTAAAGGGAATTAATTTAGATTTACCCCGCAATAAATTAATTGTAATTACCGGACCTTCTGGATCTGGAAAATCATCTTTAGCGTTCAATACCTTGTATGCTGAAGGACAGCGTCGATATATGGAATCTTTATCTGCTTACGCACGCCAATTTTTGCCCACGATGGTGCCTCCAGAAGTAGAACATATCGAAGGATTATCTCCTACTATTGCAATTGGTCAAAGAGGATCTAGTTATAATCCCCGATCTACCGTAGGTACCATCACTGAAATTTATGATTATTTACGGCTGCTTTATGCCAGAGTAGGAACACCACATTGTCCAGATCATGGTGTTATTCCGCAGGCTAGAACCATTTTTCAGATAACTGAGGAAATACTCAAACTCCCTACAGGAGCAGCTTATATGATTCTTGCCCCTATTACGAATAAGGTAAAAAATGGTGACAAAAGAGTGCTGGAATATTTAGCCCAGCAAGGATTTATTCGAATTCGAATTGATAAGCAGGTACATGAATTAAATCAACAATTAGATTTTGATTGCACTCAAGCAGAAACCATAGAAGTAATAATAGATCGGTTTAAAATCCGCCCAGAAATTAAATTACGCTTGGCTGAATCTTTAGAAAGTGCTTTAAAGCTATCCAGAGGAATTGTAAGTGTAGCGGCAATGAATAACCCTTTAGAAGATGAGAAAATATTTTCTACTGGGTTTTCCTGTTTAATTTGTGATTATTCTCTAACAGAGCTCACCCCTCATTTATTTTCTTTTAATCATCCTAAAGGGATCTGCCCTCAATGCCATGGGTTAGGGCTAATACAAGAAAGTGAGATCTGCCTTCAATGCTTAGGGAAACGCTTAAACCAGCAAGGAAGAAATGTATTTATTGATGAGTATAGCTTACCTATGCTTACTGCTTTATCTCTAGTGCAGATCAATGAATTTTTTTCTCAGCTTAAATTTACAGGGCAAAAAAAATTTATTAGCAACACAATAATTAAAGAAATTCAAACTCGCCTTAATTTTTTAATTGATATGAGATTAGGCTATCTAAGCTTAGATCGAAGAGCAGATACCCTCTCTGGAGGGGAATTCCAAAGAACCCACCTTGCTAATCAATTAGGAGTAAGATTATCTGGAGTTATTTACATTCTAGATGAACCTTCCATTGGGTTACATCAACAGGATAATAAGCGATTACTTGCTGCACTTACTTACTTGCGAGATTTAGGAAATACGGTGGTAGTCATTGAGCATGATAAAGATACTATAGAATTGGCTGATTATATTGTAGATATGGGACCAGGAGCAGGCATTCATGGGGGAGAAGTTATTGCTCAAGGTACCGTAGCTGAGATTAAAGCCAATCCTAATTCTTTAACAGGAAGATATCTATCCGGGACTTTAAGTATTCCTATACCTTCCCAGAGAATAAAGCCAAATTCAAACCGAATTATTTCTATATGTGGTGCCACAGGAAATAATTTACAGAATATCAATGTAGAGTTTCCTTTAGGATTAATGATTTGTGTAACAGGAGTTTCTGGATCAGGTAAATCAACCTTAATCAACGATACTTTATTTCCTATCATAGCTCAAAAATTATACCAAGCTACCACAAAACCTGCTCCTTATCAGAGTATTGAGGGAGTATCCCATATAGATAAAATGATTAATATAGATCAATCTCCTATTGGGCGTACTCCCCGATCTAATCCAGCCACTTATACGGATATATTCTCAACCATTCGGTGCTTATTTACTGAGACACATGAAGCTCGATCCCGGGGCTATAACCCTAATCGTTTTAGCTTTAATGTGAAAGGAGGGCGATGCGAGCCATGCCAAGGAAACGGCTTAATCAAGGTGGAAATGAACTTTTTACCTGATATATATGTGCCTTGCGATATTTGCCAAGGAACCCAATATAACGCTGAGACTCTAGAGATTCTCTATAAAGGAAAAAATATCCACGAAGTATTAGAAATGACGGTTGAGGAAGCTCATGATTTTTTTCATGCTATTCCTGTACTTACTCGAAAATTACAAACTTTGATAGAACTAGGACTGAGCTATATTAAGCTTGGACAAAGTGGTGTCACCCTTTCTGGAGGGGAAGCACAGCGAATAAAATTAGCTAAAGAACTAGCAAAGCGGGATACGAGCCGGACTTTATATATATTTGATGAACCCACTACTGGGCTACACTTTCATGATATTGCCCAGTTACTGAAAATTTTATTGGAGATTCGAGATAGGGGAAATACTCTTATCATTATCGAACACCACCTAGATGTAATTAAAACAGCTGATTGGATCATTGATTTAGGATCAGAGGGAGGAAGTAAAGGAGGAAAAGTTATTGGGATAGGCACTCCTGAAATAATCGCTAAGAATAAAAATTCTTATACAGGTCGTTATTTAGCTGAAGTGCTTTTAAATTAAAAACAAGATATTCTTATAGAAAAAGTTATAAGAATCCAAAACCTACTTGAAACAACCGTTCTACTTCAGAAATTCTTCGCTTATCTACTAAAAATAAAATCACATGATCACCAGATTCAATGACAGTATCATGGTGAGCAATTAATACCTCATCACCACGTACCACTGCACCAATGGTAGTACCTGATGGTAATTTAATCTCTTCAATACTTCTACCCACTACTTTAGAAGAAGATTTATCACCATGGGCAACCGCTTCAAAAGCTTCTACTGCTCCATGACGTAAAGAGTGGGCAGCTACTACATCTCCCCTACGGATTTGGGCGAGCAAAATACCAATAGTTGCTTGATGGGGAGAAATAGCAATATCTACGGTACCACTTTCTACTAAATCTGCATAAACACCCCGATTAATCAAGGACATTACTTTTTTAGCACCTAACCGTTTAGCGAGCATAGCAGCTAGAATATTAACTGCATCATCATTAGTTAAAGCACAAAAAACATCGATATCTTCAATTCCTTCATCTACTAATAGCTCTTCATTAATAATATCTCCTACTAACACAAGTCCTTTATTTAAAGATTCAGAGAGATATTTTGCTCGAGATGGATTAGCTTCAATGACTTTAACTTGGTAGTTTCTCTCTAGCACTTTGGCTAAACGATGACCAACACTTCCACCACCGCCTAGCATAATCCGTTTATAAGGTTTATCTAGACTACGCAGTTGTCGCATCATTTTAGGAATATCCTCTTGAGGGGCAGTAAAGAATACTTCATCATCCACTTCAATTACTGTATCGCCTTGAGGGAAAATAGGTTTATTTTTTCGAAAAATAGCAGCTACCCGAGTTTTTACCCCTGGAATACGTTGGGGTAGCTCTCTTAATTGATGGCCCACTAACAAACCATCATGGTAGGCTTTTACTGCCACTAGCTGTACTTTTCCTTCAGCAAAATCTAAAACCTGTAAAGATCCGGGGTTTTCGATAAGCCGCTTAATTGAATTAGTCACCAACTCTTCTGGGCTAATCAACATATCAATGGGGAAAAGCTTGTCTGAGAAAAGCTCAGGATGAGAAATGTAAGCCGAGGATCTAATTCTAGCTACCTTAGTAGGAGTACTAAATAGACTATAAGCTACTTGGCAAGCCACAATATTAACTTCATCGCTTCTAGTCACTGCAATAAGCATATCTGCTTCCTCACCACCTGCTCGGGCAAGCACATCCGGGTGTGCTCCCGATCCTTCAATAGTACGGATATCTAATCGATCTCCAATATCTTTAAGCTGTTTTCCATCCACATCTACTAAAGTAATATCATTAGATTCGCCAGCTAAATTAGTAGCAACAGATCGACCGACTTGGCCCGCACCAAGAATAATAATTTTCATAATTTTTATTTACACTTTTCTAAACGGGCATAATAAAACCCATCAAAGTTTTCAATTCCTGTCAGCAATTGTTGACCAACTTCTTGAGAAATACCCCAAGTTACCGTAAATGGGCTTATTTTGGCATCAGAATGGGATGTAAGAAACTTAAGGATTTGCTCATCATTTTCTGGGGGAAAAATAGAGCAAGTACAATAAAGGAGTAATCCTCCCGGAGCTAGTAATGGCCATAGAGCATTTAATATACACTCTTGTAGTATTGCCAATCGGTGAATATCTTCCTTCCGTCGCAATACTTTAATATCAGGATGGCGGCGAATTACACCACTACTAGTACAGGGAGCATCTAATAAAATACGATCAAATAAAATTCCGTCCCACCATAATTTTGTATCAGTTGCATCACCTAAAATTAGCTGTGCTTTAAGTTGTAGGCGAGTTAAATTTTCTTGAATTCGGTTAAGACGAGACTGATCAATATCCAATGCGACTAAATCAGCAGTTGGGTTTAACTCCAAAATATGGCAAGTTTTTCCCCCAGGAGCAGCACAAGCATCAAGAATGCGTTGCTTTGGCTGTATATTCAATAAAACTGCAGCTTGTTGCCCTGCACCATCTTGTACAGAAACTTTACCTTGATGAAATCCAGGTAGGGCAGCTACTGAGTAAGGTTTAATTAAAGTAATACCTTGATGTGTATAGGGCAATATTTGTGCTTCAATGTGGTGAGATTCTAATTCTCTTAGATAATGCTCTTTTGTTCCTTGTAGGCTATTTATCCGTAAACTTAAGGGTGGATGGGTATTATTAGCAGTAATGATTTGTTGCCAATGATTAGGCCAATATTGTTGGATAGTCTGTAGAAGCCACTTGGGATGAGCTGTATTGGCTTCTTCGTGATTAGCAATTTTCTTTTTTAGAGAATCTTCATTTCGGAGATAATTACGTAATACGCCATTAATTAATCCTTTTGCCCATGATTTTTTTAATACTTGAGTTGCAGAAACTGTCTCAGAAAGTGCAGCATGAACTGGGGTAGTCAGCTCTATAAGTTGGCATAAACCTAATAGTAATAAACAATAAATATCATTATCTTGCGTACGTAATGGCTTACTTAATAATGATTGAGTGAGGTAGTCTAATTTTGGAAACCAACGTAGAGTGGTATAGCATAGAGTTTGAATGAACGCACTATCCTGCTCTGACAGTGGAGCAACAGCTTGGGGTAATATTGCAGTCAATGAGCGTTTTTGGTTAATGACTTTTACCAATAAAGTAGCTGAAACTGCCCGGGTATTAAATAATCTAGGCTTTTTACCCATAAAAACTTTTACGCTTTTACGACTAAAAGTTGAGTACCTACTACCAAAGGATGCGCATTAATATAGTCTTGCACAGCCATAGCTCGTTTACCAGGGGGTTGTATTTTTAATAACCTTAGAACTCCTTCTCCAGTAGCGATATCTATGCCTAACTTATTTGCCCTTATGATGGTACCTGCTGGTGCTAATCGACTATCTTCTAGTACCGTAGTTTCCCACACTTTTAGTACTTGATCTTGAATTTGGATCTTTACAATAGGCCAAGGATTAAAAGCACGTACTTTCCGTTCTAGTAGTAAAGCAGGTTGATTCCAATCAAGAAAAGATTCTTCTTTAGTAATTTTAGGAGCATAACATGCGTAGAATTCATCTTGTGGTATATAAGATAATTTGTCTTCAACTTGTGTAGGCAAACATGCTAGTAGAGATTCTGCTCCTAATTCAGCAAGACGATCATGGATAGTTACTGCCGTATCTGTTTTTTGGATAGGGCAAATACTTGTACTTATTACTGGACCTGTATCTAAACCTATGTCCATTTTCATAATACTCACTCCTGTTTCTTTGTCTCCCGCAAGTAAAGCTCTTTGGATGGGGGCAGCTCCTCGCCAACGAGGGAGTAGTGAAGCGTGGACATTAATACATCCAAGGGAAGGTGTATTGAGTATTGGAGATGGAAGAATAAGACCATAGGCAGCTACGATTAAGATATCCGGAGTAAATGCTTTAAATTGATCTTGTATAGATTCATCTTTTAAGGTCCTTGGCTGATATATTGGAATATTATGAGTTATTCCTACTTTTTTTACAGGGCTAGGTGTTAATCGTTGGCCACGACCACTAGGTCGATCTGGCTGAGTATAAATGCCATAAACCCTATGATTACTCTCAATAATTCTCTGCAAAATAATTGCAGCAAATGCTGGTGTTCCTGCAAAGAAGATTTTTAATGCCATAAAATCCTAAAAGATAGGAGGTATTCTAGTTGAGCTTAACCAGTTGAATCGTATTAGAGAGAAAAATAAAAATCGCTAGACTATTTAATTATATAGCTCGGCGGTGTTGTTTTTCTATTTTCTTTCGAATGCGGCTAATTTTTAGTTTAGAGAGATAATCGATAAATAATTTGCCACTTAAGTGATCTATTTCATGTTGAATGCAAGTAGCTAATAAATCTTTTGCATGGAGTTCTTGAGATTTGCCGTATTGGTTTAAATAGCGTATTGTAATTTCTTCAGCACGTGTAACGGTTTCAAAAACATTAGGTATAGATAAACACCCCTCTTCATTTTCAGAAGATCCCTGGCGGTCAATAATTTCTGGATTAATGAATACAAATGGATCAGATTTATCTTCAGTAATATCAATAACAATAATTTGTTTAGTTACATTTATTTGGGGTGCAGCAAGCCCTATACCTGGTGCTTCATACATAGTATTTAACATATCTTCTGCTAATTTTTGGATAGACTTATCAACAGTGGCAATAGGTTCAGCAATACGCCGTAGTCTTGAATCAGGGTAGTGTAGTATATTAAGCGTTGCCATAAGTATTAATATAAAATGATATTAGCTAATAAGTATTAAAGTACTATTAGTACTTTATTAAATACAATAAATAATGAGAAAAAAATTATTTGTTATCTTGCTGTATATACACACCCTAGTATTTACAGTGTGGGGAAATTCTACCCTAGCTGAAGAAACAACCCTAGATCATCCACCTCTTCCAGTACATAAAATTTCCCCGCAAAGCCGATCTCTTGAACTTTATAGTAGTATTTCCACTGAATCACTTAAATCGCTTCGACAATCTCTATTACACCATAGAATAGTAAGTAAAAGCACCATTATTCATGCACCTTATATTATCTCCGGCAGTAGAGAACACTTAATCTCAAGTACTGGCGATGAAATTTATGCCCAAAATGTACAAAATACTAGTATTAGAAATTATGGTATCTATCGAAAAGGAGAGGTTTATTTAAATCCAGATAATCCTAACGAAATATTAGGCTATCAAGCAATATACATTGCAGGTGCCCGAATAAAACAACTTGGGGATCCTGCTATTCTCAGCGTGCTAAATACTAGGGAAGAAATTTTGGTAGGAGATTATCTATTACCCATAAGCAATGAATTTGATAGTTTATCTCCCCATCAACTATCAACCTCCTTGGAGGGAAAAATTATTGCAATTGTAGGAGGAATTTCTCAAATTGATGAGCATCAAGCACTTGTACTTAATTTAGGATTAAAAGATGGTATAAATCCTGGGGCAGTACTTTCTGTATATCAAAGAGGAGAGATAGTATATGATATCTACCACTCTCCATCTGAACAAAATAGAATTAAATTGCCTAATAAATATGCAGGAGAAATAATAGTTTTTCGCACTTTTAATCATATTAGTTATGGATTAATGCTTCGAACAGAATTACCCATCAATATTTACGATATTGTGCGTACTTTATAACTTAGTAATTTTGACAGTTGATTTGACTCAAGAATTATCCTACTGGCTAGCACTATACCGCACCCCTGGGATCGGTAGTAAAAATTTCTCATATCTATTAGAAAAATATGGTACGCCTGCAACAGTTTTTTCAAATTTAAATAAATTCTCTGGTCTGAGTGCTAAAATATTAGACTCCTTACATAAACCGGATTGGGAAGGTGTTACTAGAGATTTACAATGGTTAGAGCAACAGTCTAATCGTTGTATATTGACTCTAGCTGATAAGGATTATCCTCCTTTGCTAAAGGAAATTACTGATCCACCCCCCGTTTTATTTATTGAGGGCAGCCTAGAATTACTTTCATTACCACAATTGGGAATTGTAGGTAGTCGTAATCCTTCATCAAATGGTAAAGAGACAGCACACCAATTTTCCCATTCTTTGTCAAGGTCAGGGTTGCTTATTAATAGCGGATTAGCAGTTGGTATAGATACAGCCGCACACCAAGGCTCTCTTGCTAGTAACCTACCTACTATAGCTGTAGTTGGTACCGGTTTAGATAGGGTATATCCTGCTCGTAATCGAGATTTAGCTCAAAAGATCAGAGAAAATGGAGCACTTGTATCAGAGTTTCCTATCGGTACTCCACCCCTCGCTCAAAATTTTCCACGGCGTAATCGAATTATTAGTGGATTAAGTTTAGGGATTTTAGTAATTGAAGCTGCCACCCAGAGCGGATCGCTTATTACTGCTCGGCTTGCTGCTGAACAGGGTAGAGAAGTGTTTGCGATTCCTGGCTCTATTCATAATCCTTTATCTAAAGGATGTCATCGGCTAATTCGAGAGGGGGCTAAATTAGTAGAAACTGCCCAAGATATTATGGGTGAATTAAAATCTTTGGTAGGTTTTATTGCAGCTAATCAGCCATATTTAGATTCTTCTAATAATAAAGATTTACAGAATATAGAATCAGAGTATAAAAACGTTTTGAATAAATTAGGGTATGATCCTGTACCTATAGATGCTCTAGTTGAGCGATGCCAGTTAACTGTAGAGGAACTTTCCTCCATACTATTAGTGCTAGAGTTGCAGGGCTTTATTACTGCATTACCTGGAGGGTGTTATATTC
Source organism: Candidatus Nitrosacidococcus sp. I8 (assembly GCF_945836005.1). NCBI lineage: Bacteria > Pseudomonadati > Pseudomonadota > Gammaproteobacteria > Chromatiales > Chromatiaceae > Candidatus Nitrosacidicoccus > Candidatus Nitrosacidicoccus urinae. The sequence goes on along the minus strand of NZ_OX241534.1, from coordinate 1,671,299 downwards.
GCTGCAATCGAGGAGATCAGTTATGAAAGAGAGTATATTTAATATCCTTGTATATTTATTTCAACAACATATAGATAATGAAGCTGGACAGCAGCTTAATAAGGAATCGCTTTCTATAGAATTAGCTCAAGCTGGCTTTCATCATACTGAGATTGATAAAGCATTTAATTGGTTAGAGAGATTAGTAATACCCCAGTACAATGAAGAATCTAAGAAGCTTTTAGCAGAAAGTACTTCGATTCGGATTTTCACTACAGCAGAGCAAAAAAAACTTAATCCTGAGTGTCAAGGATTTTTATTGTTACTTGAGCAAGTGGGCATTTTAGATCCTATGACTCGAGAGCTAGTTATTGAACGAGTAATGGAATTAGGATCAGAGGAATTTTCCTTAGAACAATTAAAGTGGGTAATTCTTATGGTACTTTCCCATCAACCTAAAGGAGAGTCTATCAATCCATGGATCGAGGATTTTATTTTTGATGGTATTAATTATCCACTGCATTAAACATTAATAGTTATAAAAAAGCATTTTAGATTATTGTAGTTACTAATTTTGAGTAAAAATTTAATCATTGTAGAGTCGCCTGCCAAGGCTAAGACGATAAAAAAATATCTAGGAAAAGATTTTGAAGTTATGGCCTCTTATGGTCATGTACGAGATCTTATTCCTAAGAAAGGTGCAGTAGATCCAGAGAATGGGTTTATGATGAAGTACCAAGAGATTGAAAAAAATAGCCGCCATGTCAATGCTATTGGAAAAGCCTTAGAAACTGCAGATACCCTTTTTCTTGCAACAGACCCGGATCGGGAGGGAGAGGCTATTTCTTGGCATTTACTTGAGTTGCTTAAAAGCAAAAAATTACTGGCTAATAAAACGACCAAAAGAGTAGTATTTCATGAAATTACTAAAAATGCGGTCAAGGAAGCGATTACTCATCCTCGAGATATTTCTATTGATTTAGTCAATGCACAACAGGCTCGCCGTGCCTTAGATTATTTAGTAGGGTTTAATCTTTCCCCCTTACTTTGGAAAAAAATTCATCGAGGGCTATCTGCAGGACGAGTACAAAGTCCTGCGTTAAGGTTAATTTGCGAGCGAGAGCAGGAGATAGAAGATTTCAAGATTCGAGAATACTGGACTCTTGAAGCAGATGTGGAATCAAATAAAGAAAAATTTATTGCTAAATTAGCTTATCTAAATGGAAGGCGGCTAAAACAATTTGATATAGAAAATGGCACTCAAGCCCAAGAAATAGTAAATCAACTTACTCAAATAGCTCAAGGAAAGCTCTACGTAACAAAAGTTGAGAAAAAACAGCGTCGCCGCAATCCTACCGCTCCATTTATTACCTCTACCTTACAGCAGGAAGCCTCTCGCCAACTTGGGTTTTCTGCAAAGTATACTATGAGCATTGCCCAGCAACTCTATGAAGGAATTAGTATCGAAGAAGGTGCTGTAGGGCTAATTACTTATATGCGTACAGATTCAGTTAATTTGGCCCAAGAAGCTATAGAGGAATTACGTAGTTTTATTACACAACATTTTGGTAAAAATGATCTACCAAACCAACCAAGAGTATTTAAGACCCAAGCAAAAAATGCCCAAGAAGCCCATGAGGCTATCCGACCTACTTCGGCGTATCGAACACCAGAATCTGTAAAAATTTATTTAAAGCCTGAACAGTTTAAGCTCTATGAGCTTATTTGGAGGCGAACCATTGCCTGTCAAATGAACTCTGCCCTAATCGATATGGTAGCTATAAACCTTAGTACACAAACTATATCTAAAGACAACGAAAATGAAAATATATTTCGTGCAACTGGTGCGACGATTGCTTATCTTGGCTATATGATGGTTTATCAAGAAAAAAAAGATGATTTAAAAGAGGAAGGGCAAAAAATTCTCCCTCCTTTAAAAGAGGGAGATAAAGTTAATTTAATCCAAATTAGACCTGAACAGCATTTTACTGAACCGCCCCCTCGATATTCTGAGGCAAGTTTAGTAAAAACCTTAGAAGAGTACGGCATTGGCAGGCCTTCTACTTATGCTACCATTATTTCTACGCTACAACAGCGGGAGTACACAGTTCTAGAAAATAAACGCTTTCATCCTACCGATGTAGGAAGGGTAGTCAATCATTTCCTTACCGAACATTTTAATCCTTATGTTGATTATGATTTTACTGCCCGCCTAGAAGATGATTTAGATGCGATTTCCCGAGCTGAAAAAGATTGGATTCCCATTTTAGAGAAATTTTGGGGACCATTTTATAACCAAATTCAGCAAAAAGAGCAGAGCGTCAGCCGAGAGGAAGCTATTCAAGCTCGAGAATTAGGAATTGATCCGAAAAGTGGGAATCCAGTATCTGCCCGGATGGGGCGCTATGGTCCTTATGTACAGATTGGATCTAAGGAAAGTGAGGAAAAGCCAAAATTTGCTGGACTACGTCCTAATCAAAAAATTGAAACGATCACTCTAGAGGAAGCCATAGAATTATTTAAATTACCTAGAGAGTTAGGTATAACCCCTGATGGAAATCAAGTGATTGCAAGTGTTGGCCGTTTTGGGCCTTATATTAAATATGGTTCAAAATATATTTCCATTGGTAAAGAGGATCCTTACACCATTACCTTAGAGCAAGCGATACACTTAATAGAAGAAAAAAAACTTGCAGATGCTAAGAAGATTATTAAAGATTTTCCAGAAGTAAATATTCAAATTCTTAATGGGCGCTATGGCCCTTATATTACTGATGGAAAGAATAATGCCAGAATTCCTAAAGATCAAAGTGCTGAAGAGCTTACCTTAACTGCGATACAAGGTCTTCTTGTGCAAGCATCTGAAAAACCGAAAACTAGCCGCTCTAAAAAAGCAAAAAAATAACCTACTATCATGTTTAGAGGAGAATAGTTAAATGTCCCTTCCTTTTGTTGCTGTACTAATGGGGTCAGATTCTGACCTGCCTGTTATGGAATCTACCTTAGATGTACTCAAAACTTTAGCTATCCCTTTTGAGGTACGGATCACTTCTGCCCATCGAACGCCAGAAGCTACTGCTTTCTATGTAAAAGAGACAGATAAGCGAGGATGTGGGGTATTTATTGCTGCGGCAGGATTAGCAGCTCATCTTGCTGGTGCAGTCGCTGCAAATACCCTAAAACCTGTTATTGGCGTACCTATGGCAGGAGGTCCTCTCAATGGTATGGATGCTCTATTATCTACAGTGCAAATGCCCGGAGGTGTCCCCGTTGCTTGTGTTGCTATTGGTAAAGCCGGGGCAAAAAATGCCGCTTATCTAGCCGCGCAAATTTTAAGTCTTAGCGATAAGAATCTTGCTAAACGAGTAGCTGCTGATCGGCAAGCAATGGCCCAATCCATATTAGATAAGGCAAATAGTTTATAACTCAATATATAGTTAAAAATTTTAAGAATATTAATTTAGGAAAAAATTCTACCAATGACCGTGTTGAAAAATGATCGCTTGCTACGTGCTTTGCTGAGGCAACCTGTAGATAAAACCCCAATATGGATTATGAGACAAGCAGGGCGTTATCTTCCTGAGTACCGCGAGGTTAGAGCAAAAGCAGGCAATTTTTTAACTATGTGTACTACCCCAGAGCTTGCCTGTGAAGTAACAGTGCAACCTATTCGTCGCTTTAATTTAGATGGGGCAATCATTTTTTCCGATATTTTGACAATTCCAAATGCTATGGGGCTAGGTTTATATTTTACTGAAGGTAAAGGCCCTTGTTTTGAACGACCTGTAAGAACGGAAAGCCAGATTCATGCTTTAGGCGTACCCGATCCAGAAACAGAACTTCGCTATGTTATGGATGCCATTAGGCTTACTCGCCAAGAATTAGACGGTAAAGTACCGCTGATTGGTTTTTCTGGCAGTCCGTGGACCTTAGCGTGTTATATGGTAGAAGGAGAATCAAGTAGGGAATTTACCTTAATTAAAAGCTTACTATTTGATCAACCTAAATTGCTCCATCACTTACTAAGCACTCTTGCTCAATCTGTTATTTCCTACCTTAATGCTCAAATAGCGGCAGGAGCTCAAGCTGTGATGATCTTCGATACTTGGGGCGGCGCTCTAAGTAATAGGGATTATCAGGAATTCTCCTTATCTTATATGTCCCAAATTATTCAAGGGCTAACTAGAGAGTATGAAGGGCGTAGAGTACCGGTTATTTTATTTACTAAAGGGGGCGGTTTGTGGATAGATCAAATCGCAAATTCTGGCTGTGATGCCCTAGGTCTAGATTGGACTGTATCTTTAACTAAAATAAGAGATCAAGTAGGACAAAAAGTAGCCTTGCAAGGCAATATGGATCCCTGTGTGCTATATACTTCAAAGAAGCGAATTCATCAAGAAGTAGCAACCATTTTAAAAGATTACGGATCAGGAAATGGTCATGTGTTTAACTTAGGCCATGGCATTCATCCTACTATTGATCCAGAGAAAGTTGCTTATCTTGTCGATTCAGTCCATGAGTTAAGCCAGCCTTATCACTCATAGCGTTTTCGACTACCCCTTTCGTAATACCCCTCCTTAGGGAAGGGAGGGGTATAATGTTTTACAAATTAAGCCCAAAATTTATTTTTAGCTAATTTTCTATAGGCTTCAGTAATATTTTTTGAAAATAGCTGAAAAAGCAGTGCAAGAGGACCAAAAAATAACCCCAAACCTGCCCAAAATATAGGATCTTGTCCTTTTCTCTTAGCTATGAGGTACATAAGTGCAGCAAAAAACAAATAAAAAAGTAAAAAATAATAGATCATAATAGATACGCTCCTAAAATAGGATTGCTAAGATAATCACTTATAAAGTGAAATAAATTGGAATTAAAGCTGGTAAAGGATGATTACTCTAATGCTTTAGCACCATTTTGTCCACGATGTCTTAACAGATGATCCATTAAAATAATGGCTACCATAGCTTCGGCAATCGGAGTAGCACGAATACCAACACAAGGATCATGGCGTCCTGTAGTAACTACTTCTACTGGTTCCGTATGAATGTTAATGCTTTGCTCAGGTAATCTAAGGCTCGAAGTAGGTTTTAGTGCAATGCTGGCAATAATATCTTGACCGGTAGATATTCCACCTAAAATTCCTCCTGCATTATTACTTAAAAAACCATTAGGCGTAATAGGATCCCGATGTTCCGTTCCTTTTTGAGTAACTACCTCAAAGCCAGATCCAATTTCCACTCCTTTTACTGCATTAATACTCATTAATCCATGAGCAAGATCGGCATCTAGCCGATCAAAGACAGGTTCTCCAAGACCTGATGGAACACCCATAGCTACAATATTTATCCGAGCACCAATGGAATTACCTTCCTTACGCAAAGCATCCATATATGCTTCTAGTTGAGATATTTTCTCTGAATCCGGAAAGAAAAAAGAATTTTGCTCGATAACCTTCCAATCTAGTTTTTCTGCTTTAATTGGACCTAACTGGGCTAAATAGCCTCGAATTTGTATATTATGCTGGTTAGCTAAATATCTCTTAGCAATTGCCCCTGCAGCCACACGCATAACTGTTTCACGAGCTGAGGATCGTCCACCGCCTCGATAATCTCGAATTCCATATTTATGATGGTAAGTATAATCAGCGTGCCCAGGGCGGAATAAATCTTTGATTTTTTCATAATCCCTAGAGCGTTGATCGGTATTTTCTACTATAAGACCAATGGAGGTGCCGGTCGTTTTTCCTTCAAATACCCCTGAAAGGATTTTAATTTCGTCTAATTCACGACGCTGGGTAGTGTGGCGGGATGTACCAGGGCGGCGGCGATCCAAGTCTATTTGTATATCTGCTTCACATAGATCAAGCTCGGGAGGACAACCATCAACAATACATCCTAAAGCAGGACCATGGCTTTCGCCAAAAGTAGTTACGGTAAAAAGCTTACCTATCGTATTACCAGCCATAGCTGTCTAAGTTCTATTAGTTTTTGATTTGGCCTCTAATTTCCCCATTTGGGAACTCTCTAGAGTGTATGTTGATGTAGAGATTACCTAAGAGTAATTCATTAGTTATATTTTGAGCTAGGGTAAATGTTTGCTCTATAGGACTTTCAGCAGCCTCAAATGGCATGATTATAATACTTCTGTCTGTGCCAGGATGGGATTTATGAATATGGGCAACAGTTGGGTTTTTAATATCATGATTACAAATTATTTCAAAAGTAATCTGATTTTTCCTTAAAAGTGCTGTGCAATGACCGCTTGCTTGGCTATTATCCGCAGGTACTTCTTGATCACCGCTTAATGAAAATTTATAAATCTTATCTCCTGAATCAGGAATAAGATTTTTTTTAGTTGCCGATTGTGCCTGTGAAACTAAGGTTAAATTTATGCTCAGTATTAATAAAAACCCAATGAATGCGATATTAAAGATGGGTCCCAATAATGCACATAGCTCTTTCATATTATCTCCTATTATATTTTTTATTTTACGTAAAATACAATTCTAACAATTTTTTATAAAAACTGTAGAAACGTATAATTAGCAAAGAAAAATATAATATATAGAGCTATTTATGATATAAACTTATTTACCATGCAGAATGGCTAGCTTTTTCAATTTCCTCTTTAATAATTTGATTTATCCTATCTCTCAAATCTTGGAATTGACTAAATACAAGCATTACAAGTAGTACTACTTTAACTATTTCTATAATAATGTACATAATGTGATGGGCAGGCAAAGTGGTCATTCTAATAATTTGCCCCGCAATAACCATATGCACAATATGGTAAGGACTAGCCATAGTCTCTACGCCATGTACCATAGCTAAGGTTTTGGGATCTAGCATGAAAAATAAGAAGGCAGTTTGAATAGTTAGCAAAATGGCTATACTTATTGTTAGAGAAGTTGTTTTTCTAGATCCTTCTCCATAATAGGCTGTGCCAAGCATCACTGCTGCAAACACAATTTCAACTAGATTTAGAGCATGAAACAAAACATACTCAATTTGAATAGCAGCAGGTACGGTGAGCAATAAGGCATAGAATTTTAGCGGGGTTTCGAAAAAACTAACGGCTAGAATAAAACCTATCCATAGAATAGTAATAATAAAAGCCCAGCTAAAAATAGGTAAAGCACTGCTTTTCATCATAGAAATAAAGGTTATTTACTTTAGCCCTTGAAAGATTTTTGTTAGATTATAAGCTTATATAAGAGTATAGATAAAATTTACCTATCCCATACAGATATTATATAGTTTTTTATCTTTTTAATAGTTTTTTATCTTTTTAAATGTTGATTCTTTTCTTTTCCTATAACGACTATCTTGCATAATTTTGAGAAAGTAAGATATATGAACGCTTGTCAGCTCATTGTGACTGATAGGGCGACGATAATTGCCTGTCCAGCTTAAGTTAGATAATAACTTTTTATACTCCAGTTGCCACTTTTTGTTATCTTCCCTCCAATTTTTCTCTAAAGCATAATTTTTTTTGTTGTATTCTTTTATGTTATACCCTTCTATATATTTCTTTTTGCACTCTGCGAAAAACGCACCCTCAAATTCTTTTATATACTCTTCTTTAGTTTCTTTAAAAAGCAAACCCTCCATCATATATGTAAGAAGGCTTCTAGCATCTTCTTCACTAATAGGATCTTGCTTAGTAATATCTCTGAACAGGCTTACAGCATTTTTAATGGTATTTTGATAATCCTTTTCAAAATTATCCTTATCCGTATTATCAGCATTTAGCTCATATATTTGTTTTTTGATGCCTTTAAGATCGTTATATATGCCCTTGTATTGCTCTTCGAACTCTGCTGCTTGATATTCATGTTTATGTTTAGCTAAAAATGCATCTTGATATATTTTTCTATAGCTATTAAAACCAGAAGCATCTGAATCAGAAACATCTGACTCTCTGAACTTACTTAAATGGTAATTTAAATGTTCCATTTTAAACTCATATGGAACAAAGTCAAAAAGAAAGGTTAGTAGTTTTATAAATAGTACAAATCCGATACGATACCCAAGGCTAAGTTCATTTTTCAAGTCTGAGAATGTGCTATTAATACTAGAATTGTACTGAGATTTAGGTATTCTATTGAGATCGAGATGTAACTTATGATTTTTCTCAGCTTTTTCTGCCATCCATTCTAAGGATACATTGCTCATTCCATCTTCCCTATATCCACCACCCACATTAGAGTGGATACCGGTAAACCACTTCTGATCAAAGTAAAAATCATCATAGATGTTTCTATTTTTTGATCTAAATAGGGTTGGTCGAAATATAAAACGATTTTCATCTGCAGCAAGTGCATGATAAGTACCTTGAACAATATTGCTGACATAGACATCGTGAAAGCCTGTTTTAAAGAATTTTCTGACAAAAAAAGACAATATAGAGGTAGGTAATCCTAGAGCACTCACTGTATCAAACACACCTAAAAACTGAACTTTCTCTGCCCTATCTATCTTATATAATTCATATCTATCTGCCGAATTTGTCTCTGCCTTTGCCTGATCTATCTTTTTCTGAAATTCCTCTGTCTTCTGAATTTTATGATATTCAGCACTATCTTCGGGGTATACGTTATGTACCCTGTGATTATATTTATTTCTAAATTTTTGTATCTTTACATAAGATCTTGGTTCTATCTGATCTAAGTATTTAGAGCCTTGTGCTATGATTTGAAGAAATAGGAATTGCCCCTTATTTTTTCCATCTGAAGTATTTTTCTCTTGTTCCATTGTTTTTTGGCGATAAAATGGGTCTTCATAGTGTTTATAAACTTCATCTACTAAATTAAGGTTTGCACGTTTTAAAATACCCATTTTATTAATAAGACCGACTAAACTTCTGGCTGAATAAGCTCCTCGGCTAAATCCAAAAACGAATATTTCATCTCCGGGATGGTAATTACTCACAATAAATCGATAACCATCTTTAATATGATCAGATATACCAAAACCAGTTCCACCCCCTATCAATCGATCCAATACTCCTGTACCAACGCCACGAACATAGTGAACGAGCTGTGGGTATGGGTAATCCTTTTCCGTTTTTTTGCTCTTATCGTTCTTTATATCCTCACTCTTATCGCTATTTTCTTCCTCAGACTTGAGAAAACTATCAATATTAATACTGTAACTACAGGTAGCTTCAAAAAGTTTAAATACATTTGTAGGGGTATCTGTATTTTCCTGCTTCCATGTACCATCAAAAAATACAACTAATTTTTTTTAAATTGATTCTTAGATCAATTTTTTACATCTGAGCTTGAATTATCTGCTTTTTTACCCTGCTGTTCACTTTGATTATTATTTTTTTCGATGGTTTTTTCAGTAATCATATATACCTATTTTTATTAGCTACCTTAAAAATATAATTTATTTCTTTTATTTTAAATATATATATACATTATACTTCTAAATATAATCTACACCTGAGAAAATATATAGATCTTAGGAAGTAAAAATGCCACAAATTGTGACGGTTTACGCTTTTAATAAAATCTAAGATAATTTAAAAGGAGCTTATATAAAGCTAAGCTATAGTCCACACTTAAAGGTGCTGTTGAAAATTATTTAATCAACAACCTAACTATTAATATTTGATAGTTTAAGAAATAAGCGATTGAGTAATTAAATCTTTATTAAGATGTTCTAATAGTATTTGTATTTCAGAATACTCATGGCAATTTAGGATCTGCTGAGTAACTTTTGACAGTTCCTGCTGGTTACTCTTTGCTATAATTTGCTTTACTTCCAATAAAGAGGAAGGGTGCATACTAAAAGTCCTTAACCCCAGAGCAAGAAGTAAGCGAGTATAATGTACATCACCTGCCATCTCTCCACACATAGAAACACTTATGTTTCTTTTCTCTCCTGCAGAAATCGTATGATAAATAAGCTGTAGTACCGCTGGGTGTAAAGGTGTGTAAAGATAATTTACCTCATTATCAATTCGATCAATTGCCAGTGTGTATTGAATAAGATCATTGGTACCAATGGAGAGGAAATCCAGATGCTGAGCAAAGATATCCGCACAAATAGCTGCAGAAGGAATCTCAATCATTGCACCGATAGGTAAATTAGGATCATATTTTAATCCTTGTCGTTTCAATTCCTGTTTACACTCTTTAAGTAAGACTATAGTTTGCTTTACTTCCTGTAAAGTACATATCATAGGTAGCAATAGGCGTACAGGCCCATGGGCTGAAGCTCGGAGAATAGCTCTAAGCTGAGGGCGAAAAATACTGGGCTCTCGTAGGCAAAGACGAATAGCACGTAACCCTAAAGAACTAGTAGATATCGGAGCAGAAATAGCATGATCATCTACGGTTTTATCTGCACCTAAATCAATGGTACGAATAGTAACTGGCGATCCATTTAAAGCATGAATGACTCGAGTATAAGCCTCTAATTGTTCCTCTTCATCGGGAAGTGAAGTACGGTTAATATATAAAAATTCTGTACGATAAAGCCCTATACCTTCTGCTCCCGCTTGGGTCACTAAAGGTAACTCTTCAGGTAGTTCAATGTTTGCCTCTAAATTAATGGTTGTCCCTTCTAGAGTGATAGCTCGCTGATTTCTAAGCTTATTAAGCCCAATAAGCCGCTTTTGATAGGCGGTTTTTCTTTCTTGAGCTTTTTGAATAAGCAGATCTTGTGCACCTGCTAGTAAGATGCCTTGCTCACCATCGATGATAATTAATTCATTGTCTTGTATATAATGCTGAGCACCTTGTAGACCAACAATAGCAGGAATACCTAAACTACGGGCAAGAATACTTAAATGGGAGTTATGGCCACCGTGCTCAGTGACAAATCCTGCAATTTCTTGTTGTTGCATCAAAATAACTTCAGATAGCGTTAAATCATTGGCAAGTACGATGCAATCTTTAAGCTGCCGGGTAAGATAATCATAACCAAAATTCTCTGGATTGATGAGAATATGCAAAATGCGATTAATGATGTGATTTACATCACTTTTGCGATCTCTGAGATAAGCATCTTCCATCTCATTGAAGGCGTTTGCTAAAATGTCACCCTGTAGTTTTAATGCCCACTCGGCATTACAGCATTCTGTTTGTATAATTTGGATTGGAGCAGTTGTAAACGCTTTATCCTCAAGCATAAGTAATCGCATGTGAATAAAGGCAGTAATATCAGTAGAGATACTCTCAGGGATTTTTTCTAAAATACTATGCAGTTGATTTTTAGCAGCAGCTAACGCAGCTTGATATCTTTGTATCTCTCGATCGAGGAGAGGAGGAGCAAGTGTATATTTATTAACTTTAGGTTGATCTTGTACTAAAAGATAGGATTTTCCTATACTAATTCCTCGGGAAGCACCGATACCGTGTAATTCAAGCGCCATAGTACTTATCTAGATATAATTTATTTATTAGGTTCAATTTTTTGTTTCTCATTCGCCCTCATCAAAGCGATTATTAATAAGCTCTTTAATTTGGATAAGTGCTTTTTCTTCATCAGCACCAGAGACGTTAATTTGCAAGCAAGATCCTTGAGACGCAGCTAACATCATAATCCCCATAATACTTTTGCCATTTGCCTCTTTTTCATTATATTTAATTGTAATTTTACTTTTAGATTTAGAAGCTAAAGTTACTAATTTAGCTGCAGCTCGTGCGTGTAACCCTCGCTTGTTAATAATAGTTATGTTGTCCTCTACCATTTTTTATTTTTCCCTGTTAGCTGCATACACAAATTCCTTGTGCTCCACCACTTACTGCTTTACCTGTTAATTCATCTAAACTTAATTCAGGATAGTTAAGTACTCGAATAAGCATAGGTAGATTTAGCCCAGATACAACTTGTATATGATTCTTTTTTGCCAAGCGGCAAGCAATATTACTAGGTGTAGATCCATACATATCAGTTAGAATAAGTACTCCATCTCCTTTATCTAATAAATTATTCACTAGAGATTGAGCCTGTGCTTGTAGTGAGTCTAGATTAGATGTACGAGTAACACGTAACAATTCCAGTTGTTGTGGGCGATACTCTAATACATCACTTACGCTATCAAGTAAAGCTAAACCAATATTATTATGAGTGATCAGTAATACGCTTACCATCATACTAAATCCCGATGATAGCAAAGGACATGACTATGAATGGATTGAAAGTGGGATTTTAATTGTTCTACTAAATAAACTGATCGGTGCTGACCTCCGGTACAGCCAATACTTATTGTAAGATAGCTACGATTTGTTTTTTTAAATTCTGCTAACCATTGTTGTAGAAAATGGATTAAATGCTCTTTCATCTGAAGTACTGTCTTATGATTTTCAAGATAAGAAATTACACTTTTATCTTGCCCCGTTAAAGAGCGTAAATGCAGCTCCCAGTATGGGTTAGGTAGACAACGTACATCGAATACGAAATCTGCATCAAGCGGAACGCCATGTTTATATCCAAAAGATTGAAATAATAGTGACATTTCCGTTGTTCGATCATTTGCTATATATATATTGATGAGGTGCTGAAGCTGATATATATTTGTATTAGTCGTATCAATTTTAATATCTGCCCTTTGCGTAATGACTGCAAGTAAATCTCGCTCATCTTGAATAGCTTTGGCTAAAGGAATATTACTTAAGGGATGTTTACGACGAGTTTCGCTAAAGCGCCTAAGCAGAGTTGCATCATCTGCGTCAAGAAAGATTATGGAGTACTTTACTCCCATCTTTTTAATTTTTTCTAAAATATGAGGAAGATGTGCTAGTTCTTGTGAAAAATTACGCACATCAATGCTAACAGCTCCATGAATATGAGGATTATTCCAATCCACGTTTTCTACAAAATGGGGGAGTAGATCAACTGGCAGATTATCTACGCAATAGTAACCCTGATCCTCTAAGAAATGAAGAACGATACTTTTTCCTGAGCCAGATACCCCGCTAATAATTTGTAATTTCATGAAAGCCTATACTTAGCGATCCTTAATTTTTCAAAATACACTATATACACTGACGCTGTTCTAGTTCTAAGAGTGAATCATAGCCATTTTGATATAGTTGATAATCTTGAACAGCGATTTCTATTATAGAAGCTAATGGTAATCGCTCTGTAATTGGTAGTGTAAGTTGGGTAACTGAAATACCAAGTTGCTCCCACTTCCCTAAATTACGGCTGAGAGGTTCTATTTCTTTCTCTATATCTAAATGGATTACAAAATCAAGGGCGTGTTCAAAAATAATAGCTTGCTCCCCATATATTTTTCTAATATTAACAGCACCTAAACTTGGTATTTCAAGAAAATCTTGTAGGATGGGGGAACAGCTACCTATTAATTTTTGGTTATCGCTGTCTTTATGGAAAATGGGTACATCATCAGCAATTAAGCGATGACCTCGTTGAATTAATTCTAAGGCAAGACTACTTTTACCTACTCGACTCTCTCCTGTAAGGAGTACGCCTAGGTTAAATATAACAAGTAATACACCATGAGTCATAATACTATTATTAGTAGCTAGATTCATGAATCTAAATAGCTAATACTATAGCACTAAGTTACTTAGATAAACTCGGCTTGTTGTCCCACTCTATTAGAGTTTGTAATAAATCTTGAGAATTTTTAACTTCTTGCAAGTATTGGCACAGTTTAGGATTACGAAATAGGGTTGCTAACTGAGCAAGTAAATTTAAATGATCATCTGTAGATTTTTCAGGTACTAATAGAGCAAAAAATAAACTTATGGGTTTATTATCAATGGCATTAAAATCGATTCCGTTTTTTAAACGGATAAATGCTGCAATAGTATATGGACTTCCTTCTATTCGAGCATGGGGAATAGCAATACCATTACCAATACTAGTACTTCCTAATCGTTCCCTACCTAGTAAATGACTTAAAATATCTGTTACCTCCAGCCCATAAGTACCATGGGAAAGTAATTTAGCAAGCTGCTCTAGTACTTGTTTACTACTGCTTGCCAAAGAATCAATAATAATTTGTTCAGGGGTAAGGATTTCAGAGATTTTCATAGTAATTTATATAGTGTTAATAACTATATTTATTAAAATTTATGAAGATTTTTTTCGTTCACTAGATGTGGGAATATTCAAAAATTCCCGGTACTTTGTAACTGTACGACGAGATATTTTAATACCTTGTTTTTCTAACACTAGTGCAATAGCGTTATCGCTTAGAGGTTTATTTACTGGTTCTTGTGCTATTAATTTTTTAACTGCAGCACGAATAGCAGTTGAGGAATAACCTTCACCATTTTCTGTTTTTATACCGCTAGAAAAAAAGTATTTTAATTCAAAAACCCCCCAAGGAGTATTCATATATTTATTAGTAGTAATACGAGATACTGTTGATTTATTCATAGCAATAGATTTTGCAACATCGTGTAATATTAATGGGCATATATCTATTTCATTGCCATATTCTAAGAATCTCCGTTGATATTTAACAATACAGGTAGCAGTTTTTAGCAAAGTTTCATTACGAACATGTATTCCCTTAATAAACCAGCGAGCATCCTGAAGTTGATCCTTCAAATAACTCTGCGTAGCAGGTGCATTATTATTTTTATGAGTTAAATCCTTATAGTAACTATTGATTCTAAGCTGAGGAATGATCTCTGGATTTAATTCAGTTTTCCAGCAACCATTAGATTTGGTGACATAAACATCGGGAATAATATATTCAGTTTTATTGGATTGTATTTGATAGCCTGGATAGGGATTAAGAGAACGGATCATTTTTAATATTAAATCTAATTTTTCTCTACTTAGCTCTTCTCCTATTGGCAATAAGTTAATTGCCCTAATTATTTTTTCATAATTACGCTCTGCCAAATCAGATAAATGGCGTAGCACAAGCCACTTAGTAAGATCTAATAATGGAGTATCAGTTGGATAGCGATTAAGCTGTAATAAAAGACACTCTTTTAAATCCTTTGCACCAATGCCTGGAGGATCAAAGTTGCGTATTTTAGATAAAACTTCCTGAATTTCCTCAGATTCAACTACGATATTTTTTTCTATAGCTTCTATTATTTCTTTCAACGAGCTATCTAAATAGCCTTGTTCATTAATAGCATCAATAATTTTACTAGCAATAAAAAATTCTCTTTCACTCGTAGTATTTAAATAAGCTTGCCAGAGTAGGTGCTCTTGTAGCGTCTCTTGAGTGTTTTTAATACTATCTATGTCAAAGAGGAACTCATCTTTAGATGGTTTTGGAGATAAAGAGTAATCATAAATATCACTCCAATTTGCGTCTATGGGAAGATCTTCAGGTATATTCTCTTCTAGTAGAGTAGAGGTTGAATCTTTAGATTCTTCATTATTTATAACATGTTCTTCTTCATGCTCAGCTTGTTCTAATAGTGGGTTGGATTCCAGCATCTGTTGAACCTCATTTTGGAGATCAATTGAGGAAAGCTGCAATAAACGAATTGATTGTTGTAATTGAGGGGTTAATGCAAGCTGTTGTTTTAATCGTAATTGGAGTCCGGTTTTCATTTTTATTATGATTTTTTAAGTACTAAATATTATAGATTAAAGTTATGACCTAGATAGACCTCTTTGACTTGTTCATTATTAAGAATTTCTTGAGGCTTGCCACTAGCAATCACCTCTCCCGCATTCACAATATAGGCATGTTGACAAATGCCTAAAGTTTCTCGAACATTATGATCAGTGATAAGCACGCCAATTCCTCTATCAGTAAGGTGGCGGATAATATCCTGTATGTCTAACACCGAAATAGGATCCACACCCGCAAATGGTTCATCTAACAATATAAATTGTGGCTCTACTGCTAATGCTCTTGCAATCTCTACTCGTCTTCTCTCTCCTCCTGAGAGACTCATTCCTAGCGTATTCCTTACATGAGTAATATGCAATTCATTAAGTAAACTATCTACTAAGTAATCACGTTGTGCTTTGGTTAGATTATTTCGTGTTTCAACAATGGCTGTAATATTCTCAGCTGCAGTAAGTTTACGAAATACAGATGCCTCTTGAGGAAGATAGCTAATACCTAACTTGGCACGACGATGAATTGGATAGTGAGTGATATTGTGATGATTTAAAGAAATTTGCCCCTTATTTGGAGGAACTAATCCTACTATCATATAGAAGCAAGTAGTTTTTCCAGCACCATTAGGGCCCAATAAACCTACTACCTCACCACTTAAAAGCTCTACTGAAACGTCTTTTACCACCCAGCGAGATTGGTAGCATTTTGCAAGATGATTAGCAGCAAGTTTGCTTATAGATAATTTATTTACTACATGATTCATAAATTTAGGATGACTCTTCTAGATCATCCCCTTCTTTAAGCCGAATATCATTCTCTTTTACCCAACCCTTTACTGCTTTTCCATTCACAAGGGTAGCAATATGAGCCCAAGGTCCCTGATGACCGTAAATCACCACTTGAGTTCGGGGCGGAATAAGAGCAGTTTCTTTACCTTTACGATGAGGGCGATCAAGTAGTTTTAGCCATGTTTTAGTACGCCCATCGGAGAGATCGCCCTCAAGTGCTGGAGTCTCTTCAATTTCATACTTTTCTATTTCAGAAGATTTTAATTCATCCTCTGGTATTATCTCTAAGGTACCTTTATCCTTTGTTGTAACTATTGTTTCATTCTTAGGCAGTTTTATATCTTCTTTAGCATTAATGTCATCTTTCTCAGGCATTATCTTAGTCTGAGGTTCTGATAAGTTTAAGTCCTCTAACTCTTGATGTTTAGCTTCAATATTAATAAAACGTGAGACTACCCAGCCTTTTAAAATTTTTCCGCTAATAGCAGCTGTAATTTGGGACCATTCGCCATTCGTCTTAAGGACAGTGATAGGTGTACGTTCTGGTAATAGTGCTAATATTTTAGTTTTTGTACTAGCCTCTGATCGAAGATTTAATTTTGTCTTAGTATAGCCATCGCTTTTTATTTGCTCAGGGTGCTCTTTATTACTAGTATGATTCTCTAAGTTTGTATTAGTTGGTAAAGAGTTTTTAGTTACTTTTTTCTCTTTCTTAGATGTATTTGCTATAAAACCTAATTTATCTTTTTGAGCAGTACTATTTTCTTCATTAGGATAAATTGTTACATGGATACGCCCTGTACTTGTTCCTTTTTCTCCTCCTTGCCCTTTAACAATACGACGCTCGGTATCATACTCTATATAATCTCCTGTAAAATCATCCTCTCCCTGCCATACATGGGCTTCTTTAAAGAGATATATCATTGATTTATTATCTACATATTCCATACGTAATGCTTTGGCCTTTGTTTCTTTAGAGCCATCACTAGGTAATTGGTGAAACCATGCAGGTTTTCCTACTGCAATCATTTTTTCAATTTTTTTGTTCTCATCATAGAAGATGGTTAAAGTATCAGAATCGATTTTCATATCATCTTGAGTAAGATGAACATCGCCGTAATAGATAGCTGTTTGTTTACGATCATCTAGCTCTCCACGATTAGCATCAATATGAATAGGTTTTTCTTCAGTACTATTGCTAGAGGCAAGTACGATTGTCCAGTTTAAATTTAAAATAATAAGCCCAAAAATAATAAAACTAAGGCTTACCTGTTGATACATAATCTCCTTTAACCTGTGATATGAGCTCTACTCGATCTTCATTAAAATAGAGTCGAGCACCTACCGAATCTGTTCTCCCTGAAGGACTAAACATAGTGGTTGGTTGGCTAGTTTCAGCATATTCTTTCTCCAATTCTATCCTTACATTTCTAGTAAAAATTGTCATATCATCTAGTTCGATACCATTTTCATCTAGCTGGTGAATAACTACCTTTCCTACAAGGAAAATTCTATCACTGTTACCTTTAGTCAGCCCTCTTTCAGAAATAGCACTCCATTTTGGAGAAACATCTTTCTGATAAAAGACGATATAAGGAGTAGTTACATCAATCACATCATTGTCAGAGTAATGAACCATCCTAGGGCCACTTAAAGTATGATGTGGTAATCCTTGCTCATCTATTCCAGTGGATATAAAGTTATCCATGAAGTAGTCAATACTATATTTTTTATTGTGTGGACTATGGCCAACTTTTTTGGGGAGCGGTTTTTTTATTAAAGTTGTCCAGCTTATCAAGAAGATAATAGAAAGGACTGTAACAATACTTCTGAATTGGAATCGACGACTAATAGTACTACTCCAATTGGGATTGGAAGGTATTCTGTGCCTTCATGATGAGTTCACAAACATCACGAGCAGCCCCTTTTCCTCCTACATTAGGGGTTATCCAATGGGCCTGCTCTTTTACTAGAGGATGAGCGTCCTGCACGGCAATTGATAAGCCTACTTGTTTCATAACACCTAGATCTACTATATCATCTCCTACATAAGCAGTTTCATAAGATTCAAATTTAAGCTCATCAATCAATTCTTTATAGGCAGCTAATTTTACTTTTTGCCCCTGATATACACAAACAATACCTAAATCTTTTGCTCTTTGACGAACAGCATCAGAGGTACGTCCTGTAATAATTCCAATTTTGACTCCGGTATTTTGTAGCATTTTCATTCCATGACCGTCCCTAGAATAGAAGATTTTACTTTCTCGTCCATTAGAATCAAAAAAAAGTCCTCCATCGGTTAAAACACCATCTACATCAAAAATAACTAGTTTAATCTTCGAAGCTTTAGTAAAAAGATCGTCCATAAAATTCAATTACTATTTTTTTATAAAACACCTGCACGGAGTAAATCGTGCATATTTAAAGCACCCACTAATTTTTGAGTTGAGTATTCTACGACAGGTAAGGCATTAACTCGGTAACGCTCCATAATACTTAATGCTTCTACAGCAAGTTGGTCAGGACCTAGAGATTTATAATTCACTGTCATTACTTGTGCGATCAAAGTGTGATGAATGTCTACCCCTTGATCTAAAGATCGGCGTAAATCCCCATCAGTAAATATTCCTACGAGTTCTCCTGCATTATTTATAACAGTTGTCATACCTAACCCCTTAGAGGTCATCTCTAACAAAGCTTGGCTCAAAAGGTCATGATCCCTAACTATTGGAATATCTGTACCTTGGTGCATGATATCTCTAATATGCAGTAAAAGACGTCGACCTAGCTGTCCCCCAGGGTGAGATCGTGCAAAATCCTCTTTGGTAAACCCTCTAGATTCCAATAATGCAATGGCTAATGCATCACCCATTGCAAGGGTCGCTGTTGTGCTTGCCGTAGGTGCCAACCCTAAAGGACAAGCTTCTTGCGCAACACTAATATTAATATGCACATCCGCCATTTTTCCTAAGGTTGACTGAGATCGGCTAGTCAATGCAATTAAAGGGATATCCAAGCGTTTAATTAGGGGAATCAGCATACAAATCTCTTCAGTTTCTCCAGAGTTGGAGAGGGCAAGTACTACATCTTTATCAGTAATCATCCCTAAATCACCATGGCTTGCTTCTCCGGGATGTACAAAAAAGGCAGGTGTTCCAGTACTTGCTAAGGTTGCCGCAATCTTACTGCCAATATGACCTGATTTCCCCATACCTAAAACAATAACTCGCCCAGTACAAGAGAGCATATACTTGCATGCAGCTATAAAATTGCTGTCAATTCTAGTTTTAAGATCAGCTATTGCTTTAGCCTCAGTTTCAAGAACAGCAATACCTAACTGAATTATTTTAGTATCCATACTTAAAAAGTAAGGATATAGAGGATATTTAAGAAATCAATTTATAGAAAACTCCATGTAGAGGAGAGGTAGATATCAATTATTAGAAACTAATTTATCACCAGGAATTCCTTCCTTATTAAGATCTGGTTTCTTTTTTAATGGGCGTGCAGGAGTAAAGTGCTCTGGGAAAACAGGATCAGTAGGTTTAGACACTAAAGAGTAATACTGTTTAAAGAGAAGATTTCTACTTGCAGAATCTTCATCATCATCACTGTCGTCAAAATCAAAATTATCATAGGAATCTTTTGCAGGTACTTTACCATCATGAATTTCAAATTCTCGACGTTGAAAATATGCCTCTCTCATATAAACATAAGGATCTAAGGAGGATTCATCAAGTATATCCTTAGCAGCTAGTAAATTTGCCCTCATATCTATTGTTCGCACTGCACTTAAGCCCAGGCGAATGCCTAGGCTAGGAAAATAAGTGATAGGCCAAGCAGCACCATACATTCCATATCCGATAGCATCCCGAACAGTAGAAGGACCACTCATTGGCATAATCAGATAAGGACCAGGTTTCACGCCCCAAACAGCAAGGGTTTGACCAAAGTCCTCATTATGTTTTTTCATTCCCCCTAAAGATGCCATATCAACGAATCCAATTAGGCCTACGGTACTATTTGTCAGCACTCGTGCCATGTCAGTAATTCCATGCTGGAATTTTCCTTGCAGAAAATCATTCACTAGAACAATAACATCATCAATATTACCAAAGAAATTATGAATTCCCTTTTTAATAGGGCCAGGAACGGCTTTTTGATACCCTTTAGCAACAGGCTTCATCAGAAGGCGATCTGTGACTTCATTCATTTTATAAGCAGTGCGATTTAATCGCTCAAAAGGATCTCTAGGATCAGGGGCTGCTATTTTTGTAGTACTACCACAGCCAGCTAATATAGTTATAAGTAGTAATAACCCGAACTTGGTATGCCATCCTGCTACTGATGTTTTATTCATAATTTTATTAAAGCCGCCTAAAAAAAGTAACTCTCATACATCTTATCAAATTTAGTTAATACACTTAAATATTTTAAAAAACTTTATACAGCATTTCCTGTCCTATTGCTTTAGTATTATATTAGAGCTCTGCTTTCAAAAAGCCATTGTTGAAAATTCCTTAAGTAGCAGATTTTGTATCAGTGTAGATCATATATTGAAGATATGAAATGAACTTCATAAATTTATGCATTTGTAGTATGCAATTAAATGAAAACAAATAAATTTCCGATATAGCACTTATTTAGATTATATCCTATGAAATCTGACAATCGGCTAGTTACAATGCAGAATATGCATTTTTCCAGAGGGATACGATCCATTTTTAATGGCGTTGACATTAATATTGAAAGAGGAAAAATAACAACAATTATGGGCCCTAGCGGCACTGGGAAAACCACTTTACTTCGCCTCATTGGAAAACAATTATCTCCTACTCAAGGCATTATCAAAATAGACGGTCAAGACCTTGCAAACTTATCAAATAAAGCACTATATACGCTACGCAAGCGTATAGGTATGTTGTTTCAGAGCAGTGCTTTACTTACTGGGCTTTCTGTATTTGATAATGTTGCTTTTCCTCTACGAGAGCATACTTATCTATCTAAGTCGATGATCAGAGATCTGGTACTTATCAAACTTCAAGCAGTAGGATTACGTAACGCTCGCCATTTGATGCCTAGTGAGCTTTCGGGTGGGATGGCACGTCGTGTGGCTCTAGCTAGAGCGATTGCATTAGATCCTATGATGATTATGTATGATGAGCCTTTTACTGGACAGGATCCTATTTCTATGGGAGCTTTATTACATCTTATCCGATCTATCAACGATACTCTCGGACTCACAAGCATCATAGTTTCTCATGATGTTCAGGAGGCAGCATCGATTTCTGACTATATCTATATTCTCTCCAATGGTAAAATTATAGACCAAGGTACTCCTAATCAAATTAAAACGTCTGTTCAAGAAGCCACTAAGCAATTTATACAGGGATTACCTGATGGTCCTGTACCGTTTCATTATCCTGGCGAGGACTATAGAAAAGACTTGTTAGATATGGATAGATGATTTAAATGATTTGGGATAAGCTATTTAAGCTCGTTAACTAGCAACTTTTTATATAACTCGAGGATTTTGGTGGTTAAATTTATTCGCTATCTAGGTCGACGGGGATTAAGTACTCTCCGGCGTTTAGGTGGAAGTTGCCTCTTTTTAATAAGGCTATTACTGAGTAGCTCTGTTTTGTTTTTACGCCCCTTTTTAGTAGCTACTCAAGTATATTCTGTGGGTGTTTTGACCTTGTCTATTATCATAGTTTCAGGTCTTTTTGTTGGTATGGTTTTAGGATTACAAGGCTATACTACACTAACAAAATTTGGAGCTGAACAATCGCTTGGAGCTATGGTTGCTCTAACTTTGGTTAGAGAGTTAGGTCCTGTAATTAGTGCATTGCTTTTTGCTGGGAGGGCTGGATCAGCACTTACTGCAGAAATCGGATTAATGAAAGCTACAGAACAATTATCTGCTTTGGAAATGATGGCAGTTGATCCTATGCGTCAGATTATTGCTCCTAGATTTTTAGCAGGCTGCTTTTCCATGCCTCTTTTGACATCCATATTTATTGCAATCGGGGTTCTAGGAGGGTATTTTGTAGGGGTAGGCTTACTCGGCGTAGATCAAGGTGCATTTTGGACACATATGCAGGATTCCACTGACTGGAGAGGTGACGTATTAAATGGTGTTGTGAAGAGTATTGTATTTGGTTTTGTATTAAGCTGGATTGCAGTTTTTGAGGGTTATGATAGCGTTCCTACTTCAGAAGGAATATCTCAAGCAACTACTCGCACCGTAGTGTATTCCGCATTTTCGATATTGGCACTAGATTTTTTACTTACCGCATTAATGTTTGGGATTTAGTAACTAAATTATGAAACAATCCACTACTTTGGAACTTGCTGTAGGCTTATTTGTAGCCGCTGGCTTATTAGCTCTATTCTTATTAGCTGTGAAAGTGAGCAACCTTAGTCTTGTTACGACAAAGAATACTTATCCTATCGTAGCTAAATTTCAGAATGTTGGTGCTCTTAAAATACGATCTCGTGTTACTTTGTCAGGAATGACAATTGGTCGAATTGCATCAATAGAGCTTGACCCCAAAACTTATGATGCTAAAGTGGTAATGCAAATCGAATCTAAATACAATTATCTTCCTGAAGATACCAGCGCAAGCGTTTATACTGCAGGATTATTAGGAGAGCAATATATTGCCTTAGACCCAGGTGGATCTGAAACTATGTTAAAAAGTGGGGGGGAAATTACTTTAACACAGCCAGCATTGGTATTAGAAAGATTAATAGGACAATTTCTCTACAAAAAAACAGCGGAAGGAGATAATAATTCTTAGCTCTAAATCAGTAAAAATTTTTAGTACCTTTCATTATATTAATTAATTTAGAAAGAAGTTAAGTGTCTTATAAAATTGAAACAACTTCTACCAAAAATTTTAAGATTATGGGTGTACTCACTTTTGATACTGTAATCAGTGCTGGTGAAGAGGGCATAGATTTATTTGAGTCTGTAAGTGATATACAGGTTGATCTACAAGAAGTCACACATACAGATAGTGCTGGTCTCGCCTTGCTTATTTCTTGGGTACGTTATGCTAGATTACAGAATAAATCTCTTCAATTTTTAAACGCATCAGAACAGATATTAGCACTTGCTAAAGTCAGCAATCTTGATCAAATTATCCCTTTTAGCTAGGAATTAACATTTACAGTTATAGTTTTGGAATTATTTTAAATGGACGCTAATACAATTAAACATATGATAGAATCTGGACTGCCCGGTGCAAAAGTTGCAATCTATAGTGAGGATAACCACCATTTTGAAGCATTTATAATTCATACGGGATTTAATGGAAAAACCTTACTCGAGCGGCATCGTATGGTTTATGAGACTTTAGGGAATAGTTTTCAATCTAATTTACACGCATTAGCACTTCATACTAAAACTCCAGAAGAAGAAGGTTAGTACAGTAACTTATTTGTTTCTCTATTACCATAACTGTTACTATTGTAGGTAATATGGTTTGGATAAACTGCTAATTGCAGGCGGTTCCCCTATGAGTGGGGAAATCAAAATATCGGGTGCTAAAAATGCCACTCTCCCAATGCTTGCTGCTGCTTTGCTTGCAAGTACACCTATAGAAATCTGTAATATTCCACACTTACAAGATGTAACTACTACTATAGAATTACTTGGATTAATGGGTGCTGTTCTTACAGTAAATGAAGATCTCAATATCCAAATAGATACCAGCACATTAACTCAATTTAGTGCACCTTATGAGTTAGTTAAAACTATGCGAGCCTCTATTTTAGTGCTAGGACCACTTTTAGCACGGTATGGTAAAGCAGATGTTTCTTTGCCAGGTGGATGTGCTATAGGTTCTCGACCCATTAATCTTCATATCCACGGCTTACAAGCCATGGGTGCAGATATTACTATTAAAAATGGCTATATTCATGCCAGAACCCATGGGAGATTAAGGGGAGCTAAAATATTGATGGATCAAGTATCTGTAACGGGTACTGAGAATTTAATAATGGCAGCTACTCTAGCTAATGGGGTTACAATTATTGAAAATGCTGCCTGTGAACCAGAAGTTACTGATCTAATATATCTTCTCAATAAGATGGGAGCAAAAATATCAGGTATAGGGACTACTACTTTAACAATTGAGGGTGTCTCTATACTTAATGGTACAAAATATACTGTACTCCCTGATCGTATTGAAACAGGTACCTATTTAATTGCCGCTGCACTCACAGGTGGAAAAGTGAAGCTTAAAAATACTGATCCAACAATTTTGGACGCAGTATTATTAAAACTAGAAGAATCTGGTGCGGAAATTGATACAGGGGTGAATTGGATTTCTTTAGATATGAAAGGAAAGCGACCTAAGGCGGTAGATATATGTACTTCTCCTTACCCAGCCTTTCCTACTGATATGCAGGCCCAATTTACTGCACTTAATGCCATTGCAGAAGGTAATGGAACTATTACGGAGACGATTTTTGAGAATCGCTTTATGCATATTCAAGAACTTCAACGCATGGGTGCAGAAATTAATTTAAAAGGAAATACTGCAGTTACTAAGGGAGTAAAAAATCTAACAGGAGCCCCTGTTATGGCCACTGATCTCAGAGCTTCTGCATGCCTTGTTTTAGCAGGGCTAGCTGCGCAAGGAATTACTGTTGTGGATCGTATTTACCATATTGATCGAGGTTATGAGTGTATTGAAGAGAAACTGCAAAATTTAGGAGCAAACATTAAGCGAGTCTCAAACTACACTGTTAGTGATATTTATTCCATTTATGGCTAAATCTTTTAAACTTGCAATTTCTAAAGGTAGAATTTTTGATGAAGCATTACCACTTCTAGCGGCTATTGGTATCTACCCTATAGATGATCCTAAAACAAGTAGAAAACTTATTCTGGATACTAACCGAGATGATCTTAAATTAGTTATCATTCGTGCCACCGATGTACCTACTTATGTAGAATATGGTGCTGCTGAATTAGGAATTACCGGTAAAGATGTATTATTAGAACACTTAGGAAATGGATTATATGAGCCTTTAGATCTTAAAATAGCTCGCTGCCGGATGATAGTAGCGGGTAAAACAGAAATACCTCCTAAGTCTAGTCATTTACGTATTGCAACAAAATATATCCATAGTACTCGTCGTTTTTATGCCCAACAGGGACAGCAGGTAGAGCTGGTTAAACTTTATGGATCCATGGAGCTTGCCCCTCTAGTTAATCTTTCAGATTGCATTGTAGATTTAGTAGATACAGGTAATACCCTTAAAGCTAATGGATTAGTGCCATGGGAGCACATTGCTCATATTAGTTCTCGATTAATAGTGAATAAAGCAGCTATGAAAATGGCACATCAGCAACTTAAAGAGTTTATTCATCATATGACAATTGCGGTAGATAAGTATCATGGCTAATATTAGCCGACTTAAGATCAATCAAGCAGATTTTTGGAAAGTTTTAGAACAAAAACTAGCTTGGAGTAGTGTAGCTAATGAAAATATAGTAAGTACGGTACAAAATATTATTAAAGAAGTCTGTTCTAAAGGAGATAAGGCATTACTAGAATATACTCATAAATTCGATCATGTCACTGCCTCTTCTATGGCAGAACTAGAAGTTCCCATTAGCACCATCAAAGAATCTTTATCTGAGATTCCTATGGATCAGCAAGAGGCGTTAAAAATAGCAGCTCAGAGAATTACCCGCTATCATCAACATCAAAGGCAGGAATCTTGGACCTATACAGAGTCAGATGGTACTGTACTAGGCCAGCAGATTACTCCTCTAGATCGAGTGGGACTCTATGTTCCGGGAGGGAAGGCTGCCTATCCCTCATCAGTACTTATGAACGCTCTTCCAGCGAAAGTAGCAGGGGTACCTGAACTCATTATGGTAGTTCCTTCGCCTCATGGAGAAATTAATAAATTAGTACTTGCTGCTGCTGCTGTAGCAGGTGTTGATCGAGTATTTACGGTTGGCGGTGCTCAAGCGGTTGCTGCCCTTGCTTTTGGCACGGAAACTATCCCTAAGGTAGATAAAATTGTGGGCCCTGGCAATATTTACGTAGCTACTGCTAAAAGTATGGTATTTGGGCAGGTAGGAATCGATATGATTGCAGGTCCGTCTGAAATTTTAGTGCTTTGTGATGGAAAAACTAATCCAGAGTGGATTACAACGGATTTATTTTCCCAAGCAGAGCATGATGAAGATGCTCAAGCTATATTGCTATCTACAGATAAGAGTTTTCTCGATCAAATAGAAAGAACGATAGAAAATCTACTACCTACATTTGAACGTTGTAAGATTATTGAGAGTTCTTTAAAAAATAGGGGAATACTGATCGAAGTGGAAAACGTAGATCAGGCACTAGAAATTATTAACTTTATTGCCCCTGAACATTTAGAACTCTCTGTAGAGAATCCTCAAGATATTTCCTCTCATGTTCGCCATGCTGGTGCCATTTTTATGGGGCGGTACACTGCTGAAGCTTTAGGAGATTACTGTGCAGGCCCTAACCATGTGCTGCCTACTTCTCGTACTGCTCGTTTTGCCTCTCCTCTAGGAGTCTATGATTTTCAGAAACGATCCAGCTTAATTCAATGCTCTCCTCAGGGTAGTCAAACTCTAGGAAAAACCGCTTCTATCTTAGCAAGAGGGGAAGGATTAACCGCCCATGCTCGTTCTGCAGAACACCGTCTTTAATGGCTAATGATCTTGTCACTCAATGGGTTCGTCCTGAAATTCAGGCACTTTCTGCTTATCATACGGTAGATCCGGGGAGGCTAATTAAGTTAGATGCGATGGAAAATCCCTATACATGGTCTCCAAATCTTATTGCAGCTTGGTTAGAAAAATTAAAGACTGCAAATATTAATCGCTATCCAGATCCTCAATCTCATAATTTAAAATTAAAAATTCGCTCCTACCTAGGCATATCAGATGATATAGAGCTTATTCTTGGCAATGGGTCTGATGAATTGATTCAAATGATATTACTTGCAGTAGCAGGATTAAACCGTACTATCATGGCTCCCGATCCTACCTTTGTAATGTATCGACAAATTTCCTTAATGCTAGGATTGGAGTATCAAGGCATACCTTTACGCCAAGATTTTTCCTTAGATCTTTCCTTGATACTACAAGCTATCCAAGAAAAAAATCCTGCAGTTATTTTTCTGGCTTATCCGAATAACCCTACAGGAAATCTCTTTGATCCTAAAGAAATAGAAACTATTATTGAAGCAGCTCCTGGGCTAGTAGTAGTAGATGAAGCCTATACTGCTTTTGCAAAAAAAACATTTATTCCCTTACTTAGCCAATATAAAGATCAATTGTTAGTCATGAGAACACTCTCTAAAATTGGGCTAGCAGGACTGAGATTAGGGATTCTCGTAGGTAACCCGGATTGGATTGAAATTCTAGAGAAAGTTCGTCTTCCTTATAATATTAATCAACTTACCCAGATTAGTGCTGAGTTTGCGTTAACTCAAACAGAAATTTTAGATAAACAAACAGATCTCATTTGTACCCATCGAGAGCAATTACTTGATGAGTTACAAAAAATACCGAAGATTTATGTTTATCCCAGCGATGCGAACTTTATTCTCTTCAGTACTCTGCCTAATCAGGCAAAAAGTATTTTTTTAGCAATTAAGAAACAAGGTGTTCTAATCAAGAATCTTTCAAGTTATGGGGGGCTACTTCAAGATTGCTTAAGAGTGACTGTAGGCACTGAAGAGGAAAACTTTGCATTTTTAAATGCCTTGAAAGCAGCTTTAGCAATATAAGGTTTTTTGTAATAGAAAGACTTATGTAAAGAACATAGTAGAATTTCTTAAATAAGCCCTCTTTTTTAAGAGGGCTTATTGTTTGTTTTAAACAAAATAACCTAGTTAGTTAAGAGAGAAGTTCGAAATGATATAAACCCTATTATGAATAAACTCAGACCCATAAGACTCAAGCTATTAGGCTCAGGTATCGAAGGGCTAGAGTTGGCAGCAAATGCGGTAAATGTTACATCTCCAGTTAGTATATTAGTACCGCTTTCTACATTATTTAGATCGAATTTTATATCACTACCATCTAAAAAATGATTAGTATCAAAATAATTCTCAGCAATCCCACCAGTAATATCTAAGTACCCAACTCCACTACTTGGCCCTTGAGCAGCTATATTTTCTACTTCTAGCGTATAATTATCGTCATCAACATGCCCCTCTCCTGATAAAAATAATTGCTCAGGATCACCATCAATTGAAATATAAATATTAAATGTTCCTCCACTGAAAAAATCATCATTTATATTAGAATCAGGAGATAGCACATAGTTATTAAAATCAAAACTAAAATTTAGAAAACAGCCATCACATAGAGGTGATGAGCTAGGAATCGTTTGAGAGCTATTACCACTGAAGGTATCTCCAGAGTTAACAGGGTGATCGTAAGAATAAAAAGATATGTCAGGTAGAGAAAATTCACCATCAGGAATATTTAAAGTTTTACCACTTACATTAATTAAAAATGCAGATGCAAATCCTAACGGTAATAGACTAAGGCTAGCAATAAATATAACTGCACGATATTTTTTCTTGAATCGCTTCATAGAGTACTATCTCCTTTTTATTGTTTTAAGTATTTGGTATAAGAAGGTGAAAAAATACCTCTATTAATTTAATAGAGATATAAGTAAAAATTACATTTCTATTATATTAAAAATAACTATCAATGTAATTGATTTTATTATAAAAATATAGATATATACTTGATTATAAATAATAAAAAAATCATCTCTTTAATAAAGAGAATATAAAAATGGAAAAAAGGGGTTAAGGCTGAATTGCTAAATGAGGAAGGGCAAAATAAATTTTTTATTTTGCCCTTAGATAGGATAGTGATTACCTACTTATTATGTTCTGCACTATGGGTGTAATACCATAGAGTAGAGTTAAAAATAACTGCACCTAATATATTACCAATTGTCACTGGGATTTCATTCCATAGCCACCATTGAGCAACAGTTACTTTTGCACCTGCGAGAATACCTAGTGGAAAAGCAAACATATTTACGACCGCATGTTCAAAACCTAACGCAAAGAAAGTACCAATGGCAATCCACATCATCACTACTTTACCGATCATACTGTGGGATGTTTTCGCCATAATGGGTCCTAAACTCACCAGCCAATTACATAAGATTCCCATTCCAATAGCAGAACACCATCCAATCACTGGACCATAGTTCATATAAGCGGCTTTATGCTCAGCCACTTTGGCAACTGCAGTAAGTAACAGGGGTGGTTCTTCAGATCCAAATTTTGTTAAAGAGCCCCAAACTAGCATAGCAAAAAAGAGACCTCCTAAAACATTGCCTATATAAGTTAATCCCCAGTTGCGAGCTAAACCTCTTAGGCTGACGGTACCTGCATATACCCCAATAGGCATCACTGAAAAACTACCAGTAGCCATTTCAAGACCTAGGGCCGAAAGCATGATATAACCTACTGGAAACATAAATCCAGCAATCGTACTTGGTGCTCCTTGAGCAGTGAGTAAATAGGCAAAACAGGCACCATAGGCTAAAAAGGGCGTACATAAAAATCCACGTATTAGGATATGATGATTTGCAAGCTTATCTTTGACTGCCGCATCGGCTGCTAAATCTCGGCCCATCTGAGCAGGATACACAATATCGTTAATATCTTGATGCGAATGAGAAGCATGGTGGTGTTTGTGTTTATGATGGTCGCTATGATCATCATGATGTCCTTCATGAGAATCTCTGCTTTTTGTAGGGTTATTGCCATGCATATCATCTGTGGTAGTACTCATAATCTTTTAATCTCCTTATTATTTCCTAGTAAACTTATTTTTAATAACTTAAGGTATAAGGTATAGTCCAGAATATAGGAAATTCCAAGAGAGAACAGGTAGAAAAAGTGCTACTAGCAAAGTCTTATCTAAAATCTAGAGATTATTTATAAAAGAGCATAAGAAAAAAAAGGGAGGATAGAAATCTTCTATCCTCCCTTAAATTAAGTTAAAAACTATTTAAATTATTGCATATTAATAATTTCCCCTAATTTTTCTCGCTTTCCTATCTCTTGTACATGTATCCATGCTTTAATGCTAGCAATGACTAAAGGAAAAGCTCCAAAAACAATAAATACCATGTCCCCGGGCAATCTTAGCCATTCTAATAAGCGAGCACCCCCGCTAGCGGTATAATCAAGGCTACGGGCATGCCAATAGCCATTTTCAAGTACATCCCATATTTGTAGTACGCCCCCAGGAAATAAGCTCATCCCAATCATCATAGCAAGCCCTATATTACATCCCCAGAATGAAACCTTAAAATAATTTTCAAGATGATGATCCCAAAAATCATCTTCTACAGTATGGCGGATCGAAAACGTCATTAGGGCAATGGCAAGCATACCAAATACACCCATCATGGCAGGATGACCATGGGTAGGTGTCATAATGGTACCCACTTCATAATAACTTACAATCGGTAAATTAACTAAAAAGCCAAAAACCCCTGCTCCTAAGAAATTCCAAAAACCTACTGCCATCAAAAAATGGAAAGTTCTGATATGGTGAACTGTAGGGGAGGTAAATTCAAATAAGGGCTCAAAGGCATCTTCACGGCGGGTAGTTTTTATAAACTTCCATGCATCTAGCGTAAGCAGAGTTAGAGGCACTACCTCAAGCACAGAGAATAATCCAGAGAGTGCCATATTAAAATGGGTTTGCCCATTAAAGTACCAATGGTGACCTGTACCGATTAATCCACCTAGAAAAAACAAAATAGCATCTAAATAAATAACCCTTAGTGCAGTATTGCGGGTAGTTAAATTAAGTCTATAAAAGATAAAGGCAACAATTGTAGTGGCAAAAAACTCAAAAAACCCTTCTACCCAAAGATGAATAATCCAAAAACGCCAAGTATCTACTACAGTAAAGTGGCTTCTTTCATCATAAAAGAGGGCAGGTACATAAAATACAGGAATCGCAAGAGAGGCAACTAAAAACATCCTTGCCAAAGGGCGAGCATCTGGGTTATCTACATTTTTAGGGCGAGCGATCCAGAAAAGTAACCCAAACCATGCAAATAGCCCAATCACCATTAAATATTGCCAAATTCGTCCTAGCTCCAAGAACTCCCAACCTTGGTTACCAAGTAAGAACCACCAATCGCCTAGTTGATTTTCTATACCTAGCCATTCGCCTAAGAGGCTTCCTCCAATCACAATAGCAAAAGCCACAAATAATATATTAATCATTGTGGCCAATCCTTGAGGCTCACGCATTCTTAAGGTTCTTGCTAAAAAGAGGGCCGCAGCAACAAAAGAGGTTGCAATCCAAAAAATAGCCGTTTGTAAGTGCCAAGTCCGCATTAGATTACTAGGGAAAATACTTTCTAATTGAAATCCGTAGAAATCCCCAGGTTCAGCACGATAGTGTGCAGTGACACCACCTACTAAGGTTTGCATTAAAAATAGTAGTGCCACTACCACAAAAAATTTTATCAATGCTCTTTGACTAGGGCTATCTTGGCTAGGCAAATAAGGAGGGCGTACTGTGGTTTTTAATTCAGTCCACCCTAGTAGATTTTCATATCGACCTGCTGCAAATAGTACGCAACCTGTCCCTATAAGAATTACAATTAAACTCATCGCACTCCATAGTAGTGCTCCAGAAGTGGGAATATTGCCTACACTAGGATCATAGGGAAAATTATTAGTGTAAGAAAAACTCTTACCCGGCCGATTTGTGACTGATGCCCAAGCAGACCAATAAATAAAAGAAGTAAATTGGCGAAGCTCTTCATGATCAGTAATTAAGTTTGGTTTAAGCCCTCCATTATCTTTAGGATCTCTAAAATAATCTGCCCAAAACTCAATCTGTTGACGATATGCTACTATCTCAGCATTAGTTAAGGTAAGTATGTCTTTAGTTGCATCATAAGTGTTGGTTTTCAACACAGTTGCTGCTTCAGTTTGTATACCACTACGCTCAATAGATCCTAATTCATCAAGGGTTTTATCGTAGTGCTCTTTAGCAAGTTCTTCAGCCACTTCTTCCCCAATGCGATGCAATGCAGCCGCAGAATAATCAGGACCAAGATAGCCTCCATGCCCCCAAATGCTCCCATTATCCATTAGACCATATTTTAAAAATATTCCTTGACCATCCATTACATCATCAGCAGTAAAAATCACTTCTCCTTGAGAGTTAACTACTTTTCCTGGGATAGGCGGAGCATTACGATAGGCTAATCCAGTAATGATAAATAGCATAGTAAAACCAAAAATAACTATAATTAGTAAACTACGCATCCACCATGGAGATAAAGATGCACTTCCTGTATTTATCGTGCTCATTTTCTTTTATTTACTCCTGCTTTAAAAATAAGTTAATAATTATAGAGCTGAATATTTCAACGTAAAAAACTAAATATTAAATAATTATATACAAAAGATATATTATAAATACATTTTTAAAAATGTACTAGCCTAAATAAAGCTAAATAGATAGGTAGTAGCACTCTGAATTTTTTACCAAAATTATCCCAATTTTTCCATTACCAATCATATCTAAGCTATACTGGGCGCATACTCAAAATAATAAAGGTTTTTAATTAGCTCATATTTTTTCAAAAATGATTGATCCTAAACTACTTAGAAATGATTTAAAAAATACTGCTAATCAGCTCCTGAAACGTAATTTTGTTTTAGACACTACTACCTTTTCTACACTAGAGGCTAAACGCAAAGATATCCAAGCACATACTCAGAAACTACAAGCAGAACGCAATCAGAGATCCAAAGAAATTGGCTTAGCAAAAGGTCAAGGTCAAGATATTGCTCCACTTCTTACTGAAGTTGCACATTTAGGAGATCAATTGGATCGTACTAAAGCAGAGCTAGAACAGATCCAAGCACAATTAGAAATTGCAGCTGTAGGTATTCCAAATATTCCAGATTCAAGTGTCCCTGAAGGGATAGATGATCAAGACAATATAGAAGTAAGATGTTGGGGTATTCCACCCACTTTCCATTTCCCCCCTAAAGATCATGTAGATTTAGGTGAGCATTTAGGTATGGATTTTGAAACTGCAGCGAAAATTAGTGGTGCTCGGTTTTCTACTCTAGTAGGGCCCTTAGCCCTTTTGCATCGGGCCTTAATTCAAATGATGCTTGATGTACATACTCATGAGCATAATTATTGTGAAGTCTATATTCCTTATATGGTAAATCAAGATTCACTGCGGGGTACTGGGCAACTACCTAAATTTGAAGAAGACTTATTTAAAATTGAAGGAAGTAAATATTACTTAATTCCTACTGCTGAAGTTCCCATAACCAATCTTGTACGTAATGAAATTATTCCAGCAGAAAAACTACCTTTAAAGTATGTAGCCCATACCCCATGTTTTCGCAGTGAAGCAGGATCCTATGGGAAAGATACTCGGGGCATGATTCGCCAGCATCAATTTGAAAAAGTTGAACTAGTACAAATTGTACGTCCTGAAGATTCTTGGAGAGCTCATGAGAAACTTACTTCCCATGCTGAAACTATTTTGCAGAGATTAGAATTACCTTATCGGGTTATGAATCTTTGTACTGGAGATCTTGGTTTTGCCAGTAGTAAAACTTATGACCTAGAAGTATGGCTACCCGGGCAACATGCCTATCGAGAAATTTCTTCTTGCAGTAATTTTTTAGACTTTCAAGCACGTAGAATGCAAATTCGCTGGCGAGATCCTGAAATTCAAAAACCTATGTTAGCCCATACCCTTAATGGTTCAGGTCTTGCAGTTGGGCGTACTCTCGTCGCTGTTATGGAAAATTACCAACTTGCCGATGGATCTATTGAGATTCCAAAAGCATTACGTCCTTATATGAAAGGTGTTTCTAAAATTCATCCTTCTTTCTAAAAAATAAATATATGGATATTTCTTAGAAAAAATAGTGATTAGGTAGGATTAGTGACTGAATTATCTACTATACAATACATTGCAATTTGGGTATTACCAGTGCTTTTTGCAGTGACCGTTCATGAAGTAGCCCATGGCTGGGTAGCACTTCAGCTCGGAGATTATACCGCTAAAACAATGGGGCGCTTAACCTTAAATCCTTTACGTCATGTAGATCCTATAGGTACGTTAATTGTCCCTGGTATTTTACTTATTTTAGGAGGAATAGTCTTTGGTTGGGCTAAGCCAGTACCTGTGTCGTGGGATAGATTACGCAACCCAAAGCGAGATATGGCGATTGTGGCTATTGCAGGACCTATTGCTAATTTAATTATGGCTATCTCATGGGCGTTAATCGCTCGTCTAGGAATGAGTTTAACCGAAAACCTACCAATACTTGGTATTCCCCTTGCTTATATGGGCACTGCGGGTGTATTTATTAATGCAATTTTAATGATAGTTAATTTAGTTCCGTTACCTCCTTTAGATGGTGGAAGAGTATTGGTAGGATTACTTCCAAACCCACTTGCCTATAAGGTAAGCCGAATTGAGCCCTATGGTATTTTATTACTGCTTATTCTGCTTCTTACAGGAACACTATGGTTTATTCTTTGGCCTATAGTCAGTCAATTTATATCTATATTAATATCTTTAGTTCGCATTCCAGAATGGGAATTTACTAAAGGATTAGCAGCTTTGCTTGGATCGCATTAATTTTAATTTAAAGGAAGTACTTTTGAATCCACTCCAATCTCAACGTGTTCTTTCAGGCATGCGCCCTACAGGTCAGCTACACTTAGGTCATTATCATGGAGTGCTTAGAAATTGGGTTCAATTACAGCATCAATACCATTGTTTCTTCTTTGTTGCCGATTGGCATGCACTTACTACAGAATATGAAAATCCCCAAACAATTGCCCCTAATATTTGGGATATGGTAATCGATTGGCTTGCTGTGGGCATTGATCCTGAAATAGCAACTTTATTTATTCAATCAAGGGTACCGGAACATGCAGAGTTACACTTACTTCTCTCCATGATTACTCCTTTAAGCTGGCTAGAGCGTGTACCCACTTATAAGGATCAGCAGCAAAAATTAAAAGATAAGGATTTATCCACCTATGGGTTTCTAGGTTATCCTCTGTTACAAAGTGCAGATATTTTAATTTATAAGGCAACTCAAGTACCGGTAGGAGAAGATCAAGTACCTCATGTAGAAATTACTCGAGAAGTTGCTCGCCACTTTAATCATCTTTATGGTTATGAATCTAACTATGAATCACTTATAGATTTAGCCATTAAAAAAATGGATAAAAAAAGTGCAAAAACTTATCAGCAACTACGAAATAAATTTCAAGAACAAGGGGATAGTGCTGCATTAGTGGAGGCAAAATCTTTAGTAGAAATACAGCAAAATCTTGCTATTCAGGATCAGGAGCGATTAATAAACTATCTAGAGGGTACTGGCAAAACCATTCTCCCTGAACCTCAAGCACTACTCACGCCTGCTGCTCGTATGCCTGGGTTAGATGGACAAAAAATGTCTAAATCTTATGGTAATACTATTACCCTACGAGATTCATCGGATCAAATTTCAAAAAAAATAAAAACTATGCCTACAGATCCTGCCCGGGTACGGCGAACTGATCCTGGTAATCCAGATAAATGCCCTGTATGGCAATTTCATCTTCTATACTCCAATGATGAAATTAAGCAGTGGGTACAAACTGGCTGTAGATCTGCCAATATCGGCTGTATCGACTGTAAGCAGCCTGTAATTGAAGCAATGCAAGCTGAATTGCAACCTATTCGAGAGCGAGGAGAGGAATATGCTCATAAGAATATAGTTCATGAAATTATTCATGAGGGAAGTATTAAAGCTCAAAAGATTGCGCATCAAACCATAATAGAAGTCCGAGAGGCAATGGGATTAAATAATTAGAGCTTGCTATGTAGATAAAGAATAATATTTATTCTATTACTACGCTATAAAAGAGATGCATGATCTCGAGATTTATCAGATTTCTACAAATACACAAGCATTTGCGATTATTCAGGGATGTCCTGTTACAGAGCTTCCCAAAGATCTCTATATTCCCCCTGACGCATTAGAGATATTTCTTGAAAGTTTTGAAGGACCTTTAGATCTATTACTTTACTTAATAAAAAAGCAAAACCTAAATATCTTAGATATTCCTATTGCTAATATTACGCATCAATATGTGGAATACATAAAAGTTCTTCAGGGATTACGTTTAGAGCTTGCCGCAGAGTATTTAGTCATGTCTGCTTGGCTTGCGGAGATAAAATCCCAAATGCTACTCCCTCAACCAAAAAAAGATACAGAAGAGGAGATAGATCCTCGAGCAGAATTAGTACGTAGACTCCAAGAGTATGAACGATATAAACAAGCAGCTGAAGATTTAGATTCCTTACCTAGATTGGGGCGAGATTTATTTGAAACTACCGTATACTTTTCTCCAAAATATATTCCTAAACCTGAAGTAGAGCTTGCACTAGATGATCTGCTTGCTGCTTTTAAAGAAATGCTTACACGAATGGAAAAGTTTACTCACCACCATATTACTCAAGAATCCTTATCAGTAAGGACACGGATGGTAGAAATTCTTGATAGAGTAACTCCCAATTCTTTCTGTACATTTACAGATTTATTCCATTTAAATGAAGGGCGCTTAGGAATCGTAGTGACTTTTCTTGCTATTTTGGAACTCATTAAAGAATCTTTAATTGAAGTAACACAGACTGAAATTTATAGCGTAATCCATGTAAGAGCTATTGCTGCATAATAGTGGTTATGGATAGAAGTTTTTTAAAAAAAATCATTGAGGCAGCCTTACTGGCTGCAAATAAGCCGCTATCTATCTCTCAAATACATAGTTTATTTAATGAAGATATTTGCCCTAGTTTTGAGGAAATTCAAAGTATAATTCAAGAGCTAGTTATAGATTGGGAGACTCGATCCGTTGAATTAAAAGAAACAAGTAGTGGGTATCACTTCCAAGTACGGCAAGAATTTGCTTCATGGATAGCTCGTCTTTGGGAGGAAAAACCTCCTCGCTACTCCCGAGCATTTTTAGAAACTCTTGCTCTCATTGCCTATCGCCAGCCTGTTACTCGAGGAGAAATAGAGCAGATTCGAGGAGTCGTAACCAGTAGTGGAATCATAAAAACTTTACAAGAACAAGAGTGGATTAAAATCCTAGGTCATAAAGAAATTCCAGGTAGACCTGCTTTATATGGCACTACCTCTAAGTTTTTAGATCAATTAAATCTTAAAAATTTAGATGAACTTCCTCCCTTAAAAGAAGTAATAGATTTTAATGAAAGTAAGACAGAACAAAAATTATAAAACCCACAATCCTTTTTTCAAAAAAAAGGAAGAGGACACTAAAGCTGGATCTAAGAGTAAGAAAACGCAAGATTCCCCAGAAATGGAGCGGCTTCAAAAAGTGCTTGCTCGAGGCGGAATAGCTTCTCGCCGTAGAATTGAATCATGGATTGAAATGGGTAGGATTCGTATAAATGGCACGGTTGCTAAGTTGGGAGATAGAGTCTCAAAAAACGACTCAATTACCTTAGATGGAGAGAAAATATCTTCTAAGCAATTAAGCCCATTTAAAGATATGCAGGTTATTCTTTATCATAAACCTCCTGGAGAAGTGTGCACTCGAAGAGATGAAAAAGAACGCCCTACGGTTTTTAGAGCATTACCACGACCTAAGCAAGGACGCTGGATTAATGTAGGACGTTTAGATTTAAATACTTCAGGATTACTGCTATTTACTAACGATGGGGAATTAGCCCATCAACTCATGCATCCTAGTATGGCAATAGAGCGAGAGTACGCAGTTCGTATTTTAGGAAATGTGACCGAATCAGCACTGCAAAACATGCTTAAAGGTGTTCAGCTGGAAGATGGCTTTGCGCAATTTAATAACATTTTAGACTCGGGTGGGACAGGTGCTAATCACTGGTACCATGTTACTCTTCAGGAAGGAAGAAATAGAGAAGTGCGTCGTATCTGGGAATCTCAACAAGTGCAAGTTAGCCGCCTCATTCGGATTCGATTTGGATCAATTAAACTACCGCCCAGACTTAAAGTAGGTCATTGGCAATTGCTTACTTCTTCAGAGATTCAACTTTTATTAGAGATGGTTAAAGAAAAATCAATTAACACTTTGGCACCAACCCCCACCTCGCCCGCTTTGAAGTAAGCCAAGCAAGCCATAGTTTATGCAAAGGAGTTAAGGAAGTTTTTTTTTCTAATAATAAGTAGCCATCTTCTTTAATAGCATTTAGAGTAGCTAAACTTAGACTTATTTGGATAAGTCCTATTTGTTGAGAAATATAATCACCCTTGTTTAGGTAAGATAGAGAGTCTTTGAAATACTGGTGGATTAAATTTATTTGATAAGTAAAAAGATTTACTTGCCCTGTAGGATTATATCCATTAAAAATATCCTTAGTGGATACTTTGAAAGACATCAATTGATCTTGTGGGATATGAAGAAAACCCTTATCAGCATACTGCCTAGTATTACGCAATAGATAGTATAAGTGTAATGCAACACCTAGAGTATTTGCATATTTTTGAGTTTCTGTATGAGTGTAACCACAGATTTGAGCTATTAGCATACTGATACTGCCAGAGATGCCTTCGCAGTAATAAATAAGAGCCTTAAGTGTTGGGTAGAGAGACTGTACTAAATATAAATCCCTAGTAGCCGCCTCGATTACGCTAAGAAATAAGGGTTGGGATAATTGATATTGTCTAGTAGCGGTTACTAAAGATTGAGTAATAGGATGTCTAGGATTTCCTAAAAATAATCGATCTATTTCTTCTCGCCACCATTGGAGCTTTGTATGTGCTACTGAGATTTCTGAGCACTCTAAGGAGATATTAATAATTTCTCTTTGATAGGCATAGAGTGCCGTAGCTGCTTCTTGTCTTTCCTTAGATAGGAATAAAAGGCTATAGTATAAATCAGTTCCGGGCCTAGCTACTCTCGCTAGGTAATCTACTTCTAGATTCACCTCAATCTATTCTAAGAGAAATCAAATTTGTAACCGCTGGACAGCTCGTCCATGAATAAGATGTTCATTGATAATTTCATCTATATCCTGTCGGTTATTATAAGTGTACCAAACCCCCTCTGGATATACCACAATAATAGGGCCTTCAGCACATCGATTAAGGCAACCAGAAATATTGACCCGAGCTTGTCTTTGTTTTGTTAACCCCAGGCTTTTTACTTGCTCCTTAGCATAATTACGTAAAGCTAAAGAATCATGATTTTGACAACAGGGTCGCCCATTATCCCTTTGATTAGTACAAAAAAATACATGATAGCGATAATAGGGCGTACCCATTAACTAAATCTTATCTAGAGAGGGAGTGGGGCAGCACATGCACAAGTGCTTGTATCATTGAGATTATGGATGATAAATTTAGCCTCTTTTGCATTCTGAATATAATCTATTTCTGCTCCTTGGAGATAGGGGTAAT
Organism: Candidatus Nitrosacidococcus sp. I8; assembly: GCF_945836005.1. NCBI lineage: Bacteria > Pseudomonadati > Pseudomonadota > Gammaproteobacteria > Chromatiales > Chromatiaceae > Candidatus Nitrosacidicoccus > Candidatus Nitrosacidicoccus urinae. The sequence goes on along the minus strand of NZ_OX241534.1, from coordinate 1,631,487 downwards.
TAGATGGATCAAAAACAAGCTTTACTCCTTTACTCTCTATTTGTATATCTTCCTGATGGAGGCGATCATCTAGGGTAAAGCTATATTTTAAATCTGAACAGCCATGGCTAATAATTGATACTCGAAGCATTAAATTTTGGTTATTTTTTTCTGCCATCAGAATTTTCATTTTATCAATCAGCGCACTAGAGAACTTTATATTCGAAATTGTATGTAAGCTCATAATTTTTAATTACTTAATAATCCTACTAAATAAAGAATTTTCTATTTACGGTATCAAACTGATTCCAGTTAATCCAGTAGTTTCCGGTAAGTTAAACATTAAATTCATATTTTGGACGGCTTGACCTGAAGCACCTTTTACTAAATTGTCGGTCACAGATAGAATTACGATTCTATTATCTTCCTTTGAAGGACGATGTACTGCAATACGGCACATATTGCTACCTCGTACGCTGCGAGTCTCCGGGTGGCTGTTAGGAGGTAGTATATCTACAAAAGGGCTATTTGTATAACGCAACTCAAAAAGAGCCTGTATATCTGCTTCTTCTTTAAGCTGAGCATACAGCGTAGCATGAATACCTCTAATCATGGGCACTAAGTGAGGCACAAAAGTCAGATTAATCTCAGTATCGCAGACTTGAGAAAGTCCTTGAACAATTTCTGGATGGTGCCGATGGCCTGTTACGCTATAGGCTTTAAAATTTTCGCTGGCTTCACAAAGAGAGGTTCCTATCGCAGCTTTACGTCCTGCACCACTGACTCCGGATTTAGCATCAGCAATCAGTGTAGTTGGTTCAATAATATTTTCTTCTAATAGGGGAAGAAACCCAAGTTGGACGGTGGTAGGATAACAACCAGGGCAGGCAACTAATCGTGCTTTAGATATTTTATTTTTATTAATTTCAGGCAATCCGTATACTGCCTCTGGTAATAGATCTGGGGCAGTATGAGGTTGACCGTACCAACGCTCCCATAAGATAGGATCAGAGAGACGAAAATCGGCAGAAAGATCAATAACTCGGGTACCATAGGATAATAATTCTGCAACAGTATCCATAGCTACGCCATGGGGCGTTGCAAAAAATACTACTTCGCATTGATCAGCTAATAATTTAGGAGTTAGATGAGTAAAAGATAACTCTAGATGACCACGCAAGTTTGGGAAGAGATCGCTTACCTTAGTGTCAGTCTGGCTACGGGAGGTAATAGCAGTAATCTCTACTTGAGGATGAAAAGCAAGAATACGCAATAGCTCGATACCGGTATATCCAGTTCCACCAACAATTCCTACTTTAATCATAAAATTATATTTCGCAATCCTCTTACATAGTAATAAATGTTTTACTTCTATTTCTAAAATAATACCTAATGGCGGAAATGACGAATTCCAGTAAATATCATCGCTATATCATGCTCATTAGCTGATGCAATAACTTCATCGTCTCGCTTAGAGCCACCGGGTTGAATTACAGCACGAATACCTAATTCTGCAGCTGCATCTAGTCCATCTCGAAACGGGAAAAAAGCATCCGATGCTAATACAGATCCTGCAATGGTGAAACCTGATTCTTTTGCTTTAAGCCCTGCAATCTGACTGCTCATCACTCGGCTAGTTTGTCCTGCACCTATACCGACTGTTTGGCCCTCTTTAGCATAGACAATAGCATTGGATTTAACAAATTTCACTACTTTCCAAGCAAATAATAAATCTTTAACCTCATTAGGAGTAGGTGCACGATTTGTAACCGTATTACAATTTTCTAAATAAATTAAAGCTGTATCCTGATCTTGGATAAGTAGGCCACCCATGACTCGCTTAAAATCTAAAGTGGTATTTTGATTTAACCAATTTCCGCTTGCCAATACCCGTATATTAGGTTTAGTTGCTAATATTTTTTGAGCTTTTTCTTCAATAGCTGGAGCAATAATTACTTCAACAAATTGCTGCTCTAAAATGGCTTTTGAAGTGTCCTCATCCAGAGGCTGGTTAAATGCAATAATTCCCCCAAAAGCAGAAACGGGATCTGCATGATAAGCTCTTTCATAAGATTCTCTTAAGGAAGATCCAGTCGCTACTCCACACGGGTTAGCATGCTTTACAATGACACAGGTAGGTTGATCGCTAAATGATTTTACACACTCTAAAGCAGTGTCCGTATCTGCAATATTATTAAAGGAAAGCTCTTTTCCTTGTAATTGCTGAGCAGAGGCAATGATTCCTTTTACAGGAAAAGATTCTACATAAAACCCTGCTTGTTGGTGAGGATTTTCTCCATAGCGGAGATTCTGCTTCTTTTTTAATTGAATTGTATAGTGTGATGGAAACTGTACTAGTTCTTCTTCTTTTTTATCTAAAGATCCTAAATAGTTTGAAATAATGGCATCATAATTTGCAGTATGTGTAAAACTCTTTACTGCAAGATTAAACCGAATAGCAGCAGAAACAATATTATTATTTTGATTCATTTCAGTTAATACTCTGTCATAATCTGCTGAATCTGAAATAACAGTCACTGATTCATAATTTTTAGCAGCTGCCCTTAACATGGCTGGACCACCAATATCAATATTTTCAATAATAGTAGTCAGTGTAGCATTGGAATCAGCCGCAACTTGAGTAAAGGGGTATAAATTGACTACTACCAAATCGATAGGCTGAATTTCATGCTGTACCATTACAGTATCATCTAAAGATCTACGACCTAAAATCCCCCCATATATTTTAGGATGTAGTGTTTTTACTCGCCCATCCATAATTTCAGGAAAATGAGTATAGTCTGATATTTCAGTTACTAGAATATCATGTTTTCTAAGTAGTGCAGCTGTTCCTCCAGTGGATAAAATATCAATTCCTTTGTCATGTAGTTGGCGTGCAAATTCAACAACATCTGATTTATCTGAAACACTAATTAGTGCACGCTTAATTGGTAATTCCACTTATTTTTCCTGCTTAGATTTAATATGTTTTAATTACAAACGATATCCTACCAATAAAGCCCAGCCTTCCTTTAGAAAAGGAGGCTCAAATGAAAACCAAGTATTATACGCTTGCATGATAGCTTCTATTTGAGATTGGAGAATGCCAGATAAGATAAGTGTACCATTAGGAAGGGTAAGTTGAGCAAATTTAGGGGCAAGTTCTATGAGAGGGGCAAGCAATATATTCGCTATTAAAAAATCAGCTTTAATTGTTACTAATTTCGAAGGTAATAGAAGTTGTAAGTAAGTATCTACTCCATTGCGAGTAGCATTTTCTCTAGTGGCTAACAATGCTTGTGGATCATGATCTATACCAATTGCAGTAGTTGCTCCTAACTTTAAAGCAGCAATCGCTAAAATCCCTGATCCACAACCATAATCTATTATATTTTTATGGTTAAGTTCAGTCGAAGCTAGCCATTCTAAACAAAGAGCTGTAGTTGGATGAGTTCCTGTACCAAAAGCAAGTCCTGGATCTAGTATGATGTTAATAGCCTCTGGTTCTGGAATAGGCAACCAACTTGGGCAAATCCAAAGCTGTTGCCCAAAACGTAAAGGTTTAAAATTCTCCCTCCATACTTGATCCCAGTCTTGATCCTCTAAAACTTTAGATTGATGTACAGATGAGGGGAAGGAGATAATTTGTTTTAAATGAGTTAATACTAAATTAAGATCAGTACCAATAGGGAATAGAGCGTTAATATAAGTTAGTGTCCATAAAGGTATATCTCCAACTGGAGGCTCAAATATGGGCTGATCTATTGCATCTGTTAAAGTAACTGCCACAGCACCTACCTCACTTAAAGCATCTGCTAATTGTTGTGCCTTATAGGAATCCTCCTTAAATTGAACTTCCAGCCATGGCATAAAAGCATTTATATTCCAAGCATGTTCTCTAGATAATGAATATTAGTGCCACCTGTTTTAAAATTTCCATCTTTTAAAATTTCTTGGTGGAGTGGTGCATTACACTTTATCCCCTCAATAATCAATTCTGTAAAAGCTATTTGCATCCTGCTAATTGCTATTTCTCTTGTTTCACCATAAGCAATTAGCTTACCAATTAATGAGTCATAATATGGAGGGACGGTATAGCCTGTGTATAAGTGAGAATCTACCCTTATCCCGGGCCCACCAGGGGCATGATACATAGTGACTGTGCCTGGGCTTGGAATAAAACTTCTTGGATCTTCCGCATTAATGCGGCATTCGATAGCATGACCATGGATTTTGATATCTTTTTGGGAATAGTGTAACTTCTCTCCTGCTGCTATTCTAAGCTGTTCTCGAACGATATCTACGCCAGTAATCATTTCGGTGATTGGGTGTTCAACCTGAACTCTGGTATTCATCTCTATAAAATAAAACTCTCCATCTTGGTAGAGAAACTCAAAAGTGCCTGCTCCTCGATAACCGATTCTTAGGCAAGCCTCTACACAAATAGCTCCCATTTGCTGCCGTTGTTCTTCAGTAATACCAGGTGCTGGAGCTTCTTCAACAACTTTTTGATGACGGCGTTGCATAGAGCAATCCCTCTCCCCAAGATGAATTGCATTTCCATGGGAGTCAGCTAATACTTGAAATTCCACATGACGTGGGTTTTCTAAATATTTCTCCATATAGACCATGTCATTGCCAAAAGCGGCTCCTGCTTCAGCTTTAGTTAAAGAAATAGCACTGAGTAGATGAGCCTCTGAATGCACAACGCGCATTCCTCGGCCACCACCACCACCAGAGGCCTTAATAATAACTGGGTAGCCAATTTCTCTAGCAAAAGCAAGATTTTCTTTATTATCATCTCTAAGTGGTCCTTCAGATCCAGGTACACAGGGTACTTTCGAAGATTTCATTGCTTTAATTGCAGAAACCTTATCCCCCATGAGGCGGATAGTTTCAGGACGAGGACCAATGAAGATAAAACCGCTTTGCTCAACCCGTTCAGCAAAATCAGCGTTCTCAGAAAGAAATCCATAACCAGGGTGGATAGCAGTAGTATCTGTAATTTCCGCCGCGCTGATAACCGCTGGTATGTTCAGGTAACTTTGAGCAGAAGCCGCAGGTCCAATACATACAGTCTCATCGGCAAGTAATACATGGGTAAGTTCTCGATCTGCTTCAGAGTGAACTGCAACCGTTTTAATGCCTAACTCTCTGCAAGCTCGGAGCACCCGTAACGCAATTTCGCCACGATTAGCAATAACAACCTTATCAATCATTAGGCTACTTTATGATAAATAAAGACTGGCCATACTCGATAGGCTGGCCATTTTCTACAAGGATAGCAACTACTGTACCTGATTTATCTGCTTCGATCTGATTAAACATCTTCATTGCTTCAATAATGCATAATACATCGCCAGATGAAACTTGATAACCTACTTCTACAAAAGGATTTGCTCCAGGGGTTGCAGAGCGATATAGCGTACCTACCATAGGAGATTTAATAATATGTCCTTCAGGTAAACTTTCTTCTTTTTTCTGCTGAGAGTTAGTTTCCTCATTTAACAAAGATGCTTCAAAAGCAGGTGGATGAGTTACTATAGAAGGCACTGCATTGTGTTTACTAATTCGAACAGATTCTTCCCCTTCATGAATTTCTAACTCGCTAATATTAGAAGAGCCAAATAACTCAATTAGCTTTCTCAGCTTCTTTATATCCATAATCTTTTTTTAGTATATAGAGGCATTAGTTTTTAGACTGTGAGGAAATATAGGTTAATGCAGCTTGTAAAGCTAATTCATAACTCATTGCTCCTAAACCACTAATTACTCCTTCTGCGATATCAGAAAAGTAAGAGTGGTGACGAAATTCTTCTCGTTTATAGATATTAGATATATGTACTTCAATAAAAGGTATGGTCGCTGCAAGTAATGCGTCTCGTAGTGCAACACTAGTATGGGTAAATGCAGCAGGATTAATGATAATAAATTTTGTGTTTTTTTTAACTGCATTGTGAATGTGTTCAATCAATTCATGTTCTGCATTAGATTGAAAACACACTATGTCCACGCCTGCTTTAACTGCTTGATGCGCTAAAGAAGCATTAATCGTCTCTAATGTAATTATTCCATAGTGATTAGGCTCTCGAACACCTAACAAATTAAGATTAGGTCCGTGAAGAATAAGTAATTGTGCCATCGATGGTTTAGTATAAAATGATCAAGATATGAGGTAATTTTATAAATTAAGATTACTCATTATAATAAGGGTAATACAATACCTTCAATAGTTTTTTTATCTAACTCGCCAGCATGGGTATATGTTATTTTTCCATTCCGATCTATAACCACAGTATAGGGTACTACATCTAAACTATTGCCGTAATTTTTAGATACGACTGCATCTGCTCCTTCATCTATAAGGATAGGGTAGTTAATATTATGTTCTTTAACAAATGGCTTAGCCGATTCCATTTTATCAATAGCTACGCCAATTAATTGGAGTCCTTTATTCCCAAATGATTTTTGTAGTTCAATAAAATTAGGGATTTCTCGTAAGCATGGAGGACACCAAGTTGCCCAGAAATTTACAATAACTACTTGTCGATCCCATTCGCTAATATTGTGCTGGATCCCATTTACATCAGGTAGTTGGAAATCAGGGCGATAAGTACCCACTATGGAATACTGCCATTCGCCTCGATGTAAATAGCTGTTCGCAATATAACCGCTGATTACAGCGACTAAGGTGATTATTAAAAACAACGGCCAACGAGCAATCTGATTCAAAACAAAACCTCTCTTTAAATTTTCTGATTATTTTGGTGCATTACTTGCTGTAATTGAGATAAAAATTGTTTTGGAGATGCAATGCCAATAATTCGATATTGTTTCAATTCAGTACCTGTAGGGGTAAAAAATAATATAGAGGGTGGTCCATAAAGTGAAAATTGCTTAAGTAGTTCCTTATCTTTATCGTTATAATCAGTAACATCAGTTTGTAATAGCACTATATTTTTAAGAGCTGCTATTACATTAGGATCTTGAAAAGTAGTTACTTCCATACGCTTACAGTCTACACACCAATCTGCATAAAAATCTAGTATAATATAGCGATCTTTATACTGATCTAGAGCCATTTGTAGTCCTTCAATACCCTTAATAGATTGAAATTTAATACTGTCTTGGGAATCTGTACTAATTACTGCCCCGGATATTCCAGTAGTAAGGCCTTTTAACGGTTGCCATTCAGTACCTTCACCACTTGCCGCACCTATAATTAGCAAAATGCCATAAACTAAGGAAATTAAACCTATACCTTTGCGGAATTTACGCCAACCACTTACATTGGCTTTTAGCACTTCTAATGCACCAAGATATATTGCACTAATTAAAAAGAGTGTACCCCAGAGTAACATAATAAGTGAGTGCGGAAATATACGAGATAAAAGCCAAATAGCAACCATAAGTAGTAATACACCAAAAAAATACTTAATTGGCTGCAACCAAGGTCCCGCTTTAGGCAATAATTTCCCTCCTGAAGTACCTAAAATGAGCAAAGGTGTTCCCATTCCCATACTTAAGGAAAATAAAGCTGATCCCCCTAATAAGGCATTACCACTCTCTCCAATATAAATTAATGCCCCTGCAAGTGGTGGAGCAACACAAGGGCCTACGATTAAGGCTGAAAATAACCCCATTAATCCAGATCCTAATAGGGTTCCTCCTTTTTGTTTTTGGCTTAGGCTATTTAAGCGGCTTTGGATGTTGAGAGGCACTTGTACTTGATATAAGTCAAACATGGAAAGTGCTAATAAGACAAAAACTAAACTTGCACTTATGAGGATAACTGGATGTTGAAATGTTGCTTGTAGATTATTACCCACTAGTCCTGCAATAACACCAACAATGGTATAGGTTAATGCCATCGCAAGCACGTAGGCTAGAGATAATATAAAGCTACGCTTAGTGGTAATGTGCTTACCTTGACCTACAATGATTCCAGATAAAATCGGAATCATAGGAAATACACAAGGAGTAAAGGATAGTAATAGACCAAATCCAAAAAAAGCCACTAATGTAAGCCAGCCTTGGTTGTAAAATAAGGATTGAGCAATACGATCTTGATCAGAAAAAGCTAGAGTAGAATCAAAAGTTTTTTCTATTATTAAGTTTAGATCTTTGTTGGTATTACTTGCATTAATATCTTCGTTAATACTGCTAGGTGGAAGCTCCAAGAGTGTTTTTTCTGTGATCGGAGGGTAGCAAATGCCATGAATTGCCGAGCAGCCTTGGAATGAAGATTCCAAAGTAATTTCTTCTGCTTCTAAATTTTGACGACTTAGTTTAATTGGAATGTGAATCTCTATTTTACCAGAGTAAACTTCTGCAGCCCCCATAAAAGGGTCTTTTTTCGCTTCTCCCTCTGGAAGGGAAATATTAGTAATGTTTACTCCTTGAGAATCTAAAACCTTAAAAGCAAATTTATCTCGATAAAGATAGTAACCCTCAACAATGTTAATTTGAGCAACTAAGGTGCTGTCATCAACTACCTTAGGACTATAAATAAAAGCTTGATCCGATCTGAGTAAAGGAGGTTTTTCTGGCTTTCCTAACCCTAATTGATCTAATAAATTAGCTGTTGCCGAAAAAGTTGCTATTAGCAATAAAGCAAAAACAAAAGATAATTTTTTTATAACTACTGAGATAATGCTTCGTCTATCCATGCAAAATAACCATTTAACCCTACTTCAATAGGCACTGCAATAATCTCAGGGAGATCATAAGGATGCTGTGCCCTAATTAATTCTTCAACTAACGAATAATAGTCTGATCTAGATTTAATCAAAAGCAAACACTCTTCTTCGCATTCAATTTTTCCTTGCCACTTGTATATTGAAATTAGTTTTGGAATAATATTCACACAAGCTGCATACTGTGCATTTACTAAAGAGATAGCTGTTTCTTTAGCTTTCTTGCTATCGGGATATGTAGATAACACTAACTGGTAATTTTTATTATCAATCACCATTTTATATTTTAGAGTAGTTGCTGAATCTATGAAGACTAGGATTCAGAGGATTTACCTATTCCTGATGGCATATGATCTGGATTAGGCCAATCCATATATGGGAAAGGTAACTCCTCAGTATTATAGGTTAAGTACAACAATACATGATAAATGTAGGCAGATACTTGCCTTGCAAATTGAATAGCTCGTTCATTGGTTTTTCCAGTGATTAGATGATGGGCTAGAAGAAATGCAATAATAGTACATACCACCGCAGCAGCAAGGGTATAAGCAGCAGCAAATATTGCCATGAATAAGAAACGCTTCCAAAAGCTAGTATTTTTTAAATTCTGTACCAACCCTTTAGTAAAATCGCTTATTTTATCACTCTCATATGTCATAAATTACGCTCCAAAGTTTCATACTACTAATAGTATTATAACAATCCTATTAGTACAATTTAGAAGGAAAAATATAATATACCTCCGATACTAGGTTTGATAAATATCAAACCGAATGCTTTTACCTTGCAGGGCAAAACTCGGGTTAGGTCCTTTAATAGGAGGTGCTAATCGAGGTCGTTTCACAACTACTCGTTTTTGTGCATATTTTAATGCAACTTCTAGAAGTAAAGGATCATTTTGATCTGTCCCCACTAAATCTTGTAATAGTTGCATCTCCTTTTTGACAAGTGCACTTTTATTTCGTTCTGGAAACATAGGATCCATATAGATAATTTCAGGATAATCTTGCTTATCCATACGGTATATATAATCTATAGAATCCTCATAAATATTAAAAATTCTACAGGTGATTTCAGATAATTCTGGTATTTGATTAGCGCGTTTTAAACCATCTTTAAGTAGTAAGTGCACAATAGGCGATTTTTCTACCATAGAAATCTGGTACCCTAAAGATGCTAAAATAAATCCATCTCTTCCTAAACCTGCAGTAATATCGAGCACCCTAGGGTTTTTTATATTTTTAAGCTTAACAGCACGGGCTATAAGTTCTTTGTTGCTGCTTCTTTTACAACGATAACCTACTGCACCATTTAAAAAATCTACCTTAATAGTTGTTTTTAAATAGGGAGAATAAAGGGCAATATCTTGCTTATTAATAAGTAGTGTTAATGCAGTAAAAGATAAGTGCTGTGTAGGTGGTATAACTAGAGAGGGATAAATTTGATTAGCTATTTTTTGGGCAAGTGCTACTTGTTCATGGCTTTCAGGCTGTATTTCTATAGGAAATCTACAGTCATGATTTGCCATTAGTCGTGATTATTTTAAATAAAATTGCCCTGTACCCCGACTAAGCAAGTGTGATTTAGCACTATATTTTTTAAATTAGCCTTCTCAATATTTGCGTTAGATAAATCACACCATGCTAGGTTAGCACTGTTAAGGTTTGCATTTTGTAAATTGGCTTCATTTAATTTAGCACTATCCAAATTAGCCCCCTGGAGATTTGCACTAGTAAGATCTGCTCTTTTAAGAGAGGCTAAAACAAGACTAGCTCCTTTAAGATTTACATTTGATAGGTTAGTATCTTCTAAACAAGCTAATGTTAAATCAGCCTGTTCAAGGTTGACGCCACTAAGATCTCTACCTCTAAGGATTATTCCCTCTAATTTCGCCTGTTCTCCTTCTTCTCCATTGGATTGAAGCCATTTTTCATGGTTAGTTAAAATAGACTTAAGTTTGTTTTGATGGATTTGAAGATCTTCTTCTTTAATTAATGTAGAGTCCATAAATTTATCGTGTGCTATATATACAGGCTACTATTCTATAGCGATTATAATTATTAAGGTTATTCTAAAAAAGATGGCAGGGTTCACTATTGCTACATGGAACGTAAATTCCATTCGAGTACGCCTTTCTCAAGTATTAGATTGGTTAAAAACTAATCAACCTGATATTTTAGCACTCCAAGAAACAAAAGTGATTGATGAAAGTTTTCCTTGGCAAGATTTTCAAAACATAGGATATCAAGCTTATTATGCTGGGCAAAAAACCTATAATGGGGTTGCTTTTTTAAGTAAGAATCCTTTAGGAAAAATCGCTGCTGATCTCCCTAATCTACAGGATCCCCAAAGAAGAATTCTAGGGGCAATCTATAAAGATATTTATCTTCTCAACCTCTATGTTCCCAATGGAGAGAGGGTAGGATCGGAAAAATATTTTTATAAATTAAGCTGGCTTAGCAGAATAAAAGATTATCTTGAACAATCCCTATACCAATATCCCAAGTTGATTATCTTGGGTGATTTTAATATCGCTCCCACAAATGATGATGTATATAACCCAGTACGGTGGGATGAGAAAATTTTATGTAGTACCCCTGAGAGAGAGAAGCTGAAAGAGATTATAGGTTTGGGATTTTATGATAGTTTCCGCTTATTTATTCAGGAACAAAATTCTTTTAGCTGGTGGGATTATCGGCAAAATAGCTTTATGCATAACCGAGGATTGCGGATCGATCTCATTCTAATTAGTAAGGCATTAATATCCTACTGTAATAGTTGCAGAATAGACAGAGCACCTAGATCATCAGATCGTCCTTCAGATCATACACCTATAGTTTGCTCATTCAATTAAAGTCTTGCGAAGGGATCGTTTATAGTACCAATATAACTTTTTAGCACTTTTATATAACAAAATTTTTTAGAAACTAAAAGTTAGTATATCACAAAAATGGCGGGAACAATCCCGCCATTCTCATTTAAAATAAGAAAAAAATGATTATTTTTCAGCTGCTTCCAGATGAGTAACAGCCTCGGCAGCTGATTTTTTAGCTGCATCAGTATGGCCTGCTTTGGCATGATCGAGAGCATTTTGTAGACTCTTGACTCCAGCCATAGCGTGTGCGTTGTGACCTGCAGCTTTAGCGTGGGTCATTGCCTCTGTTGCATGGGCAGTCACTTCTTCTGAGTTAGCAGCACCAGCTGCAGCTTTAGCATGCTCAACTGCATCAGCTAGATGCTCACCACCTGCATATACGGAAAAGGATAATAATACACCGGCAATTAAACCAATAAGTTTCTTCATAGCTTATATCCCTCTATTAGTGTTGAAAATTCTCTGCCTAATCGTTGCACTTTAGATAAAGTACAGCGAATTTGAATGTACTTAATGAGTCTAGTATAAAAATAATGATACATCAATAAAAGATGTAGCACTTTTACTGCTTATAAAAAGGTATACTATTCTGATTATTTAAGGGATTTTCTCTACTGAAAACAGCCTGAAGCTCAATAATTGGCAAATTGTGCTTGTTACAATTTTATATTTATATCTTCATTATAAGATCAGTAAATTATAAAATTTTTAGAAACTAAACTAGGAATTACACACTATTTTATCAAAATTTACATAAAAAAATGGCGGGAATAATCCCGCCATTTCCCATTTTTCAAATCTAAGAAGAATTAGCTTATAGCTGCTTTTAGATGAGTAGCAGCCTCAGCAGCTGATTTTTTAGCTGCATCAGTATGACCTATTTTGGCATGATCAAGAGCATCTTGTAGGCTTTTTACGCCAGCTGCAGTATGTGGATTGCCGCCTCCAGCCTTAGCATGGGTCATTGCCTCTGTTGCATGGGCAGTCACTTCTTCTGAGGTAGCAGCATTAGCTGCAGCTTTAGCATGTTCAGCTGCATCAGCTACATGCCCACCGGTTGCGTATACAGAAAGAGATAGCAATACACCAGCAATTAAACCAATAAGTTTCTTCATAATTTATACCTTTATTATAAGAGTCAAAAAATCTACTATCTAGTTATTACACCCTTTAAAAGGGCAAAAAATTTCAAACATATCCAAACCAGTTTAGTATAAAAATAATGATATATCAATAAAAGATGTAGTACTTTTACTGCTTATAAAAAGGTATACTGTTTCGTTTATCTCTAAGAATATATTAGCTTTCTTATTGAATTTTTAGGTTATGAAATATAGAGATTTTCGTGATTTTCTAAACAAATTAGAAAAAGAAAAAGAATTAAAACGAATCCGGGTAGAAATAGATCCGTATTTGGAAATGACTGAAATTTGTAGCCGAGCTTTACATAGCAAAGGACCGGCACTGCTTTTTGAAAATCCAAAAAATTCCTCTATACCTGTACTTGGCAATTTATTTGGTACTCCTCGCAGAGTAGCACTTGGAATGGGGGAAAATTCAGTATCTGCTCTTAGGGAGATAGGAGAGTTACTTGCTTTTCTAAAAGCCCCTGATCCTCCTCGGGGGATAAAAGAAGTATGGGAAAACCTACCTATCTTTAAAAAAGTGCTACATATGGCACCTAAAATCGTTAAATCAGCTCCCTGCCAAGAAATTGTCCTTGAAGGATCGGCCGTTGATCTAGGAAAATTTCCTATTCAAACTTGCTGGCCTAAAGATGTAGCCCCTCTGATTACTTGGGGCTTAGTGGTCACCAAAGGCCCCCACAAGCCCCGGCAAAATATGGGTATTTATCGCCAACAAGTGATTGCTCCTAATAAAGTGATTATGCGCTGGCTTGCTCATCGAGGAGGAGCTTTAGATTATCAAGATTGGCAGCGAGTTTATCCAGGAAAATCTTTTCCTATCGTTGTTGTGCTAGGAGCTGACCCTGCCACTATCTTAAGTGCAGTGACCCCAATTCCTGATACTTTATCGGAGTATGCCTTTGCAGGCTTATTACGAGGTTCAAAAACAGAACTCATCTCCTCTTTAGGTAGTGAATTACAAATTCCAGCCAGTGCAGAAATTGTATTAGAAGGTTATTTAAATCCTGGAGAAGAAGCTCCTGAAGGTCCCTTTGGGGATCACACGGGATATTATAATGAGGTAGAATCTTTTCCTGTTTTTACGATTGAGCGTATTACTCATCGCCATAATCCTATCTATCATAGCACTTACACTGGTCGCCCTCCAGATGAGCCAGCTATTTTAGGTGTTGCACTTAACGAAGTTTTTATCCCTATTCTGCAGCGGCAATTTCCAGAAATCACTGATTTTTATCTACCTCCAGAAGGATGTTCCTATCGGATGGCTGTAGTTACGATGAAAAAACAATATCCTGGTCATGCAAAGCGGGTTATGTTTGGGGTTTGGTCTTTTTTACGTCAATTCATGTATACAAAATTTGTAATTGTGACTGATGATGATATTAATGCTAGGGATTGGAAAGATGTAATTTGGGCAATGACTACTCGTATAGATCCAGCACGAGACTGCACTATTATTGAAGATACGCCAATTGACTACTTAGATTTTGCCTCACCTGTTTCAGGATTAGGGTCAAAAATTGGTTTTGATGCCACTCATAAATGGCAAGGAGAAACAACCAGAGAATGGGGAGAGGCTATTGTTATGAGTAAAGAGGTAAGACAAAAAATAGATAACATTTGGAATCAATTGGGGCTGTAAGAGATTTCTATAAAATATTTTTTTTAGTTTTAAATTTCATATATAAGATCTCATGTTTTCTATTCATCCTCCTTGGGAAATACGTCTTGCTATTTTTGTTGCAAAGTTATTCCATAATAGTTGGATTAACCCTAATCATATTACGACACTACGTTTTACTACAGGGATAGGTTCTGCATTTTTATTTAGTGGAGGAGAGTATCTTTATCTTGCAGCTTGGCTATGGATTCTAACTGGATTTCTTGATCATGTGGATGGAGAACTGGCTAGAATCAGTGGTAAACAATCCAATTTTGGGCATTTTTATGATCTAACAGTAGATGCAATCACTACTACTGTTTTATTTTTAGGCATTGGTTGGGGACTTAGTAATTCCTATTTAGGACAGTGGGCTCCTGTTATGGGATTGTTAGAAGGTATCGCAATTGCAGCAACCTTTCTAATTCGTAATGTAATTGAGCAAAAAGCAGGGAAAGAGGCAATTAAACTTCCTAATTTTTTCGGTTTTGAAGCAGAAGATGCTTTATATTCACTTCTTATTTTCGTCTGGCTTGATAAACTACCTTTAATAGTATGGATAGGCGTTTTTTTGATGCCATGTATTCTGATAGCAGTTAGCTGGCAGTACCTAAATATGAAAAAAAATAGTGAAGTTAAAAAATAAATTATCCTTTATAGGGTTGCCCATCCACAGTAATCAATCTATCTAAGCGAATGAATTGGTTTGAACCAAGTAATATAAATTCTTCTTTATTCTTTGTATAAATATCTACGATTTTATCATTTACTTCTAAGCTGCCTCCATTTTCTTCTTGGTAAACAATAGAGCAAGACTTACCATAAGTAGCGAGTATTTCTAGGCGATCATGAAGATCGCAACTAATAGGAATATAACCTGACACATTATCTCCAATAATACATTGGTGCCCCGAACACGATTCGAACGTGTGACCTTCCCCTTAGGAGGGGGACGCTCTATCCATCTGAGCTACCGGGGCTAATTTTCCAAAAAAATAATATATTTAAAATTTTACCCTATGCATGCTATGGAATGAAGAGGGGAGTTTTACTTAAGCCAAATCTGATTCAAGTACTTTTAAATGTCTAAATTCAGGATGACTTAATATAGTAGATATAACATAGTATATAAAAGGAGATGGCTATGAAACAAAAAACTATCCTACTCCTATTATTAAGCTTATTTTTCTTATCTTCTGTTCAAGCAGGTAATTTTTTCTACAGCAGTTTCTTTTTCTTTGGCTGGGGTTATCCAGTAGGAATATATAATCCGTTTTTTTGGAGCTACCCAGGAACCCTACCTTTTGGTTACCCAATGGGTTATGGTTACCAGAGGCAAAGACCAAGGGGGATTACCCAAAAAGAGCGTTTACAGGAGCTCCAATACCAACAAACGCTACTAGAGCGCACTACAGCAAAAGTAAAAGCACAAGCAGCATTGCTTAAAGAAACTAAGCAAACCTATATAGAAAATACTATTCCTGAGAGCTGTATTTATCACCCTAATGACGAAACCATTACTTGTCCACAAGGCTACCATGGCTTAATGGAAGAAGTCACTTTAAGACAAGCTCAAGCGATGAGAGAATAGATTTCCTTAAGGAAATAACTGTGTTGTATTAAGCCTTTTTATGCCGATTTAACAAATCAATCTTTCAGCCTTAGACAGTGATTAAATTATTTAAAGAAGAGAGACAATCGGCTATTTTTTATTGCTCCCCAAGTCAGGTAAAAG
The DNA here is from genome assembly GCF_945836005.1 of Candidatus Nitrosacidococcus sp. I8. Lineage (NCBI taxonomy): Bacteria > Pseudomonadati > Pseudomonadota > Gammaproteobacteria > Chromatiales > Chromatiaceae > Candidatus Nitrosacidicoccus > Candidatus Nitrosacidicoccus urinae. Next base: position 1,615,394 of record NZ_OX241534.1, on the reverse strand, counting down.
AATATTAAATCCTTCTAGCAGGGTTAAAGAAATATTTGATTGATCAATCCTTGCTTTAATTTTAAGAATAAACAAATCATTATTAGTGCTTGATTTATATTAGCTGATAGAATTTCTTTATCAACTGAAACCAGAAGATCGTCTAAGTCCTTTGTCGTTTTGGTATGCAGATAATGTGGATGATGTGCTGGAATTTGAAAAACAGATGCGCCGCAAGGTGCATTACGTGATCCAGCCCGCGTATCTATGGAGCAGCATTGCCGAGATGGCACGCACGCAAAACGGCGAGTTGCTGCACACGCTGCAAAATGGTTTTGATTACATCGAGAACGAATCCTTCGCCAGCACCTTCGATGGCTTGTTCTCCGAGATCAATCTGAATTCGGAAAAATTGGGCAAAGACTACACCGCGCGCAATGCCACGCTGTGCACGGTGATCAAGGCGATTGCCGATGGGCTGGAAAAATTCTCGACCGACAAGGATACGCTGGGCGATGCCTATGAATACCTGATTGGCCAGTTTGCCGCAGGCAGTGGCAAGAAGGCCGGTGAGTTTTACACGCCGCAGCAGATTTCCAGCATCCTTTCGGGTATCGTCACGCTGGACAGTCAGGAACCCGCCACCGGCCAAAAGAAGCATCTGGAAAGCGTGTTCGATTTCGCCTGCGGCTCGGGCTCCTTACTGCTGAATGTGCGCCACCGCATGGGCCCGCACGGCATCGGCAAAATTGTGGGGCAGGAAAAGAACATCACCACCTACAACCTCGCACGCATGAACATGCTGCTGCACGGGGTGAAGGATTCCGAGTTCGAGATTTACCACGGTGACACGCTGACCAACGAGTGGGACAGCCTGCGTGAAATGAACCCCGCCAAGCAGCCAAGATTTGATGCCGTGGTGGCCAACCCGCCGTTCAGCTACCGCTGGGAGCCAAGCGAGGCGTTGGGCGATGATATGCGCTTCAAGAACTACGGCCTGGCACCCAAGTCTGCGGCGGATTTTGCCTTCTTGCTGCACGGCTTCCACTTCCTGAAGCAAGATGGGGTGATGGCCATCATCCTGCCCCACGGCGTGCTGTTCCGTGGCGGTGCGGAAGAACGCATTCGTACCAAGCTGCTAAAGGATGGCCACATCGACACGGTGATCGGCCTGCCTGCTAACTTGTTTTTCTCCACCGGCATTCCGGTGTGCATCTTGGTGCTGAAGAAATGCAAGAAGCCCGATGACGTACTGTTTATCAATGCTGCCCAATACTTTGAGAAGGGCAAGCGGCAAAACCGTTTACTGCCCGAGCATATCGACAAGATTCTTGATACCTACCAACACCGCCGCAAAGAAGATCGTTACTCGATGCGCGTGTCGATGGAACGCATTGAAAAGGAAGGCTACAACCTGAATATATCGCGCTACGTAAGTACGGCAGAGGTTGAGGCAGCAATTGACCTAGCTGATACGCACCAGCAGTTAGTGGACATTGAGCAAGCAATTGTGAGAAGCAAGGATAAGCACAACGCATTTTTGAAAGAATTGGGATTATCTTTACTGCCGTGATGAGCTATCGGAGCTTAAATCCAGAAAGATATAGATAGTGTTAATTTGGCAAGAACCTTGATCGGTTATCTGAACAACTAGAAGAAAAGTTATCGGCAGTTGCCTAGTGGGTGTTCACCACCTATCCGAATAGATGCTAGGAGCAGCATGCCAACAGTTGGGGACTGCCCCAAGTCCGTTGCAATACGACCCGAACCAGTATTAGTACTAAGAAATATGGGTAAAAAAATCAATCAGGCTTGGTTAATTTCTTAAAAAGTGGTGGAGTCGAGGAGGATCGAACTCCCGACCTTCGCATTGCGAACGCGACGCTCTCCCAACTGAGCTACGACCCCAACCGTGTAAAAGGTAAGTATACCGTAATATTACCTATATTTTTTTGCTTTTAAAACTGCATCTCTCGCAATAAAGAGTAGTCTATACTGAGTATAGTGAAAATAATCTACTATGAATAATCTCTAAGTTTTGCCTAAAAAAATAGGGATTAAAATTTAACCCTATCATTCTGGATATCCCTATATGACTAAGTTAAATAAATTAGCTATGCTCTTAAGTATCGCTACCACTTTAAATCTAGCCTCTACTACCCAAGCAGCACAATGGAATCTTTTATGTCCTGAAACGGATTCCTGTATCGGTCCTCAAGTTTTTCTTAATGGGGTAATGATATCCACTTTTCAAGCACCGGCATTATCGCCCTTTATCAATATAAATAGTGCTTGGCTACAGTATTCTAATGATTTTCGAAGCAGCGATACCAGTGATACGGATCAATATCGCCCACAAGGAATATTTGAGATTAACTCGCCTCAAACGACTATAAATCCGCTTATCTCTGTGCCTTCATCTGACAGTCCTGATGTTCTCATCTCTGATGCCAATGCGATAGCAGGAGCAGATGGAAACAGCCTTGTTTTTAGCATTGGAGGAATGGATACTTATTCCTCTATGGGAGAGCTTATTGATCACACCCCAATATTCTCTGATCTTGATCCATCCTATGTAAACGGATCAGGTCTTACTGCTCCACCTGTAAAAGTTGGCAATTCTTTTTTTATAGGCATTGTTGGTGTAGCTCGTGGTGATCAATATATGTACCATAGCTTGGATAATGGTCAAACTTGGCAAGGAGGAGAAACCCAAAAAGCAAGCGATGGAAGCAATCTTCTTATTGGCAACGATCGCTATAATTTATTAGCTAATCCAGAAGGGACAGGATTATGGGCGAATGTTGCAGAATTTAATGGTTTGGGAGCAGTAGGGCTTTGGGAGTCTACCGATTTAGGTGCTACTTGGAATCAAATAGATGACGGCAGCTTTCCAAAAAACACGGTACGAATAGTCCTAGATCCTAATAATCCTCAAATTGTTTATGCCCTTTCTAATCAAGGGTTATATCAAAGCCAAGATAGGGGGGTATCGTGGCAATTAACCACTTTAAAAAAATCTGTTTATGGGCTAGCTTTTATTCCCCAAGAGCCCCCCTTAAAGTCTATGATGGTTGCTGGTATTGATAAAGGGATTATGGTAAGTACTGATCCTTCGGGAGATTGGAAAGGGATGAACAAGGGATTGTTGAGAATTCCACACAGTATTACTAATGCCAATGGATTGCTGATTGCTACTAGTGCTGCAGGTTATTTTACCTGCTCTCAAGTAGACTGTTTTGGAAATCGGCAACCTGTACCAAAAGATGAAATATCTGACATATATAAACTGATTCCATATGTCCGACCTAGTGTGTCTGGTATAACACCAGAGACAGAAATTACCGTAACTGAATTCTATAATTCAGATATAGATCGGTACTCCATGACTACAGAGCCGGAATCTATAGGAGCAAATTGGATACCTACCGGTCAAAATTTTACCGCTTGGCGAGTACTGGGCAGCACAGTAGGGTCTTATGTGTGTGAATTTTACGGCTCAGTTTTTCCAGGGCCGAATAGTCATTATTGGACTATTTCTCCAAGTGACTGTAATCAGCTCTTAGAGCTACAAGAGAAAACTCCAGCAGATATGCCTCGGTGGAATTTTGTGAAGTATCCTTTTATGGCAGTTCCTGCACAAATAGAAAGTGGTGTGCAATCTTGCCCTAATTCTTATACAACTGTGTATCTGGCTTATAATAACGGTCCTGCTTTAGGTAAAGAACCAGCCTTTCGTTATGTAACTAACCACTCTGTCCTTGAGCCTTTATTTAATGAGGGTTGGATAGATGCAGGAATTGCTTTTTGTGTAGATTCATGAATAAAAAAGTCAAAGATCTTTGTAGTAATAAAAAATTCTATTACAAGTGAGGGTCTAGGAAAACAGGCAGTTTCTAGTTTTTACTTATGTTGCAGGGTTTGGGTTTTTTAAAAAATTTTTACTTCCGCTCAATTAGCTCAATTTTATAACCATCTGGATCTTCTACAAAGGCAATCACTGTCGTACCGTGTTTCATAGGCCCAACCTCCCGAACCACATTACCTCCTTGTTTTCTAATTTCATCGCAGGCCTTTGCTGCATTATCTACTGCAATAGCTACATGACCAAAACCATCTCCAATATTATATTTTTCTGTATCCCAGTTGTGAGTTAGCTCTAGCACCGTATGATTTACCTCATCTCCATAGCCCACAAAAGCAAGAGTAAATCGTCCTTCAAGGTAATCGTGTTGTCTTAGGAGCTTCATCCCTAAAATTTCTGTATAAAATTTAATGGATCGCCCTAAGTTACCTACCCGTAGCATAGTATGTAAAATACGCATGGCATTTATTCTCCAAAAAAACTATTTTTTAGTGCTTAACCCAAGATTATGCCAAATCGCAAGGGTGGGTTCTGCACGATTTAGGGTATAAAAATGCAAGCCGGGCGCCCCTGCATCGAGGAGTTGTTGGCAAAGATGGCTTAATACATCAGTAGTAAAAGAAAGTAATGCTTCGTCTTCACCTTCACTAAAATTTTCTAGTCGCTTCCGTAGCCAACGAGGAATTTCTGCCCCGCAGATATCAGAAAACCGAGCGAGCTGTGGATAATGGTGAATAGGCATAATACCAGGAACAATAGGGATAGAGATTCCTAAGTCTAAGCAGCAGTCTACAAAACGAAGATAAGCATCTACGTTATAAAAGTATTGCGTTACTGCACCATTTGCTCCTGCATCTACTTTGCGCTTAAAGTTAATAAGATCTGTTTGAGCAGATTTTGCTTGAGGATGCACCTCTGGATAAGCACCCACTTCAATATGGAAATAATCTCCAGTTTGCGCTCGGATAAATTCCACTAAATGGTTTGCGTAATGGAAATCTCCATAATCAACGGTACCAGAAGGTAAATCTCCTCGTAGGGCAACTACATGACTAACTCCATGCTGCTTATAAGCAGTTAGGATGTTCTTAATCTCGCTGCGACTAGCACCAATACAGGAGAGGTGGGGAGCAGATTCAATCTTGCTCCCCTGATCTTTTCCTTGAATCTCAAGTACTGTCTCAAAAGTTCGATCCCGAGTAGAACCTCCCGCACCAAAAGTAACTGAGTAGTAACGAGGACCAATAATTGAGAGTTGCCCTCTTACTTCCTTTAATTTGGCGATCCCTTTTTCAGTTCTAGGAGGGAAAAACTCGCAGCTAAAGACTAAATCTTTTTTCTTTTGAGCACTCATATAGTTTATCGGTCGCCCTAGTATCGATAATGCTCTGGCTTGTAAGGACCATCTACGGAAATCCCAATATATTTTGCTTGTTCTTCAGTTAGAGTAGTCAAATGTACACCTACTTTTTGTAGATGTAATCGTGCAACTTTCTCATCTAATTTCTTTGGTAGTACATAGACTTTATTTTCATATTTACCATGGTGATTCCATAGCTCAATTTGAGCAAGCGTCTGATTTGTAAAAGAGTTCGACATGACAAAGCTAGGATGACCAGTAGCACAACCTAAGTTTACCAATCGACCTTCGGCAAGGAGAATAATTCGTTTCCCATCAGGGAAGATAATATGATCCACTTGAGGCTTAATATTTTCCCAAGTGTATTGTTCAAGACTTGCTACATCAATTTCATTATCAAAATGACCGATATTACATACAATGGTCTGATTTTTCATTGCTTGCATATGCTGTAAATTAATCACGCGATAATTACCGGTAGCAGCAATAAAAATATCAGCTTTACTGGCAGCATCTTCCATAGTAACTACCCGATAACCTTCCATCGCTGCTTGTAAGGCACAAATAGGATCAATTTCTGTAATCCAAACTGTAGCCCCTTGCCCTCTTAGGGATTGGGCACAACCTTTGCCCACATCTCCGTAGCCAAGCACTACTGCTATTTTACCTGCGATCATTACGTCAGTAGCTCGCTTGATGCCGTCAAGAAGAGACTCCCGGCAACCATAAAGATTATCAAACTTAGATTTAGTTACCGAGTCATTTACATTAAATGCAGGTATTTTTAGGGTACCTGCTTTCATCATCTCATATAAACGATGTACCCCCGTGGTAGTTTCCTCAGAAAGCCCACGAATACCCTTTAATAGCTCAGGATATTTATTATGCATCACACCAGTGAGATCACCACCATCATCTAAAATCATATTGGGTTGCCAATTATTAGGACCAAAGATAGTTTGATCTATACACCACCAATACTCTTCTTCAGTTTCTCCTTTCCAAGCAAATACAGGAATACCTTCATCAGCAATAGCTGCAGCTGCATGATCTTGGGTAGAGAAAATATTGCAGGAAGACCAACGCACCTCTGCCCCTAGTGCTACTAGGGTATCAATTAATACTGCAGTTTGAATGGTCATATGAAGGCAGCCAGCAATTCTTGCCCCAGCAAGAGGCTTTTTCTTTCCATACTCTTCTCTTAATGCCATCAGTCCTGGCATTTCTGTTTCTGCGATAGCAATTTCTTTATGTCCCCAGCTTGCTAGATTAATATCAGCTACTTTATAGTCTTGATGCGTAGGATTTGTAGTTTGTATACTCACTAATTTTTTCTCCTAAATTAGATAAAGCAAAAATAATATATTTAGAGTTAAAGCTAATTAAACCTAATTAAGGACTAGTGTAGCCCTGCAGCTTCTCTAAGCTCTTGTGCTTTATCAGTCCTTTCCCAAGTGATTTCCAGCTCTGTCCTTCCAAAGTGACCATAAGATGCGGTAGTTTGATAGATAGGTTGCAGTAAATTAAGCATTCGTAGAATACCTACTGGTCTTAAATCAAAATGGGCACGGACAATTTCTACTAAACGAGATTCGGCAAGTTGCCCTGTACCAAAGGTATCAATACTTACAGAGGTAGGTTGCGCTACCCCAATCGCATAGGAGATTTGTACTTCACAGCGTTTTGCTAGCCCTGCTGCTACAATATTTTTAGCTACATAGCGTCCAGCATAGGCAGCTGAGCGATCCACTTTTGAAGGATCTTTTCCTGAAAACGCACCACCACCATGACGTGCCATTCCGCCATAGGTATCTACGATAATCTTTCGTCCAGTAAGACCACAATCGCCCATTGGTCCGCCAATTACAAAGCTTCCTGTAGGATTTACATGAATATTTTCAACTCTACAGCGTGCAAACCAATCATTAGGTAAAACAGGTTTAATGATGGTTTCAATCACTGCCTCTCGAAGAGCTGTTTGGCTGATTTCAGGGTTATGTTGGGTAGAAAGGACTACCGCATCAATACCTACAGGCTTATTATCTTTATAGACAAGGGTCACTTGACTTTTAGCATCGGGACGTAGCCAAGGAAGCTCTCCTTTACGCCGTACCTCAGCTTGACGCTGCACAAGACGATGGGCATAAGTAATAGGGGCAGGCATGAGTACATCGGTTTCATCACTGGCATAGCCAAACATCATGCCTTGATCTCCTGCACCTTGATCTTCTTCTGTTTTTCGATCTACCCCTTGAGCTATATCTGGGGATTGTTTACCAATTGCATTAATGACTGCACAAGTATTACCATCAAAACCCATCTCAGAGTGATTGTAGCCAATATGATTTATGGTATTACGGATAATTCCTTCATAGTCAATCTGGGCTGTTGTAGTAATTTCTCCCGCAACTAATACCATCCCTGTTTTTACTAAGGTTTCACAAGCAACCCGAGCTTTTTTATCTTGAGCTAGAATAGCATCTAGAATTGCATCTGATACCTGATCTGCAATTTTATCTGGATGTCCCTCAGATACCGACTCTGAAGTAAATTGCCTTGTTTCTGACATAAATATATTTAGATTCCTTTAATTTTTAGATTTAAGTTAAATAAAGTGGATTTTTTAGTAAAAAAAGGTAATTGTTTAGAATAAATCAGAGGATTCTAAATATAGAACCACAATTCTAGTACTATTAACAAATAGTAACGTTTATTCATAATATGGCTGTTTAGATATTATTTACTAAAATATTAGAGATCTTGATCTGGAGGAATTTCTCTTGCTTCTTCTTCTAGCATTACAGGTATATCGTCTCGAATAGGATAGGCTAAGCGACAAGGTTTACAGATCAGCTCTTTGTCTTCTTTTTTATAACTTAGTGAACTTTTACATATGGGGCAAACAAGAATTTCAAGTAGCTTTCTATCCATGGTAACTCCTATTATTTTTACTAATTTTCTTTTTTTCGAAGGCCTTTCGTACTAAAGTTAATACTTTTTCATTAAAAGAATTAGGTAGCGAGGCACTTACAGGCAGATACCAATAGTGATTCTCTGCAAACGAAATACATTTTACGGCATCTTTCTCTGTCATCACTATAGGAATCTTATCCTGAAAATTCAATTCTTGAGGATTAAAATTATGATGGTCAGGAAAAGGATGGCGATAAATGGATAAGCCTTGTGTTTCTAATTGAGTAAAAAATCGCTCTGGATGCCCAATACCTGCTATTGCATGAATTTTACTTTGTTTAAATATTTCTAAAGAGCATATTTCCTGAGTTTTTAAATTATGAACATTTTGGAAACGTAAAACCATCAAATATTCATTACCTTCTGCTCTACCTCCATTTACTACAGTTAAATCCACTATATTTGCTCTACTAGGTGGTTCTCTTAGAGGACCTGCAGGAAGGTAATGATTATTCCCAAATCTCCTGATCCCGTCAATAACTAAAATCTCTATATCTCGTCCTAAATTATAGTGCTGTAACCCATCATCAGAGAGTAAAATATTACACTGTGTATGGACAAGTAGGGTTTTTGCACCACTTACTCGATGAGGGCTTACTACGATAGGGCATTTTGCTCGTTTTGCTAGTAATACTGATTCATCTCCAACGATTTTTGGATCACTAGTGGGAGAAACCCATTGCGGATAGTGTAGCGTATGACCACCATAACCTCGGCTAATAACCCCAGGGCGATAACCTTGTTGTTTCAGAAACAAAGCAAGCCAAACAACAAGAGGAGTTTTTCCTGTACCACCTACGGTAAGGTTTCCCACTACGAGCACTGGTACTGAAAGAGTATGTGTAGGTAAAATTCCTTTAAGATAAGCCCATTTACGTATGTTTATAATTAGTTTATATAAGAGACTTAGTGGTACGAGTAATCCATAAGATCGATGCTTATGATACCAATAGCGAGTAATAACATTGGTCAAAAAAAGCACAAAAAGCTATTTAAATTATGTACAGCTGCGAAACTGTAATCGATAAAGCTCAGCATAGTGATTATCTTGCTCAAGTAGCTGGCTATGGGTGCCCATTTCAATAATTTTTCCCTGTTGTAATACGACAATTTTATCTGCATTTTCTACAGTAGAAAGCCGGTGGGCAATTACTACAGTAGTGCGATGATACATTAAAGCTTCTAGAGCAGCTTGAATATGTCGCTCAGATTCCGTATCTAAAGAGGCAGTTGCTTCATCTAAAATTAGCAAAGGGGCATTTTTAAGTAATGCTCTAGCGATAGCAAGCCGTTGCCGCTGCCCTCCAGAGAGTAACACTCCATTATCTCCAATTACGGTATCGAGCCCTTGAGGAAGTCGATCAATAAACTCCATTGCATGGGCAGTTTTAGCTGCATGGATAATATCTTCTTTGCTTACATCAGTGTCATCACTGCCATAGGCAATGTTTCTTGCGATAGTGTCATTAAATAGAACAATCTGTTGGCTGACTAAAGAGATCTGTTTTCTAAGCTCAGCTAAGCGAAGTTGCTTAATATCTATTCCATCGAAGGTAATTTTTCCTGAATTAATTTCATAAAAACGGGCTAGCAGCCCAACTAAGGTAGATTTACCGCTACCTGAATGACCTACTAAAGCAATGACTTGCCCCGGCATAATTTCTAGGTTTATATTTTTTAATACCGTACGATCCTCATAGCCGAAGTAAAGATTCTCAATTTTAATTGCCCCTTTAAATCCCTTAAGCCCATTTTTTCCATGATCCATTTCTGATGGTTCTTCTAGCAGATAAAAAATACTCTGGGCAGCGGCAATACCTCGCTGTAAAGATCCATTTATTTTAGTGATTCGCTTAATAGGACCCATCAACATCATCATAGCAGTAATAAAAGAAATAAAAGTACCAATACTAACTTGAGCTAACATAAAATCTTCAGTAGATAAATGAATTACTTCAGCTAGCCCTAAAATAGCAATAATTTGAATAATAGGCTGGCTAATAGAATCCACAACTACCATTTTCATGGCTTGTTCACGGTTTTGCTTATTGGCTTCTTTAAATCTCTGTAGCTCATAAGATTGTCCACTAAATACTTTTACCTCTAAGTGTGCTTCAATACTTTCTTGAGCAAGATGACATACACTTCCTATAGAAGTTTGAATTTTTTTACTAATCCGACGAAATCGATGGCTCACAAACCAAACAATGCCGCTAATAATAGGGGCAGTAATCAATATAATCAGTGCAAGTAATCCGTTTAAATAAACCATCCACGCCAGTAGACCAACAATGGTTAAAGAATCCCTAATTAAAGTAAGTACCACATCAGTAGCTGCATTTGATACTTGCTCAACATCATAAATAAGTTTAGAAACAATCTGTCCTGAAGAATTTATATCGTAAAAACGGGCAGGTAAAGTAAGTAAATGGGAGAACATTTTTTCTCGTAAATCCTCAACAACTTTCCTTGCAATCCATCGTAATCCATAATCGGTAACGAAGTTTGCAATACCTCGAATCACAAATAAACTCACTAGAAAAATAGGAATACGGTGGATTGATACTGGATCATGGCGAACAAAACTACCATCCATTAATGGTTTCATCAAAGCTGCTAACCCTGTTTCAGTAAGTGCATATATACCCATCCCTATTACTGAAATAATAAAAATCCAGCGATAGGGGCGAGTATAGCTCAGAAGTTTCTGATAAGTAGCTCTACCAGATATTGTAGGAAAGGATAGTGATAAAGGCATAAAATAATTCTAATTAAAACAATTAAATATAATTTATTTTATTTGTGGCACTTTAACCAAAAATATTAAAATAAGCTATTTTTTTAATTTTCAGCCCAGTAATGACGATAAGTTTGTCTAAAAGATTCAGGTTTTTCTATCGCATGAGCTGTCATATGGATAGTGATAGCTCCATAATACGCTGTGTCCCATATCTCAACATCTTGACTTAAGTAACGCTGAATTACTTCTGGTTTAGGAAAATGCCATTGATTCTGATAACCTATAGGAAATAGAGCATATTTAGGGTGAGTAGCTGCGATAAATTCTAAGCTTGATGATCCTGCACTTCCATGATGAGGGGCTACTAAAACTGTGGCTGCTAACTTCTCTCTAGACTGGTTAATTAATTTCTGTTCTATTAGATTGCTGATATCCCCTGTCAGCAAAATGTGTTGAGATCCAGTAGTGATTCGTAACACACAGGATTGGTTATTTCCTTGGTAGGGAGATTGAATCTGAGGATGGAGAATCTCAAAATCTACCCCATCCCAATGCCAATGTTGTCCTTGCAAACAAGAGCGTATATTTATTTCAGGAAATTTACTTGGGGTACCCGTTAAAATATTTTTAGCTGGGATATGCTGTAGTAGCCCTAGCGTGCCTCCTGCATGATCATTATCGCCATGGCTAATAATTAAGGTATCAATTTTTTGAATCCCTTGATTGTGAAGAAAAGGGGCAATTATTCCATCACCTGCATTAAATTTTTCACTATATTTAGGTCCAGTATCAAATACTAAGGTATGGGATTGAGTGTGTACTACTGAGGAAAGCCCTTGTCCTACATCAAGCAAAGTAAATTGTAAGGATCCATATTCAATTTGTTTCTGGGGTGGTACTAATAAAGGGATAATCCCGATAATACCTAACCATCGTCCTGGTATACCCATAGGAGCAAGGATAAGCAATACTCCTAGTACTGCCAATAATAACGTTCCTAGAGTGGGTGCTATTAAAGTCCATTGGGCTAATGGGAAATGGGAACACCAAGTCAAAAAATACCAAAGAAGCGTAAATAAATAGCTCCCTATGGTCAGAAATACTTTTCCTAATATCGGGAAAGGAGCTAACAATAAAACTCCTAAAAGTAATAGGGGCACAATAAAAAATTCCATCCAAGGAATCGCAATTAAATTAGCAACAGGAGAGATGAAGGAAAATTTTTGAAACAGATAAATAAGTAAAGGCATCAATCCAAGAGCAATAACCCATTGGGCGTGTCCCCACTGCTGCCAAAATTGATAAATAATATTAAATGTTTGACTATTCATAGTAATTTTAGTTTTCATTAAAGGTCTATGAATTCCAAAAACTAGCAAAGTAACCGCACTAAATGAGAGCCAAAATCCTGAAGTAAGTACTGCTAAAGGATCCCAAATCAATATTAAAAAAAGGGCGATAGATAGGGTACGAGTAATAGAAATAGGGCGTTTAATCAATAGACCTAACATTACAAGAGCTACCATTATGAGTGCACGTTGGGTAGGAATAGAAAATCCTGCAAGGGCTGCATAAATAAATGCAGCAATCAGTGCACTCATTGCTGCGACACTTTGAGCAGGAAATATTAGTAACCAAGCCGACCGCAATGACCACAAATATTTTCCTAAAAAGTAAACTAATCCAGCTAATAAACCGATGTGTAGTCCTGAAATTGCAACTAAATGTATTGTCCCAGTACGTTGGAGAATTTTCCATTGCTCTGGGGTAATGTGATTAGTTTCTCCTAAAGTGAGTGCTTGAATAATACCTAGATAAGGGTCCTTAGCGAGCGTACAGTCTAGTTCTTCAAGTAGTACTTGGCGGGCTTGATTAATGGGATAAGAGTTTTTAGGAGAGGTTATAAAATGGTTATCTCCTTTAGGACGCACATAGCCTATTGCTTGAATTTTTTGATGAAAAAGCAATTTCTCATAATCAAATCCTCCCGGATTCATAAATCCTCTTGGGTGTTTCAATCGTACCGTAAGTTGCCACTTATCGCCTACCTTAAGATTAGGTAAAGGAGTATGGTACCAACTAAGCTTAATTAGGTTTGGTTTCCATACTTTTTCTTTTAAGGAAATATTTTCAGGAACTATCAGAAACTGTACTCTACGATTATCCTTAATAGGAATAGAAACAATTGTTCCTCTGATAAGTAGATCTTTATTTTCAATTTCTAAAGGTAATCTTTGAGATAAAAGTAAGCTGGCTTGAATAAAAGCCCAAAGAAATCCAATAATAACTAGTGATAAGGTTTTGGGAGCCTTAAAAAAGATAAGAAAACAGAGAATTCCAACTAATATAGAAATCCATTTAAACTGAGGAAGATCGGGTAGGCATTGGAATAAAGAAATACCTAAAAGAAAAGCAAGTGCGTTTAAAGTAATCATCATTGCTATCTTTTATATTTTAGAATTCATGATAACCCGCTATAATAGCAACGGAACTTAAGTCTAAGTTAGGCTATATATATGCGAAGTATGTCACGCCAAATCCTTAAACGCTATTTATCTCGGCCGGAGCAGCTACAAAAAAATAAATATTTTAAATACTTAGAAAAGTGGATTTTTGCTCCTAATTTATGGCACTTCAATCGTCGTACAACAGCTAGAGCCATAGGAGTAGGTCTATTTATTGCGTTTATCCCTATTCCCGCCCATATGTTATTAGCCATACTTGCTGCCATGTGGACACGATCTAACCTACCCATGTGTATCTCTGCAGTTTGGTTCAATAATCCGTTGACTATGGTACCTATTTATTTCTTTAACTATAAAGTAGGTGCTTGGCTACTTGGGAGTCCAATGAGTACGGTTGGATTCCAAGTTACATGGCAATGGTTAAGAATAGAGCTATTAGCTATTTGGCAACCTTTTTTGCTGGGATCTGTTCTTATGGGAGCGTTGGCTGGTTTTTTTGGTGCTATTCTAACTTATTTTTTATGGTGCTTAGATGTGTATCAGAGCTGGAGAGTACGCAAGCGTAAAAGAGCAGCCATTTAAGGAATTAAGCCTTGTATTAACCCACCATCAACTAAAGTTAAAACTCGATCCATTTGAATAGCAATATGGGAATCATGAGTTACTACTACGAGGGCAATATTTAAATCTCGATTAAGCTCTAACATAAGCTTGAAAACTTCTTCAGCATTTTCCCGATCTAGATTTCCTGTAGGTTCGTCGGCAAGGATACAGTGAGGATTAGTTACTAATGCCCGTGCAACTGCTGCTCGTTGCCGTTCTCCTCCGGATAGTTTACTAGGTTTAAAATTAAGCCTAGCACCTAACCCAACCCGTTTTAATAGTTGGGTTGCTCTTTTTTGAGCATTAGTAATTTTCTCTCCTGCAATCAGCAAAGGTAGTGCTACATTTTCCAGAGCGGTAAACTCAGGTAATAAGTGATGCAATTGATAAACAAATCCTAGAGAGCAATTGCGTAATCTTCCTCGTTTGGTTGCATTTAGCTTTGAAATATTTTGCCCTGCAACCCAAACTTCTCCTTCAGTAGGTTGATCTAGCCCTCCTAGCAGATGAAGTAGGGTACTTTTTCCAGAACCAGAAGCACCTACAATGGCAATCCGTTCACCATAGGCAATAGATAAATCAATTTCCTTTAGCACCTCTACAATTAATGCACCGTCAACATAACTACGACTTAGATAATGGCAGCTTAAAACGTGCTCTTCTGAAGGAGGATTAGGCATAACGTAAGGCATCTGCAGGTTGTACTCGAGTAGCCCGCCAAGCAGGATAGATAGTTACTAAAGTACAGAGAATAAAGGATGTACTACATATAGTGTATACATCGGACCAACTCAATTTTGATGGTAATTCACTAATATAATAGACTTCCGGAGATAAAAATTGCACCTCAAATAAGGATTCAATGTAAGGAACAATCGTTTCTACATTCAAAGCAAGAGCAACGCCACCGATTGCTCCTAATAGAGTACCGATAAACCCAATCACAATTCCTTGTATCATAAAAATACGCATAATACTTCCCGATGAAACACCCAAGGTCTGTAAAATAGCGATATCTGTTTGCTTATCTGTGACTACCATCACTAAAGTAGAAATGATATTAAACGCTGCAACAGCTACAATCAGGAATAAAATAACAAACATGACTGTTTTTTCAGTTTTTAACGCCCGAAAGAAATTCGCATGCTGATAAGCCCAATCGGAGATCCAATAATTACCAGATAAGGATTTTTGCAGTTTCTGTGCCATGTAAGGTGCAGCGAATAAGTCATTGAGTTTTAGCCTTAATCCACTGATTTTGCCAGGAATACGAAAAAGAGTAGCTGCATCTACTATGTTCATAATAGCTAGAGCACTATCATATTCGTACATACCTACTTGAAAAATTCCACCTACAGTCACCTGTTTAATCCTAGGAATAATCCCTACTGGAGTAGTTGTTGCCTGAGGTGTGACTAAAATCAATTTATCATGAAGAAAAACCCCTAAGTTATGGGCTAAATCTGCTCCTAAAATAATTTCGTAGCTCCCCGGCTGAAGTTTCTCTATACTACCAACCTTTATTTTGCTATGGATGTCATCGGCTTGAGATTCTCGATTTAAATCAATACCTCGAATTAAAGCTCCTTGTACCTTACTGCTGTGGCTAAGCATGGCTTGGCCCTCCACAAAAGGGGCAATACCTATCACTTTAGGATCGGCTTTTATTTTGTCTTCTAATTTTTCCCAATCCTTAAGAGTACCGTCAGGTCCTGTGATAGTAATGTGAGCCACCATATCAAGCATACGGCTGCGTAATTCTTCTTCAAAACCATTCATCACCGAAAGTACTACAATCAATGCAGCAACTCCTAATGCAACGCCTAATACAGAAGTTAAAGAAATAAAAGAAATAAAATTATTATGTTTCTCAGCCCGAGTATAACGCAGACCTATATAGCAAGATAAGGGTTTAAACATAGCTATTTATATTGAAAGACTACTTTATTTTTATTTTGGATAAATAGTTTTAGCACCTTCAGGCGTACCTAAAATAAGTACATTCGCTGGCTTCATGGCAAAAAGACCGTTGGTCACTACGCCAGTGATATTATTGAGTTGAGCTTCTAACTTAGCCGGCTCCATAATTTCAAGCCCGTGAATATCGAGGATTTGATTGCCATTATCCGTAATAAAATTCTCTCGGTAAACAGGCTCTCCACCCATTTTAACAATCTCTCGAGCTACATAGCTACGTGCCATAGGAATTACCTCTACGGGCAGGGGAAATCTGCCGAGTATATCCAGCAGTTTAGATTGATCTGCAATACAAACAAATTTTTTACTGACTGCAGTAATAATTTTCTCCCGGGTGAGTGCACCACCACCTCCCTTAATGAGCTGTAAATAATGATTAGATTCATCTGCTCCATCTATATAAACAGGGAGATCACTGACCGTATTTAAATCATACACGGGGATACCCAGTGCTTTTAATCGTGCTGTAGAAGATTCAGAGCTAGAAACAGCACCTTCAATTTTACCTTTTATTGTGCCTAAAAAATCAATAAAATGATTAATAGTGGATCCGGTACCCACACCGACGACTGTACCCGATTCCACGTATTCAAGGGCTGCTTTAGCAGCTATTTTTTTCATTTCATCTGGATTCATTAATACTGCTCCTTAAAACTATATTAGCTATAGATTATAGGTGAATAGGGAAATTACTCATAATATATCTAAACTTATATGTTACATGACTATGTAGAGCAGATTTTAAAAGCACGCATTTATGATCTTGTTAGGGAAACCCCCTTAGATCCCATGCTTCGTCTTTCTCAGCGATTTAAGAATAATATTTTATTAAAGCGAGAAGATCTCCAATCCGTATTTTCATTTAAGCTGCGAGGTGCTCATAATAAATTAATTCATCTTCCAGAATCAGCAAGACAAAAAGGAGTTATTGCAGCCTCTGCGGGTAATCATGCCCAGGGAGTAGCTCTATCTGCACGAAAACTAGGCATTCAAGCTCAAATTGTTATGCCTACCACTACCCCCTCAATTAAAACCCAAGCGGTTCAAAGTTTAGGTGCTAGAACTATCTTAGTAGGGGATACTTACGATGAAGCTTATGCTTATGCCCGAAATTTAGCTGAAATTGAAAATAAAATTTTTATTCACCCTTACGATGACCCTGACGTGATTGCAGGCCAAGGAACTATTGCTATGGAGATTTTACGCCAATATCCTGAATCTCTACATGCTTTATTTGTACCTGTAGGAGGGGGAGGCTTGATTGCTGGAATAGCTGCCTATGTTAAATCTATTTTTCCAGAAACTAAAATTATAGGGGTAGAACCTGAAGATACCCCTACGCTTTATCAAGCATTAAAAGCGAAAAAAAGAGTGGTACTAGATCAAGTGGGGATCTTTGCTGATGGGGTAGCCGTACGGCAAATTGGTGCTGAACCTTTTCGTATCCTTCAAAACACAGTGGATGAAGTGATTTTAGTGGATAGTGATGCTATTTGTGCTGCCATTATGGATATTTTTGAAGATACTCGATCTATTGCAGAACCTGCAGGAGCACTTGCTATTGCTGGACTAAAATACTATATAGAGCGAGAGAATATTTCAGATCAACATCTGGCTGCTATTAATAGCGGTGCCAATATTAACTTTGATCGCTTAAGGTATGTAGCGGAGCGAGCTAAACTAGGTGAGCGACAGGAAGCCCTGTTTTGTGTGACTATCCCAGAGGAAAAAGGCAGTTTTCTTAAATTTTGCAATACTATTGGCGATCGAAGCATTACAGAGTTTAGCTATCGCTATACACTAAATACTAGAAACGCCTGTATATTTGTAGGCATCCAAATGAGCAATGATCTTCAAGTTAAAAGCCAGCTAACCCTAGCCCTTCAAGCACATGGTTATATGGTTATGGATATGACAGGGAACGAAATTGCAAAGCTCCACATTCGCTATATGATAGGAGGTAAAGTAACTACTTTAGAGAACGAGTTACTCTACCAATTTGAATTTCCAGAACGCCCAAAAGCACTATTAGATTTTCTTATTAATATGGGCAGTAGATGGAATATCAGTTTATTTCATTACCGGAATCAAGGAGATATTTATGGTCACGTTTTAGTAGGAATTCAAGTACCAAAAACAGAGAGAGAAAATTTTCAGCAATTTCTAGATAACCTAAAATATGCTTATCAAAATGAAAGCAATAACCCAGCATATCAGCTCTTTTTAAGTACATCGCTCACTTAAGTAAAATATAGAATATTTATATTATTTTTTAAAACGATTTATCCATGGACGATCGCTATCAGCCTAAAAAAATAGAATCAGAAGCTCAATCCTATTGGGAGCAGTATCAAAGTTTTCAAGTGACTGAGGATTTCAGTCGAGAAAAATTTTATTGCCTCTCTATGTTTCCTTACCCAAGTGGACGGCTTCACATGGGTCATGTGCGTAACTATACCATTGGGGATGTGATTACTCGTTATCAACGAATGAATGGTAAAAATGTACTTCAACCCATGGGGTGGGATGCTTTTGGATTGCCTGCAGAAAACGCAGCAATTAAAAACCAAGTGCCCCCAAGTCAGTGGACCTATCAAAATATTGACTATATGAGAGGTCAACTTAAGCAGCTAGGGTTTGGTTACGATTGGTCTCGGGAATTGGCCACCTGTCGCCCAGAATATTATCGTTGGGAGCAATGGTTATTTATTAAACTTTTCGAGAAAGGGTTAGTTTATAAAAAAACAGCTGCGGTTAACTGGGATCCAGTAGATCAAACCGTATTAGCTAATGAGCAAGTAATTGATGGTCGAGGTTGGAGATCAGGGGCATTAGTGGAACGCCGTGAAATTCCTCAATGGTTTCTTAAAATTACTGCTTATAGCGAAGAATTACTTAGCGATCTAGATAACCTTACCGGATGGCCAGATCAAGTACGTACCATGCAACGTAACTGGATTGGTCGCTCTGAAGGAGTTGAAATTCAATTTCTGGTAGAGGAGGAATATGAGTCTCTTTCCGTATTTACTACTCGCCCTGATACCTTAATGGGGGTTACGTTTATTTCCATTTCTGCAGAACACCCACTTGCAAAATTAGCGGGAGAAAAACAGCCAGAAGTTAAGCAATTCATTGAGCAATGCCAACAAATAGCTACCTCAGAAGCAGTTCTTGAAACCTTAGAAAAAAAGGGAATGGATACTGGCTATAGAGGTATTCATCCTATTACTGGTGAATCAGTACCTATCTGGATTGGGAATTTTGTACTCATGGGCTATGGTACAGGAGCAGTTATGGCAGTTCCGGCCCATGATCAGCGGGATTATGAGTTTGCGAAAACTTATCATTTACCTATAAAACAAGTTATTACCCCTGCTCAAGATAACCAAATCTGTAACTTATCTCAGCAGGCATTTACCGAAAAAGGAGTATTAGTTAACTCTGCTAAATTTACTGGGCTTAATTTTGATCAAGCATTTGTCGCTATTGCCGAACACTTAGAGGAATCAGAAAAAGGTAAACGAGTAGTTAATTACCGCTTACGAGATTGGGGAGTTTCTCGCCAACGCTACTGGGGTACACCCATTCCTATGATTAATTGTCATAATTGTGGCTCAGTACCAGTTAGAGAGGAAGACTTACCCGTTGTTCTTCCTGAAAATACCCAAGTGGATGGAGTTAAATCTCCTTTAAAACAAATGCTAAAGTTCTATCAAACTACCTGTCCTCAATGCCAGCAACCAGCAGAACGAGAGACAGATACCTTTGATACTTTTTTTGAGTCTTCTTGGTATTATGCTCGCTACTGTTGCCCAGATAGTAATTCTTCCATGATAGATCAAAGAGGAGATTATTGGCTTCCTGTAGATCAATATATTGGTGGGATTGAGCATGCAGTACTACACCTTCTATATGCTCGCTTCTTCTTCAAACTCATGAGAGATTTAGGCTTAGCTAAAGGTAATGAACCTTTTACCCAGCTACTTACTCAGGGTATGGTGCTTAAAGATGGAGCAAAGATGTCTAAATCTAAGGGTAATACGGTAGATCCACAAGCCTTAATAGATACCTATGGCGCAGACACTGCTCGTCTATTTATTATGTTTACTGCTCCTCCCGAACAATCTTTAGAATGGTCAGATAGTGGGGTAGAAGGTGCTTACCGATTCCTTAATCGCCTTTGGCGGATGGTAGCTAGTCATCTTATTCAAAACAAGGACATTATTTCTGTTTTTGATAAACAGTTACTTACAGTAGAGCAAAAAGAAATCCGTACTAGAGTTCATGAAACTATCGCTAAAGTAACTGATGATATAGGTCGACGCTATACCTTTAACACTGCTATTGCAGCAGTAATGGAATTAATGAATATTTTGGGAAAATTTGAAGATACTTCTCCTCAAGGTCAGGGTATTTATCAAGAAGCCCTAGAATCTGTAGTGTTATTACTTTCACCCATTGTGCCTCATATTTGTCACAAACTATGGCAGGTATTAGGTCATTCAGAACCTATTGTGGATGCCCCTTGGCCCAAATCTGATCCAGTAGCACTTATTAAAGAAGAAATCGAGCTGATTATTCAAATTAATGGGAAGCGCCGTGGGCAAATAACTGTGCCTGTTAATGCAACTGAGGAAAGCATCAAAACTGAAACTCTAAATGAACCCAATGTACAGAGATTTATTCAAGACAAACAAATAATAAAAACTATTATTGTGCCTCATCGCCTTGTCAATTTAGTAATTCGATAATTTTTACTATGAAAAAATGGCTTGTTTATCTTATTTTTCCATTGCTTATGAGTTGTGGCTTTCGCCAACATGGCAGTGCCAACTTCCCTCCTGTGCTTAAGAAAACTTATTTACAAGGGGTACTTCCCTACAGTCATATTGGATCGAAATTGCAACGAAACCTTGAAGGAAATGGGGTAGAGGTCATTACTGAGCCTAAAAAAATTAAAAATGCGACTGCTATTTTAAATATAGGCTCCAATCACTTAGAGCGCGAAGTGCTCTCTGTAGGTGGGGGAACAGCTAAAGTACAGGAGTATATTCTAAAGTATGTATTAGTATTTAATCTCCTTGATGCAAATGGAAATATACTATTACCATTACAAGAAATTGTTCTCTCTAGACAATATCGATTCGATCCCCTGAACCCGCTTTCAGCAGGGGATCAAGAGGTTTTACTTCAAGAGACTATGGAAGAAGATGCAATACAACAAATTATTTGGCGTATGGAATCTTTATCTACTCCTTCTAATAAAAAATGAAGATAAAGCTGGGACAATTAACCCCTTATCTTCAAAAAGGGTTAGCATCTATATATTTCATAGTAGGTGAAGAACTTTTATTAATAGAAGAGGCAGCAACAACAATTCGTGACTACGGGAAAATTAAGGGATTTAGTGAGCGTACTATTATATATATTGAGCATAATAATGATTGGGATCAGTTATCTCAAACTCTAAACAGTTTTTCCTTATTTACGACCGATAGGCTTGTTGAATTACGAATCTCCGGAACAAGCATTAGCCAGCAGGGAGCTAAACTATTACAAGCTTATAGTAAAAATACCCATCCTGATATTTTATTACTGATTATGGGTCAAAGTTTGGGAAGTGCTATTCAAAAAAATAAATGGTTCTTGGAATTTGAGCGATTAAGTACTATTGTTCAAATCCCTAAAATTGATGTTCATTTACTACCTCAATGGATTGAACAAAGAATGAATACTAGAGGATTGTATCCCACCTCTGGGGCAGTGCAAATGCTTTCATTCCTTTTTGAGGGAAATTTGCTCGCTTGTGCTCAGGAAATTGAGCGATTAGCATTGTTTTATCCAAAAGAAAAAATTGATATTAAAGAGATAGAGAAGGTAGCTACAAGTAATGCTCGTTACCATGCTTTTCGCTTAATACACGGGACGTTTGCGGGAAAAATAGATGAAATTAACTCAATATTAGGAGGATTACAGGTCGAAGGGGTAGATCCTCTCATTATTTTAGGTGCTTTTGCTTGGGAATTACGACGATTGGTTAAAATAAGTCAAGCAATTAACCATCAAGGGGTTTCTTTAGAGCAGGCACTAAATACTGAAAAAGTATGGGTGCAGCAAAAGTTATTCATGAAGCAAGCATTAAATCGCCATTCTCTCCATAATTGGCTGCTGTTTCTACAGCAATTAAGTAGAATTGATCTTATGATAAAAGGGGCAGCGTTAGGTAACATATGGGATGAATTACTACAACTATGTTTAGCGATTGCAGGTACTCAATTATTTCCTTGTCAAGAGCAGAGTTTAATTTTTCCTGGAGCATCCCATAAGGTTATAAATTAGGTTACAAGCTATTTTATGAATATAAAGAATTATATAGAAGATTTATCTCATAAGGCACAACAGTCATCTAGGACATTAGCTAAAAGCAGCACCCATGAAAGGAATAGAGCACTAGAAATAGCAGCGAATACTCTTGAGCAAGAACAGCAAGCACTGGTTAATGCTAATTTAAAAGACTTACTAGAAGGTCGGGCTAAAGGATTGCCTGATGCAGCTTTAGATCGGCTAGAACTTACTAAATCAAGAATTAAAGCAATGGCAGATGGGTTACGGCAGATAGTAACACTACCCGATCCCATTGGAGTAATAAGTAATCTTAATTATCAGCCTTCAGGAATTCAAGTAGGACAAATGCGAGTTCCCCTTGGTGTTATCGGCATTATTTATGAATCACGCCCAAATGTAACGGTAGATGCTGCAGGTCTATGTATAAAATCTGGTAATGGAGTAATTCTTCGTGGAGGATCAGAAGCAATTCGCTCTAATCAAGCTATTGCTCATTGCATTCATTTAGGCCTTGAGCAGGCTGGATTACCTAAAGAATCAGTACAAATGATTGAAGTTACGGATCGGGCTTCAGTAGGGGAGTTAATTACTCAAGAAAAATACGTAGACGTGATTATTCCTCGTGGTGGAAAAGGACTCATTGAGCGAATTAGCCGAGAATCTAAACTACCAGTAATTAAGCATTTAGATGGTATTTGCCATGTGTATCTTGATGATCAAATAGATTTTGAGAAAGCTATTAAGGTTGCAGTTAATGCAAAATGTCAACGCTATGGGGTATGTAATGCCATGGAAACCCTACTTATTGCCAAGGATATTGCAGAGAATATTCTTCCTCAACTAGCAAAGCACTATCAAGAACATGGGGTTGAGCTGCGAGGTTGTTTAGAGACTAAAAATATATTGCCAACTATTAAATTAGCCACTGAAGAAGATTGGTATGAGGAGTATTTAGCCCCTATTCTAGCAATTAAAATTGTAACAGGGTTAGATGAAGCTATTTGGCATATTAACCATTATGGTTCCCATCATACAGATGCTATTGTGACTGAAAATTTCACTCGAGCAAGACAGTTTTTAACTGAGGTGGATTCTAGCTCAGTGATGATCAATGCTTCTACTCGCTTTGCTGATGGTTTTGAGTATGGGCTAGGAGCAGAAATTGGTATTTCTACAGATAAACTCCATGCCCGAGGGCCAGTAGGACTTGAAGGGTTAACTTCCCAAAAATGGATCGTATTGGGGAATGGCCATATTAGATAGTAGGATCTTGTGTCTCTAAAAAATAGGGATCTAAAAGCTCCCATTGGTATTTTTGGTGGCACTTTTGATCCAATTCATTTCGGTCATCTTAGAATTGCCTTAGAATTATTAGAACAAACGCCTCTAGCAGAAATTCGCTTTATTCCCTGCCCTTATCCACCGCACCGACAAATACCTATAGCTAGCCCAGAGACACGGCTAGCTATGTTGGAACTAGCAATAATCACGGAGAATAGATTTATCATAGACTCTCGTGAATTTAATCGATCTGATCCTTCCTATACGTTTGATACTTTAATTTCCTTAAGAGAGGAAATTGGGGAAAGAACACCTTTATGTCTTATTTTAGGGACCGATGCGTTCCAAGGGCTATCAAAGTGGTACCGATGGAAGGAATTAATTAATTTAACCCATTTTATTGTAGTAAGGCGTCCTAAAGAAAATCTTTATTTAGAAAGTGAGTTAAAATATCTTGTAGCAGAAAAAACTATTAATGATCCAATTCAACTTATGGAAAAACCCATAGGATGTATTTTATTTACCGAATTAACTCAGTTAGATATATCAGCTAGTCAAATTAGAGATTTAATAAAGAAGGGGAAAAATCCCCGCTACTTACTACCAAACTCAGTTTGGGAATATATTCAGCAAAGGAAATTATACTCTTCATAAGAAGAGCAAGTAGGGAGAAAAAGTGCAAGTTAATTACCTTAAAGAGATTGTTATTGCTGCCTTAGAAGAAATAAAAGGTCAAAATATTAAAATTTTAGATGTAACAAATCAAACAGACATTGCAGATTACATGATCATTTCTAGCGGTACCTCTCATCGGCAGGTTAGGGCTTTGGCAAATGAAATTGTTGAAAAATGTAAAGCTGCAGGGTGTTCATTTGTTAGTGTTGAGGGAGAACAACATGGAGAATGGGTATTGGTAGATACAGGAGCGATCATTACTCATATTATGTTGCCCGAAGTACGAGATTTTTATTGTTTAGAAAAACTTTGGGATAATTCCTTGCCTACTGAAGCAGAGAATATAAGCTAATAATGCATATTCATATCCTAGCTGTAGGTCAACGAATGCCGCAGTGGATCTCTGAAGGATATAACTACTATGTTAAACGACTATCTAATAAGTTTATTTCCCTTCGTTTGATTGAAGTTCCTGCAGCAAGGCGAACTAAAAATAGTAATGTCACTAAATGGCATCAGGAAGAATCCGAGCGACTATTAGCAGCAATTCCTATAAACAGCGTAGTTATTGCTTGCGATATATGTGGTATTGCTTGGTCTACAGAAAAAGTGGCAAGCTGTATGCAAGAGTGGATGAATGAGGGTAAAAGCATTGCTATTTTTATTGGTGGTCCAGATGGATTAGCTCCCGCCTGCTTAAACCGAGCAAATTACCAGTGGTCTTTATCACCTTTAACACTACCTCATGGCTTAGTTCGTATTGTGTTAGCTGAACAAATTTACCGAGTCTCTACTTTACTCAGTGGTCATCCTTATCATAGAGGGTAATTATTGTGAGTGAAGAAATTTTAGTCAATGTAACCCCTAATGAGACCCGTGTCGCAGTAGTAGAAAATGGCATCGCTCAAGAGTTATATATTGAACGAGGTAGTCGCCGTGGTTGGGTAGGTAATATCTATAAAGGTAAAGTACATAGAATTCTTCCCGGAATGCAAGCTGCGTTCGTAGATATAGGTTTAGAAAGAGCAGCTTTTCTCCACGCTTCAGACATTAAAATTCCTACCGACCGACTAAGTAACTTAGAGAATGGAGCAGGAAGTATAGAGATACCGCCTATTACCTCCATACTCTCAGAAGGGCAAGAGATTCTAGTACAAGTCATTAAAGATCCTATAGGAAGTAAAGGCGCAAGACTCACTACTCAACTCTCTATTGCTTCTCGCTATTTAGTATATATTCCAGAGATGTCAGGGATTGGCGTATCCTTAAAAATAGATAATGAGGAAGAACGTCAACGGCTTAAAAATATATTACTTAGTTTTAATGATGAACAAGTTGAGGGTGGGTATATAATCCGAACCGTAGCGGAAACTTCTAGTGAAGCAGCTATTCATGCTGATGTAAAATTTCTTCATAAGCTCTGGAATATCATAGAGGAAAAATCCAAAGTAACGCAATCAGGCTGTGTGGTTCATGAAGATCTCCCTTTGGTGATGAGAACCATGCGAGATTTAGTTCATGAGAGAATCGAACGAGTACGAGTAGATTCAAGAGAGACTTATTTCA
This sequence comes from Candidatus Nitrosacidococcus sp. I8, assembly GCF_945836005.1. Classification (NCBI taxonomy): domain Bacteria; kingdom Pseudomonadati; phylum Pseudomonadota; class Gammaproteobacteria; order Chromatiales; family Chromatiaceae; genus Candidatus Nitrosacidicoccus; species Candidatus Nitrosacidicoccus urinae. The sequence goes on along the minus strand of NZ_OX241534.1, from coordinate 1,589,565 downwards.
AAATTACTGATTTTGCTGAGCGATTTATTCCTAATTTTCTAGCCACAATTGAATACTATCAAGGAGAGCGACCTATCTTTGATTTATACAATATTGAGGAGGAGATCCAAAAATCCTTAAGCCGTAAAGTACAGCTTAAATCTGGAGGTTACTTAATTATTGATCAAACAGAGGCCATGACTACCATTGATGTGAATACAGGGGCATTTGTAGGTCATCGTAACTTAGAAGAAACTATTTTTAAAACTAATTTAGAAGCAACTCAAGCTATTTGTCGCCAGCTTAGGTTACGTAATCTTGGTGGAATTATTATTGTCGATTTTATTGACATGAAAGAAGAAGAGCATAAACAGCAGGTATTGCGTGCTTTAGGAAAGGGATTAGAAAAAGATCATGTAAAAACCCATATTAGCGAAGTCTCCTCCTTAGGATTAGTGGAAATGACAAGAAAGCGCACTCGGGAGAGCTTAGAGCAAACCCTATGTGAATCCTGTCCTACTTGTAATGGACGAGGTACAGTAAAAACTGTTGAAACTATATGTTATGAAATTTTTCGTGAAGTGCTTAGAGAATTTAGGCAATTTGAAGCAAACCAATATTTAGTTATTGCTGCTCAAGAGATTGTAGATCGTCTTATGGATGAAGAATCAACAAATGTGGCAGAATTGGAAGCCTTTATTGGAAAACCTATAAAATTTCATCCAGAATTGCTCTATATACGAGAGCAATTTGATGTAGTCATGATTTAACTTAAAGGTTTTACCATTTTATAATTTATCAAATTTATACCTCTAATATTTACCGTTTGTTCTGTCTGAACTTTAAAGCCATTATGTTCAAAGAACGATCTTGCAGTTTTACTCACATTAGAAGTTAGATACGATTGCTCTAGTTGCTTTGCTTCAATCTCAATATTTGTAAGTAATTTGGTTGCAACTCTCTGCCGTTGATAATTTTCATAAACATACAAAAGATCAATATAATTTCTATTACCAAGGGTTATAAAGCCAGTAATTTTATTTGTATGTTGAGCAACTAAAATGAATTGTTTCTCTAAAAGTTGGATCCAACGCTGTCTATCTCTAATATTAGATATCCACGCTTTAATTTGTTGTTCATTGTAATCTTTGCTACATGTTGTTGTTATAGTTTCTATACATAGCTTCCTTAATTCAATCAAATCGCTTTGTTGCCCTTTTCTTATTATAAAGCAGCTACCCATTGCTATTTTTTTAAGCCAGAGTTCATAAACTTACAAACAGAAATAGATACTATTATTATAGTTGATGAACAAAGCTAAAATACTAGTTTTAAATCAGAGGATATAGATTTATGGTGTCAGTTACGTAGTTTATTATGGTCAAATCGCTACATAGAAGAACATACTTATATTTTTTAAAAAATTAATTAGTCAATTCTACCTTGATTTTCAAGGTTAATTTTTATCTATCATTAAGTTTATATTATTTTTGATATAACAAGTGATTCAGAGCTGAAGTATGAGCTTTTTTTATAAAAATAGATCATGTTTTCTTAGTCCTTCGAAAGTAAATTATTTAAAAAAATATTCTGTAAAATAAAAAAGCATGAGCAAAAATTTCTCAATGCGTAGATATTTTTAGCTATACTAGCGGTGCCACAAAAAGTACTGTTTTAATTTTTCGAAACCTTAGGTTTTTTGGCTAACTCAATCTGAAATAGGAGTATACATGTGAAAAAAGTTGCAGCTATTCAAATGGCGTCTGGATCAAATGTAGCTGCTAATCTATTAGAAGCAGAGCGTCTAATTACTCAAGCAGCCGCAGAGAAAGCAAATTTAATTGTACTTCCAGAAAATTTTGCTTTAATTGATAAAGAAGATCATGCTTTATTAAATATTGCTGAGGACTATAATTCAGGACCTCTTCAAAAATTTTTGTCCCAGCAAGCAGTAAAACATAAATTGTGGATTGTAGGTGGAACTATTCCGTTAAAATCTAGTAACCCTAAAAAAATTAGGGCTGCCTCTTTGCTATTTAATGATGAGGGTCAATGTATTGCTCGATATGATAAGTTACACTTATTTGATGTTTCTCTTCCTAGTGGAAACGAAAAATATTGTGAATCTTCTGCAATAGAGTCTGGGGAAAAGACAGTTGTAGTAGATACACCTATTGGTCGGTTAGGGCTAGCTGTTTGTTATGATCTTAGATTTCCAGAGCTTTTTCGTTGCTTAGTTGATGAAGGTATGGAGGTTTTGGTATTACCTTCTGCATTTACTGCTATTACAGGTAAAGCACATTGGGAGTCCCTATTAAGAGCAAGGGCAATAGAAAATTTATGCTATGTAATTGCTGCAGGTCAAGGAGGATTTCATACTAGCGGAAGAACAACTCATGGAGATAGTATGATTGTGGACCCATGGGGCACTATCCTAACACGTCTTCCAAGAGGTGCTGGTGTGATCACTGCAGAATTAGATCCAGAACGATTAAATAGCACTCGTCGTAATTTTCCAACGATTAACCATCGACGAATTGATTGTAAATTAGCACCTAAATACCCTACTTAATCAACAGTAGTATTTATTCCTTTTATGGAAAAAAAATATAAAGCAGTTGCCCTTATTTCAGGAGGGCTTGATTCAATGCTGGCAGTAAAAGTGATTCAAGCCCAAGGTATTCATGTGGAAGGGATAAATTTTTTCACTGGCTTCTGTGTAGAGGGGCACACTCATGCCATTCGTAATAAAGACAAAAATAGTGCTAAACGTAATAATGCCCTGTGGGTTGCTGAGCAGCTTGGGATTAAACTACATATTATTGATGTAATTGAAGAATATAAAGAGGTAGTTTTAAATCCGAGGCACGGCTATGGGGCACATCTTAATCCTTGCTTAGACTGTAAAAGCTTCATGGTAGCTAAAGCATTAAAGTGGATGAAGGAGCATAAATTTGATTTTATTATTACGGGTGAGGTCATAGGACAGCGTCCAAAATCACAAAAAGCTTATGCTATGCCTATTGTAGCTAGAGAATCTGGTGCTCATGATTTATTATTACGCCCTTTATGTGCTAAAAATTTACCTCCTACTTTGCCTGAGCAGCAAGGGTGGGTAGACCGGGATCAGCTTCATGATTTTAGTGGCCGATCTCGTAAACCGCAAATAACACTAGCTGAATCTTTCGGATTTGAGGGTTATGCACAGCCTGCTGGAGGATGTTGCTTCCTTACAGACTCAAGCTATTCATCTAAATTAAGTGATTTATGGCAAGCACGGCAAGCTAGGGATTATGAATTAGACGATATTATGCTACTTAAAGTAGGTCGTCATTTACGTCCTAAACCACATTTCAAGCTTATTATTGCCCGAGATGAGGGGGAAAGTAATTACTTAGAAGGGTATACAAAAGAATATACTCATGTACGTATTACTAGCCATAGAGGTCCTTTAGTCTTAGTGGATGGAGAATTAAGAACAGAGGATTTTACCCTAGCTAGCCAATTAGTTGCCCGTTTTAGCCAAGGTAGAGATAGCTTAAATGTAGAAGTTGAAATTACTCATCCTAGTGGAGACACAAAAACATTATCAGTTGTCCCTATAACCAGTGAAGAAATACCTAAGGCATGGTATGTATAGCAAAGGAATTTTATGAGTATTTATATATTAGATGCACGTAATCTATTATGCCCTTTACCTGTCATTAGAACCCAGCAGAAAATAGCTAACCTTACCCCAAAAGATCTCTTAGAAGTAGTTTGTACTGATCCAGGAGTACGTTATGATATTCCCGCATGGTGCCGAATTCATGGTCATCATGTCCGTAGTATTACGGAAAAAGATAATGAAATAAGAGTACATATAGAGGTAGGTAATAATACGTAAAAACAACACTTCTTCATAATACCAAACTATTTCTTTAACCATTTAGCTCTAGAATCTGGAGGAAAAATATAATGTCTATTCAGGACGTACTAAAAATCGTAAAAGAGGAGGAGATAAAATTTATCGATTTTCGCTTTACAGATACTAGAGGAAAGGAACAGCATCTTTCAATACCTGCCTATCGGCTTGACGAGGAGGTGTTCCAAGAAGGAAAAATGTTTGATGGTTCGTCAATTGCAGGTTGGCGCTCTATCCACGACTCAGACATGATTTTAATGCCTGAATCGGAAGGAGCAATAATTGATCCTTTTATGGAAGATAAAACCTTAATTCTACGCTGTGATATTATGGAGCCGGCTACACTCCAAGGGTATGATAGAGATCCTAGATCCATTGCAAAACGGGCTGAAATATATCTTAAATCCACTGGAGTTGCTGATACAGCTTATTTTGGACCTGAGCCTGAATTTTTTATATTAGACGATGTACGTTGGGGTTCTGGAATATCTGGATCATTTTATAAAATTGATGCCCAAGAATCCCATTGGAATTCTGAGCGGGTGTATGAAAAAGGTAATATAGGCCATCGTCCTTCAGTCAAAGGTGGGTATTTCCCTGTACCTCCTGTGGATTCTTTACAAGATATTCGCTCTACTATGTGTCTTATCCTAGAGCAGCTAGGTGTACCTGTAGAAGTACACCATCATGAATCAGCTACCGCTGGGCAATGTGAGATTGGTACTCAATTCAATACCTTAGTACGTAGAGCAGATGAACTGCAAGTGCTTAAATATGTAGTACTCAATGTAGCCCATACTTTTGGAAAAACAGCGACTTTTATGCCAAAACCCTTAGTTGGGGACAATGGTAGTGGTATGCATGTACATCAATCCTTAGAAAAGAATGGTAAAAATCTTTTCTCTGGCAGTAAATACGGTGGTCTTTCAGAAACTGCACTTTATTATATAGGGGGAATTATCAAGCATGCTAAAGCACTTAATGCTTTTACTAATCCTTCTACCAATTCTTATAAACGACTAATCCCTGGATTTGAAGCGCCAGTATTATTAGCTTACTCTGCTCGAAACCGATCTGCCTCTATTCGAGTACCCCATGTCACTAACCCTAAAGCTAGACGTATTGAGGTAAGATTCCCTGATCCAATGGCTAATCCTTATCTTGCCTTTTCTGCAATGCTCATGGCAGGATTAGATGGTATCCAAAATCAGATCTATCCCGGTGATCCTATGGATAAAAACTTATATAATTTACCTCCAGAAGAAACAAAAAATATTCCAACTGTATGCCTATCTTTAGAGCAAGCTTTAGAATCTTTGGATAAAGACAGAGAGTTTCTAAAAGGAGGGGGAGTATTTACCGATAATGTTATTGATGCTTTTATTGCACTTAAAATGGAAGATGTGACTCGCCTTCGAATGACTACTCATCCTATTGAGTTTGATATGTATTATAGCCTTTAGTATAAGAAAGAACAGATATAGGCAATTGTGCTGCCTAGGGTTCCATTTTTATTATACTAAGTATTTTTATTACCTTTCTTGCCAATAGAAATGAAATGGTTCATTTATTTTTATATTCTACTTTTTTTTATACCACTTGCCACCCAAAGTAAAGTTTATGAATATACTGATTCTGATGGTTCTATTGAATATTCTGATCAATTAAAAAAAGGTGGGAAGGAAATTAAAGTAATACTACTTCGACCCTATACACCTCCTATTCGAGAAACTTCTTATGCTCCCGAAGAATTAGAGGGTAAAAATCAATCTCCACAAGAGAAGAAAGAAATAACTTATCAAATAGGCATTATAGCCCCACCAGATGGGGCTAGTATCCAGAATGATGGTGGTCAAATGGAAGTGGTGTTACAAATTAATCCTGAGATTGAAGCAGATGAGCAATATATGTTTCAAATTATAATGGATAACCAAGTTGTGGGTATGGGCAAAGCGGATAACGTAATTAGATACATGCTGACTAATATTAGCCGTGGTGCACATATGCTTCAAGCACAATTATTTAATTCTTCACAAGAATTAATTGCTCAATCGCAAATTATTACTGTTTACATTCATCGTATGTCTATATTATTCCACAGCCAAGGAGATGGAGTGCAACGAGCTCCTATGGCACCAATGGCTCCTATGGCGCCAAGAGCACCTTAATACAACAGGTAGTAGAATTTCTCTAATAGCATTACCTGTTTTCTTTATATGTTTAATTACTTAAAGATAGTAAATAGGAGATTCTTTGAGTAAGGAACCATATCTAGAGGGGGATTTGTATCCTTCAGGTTTAGTAAACCATCCGATAAAATTAATCAGTAAGAATAGCAGAACCATAGCAATAAGAATTTTAGGTACTAAATTATTCATAATTTATTTTCACTCTGTTAAATAATTAAATATTACTCATAGATTGGCACTTATCACAGTAGTAACTCGCTCTTTGATGAATACGCTCATACATAATACTACTACTACATACTAAGCAAGGTTGCTCTTTACGCCCATATACTTTAAGTTGTTGGGTAAAATAGCCGAGACTACCATCAATAGTATGAAAATCCTTTAAGGTAGTACCGCCTGCTTTAATCGCATTAGATAATATTATTTTGCTATTTTTAACGAGTTTTTCATAGTAAGATAAGGAGATTTTTCTAGCAGGCATTCGGGGGTGTATACCTGTTTGAAATAGAATTTCATTAGCATAAATATTTCCAATGCCGACGACTATCTGGTTATTCATTAAGAAATTCTTAACTATAGTTTTTCTAACTCTTGATTTTTGAAAGAGGTAAGCCCCATTAAATTTGGAAGCCAGAGGTTCTACACCTAAATTCTTTAATAAAAGATGGAATAGCGGATCTTCTGTAGTCCATAGGATAGTACCAAATCGTCTAGGATCCCGGTAACGCAAGCAATAATTACTACTTAAAATAATATCAATATGATCGTGTTTTTCAGGGGGCTTATTAACAGGTAAAACCCGCAGCGTACCGGACATACCTAAATGGATAATAACAGTGCCTTTAGTACAAGCTAATAGAAGATACTTACCTCTTCTTTGAACCGCAAAAACAATCTGATCTGTTAACTCCGTAGATAGAGATAAAGGAACTGGCCAACGAAGATTAGGTTGACGAATAATAACAGATGTTATTTTCTGGTTGACTAAATATAGCTCTATACCTTGTCGTACCGTTTCAACTTCAGGTAACTCTGGCATCTATATTTTCATACTGTTTCGTTACTCTGCTTTTTAATCTCCTTGATTATCATCTGTTAGTTCTGGTGATACTTGTTTTTCTTCTTGCATAAGTTGGAATAAATTTTTCCAAGCAAGCGCTGGAAGATTATACTGAACTCCAAAGTCTGGGCGCGCTAATATTAACTGAGGTAGATCAGAGAGTAGTTCAAATCGAATAGGATTAGTACCTTCTCCTTGAATAACTTCAATAGTAGCAAGCACTGCTTTATTACCCCTAAGATCTACTTGTCTAGTGGTTTGATCCTGCCATGCCTGTATTAGCTTTACGATCGATCCAGTGGAGAATTTATGATTAGTAGTACCTTCAGCTGCCCAGTGTCCTTTTTCTTGCTTTAAAATAATTGTATGTTTCACATCTACATTTGGGTTACCACCACTAGTTGTAATTAAAGGAAGATGTATTTCAGTAATTTCCTTATTTCCAGGTAATAGAGCAGGATCAACAAATTTAGCTGAATTTCCACTAATGGACGGAAAGACAATATCATCAACTAAATGTACCGTATCTTTTAACAATACATATCGCCGATGATTGATAGGTTCAGTAGCACCAAAACTAAATTTTATATCATTAAGGTATAAATTTATTTCAGGTGAGCTTAGCTTTAACTCCCCTAAGTTTAAATTTTCAACTGAATAATGGCTATAACTTGAAGTTTTTAATATGCTTAATAAGGTTTCCACCTTCACAATATTTGCAGGAGCCTGAATGGGCGTAGCAATCTCCCAGATCCCCTTTTCTTTTCTTTCAAACCGAATCTCGTTTTGAGATTGGGTTTGAGCAATTTTAATTGTATTAATTTTATCTGCATTGATTGAGGTTAGTGGGGAAGTCTCCACTTTATCCTCACTTTTATCCGGTCCATAAAAGAATATCAGTGCCAGAATAACAACAACTGCAGATAAACCGAGATTAAGTAATGTACGTGTGTTCATAAGACTTATAAATATTACTTAATATTGACGACGGCGCCACCAAATAAGTAATCCAGATACTAATAACATAACAGGCAATAAAAATAGAAACCCTAACCCCATAAGCCATGAAGTCATGGGGGATATCTCAAGAGTACTATCTACTCTTGTTCTCGCAGGCACAGAGATTAGCTTATCTTCATGAGCAAGCCAATTTACTAAATTTAGTGCTAGATCTAAATTCGATCCATTACCCAGATAAGCATTGGAGATAAAATCTCCATCACCAATAATTGCTATTCTCTGCTGTCCGCTTCTTATAAATTCTTGATCACTATCTTTAACTTTAGCACTATCTAACTCGCTCTGATTTTCTTCTACATATTCTTTAGTAATTTGTTCTGAATTTTCGGAATCATTTTGAATCACTGTGGCTTCTATAGATTCTTGTACGTCTTCATTTGAAATCTCTTGACTATCCTCTACAGAGGATTTAGTAGATTCCAATTCCTGTTTATCTTCAGCAATTTTTTCTTCCTCTACTATTTCTTCATCTTCAGCAGGAGATACTTCCTCAAACTTAAGTGCTGGTGTGCTAGTTTCTACTTCTTCTTCCTCTTCTTCAACAGAATCTGTTTTAAAATCAGAAGATTCCAATTCTCTAGTTAGTACATATCCGATGGTTAAAGGACCTAATATATCCTTGCCTTCATCATACTGTACTTTTCTATCAAGTCTTGAAGTTTCTACCCAAGCCTGCGATAGGGTAGTTAATATAGGCTGCTGTTGCCATGTATTACTTTTTAAAGCCTCTAGAGCTGCTGCTTGAGGAAATATACTCACTGAAGAAAGTTCTTCAGTAACAGGATGATTATCATATTTGCTAATTAAAGCGAGAGCAGCACTGCCGAATAGAAGCTGAGCATTTGGATCAATAACTGTACCTGAAAGCACTTTAATATCTAGGCTTTCAGCTAAAGAGTCTAGTCCATGTAAGGATCCGGGCTCTGCAAGCCATAGTAAATGCCCACCAGTTTCAACATAATCCTTAATTAAATTAACTTCTCCAGGAAGAAAATTGGTTTGTGGACTTGCAATAACGATAATCTGATTAGGGTTATCGGAAATTTTAGGATCAACAGATAAGTTTAAAGTTTGAATATGAAATCCTTTTGATTCTAGCTGCTGGCTGAAATTTCCTAATGCAAACTTAGCACTCCCATTGGGATCTCGCTCCCCATGACCTTCAATAAAGATAATCTCTACTTCTTCATTGCTGCGTGCTACTTTATTTAGGGCATTAGTTAAGCTTTTTTCAGTAAGATCTTCTACTTTTTCTTGTCGACCATTTTTTTCAATCACTAATTCATTTTCGAATCTAACGCCTAGCTCACGTACTTTTTCTGGAGAAAGTTCGGGATTAACATACTCAAGATTCAAATCAGGCTTATATCGCTGGTAACGATTAACTAATTTAGTTATTTCTTGCTTAACCCCTGGTTTCTGAGCAAAGCTCAGAATAGTAACTGGTCCTTCAATTTGCTTTAAAAGTTTTTGGCTTGACTCAGTTAAGGAATTACGACCGCTAGCAGTCCAATCAGATTCATAATTGTAGCGAGCACTTAGTGCTGCAATAAAACCAACAATTGCTAGAAATAAAAGGATAAAAGAGTGATTTTGTAACTTAATATGCCTATGGGTTTTTTGAGTGACGCGCATATGCTTTTAGTATGAATTTTTACTGTTAATCAATAGAGCCGATCTGAATCAAGCCGGCGAATACTAAGCACTAAAAAGGTAGTGACGATGAGCAGATAATAAATAATATCGCTACTATTAAATTGACCTTCGACTAGAGCTTGATAGTGATGGAGTAAGGACAGGTAGGTAAATATTTCGCTTCCTCTCTCTAAAACGCCACTACTGCCTATCCAATCAATAATCCAGAGTAGGAGAAGCACACCAAAAGAACCTGTAGCCGCAACGATAGCTTGTTGCGTAAGCGAAGATAAAAATAAACCAATTGCAGCAAAGCTAGCGAGTAACAAGCCTAGCCCAAGTGCTCCTGAAGCCAAAAGTCCTAAATCAAGAGGTCCACCAAATAAAAGAGATAAAGGCATTAACAGGAGTAGTAATGCCATAATAGCAAAAAAAATAAGTGTGCCTAAGTATTTTCCTAACACGATTTCAGTCATGGATAAAGGGGCTGAAAACAATAAAGCAAGGGTACGGCTATGTCTTTCATCAGCAATTAAACGCATTGTCATTAAAGGGGCAATGAGTAGCATTATCACTGCTGCATTTTGAAACATGGGCATAGCCACTACTTCAGTGACTCCAGGAGCCTCTGGCATTCCCATAAGTTGGGGTTGAAGCTGCTTAAAGTAAGATACTTGAGCTAAAAACATATACCCTAAAAGGATTTGGGTAACTGCAAGGGTGACCCAAGCTAAAGGGGAAAGAAAAAGGCGACGTAATTCATGCAAAGCAATCGTTAAAATCATCCTGAAATAGCCTCCTGTTGCGTTTGGTTCTGCTGTGTGATAGCAACAAATATTTCCTCTAAACTATGTCGCTCTGGGGTAAGTTCTCGTAAACACCAACCTTCATTAGCTGCACGAGCTACCAATTCATCAATAGGATCTTGTTCAGGGTTATAACTGATGCGAATTTGACCATCTTCTTCAGTGGTAACTTGATTCACCCCTTTAAGAGACATCAGGATTTCTTTTTGTGGAGGCTGGTTAAACCGTACAAAAATACTAGAAGAATCCATCCGATGACTTAGTCCTTCAATAGTATCTGTTAATACGAGTTCACCTTGGTTAATAATCTGTACTCGATCACAAATAGTCTGAACTTCTGGCAAAATGTGGGTAGAGATAATTACGCTGTGTTCTTGTGCTAATTGTCGAATCAGATCTCTAATTTCACGGATTTGAATTGGGTCTAAACCCACTGTAGGTTCATCTAAAATAATCACAGGCGGAGAGTGGATAATAGCTTGGGCAATACCTACCCGTTGCTGATACCCTTTAGATAGATTGCCAATAAGTCTTTCATAGACATTGTTTAAGCCACACCGATCAACAGCAGTCATGACCGCTTTTGCTTGCTGATTATCTGGTATGCGATTAATACGTGCACAAAATGAAAGGTATTCTTTAACTGTTAAATCTCGGTAGAGAGGAGGATCTTCGGGGAGGTAGCCTAAGCTTTTTTTTGCCTTTTTAGGTTGATCAAGCAAATCAACCCCATTAATCCAAATTTGCCCAGCACTAGGAGCTAGATTTCCAGTAAGCATTTGCATTGTGGTGGATTTTCCAGCCCCATTAGGGCCTAGAAAACCCAGCACTTCACCTCTACGAACATCAAAACTAACTTCCTTAACAGCACAATAACCACCGTAGTACCGATAGAGCTGTTCTGCACGTATAAGTGTATCTTGATCCATAAAAATAGTATCTATTTGTATTATTTCCGATTAATGTTTATTAATAATACGGGCTTAAAATGTTTGAATAAAATAAAAAATTACTAAGAACAGTAGCCCAAGATCTTACTATTATAGTATTCTAAGTACATTATTTGAAATAATTATTAAAAAAAAACAAAAAGCGGAGATTAAACTTATGTTTTTTGGTCTACTCAATTTATCCTTTTGGGGATATGTAGCAGTTGCACTACTATTAACCCATATAACAATTATTAGTGTAACGATTTACCTTCATCGACATCAAGCTCATCGTGCCTTAGACCTTCATCCGTGGCTTGCTCATTTTTTTAGATTCTGGCTTTGGCTAACCACGGGTATTATTACAAAACAATGGGTAGCAGTACATCGTAAACATCATGCCAAATGCGAAAGCCAAGACGATCCTCATAGTCCACAAATTTTAGGAATTAATAGAGTACTTTGGCAAGGTGCTGATGTATACCGGATATCAGCCAAAGATCAAAAAACAAATGACCAGTACGGTCATGGTACCCCAGATGACTGGATGGAAAATCATCTCTATGCAAAGCATGGTAATTCAGGCATTGTCCTTATGTTACTATTGGACTTAGTACTATTTGGTGTGTCTGGAGTTTTAGTGTGGGTAGTTCAAATGATTTGGATTCCTTTCTTTGCAGCAGGTGTGATTAATGGCTTGGGTCACTATTGGGGATATCGTAGTTATGAAGTGGTAGACGCTTCTACTAATCTTATTCCTTGGGGAATTTTGATTGGTGGAGAAGAATTACATAACAACCATCATGCTTATGGCAGCTCAGCGAAGCTTTCTTCAAAATGGTATGAGTTTGATATTGGCTGGATGTATATCCGTCTGTTTAAAGCATTAGGTTTAATTAAAGTAAAGAAAGTTGCCCCTAAATTACGTGTTCGGTTTGATAAACGGGATGTTGATCAGGATACCGTGCGTGCGGTCATTGCTCATCGGTTTCACTTGATTACCACTTATGGTAAGAAAGTGATTATCCCTGTACTTAAGGAAGAGGCTAATCACTTCTCAGGTAAGCAGTTATATCAGCAAGCTAAGAACTGGCTCATCCGTAATAGCGTCTTGGTAGATTCTAAAGATCAAGCAAAACTGGCTAACATGATCCAGCAGAACCAAAAATTAGAAACGGTTTATCGCTTCCGTCAACAATTGCAGGGAATTTGGACCCAAGCTTGGTCAAACCAAGAAGCTCTCCTACAAGCCCTTCAAGAATGGTGCCGTCAAGCAGAACAATCTGGGATTAAAGCTCTTGAGGATTTTGCCTTTTCTCTTAAAGGATATTCTCTACAGCAAGCATAAAAATAAACTTGCAAAGCAGCTCCCTAAAAAAACCCGCTATATTAGCGGGTTTTTTCCTTAAGCGAAAAATTAAGAAACAAAAATAATTTACTTAATTTTTGCCTCTTTATAAAGCACATGTTTGCGCACTACAGGATCGTATTTTTTCATCTCTAACTTCTCTGGAGTGGTGCGTTTATTTTTAGTAGTCGTATAGTAGTGACCAGTGCCTGCACTAGAAACTAATTTAATTTTATCTCGCATAAAAATTACCTCTTATACCCTTTCTCCACGAGCACGTATATCAGATAAAACGTGATCAATCCCTAGTTTATCAATAATACGAAGCCCTTTACTGCTTATCCTTAATCTTACCCAGCGCTTTTCACTTTCTACCCATAATTTATGATGGTGAAGATTAGGTAAAAAACGACGCCTTGTTTTATTATTAGCGTGGGAAACATTATTACCACTCATAGGGCGTTTCCCTGTTACCTGACATACCTTTGACATTTTTAATTATTCCTAGCTATATTCAAAAAGTAGGGTTATCCCCTTAGTTTTATTAATTCTTATCTAAAACCTATTAATATCCAGCAGCGGAAAGTATTCGAAATATTAATTTAATAGATTTTAGCTAAACTACCAGAGTAAGTAGTATATTTCCCTAATTCTAAACGAGTCTTCTTTCTTATTCCAATTTTTTCTATTTAATTCTAATAAAACAATCCTAGTTCTCATAAGAGAGGATAGTTGTATACCTTATAGTATTTATAGATAAGGTAAGTCTTTAGGATCAGTAATTACATAATCTGGATCTGGTAGTATTGGTAAGAAATACCCATAGATATGAGTATGATCTTCTAATAAAGCTTTTACAACTCGATGCATACCATCCATCACTCGCCTATTAGGGCATAAAATAATCGGATAGATAAGATTTGCTTCTTGTACCAAACGCATATGATTGGCAATTGATCTACAGGATGGTATTTCATCGTTATTACTATACCAATAAGATTCATCTAATTCAGATATAGTATTGATGGGTATAGATTCTACTCTCAGAGTAGAGGTAAGAATAATTAACTTATGAATATCCCAAGCTAAGATTCCATCAGCACTATTACGGAGATGATATTGTTTTCTCACCCTAAAACAATAGGTGATACTTTATAAAAAGAAATACTATATCTTAGATTTTAAAATAATCCTTATACCAAGCAACAAAATTAGTTATCCCATCTTGAATAGAGGTAGCAGGACAAAACCCTACATCTTTCATTAAATCATCTACATCTGCATAAGTTGCTGGTACATCCCCTGCCTGCATTGGTAGCATATTCTTTTCTGCGGTACGCCCTAAACATTCCTCTAAAGTTCGAATAAACTCTAAAAGCTCTACTGGCTGATGATTACCAATGTTATATAAACGATAGGGTGCAGTACTTGAGCTGGAGTTTGGGTGATTTCCATTCCAGCTAGAATCAGGACTTGGAATATGATCTAGGGTACGAATGACACCCTCAACGATATCATCAATGTAGGTAAAATCTCGCTGGTGATTTCCATAGTTATAAATATCAATAGGTTTATTTTTAAGAATATTACGGGTAAATTTAAAAAGTGCCATATCTGGTCGTCCCCAAGGACCATATACGGTAAAAAAACGTAACCCCGTAGTAGGTAGACGATAAAGATGGCTATAGCTATGAGCCATGAGTTCATTGGCTTTTTTAGTAGCCGCATAAAGACTCAAAGGATGATCTACATTATCATGGGTAGAATAGGGCATTTTTGTATTTGCCCCATAAACAGAACTACTAGAAGCAAATACAAGATGTTCAATTTCATGGTGACGACAATTTTCTAAGATATTAATAAATCCCTGTAAATTACTATCCACATAGGAATAAGGATTTTCTAAGGAATAACGAACGCCTGCCTGAGCTGCTAAGTTAACAACTCGTTGAGGTTTATGTTGAGCAAATAAAGAATCTATTGCAGCTCGATCCTCTAAGTGAATACGGGCTTCAGTAAAAGCAGGATGGGATTGAAAGTGAGCAAGACGAGCGAGTTTCAAATTTACATCATAATAGTTATTGATGTTATCAATCCCGATAACTTCATCGCCCCTATCAAGTAATTTTTTAGTCAACGCTGATCCAATAAAACCAGCACTGCCAGTAACTACAGTTTTTGTCATGGTTATTTACTTACAAGGTGAATTTTGGTAAATGGCCTTTAAAGTCGACCATCAACGCCTTCTTTAGGTAAAAGATGTTTTACATCGTAGAGAATACTTTTAGACTTTCCTAATGCTCGTATACGTTCAATCCCCATTTCTTTAAATTGATGGTGAGCAACAGCTAGAATAATTCCATCATAGTAGTTTTGACGTAAATCAGTGACTATGGCAAGTCCATATTCATCTTGTGCCTCTTTAGCATCCACCCAAGGATCATATACATCAACTTGAGCATGATAACTTTCCAGATCAGCAATAATGTCAATGACTCTCGTATTTCTCAAGTCAGGACAATCTTCTTTAAAAGTAAGACCTAAAATAAGAATCCTGCTATCAACTACATGGAGACGATTTTGGGTCATGAGTTTGACGACCTGATTAGCTACATAGCCACCCATACTATCATTAATTCGGCGGCCTGCTAAAATCATTTCAGGCTGATAGCCTACTGCCTGTGCTTTATGGGTAAGATAGTAAGGATCAATCCCAATGCAATGCCCTCCTACAAGACCGGGACGAAAGGGAAGAAAATTCCATTTCGTTCCTGCTGCTGCGAGCACTTCTTGAGTATCAATTCCTAAGCGATAAAACAGCATAGCCAGTTCATTGATTAAAGCAATATTGACATCTCTTTGAGTATTTTCAATAACCTTTGCTGCCTCTGCAACACGAATACTACTTGCCTTATGAGTACCTGCAGTGATTATGCTAGCATAAAGATTATTTACAAATTCTGACACCTCTGGTGTTGATCCTGAAGTAACTTTAAGAATAGAAGTTACTCGGTGTTCTTTATCCCCTGGATTAATCCGCTCTGGACTATAACCTGCAAAAAAATCTTGATTATAAATGAGTCCAGATTCTTTTTCTAAAATAGGAACGCATACTTCTTCAGTGGCTCCAGGATAAACAGTAGATTCAAAAACAACTGTATCTCCTTTTTTTAATACCTTTCCTACAGTGCGGCTCGCTGATTCTAAAGGCTTAAAATCTGGGCGCTTATGCTCATCAATGGGAGTAGGCACAGTGACGATATATACATTACAGACAGCGAGATCTTGTATCGTATCTGTGTATTGAAGCTGGTGAGCTTGAGCTAATAGTTCAGGTTCTACTTCTAGGGTACGATCCAACCCTGATTTTAGCTCAGAGATACGTTTAGAGTTAATATCAAATCCTAGGGTAGGAAATTTTTTACCAAACTCTACAGCTAAAGGTAACCCTACATAACCTAAACCAATAATACCAATATGTACTTGAGTAAGTGTTTGCATATTTTATTTTTTCTTAAAAAAACCATTGAAAAATTTTAATATCCTTTCGGAGTTTTTAGATGCCAGTCAGTGTTTTGCTGATAGCGATGTGCCATATTAAGCAATTTGGATTCCTCAAAATAATTACCTATAATTTGTAATCCTACCGGTAATTCATGGCTTATTCCAGCCGGAATTGAAATTGCCGGTAGCCCTGCTAAATTTGCCCCAATGGTGTAAATATCAGCTAAATACATTGCAACTGGATCAGCCACCTTCTCTCCAAGCTTAAAAGCAGGAGAAGGCGAGGTCGGACTAATAATTACATCTACTTGGTTAAATGCTTCCTTAAAATCATTGCTAATAAGATGGCGTAACTTTTGTGCTTTAAGATAATAAGCATCATAATAGCCCGCAGAGAGTACATACGTACCTATTAAAATACGACGTTTAACTTCAGCACCAAATCCCTCTCCTCGAGATCGACAATAGAGATCAAGCAAATCTTTAGGATCGCCACAACGATGACCAAAGCGAACCCCATCATATCGAGAAAGGTTTGAAGAACACTCTGCAGGAGCTACTACATAATAAGTAGGTGCTACCAGTTGGCTATTAGGTAAGCTAATTTCTTTAATTTGAGCACCTAATTTTTCAAATTCCTTAATTCCGCTCTCAATAACCGCACCCACATCTGCGGATAATGCTTCACCAAAATATTCTTTAGGAATTCCAATTTTCACGTCTTTAAGGCTATTTTCAAGAAAATCAAGATAGGAGGGTACTGGTTCATTGAGAGATGTAGAATCTTTTTTATCAAACCCTGCCATACTACTTAATAATAAAGCAGCATCCTCAGCAGTACGCGTCATAGGGCCGCCTTGATCAAGACTTGAGGCAAATGCAATCATCCCATAGCGAGATACCCGACCGTAAGTAGGCTTTAAGCCAGTAATACCGCATAAAGAAGCAGGTTGACGAATCGATCCTCCTGTATCCGTCCCTGTAGCCATAGGTGTTAATCTTGCAGCTACTGCTGCTGCAGAACCACCAGAGGAGCCACCAGGCACCCTATTATGATCCCAAGGATTTTTTACCGAGCCATAGAAACTTGTCTCATTACTAGAGCCCATAGCAAACTCATCCATATTTGTCTTACCTAGTAACACAACACCCGCCGCTTTAAGCTGAGTTACTACAGTAGCATCATAGGGTGCAATAAAATTATCTAGCATTTTAGAGCCACAGCTTGTCTTGACCCCTGCAGTGCAAAAAATATCTTTATGGGCAATAGGGATACCTGTCAACGGTCCACCCTTATTTCTTTGTAGTAACGTATCAGCAACTTTCGCCTGTGTAATTGCAGAATCAGAAGCTATAGTGATAAAGCTATTTAAATCCTTATCAAATTGTTCAATCCGATCAAGGTAGTGCTGAGTCAACTCTTGGCTGGTGAACTCACCCGCTCTAAGAGCTTTAGCCAGCTGAACTAAGGATTTATTATGCATGAACTGGTTTCCAAAAAATTTAATTATTCAATAACCTTAGGGACAAGATAAACACCAGCTTCAACGCTAGGAGCATTTATTTGAAATACTTCTCGCTTATCTGTCTCTGTCACTTCATCAGAACGTAGTCGTTGATGAGCACCTAAGGGATGGGAAATAGGTGTTATACCTGAGACATCTACTTGATCCATTTGTGCAACAAACTCAAGAATATGGCTCAAATTTTCAGTGTAAGCTGGAATATCTTTAGTGTTAATGTCAAGCCGTGCTAAGTATGCGATACGCTCAACATCAGAGGGTTTTAGTGTCATGACTTTCTTAATTTCAAATTTGAATTAGCAAATCACTTCTTAAAGTAAATATAACTTAGAACTAAAGGTAAAAAACAAGTGTCTTTACGTTTTCTAGAGCATGAATTACACAAAAGTTTAAACTACTCTAAATAGTATATTATTTTAGCATTAAGCTAAAATCTAAGTTAACGGTTATAACTAAGTAAAAGTACTATTATTCGTCTAGAATATAGAACTACTAATACAATATCTAAAATTACTACATTAATTTTTTAATGAATAAATATATTTTTTTTGTTTTATTTTTTGCCTTATTCATTACGACTACAGTTACTGCTGAGAATAGCTCAGTTGAGGTAACTCAATTCATTCATCATATGGTAAAGCGATATCAGTTTGACGAATCTGAATTAGATCAATTATTTGAAAAGGCAAAAATTAATGAAAATATATTACGACTTATCTCAAAGCCAGCAGAAAAAAGTAAGCCTTGGAGCGAGTATCGTAGTATTTTAGTGACTCCTAAGCGTATTAAGGATGGTATAAGTTTTTGGAGAATGAATCGAGATATTCTATCCAGAGCACAGCAAAAATTTGGCGTTCCTGCAGAAATTATTACTGCAATTATCGGTATAGAGAGTAGTTATGGAAGCAACGCAGGTAAATATCATGTTTTTGATTCTCTATTTACGCTAGGGTTTCACTACCCTTCAAGGGGTAAATTTTTTCGCCAGCAGTTGGAAGAGTTTTTATTATTAACTCGAGAGGAAAAAAGAGATCCTTATTGGTTTATGGGATCTTATGCGGGCGCTATGGGGTACATTCAGTTTATGCCAGATAGTTTTCGGAGTTATGCAGTAGATTTTGATCAGGATGGTAGAAGGGATATTTGGGGAAATTCAACCGATGCTATTGGTAGTGTAGCTAATTTTTTAAAACAAAAGGGAGGATGGCAGGCTGGGACTCCTATTGCGCAAATGATAAATCCAGGCAACGTGGATTATCAGCCATGGCTACATCAAGGGTTGAAGCCTTCTATTCCTCTACAGGATCTAATAAGACAAGGGATTAAAATTCCAGGACTACAACCTACTTTTAAAGATAAATTAGTTGCTGTATTTGAACTTGAGGGGCTAAAACAAACTCAGGTCCTCCTAGGATTTTATAATTTTTATGCGATTACCCGATATAATCCAAGTCTTTTTTACGCTACTGCCGTTTATCAACTTGCAGAGGAGATAAAGCAACAAGTACAGCAGGAATAAACACTATTTTTTTATTAGTGTATGAAATATAGTACGCTTGTTATTTTTTCATTATTTCTATCTATCCTCTCAGTGGTTTCCTGTAGCAATCCTAATCTAATTAATCAATATAATAGAAAATATATTCCCCCTTACAGACCTGCTTATAACGAAGATAATAATTCTGAATTGATTCATCCTCCTAAGTCAAAAGTAAAGTTTGATAAAGAGATTGCTTCCTCTTATGAGATAGATGGGCACCGCTACTATACATTTAAAAATTGCTTAGGATTTGAGGAAGCAGGTACTGCTTCTTGGTATGGTGGTACATTTCATGGTCGTACCACAGCTAATGGAGAAACCTATAATATGTATGGTATGACGGCAGCTCATCGTAGTTTGCCTTTTGAATGTTACGTGCTAGTTACAAACTTAAATAATGGTCGCCAGGTTGTCGTAAAAATTAATGATCGAGGCCCTTTTTACAATAATCGTGTTATTGATCTCTCCTATACCGCAGCTTTAAAGCTTGATTTAGTAAATCCTGGAACTGGCCCAGTTGAAGTGCGAGCAATAACACTCGAAACTGTAGATAAGAAAAAGCCAGCTTCTAAAAATTTTTATATTCAAGTGGGATCTTTTCAAAATCGAAGTGCTGCTACTGAGTTACAAAAAAAAGTACAGACTACTATTCAATTTCCGGTAGAAATTAATTCTGCTCTACAGCAGCAAGCACTGCTCCATCAAGTGCGGATTGGCCCCATCTCTGACGAGAAAATATTTCACAATTTAATTCAAGAACTCCCGAGTATGGGTTTTTCTGACTATGTCATTATTCAATAAGTAAGAATGAAATTACATCGTTTATTTTTAATATATTGCGGGCTATTGTTGATAGCAACTAATACTGCTTTTGGTAAAAAAGAATCACCTAAGCAAAAATGTCTAGGGTATCAAGAGAAGGGAGTAGCTTCTTGGTATGGCGGTAAATTTCAAGGTCGCCCTACTGCAAGCGGAGAGATTTTTGATGAAAATCAGATGACTGCAGCTCATCGCACCCTGCCTTTTGGATGCTATGTGTTAGTCACTAATTTAAAAAACGATCAGCAGGTCATTGTTAAAATCAATGATCGGGGAGGATTCCATGGAGAACGAATTATCGATCTCTCCCGTGCTGCAGCCGAAAAAATTGGTTTAAATAAATCTGGATTAGATCCGGTTAAAGTAGAATCTATCAACCTAAAATAATTAAGTATTTATTTGTTAAATTCTCGTATTTTGTGTTACCTATATAGTATTGGTTTCAAAATTTAATTGGTGACTTGATTGGTAAAGATGAAATTACACCACTTCTTTATTTGGCATGTTTTTTTCTTGCTCTTTGCAAATACAATTGCTTTTGGAGAGACGATAATACCTGTTCCAGATCCTCCCTCTATAAGTGCTAGATCCTATGTCTTAGAGGATTTTAAAACGGGGCAAATTATTGCAGAATCTCAAGCAGATCAGAGAGTTGCTCCTGCTAGTATCACAAAGCTAATGACCGCTTATATAGTATTTAGTGAACTTAAACGGGGTAACCTCCACTTAGAAGATCAAGTACTTATTAGCGAACATGCTTGGAGAACGGGGGGATCGCGTACTTTTATCGAAGTTAATACCCAGATACCTGTAGAAATATTGATTAAAGGCATGGTGATTCAATCAGGTAATGATGCTAGTGTTGCCCTAGCAGAGCATATTGCAGGTACAGAAGAAGTATTTGCTGCCATAATGAATCAACAAGCACAAAAACTAGGTATGACTGGATCTCACTTTATGAACAGTACAGGATTGCCTAGTGATAATCATTATGCGACTGCACGAGATATCTCTACTCTAGCACGAGCCATTATTCAGGATTTTCCTGAATACTATGGTTGGTTCTCTCAAGAGAGTTTTACCTATAATGGTATTGCTCAATATAATCGAGATACTCTTTTAAAAAGAGATCCTAGCGTGGATGGTCTTAAAACAGGATACACTAAGGCAGCAGGCTATTGCTTGGTCTCCTCAGCAAAGAGAGAAGATATGCGATTAATTTCTGTAATTATGAGATCGAAAAGCCCACAATCACGTGCCAATGAGGCACTTGCCCTATTAAATTATGGATTTCGTTTCTATGAAACTAATAATATTTATAGTGCTCTAGAGCCTATTACTAACACCTCAGTACGTAGAGGTGCTGAAAAGGAAATATCATTAGGGGTTGCTCATGATTTAGCAGTAGTACTTCCCCGGGGACAATGGAAAAAATTATCCTCAGCGATTCAAGTGACAAACCCTATTATTGCACCTATAAAAAAAGGAGAAGAGCTAGGAGCAATTACTGTTAAATTTAAAGGCGACCCAATTCTTGAAAAACCTTTAATAGCATTAACCGCTATCCCAGAAGGAAATCGATGGCAAAAAATGTCTGACTGGGTTTCGTCTCTCTTTTCTAAAGAAACACCTTGATGCCGATTGTCTATCTTAATGGAGCATTCCTGCCTTTAACAGAGGCTAAAGTTTCTGTATTGGATCGAGGATTTTTACTTGCTGATGGAATTTATGAGGTTATTCCAGCTTATGGAAAACATTTTTTTCGACTGCACGCTCATTTAGATCGGCTTGAGCATAGCTTACAAGGTATTCATTTAGAAAATCCTATGTCCTTAGATCAATGGCAATCTATTTTACAGCAACTTATTTTACAAAATGAAGGACTAGATCAAGCAGTTTATTTGCAAATTACTCGAGGTGTTGCACCACGGGATCACGCTTTTCCTAAGGACATTCAACCTACTGTGTTTGCCATGAGTAACCCCATTAAATCTGTTCCAGAGCATTGGCTACAGAAGGGTATCAGTACAATTACTTTAGAAGATATTCGCTGGCAATGGTGCCATATTAAATCTATCGCATTATTAGCTAATGTATTGTTACGCCAAGAAGCAGTAGCTACTGGAATGCAGGAAGCGATTTTATTAAAAGATGATCAAGTTACTGAAGGAGCAGCAAGTAATGTATTTATTGTCACAGACGAGCAACTAAGAACACCACCGGTAAGCTCTGAATTACTCTCCGGTATTACTCGGGATTTGGTGCTGGAACTCGCAAGAGAGGCAAATATTTCTTGTGAAGAGGCTAAAATTTCTACTCATGATTTACACCATGCAGATGAAATTTGGCTGACTAGCTCAACCCGAGAGATTTTACCAGTGACTACATTAAATGGAGCTCCAGTAGGTACTGGAAAACCCGGAATTAAGTGGCAACAACTTAATCATCATTATCAAGCCTATAAAGAAAAAATACGTCTAGGAATGTATCAGAGCTAGCGTTGATAATCAGTCAATCCCGTAGCATAAAAATAAAAACATTAGGTTGCCAAGAATACACTCAAATATGGCACGCAATGCAGAATTTTACCAAGTCTAGAACTATAGACACCCCTGATGAGTTATGGATAGTAGAGCATCCGCCTATATTTACTTTAGGACTTAATGGTAAAATTCTTTATATACGAGATACAAGAGGTATTCCAGTGGTTCATTGTGATCGGGGAGGTCAAGTCACCTACCATGGTCCTGGACAAATCATCCTCTATACCCTGCTCGATTTAAAACGAAGAGAGCTAGGAATCAAAGTATTAGTAAAGATGCTAGAACAGTCGGTAATTAGTTTATTACAATCAGTTGATCTTTATGGAGAACCTAAAATAAACGCACCTGGAGTCTATGTAGATAATAAAAAAATTGCCTCCCTTGGGTTACGGGTACGAAAAGGGTATGCCTACCATGGGTTAAGTATGAATGTAGCCATGGATCTTTCACCATTTTCCTATATCGATCCTTGTGGCTACCCTGGATTGGAAGTTACGGACTTAAAAAGTTTGAGCGTAAATTTAAATCCAGAAGAAGTTGGGTTAGATCTCGCTAAAAACTTAGCCAAACAGCTAGAAAGTAAATAGAGTTTTCAAATGAGTAATCATTCTCCTTCAGAAGAAACAATACGGGATATACAGAGTTTAAAAGGTGCTTCTAAAGTTGCACGTATCCCCATTAAAATTGAACCTACAACACAGCGACAGCCTAAACCCAGTTGGATTAGGGCTAAAGCACCTATTAGTCCAGAAGTAACTAGAATAAAGAAATTACTTCGGGAGCACCAATTACACACGGTATGTGAAGAAGCCTCATGTCCTAATTTAGGAGAATGTTTTGGTCACGGAACAGCTACGTTCCTCATTATGGGGGATATTTGTACTCGTCGCTGCCCTTTTTGTGATGTTGCCCACGGTCGACCTGATCCCTTAGATGTTGAAGAGCCTGAACACTTAGCTAAAGCAGTGCAGGCAATGAAATTGCGTCATGTGGTAGTGACCTCGGTAGATCGGGATGACTTGCGAGATGGTGGGGGAGCTCATTTTGCCGCATGTATTCGTGCGCTACGCACTTACACCCCTAATACCCTGATTGAAACCTTAGTACCCGATTTTAGGGGGCGTATGGATAAAGCTCTTGCTGCTCTAATTCCAGATCCTCCCGATATTTTTAACCATAATTTAGAAACTATTCCTCGGCTTTATAAAGCAGTGCGGCCAGGGGCAGATTATTTATGGTCCTTGCAATTGCTTGCACGTTTCAAGGAAGCCCACCCTAATATTCCAACAAAATCTGGAATCATGCTTGGATTAGGGGAAGATTTAGAGGAAGTAGTACAAGTAATGAAGGATTTAAGGGATCATCAGTGTGATATGATCACTATAGGCCAATACTTACAACCCAGCCGTTATCACTTAGCTGTACAACGATTTGTCACACCAGAAGAATTCCATGAGCTAGGGAAGAAAGCCAGAGCAATGGGATTTAGTCGAGTAGCAAGTGGTCCTATGGTACGCTCCTCTTATCATGCAGATATGCAAGCAGCAGGGGAAACAGTTAAGTAACTGTAACTAAGGTTTAATCAAACTTTTTATAAATTTTAGCTATTTTTAATCATTTAAAAATGGGAGTGCTTGTTATTGGATATAAAGGATAACTATTCTCCAGGGTTGGAAGGGATTCCTGCAACTCAATCTAGTATTTCAAATATGGATGGTAAGCAAGGTGCCTTATTCTATCGTGGTTATCCTATTGAAGAACTTGCTCGCTATAGTACTTTTGAAGAGGTAATTTTTTTATTATTAAGCGGAGAATTACCTACAGCGAAAAATCTAACTAGCTTCATAACTAAAATAAAAAAAAGTTATTTTATACCCTACTATGTACAGCAAGTTATGGAGGGGTTACCTAAAAGCGGATCTTCTATGGCAGCCTTACAAACGGGAGTTTCTTCTTTAGGCGTATCTTCTAATAACTACAGTGTATACGATCTCCAATATAATGAAGCTTTTGAAATAGCTATTAAGATTATAGGATCGATACCTACTATAGCTGCTCTATGGGATCGAGCCACTAGAGGGCAAGACTTTACCCCTCCTCGATCTGATCTCTCTGTTGCTCAGAATTTTCTTTATATGCTTCATGGTAAAGTGCCTGATTCACATATTAGTAAAATACTAGATATCTGCCTCATACTCCATGCAGAACATACGATTAATGCATCTACCTTCGCTACTTTAGTAACCGGATCTACCCTGGCAAATCCCTATAGCGTGATTTCTGCAGCGATTGGCACCCTATCAGGCCCACTTCATGGGGGGGCTAATGAACAGGTTATCAAGATGCTAACTGAAATTGGTAGCCCTAAAAATGTGACTCCATGGCTTGATACGCAGCTACAAAAAAAGCAGAAAATTTGGGGATTTGGTCACCGAATTTATAAAGTTAAAGACCCTCGAGCTAAGATCCTACAGGATCTTATCGCACAACTTATTGATCAGAAAGAAGATAAAGTAAGCCAAATTTTAGAAATTGCTTTTACCCTAGAGCAGGAAATGGCTGATCGTATGGGTCATAAAAATATTTATCCAAATGTAGATTTTTACTCAGGGATTTTATATACAGAATTAGGAATTCCTACTACTCAATTTACCCCCTTATTTGCTATTGCTCGATCTGCAGGTTGGTTAGCTCACTGGCTAGAACAACGATCTGATAATCGAATTTTCCGCCCTACCCAAATTTATATTGGCAACTCTTTACAATCTTATACTCCCTTAGATAAGCGCTAACTACTGCCTACTATAAGGGTAGTTTATTAGGTGCACCCGCTTTCTCCTGTACTAGTAAAGGAACTAAATATCCGGGCAACTGAGTACGCAGCTTCTTATATAAGCTCTGAGCTTTTATTAAATCCACTTTAAAATGGGCTGCTCCTTGGACTTTATCTAACATGTGAAGATAATAAGGGATTACACCTACCTCAAATAACCGTTCACTTAAGTTCGCTAAAATATCTACTTCATCATTAATCTTTCGTAGCAATACAGTTTGGTTAAATAGATAACATCCTATATCTGAAAGCTTTCTAAGTACTGAGGCTATATTCTGATCAATTTCATTGGCATGGTTGGTATGAATCACCATAATTTTTTGTAAAGAGGTGTTACCTAACCAATAAAGTAGCGATTCATTGATTCGCTCAGGAAGAACAATAGGCAATCGAGTATGAATTCTAAGTCGCTTTACATGAGGGATCTCTTCTAGTTTTTGTACTAAATTAGCTAAACGATTATCAGAGAGTACTAAAGGATCACCCCCACTTAGAATAACCTCTTTAATGGTAGAATCTTGAGCAATATATTGAAGTGCCTCCTTCCAATGATTTTTTACTGCATGATGCTCAGCATAAGGGAAGTGGCGACGAAAGCAGTAGCGGCAATTAATGGCACAAGCACCTGTAGTGATTAAGAGTACTCTGCCTATATATTTTTGCAGAACACCGGATACAGTGGTAGCTGCTAAATCTCCCACTGGATCTAAACTAAAATTAGGATCTATTTCATCTTCTATAGCTAAGGGAAACACTTGAAGAAATAAAGGATCATTAGGATCTCCTTTTTTCATTCGAGCAACATAGCTATGGGGCACTCTTAAGGGAAATCTATGCTCAATGGATTTGCTTATTTCTTGAGGATAGTGATCCAATTCCATTAAAGTTAATAATTCCTTTGGATCATGGATAGCATTAGCAAGCTCTGTTTGCCAAGACTGCGGAGAATCTAAAAATTGCTTTATCATAATGGGCAGTGTAACCCAGATAGGGATTTAGTTTTTAACCTTGTTATTTTTTGGAGAACCTTATGGCAATTTATAGCACAAGTGAATTTAAATCTGGACTTAAGGTGATGATGGATGGAGATCCTTATAATGTCTTAGAAAATGAATTTGTAAAACCGGGCAAGGGCCAAGCTTTTAATCGGGTAAAATTACGTAATTTAAAAACAGGACGAGTTATTGATCGCACCTTTAAATCTGGGGATACTCTAGAAGGTGCGGATGTTTTAGAAACCCAACTTCAATATCTTTACAATGATGGAGAACTTTGGCACTTCATGTCCCCTTCAAGTTTTGAACAATACACAGCAGATGCTCAAATTGTTGGAGATTCAACAAAGTGGCTTAAAGAACAGGATGAATGCACTGTGACTTTATGGGATGGGGTACCTTTATCTGTTGAGCCACCTAATTTTGTTATTCTAAAGGTAACTGAAACCGATCCTGGATTACGTGGAGATACCTCTGGAGGTGGAAGTAAACCAGCTACCTTAGAAACAGGGGCAGTAGTCAGAGTACCTTTATTTGTTAATGTTGATGATGTGTTAAAAATAGATACCCGTACTGGAAGTTATGTAGAACGGGCAAAAGAATAAATTTACATGGAAGCAGAACAGGGAGTTCAATGGCAACCTACGGCAACTAAAGCAGCTTTAGTTGCCCGTGCACAATTGCTGACCAATATTAGATCTTTTTTTGCCCAGCGAGATGTATTAGAAGTAGAAACACCCATACTCTCCCAATCAGGTACAATAGCTCCTCACCTCGAAAATATAGTAGCTTCTTGTCAGACTACAGCCTCTTCAAAATCCCAGCCATTATTTTTACAAACTTCCCCTGAATATGCCATGAAGCGCTTACTTGCAAATGGCATAGGATCTATTTATCAGATTACTAAAGCATTTCGTAGCGGAGAAGTAGGGCGTTATCACAATCCTGAATTTAGTTTACTAGAATGGTATCGAGTAGATTTTGATCATTTTGATCTTATGGATGAGGTAGATTCTCTACTATCACGGATTTTAAGAACATCTACCCATACTAAAATAACCTACCAAGAATTGTTCGATCATTATTTTAAAGTAGATGTATTCACTGTCTCTGATAAAGATCTAGCGCAGCTTGCTATAGATTATGGATTCTATCATGCTAAAGTAGATGATATACTGCCCCGGCAAACCTATTTAGACTTCCTTTTATCAACAGTGATAGAACCTAATTTAGGTCATGAATGTCCTTATTTTATTTATCACTATCCTGCCTCTGAGGCACAACTTGCTCGTACTCGTCCTATTTCAACTACCGATTCAACCCAAATAGCAGAACGGTTTGAAGTATATTATCAAGGAGTCGAACTAGCCAATGGCTACTATGAACTAGCCAATTACGAAGAGCAACTCCAACGATTTAAGGAAAATTTAACCTATCGAAAGGAACATGGATTAGCAGGTATCTCTATGGATAAAAGACTTTTAGCAGCACTTGCTCATGGCTTACCAAACTGTGCTGGGGTAGCACTTGGCATCGATCGTTTATTGATGCTACAGCTAGGTAGCCAGCATATCAAAGAGGTGCTTACTTTCCCTATAGATCTCGCTTAAAATTAATTATACTTATTTGAAATAGATATATCTCTAGGAGTTTTCTACCATGTCTCACCATAGTATTAAGGGTAAAGTCGTTTTAATTACAGGAGGAGCAAAAAATCTAGGTGGATTGACTGCAAAAGATCTTGCTGCACAGGGAGCTAAAGCAATAGCAATCCATTATCATAGTCTAGCAAATAAAGCAGAAGCTGATTCTGTTGTTGCCAAAATTGAAAAAACAGGTACCAAAGCAATCGCCTTACAAGCAGATTTAACTACGGCAAGTGCTATGGAAAAATTGTTCTCAGATGCCATTGCCGCAATAGGTTGACCTGATATTCCAATCAATACGGTAGGTAAGGTATTGAAAAAACCCCTAGTAGAAATAAGCGAAGCTGAGTATGATAAAATGGCTGCAATTAATAGTAAGACTGCGTTTTTCTTCCTTAAGGAGGCTGGAAAACATGCCAATGACAATGGAAAAATCCTCACCTTAGTCACTTCCTTATTAGGTGCGTTTACCCCATTTTATGCAACTTATGCAGGCACTAAAGTAGCAGTTGAGCATTTTACTCGAGCGGCTGCTAAAGAATTTGGAGCACGAGGTATTTCAGTGACCGCAGTAGGTCCGGGTCCAATGGATACGCCATTTTTCTATCCCGCTGAAGGTCCAGAGGCAGTTGCTTATCATAAAACTGCAGCGGCTCTTTCTCCTTTTAGTAAAACTGGATTAACCGATATTGAAAATGTCATCCCATTTGTTCGCCATCTAGTAAGTGATGGCTGGTGGGTTACTGGTCAAACTATTTTGATTAATGGTGGCTATACCACTAAATAAATATAAATAACCTTATTAAATTTTAATCTATGATCTTGCATGAATTTCAGGCAAAAGAGTTATTTACTCAATATAAAATCCCTATCCCTAAGGGAAAAGTAATAGACTCTAATACTAAAATCACTGAGCTATTTAGCTCTAATCACCGCTGGGTAGCTAAAGCTCAAATTCATGCAGGAGGACGAGGTAAAGCAGGTGGGGTTTTAGTCAGTGATAACCCAAATAAGATCTTAGATTTTTGCAATCAGCTTTTAGGGGACCGCTTAGCTACTAATCAAACTTCAGTACGGGGGCTACCTGTATATCATATTTTAATTGAAGAAGCCTCTACTATTATTCAAGAGTGCTATCTTGCTTTTACAATTAACCGCCAACTTAATCAAATTACTATTGTCGCCTCGGAGCACGGGGGAATAGATATTGAACAAGTGGCGCACACTCATTCTGATGAAATACTTCAGCTAGGTATTCATCCAGTAATGGGGTTAATGTCTTATCAATGTCGCCAAATCGGGTTTGCCCTTAAGTTAAATCCTGATCAGCATAAACAGTTAAAACACATTATGGAGCAAATATATCAACTGTTTATCGATCACGATGCGAGTTTAGTAGAGATAAATCCCTTAGCAATTACTGATCAGGGTACTTTAGTTGCATTAGATGCAAAAATTGTTTTAGATGATAATGCCAGTTTTCGCCACCCCTATTGGGATACTCTAAGGGATACTACCCAAGAAGATCAAAGAGAAGTTAAAGCAAGATCCTATGGGTTAAATTATGTAGCTCTAGAGGGGGATATCGCCTGTATGGTCAATGGAGCAGGATTAGCCATGGCAACTATGGATTTAATTAAACTCCATGGAGGTAATCCGGCTAATTTCTTAGATGTAGGCGGTACTGCTACTGCTGAACGGGTTGCAGAGGCATTTAAGCTCATTTTAGCTGATGGTACAGTCAAATCTATTTTAATTAACATTTTTGGTGGAATTGTCCGCTGCGATCTTATTGCAGAAGGGATTATTCAAGCAGTGAAAGAAGTAAATTTACAGCTTCCTGTTGTGGTGCGCTTAGCAGGAACCAATGCAGATCAGGGTAGAAATTTACTTGCTAAAAGCGGGCTAAATTTAATATCAGCCAATGATCTTACTGATGCTGCCCATAAGGCGGTTCTCGCTGCCCAACCTTAAATTAAATTAGAAAATGAGCATATTAATTAGTCACCATACTCGAGTTATTTGCCAAGGATTTACTGGTAAACAAGGGACTTTTCACTCAGAGCAAGCAATAAAATATGGTACACAACTGGTAGGCGGTGTTACGCCAAGTAAAGGTGGTCAAACCCATTTAGCTCGTCCTGTATTTAATACGGTAGCAGAGGCAGTCAAAGCTACGGGAGCTAATGCCACCATGATCTACGTACCCGCTGCCCTTGCTGCTGATGCAATTTTGGAAGCAGCCGATTCAGGAATAGAAATTATTGTCTGCATTACTGAAGGAATTCCTATTCTTGATATGCTTAAAGTGAAAAGAGCACTTATAGGTAGTTCATCTTATTTAATTGGTCCAAATTGTCCTGGGATTATTACTCCGGGTGCTTGTAAAATTGGCATTATGCCTGGCAATATCCATCAACCTGGAAAGGTAGGTATTATTTCTAGATCTGGTACTTTAACCTATGAGGCAGTGCATCAAACCACCCAGCAAGGATTAGGTCAAAGTACCTGTATTGGGATTGGGGGCGATCCTATCCAAGGCATGAATTTTATTGATTGTCTTAAACTCTTTCAAGAAGATCCCCAAACGGAAGGTATTATTTTAGTTGGAGAAATTGGGGGTAGCGCTGAAGAAGAGGCTGCTCGCTATATTCAAGAACATATTACCAAGCCTGTGGTTGCCTACATTGCAGGAATCACGGCCCCTAAAGGAAAGCGGATGGGTCATGCTGGGGCAATTATTAGTGGTAGCCAAGGAAAAGCAGAAGATAAAATTAATGCACTACAAAATGCCGGTATCACTATCGCCCACTCTCCAGCAGATATGGGAATCAGAATGGCAGAGCAGATTTCTTAAGCTATTTTTTAGTGGTAGTGCCAGTGATTTCTCCTTGTTTTTCTTTAATAATTTTAAGTTCTTTAGCTCGAGATACCCCAAAATATCCTGGGTAGTTACGTTCAAGAATTTCAAAATTATTTTTAGCTAAATCATCTAACCCTAAAATTTTGTAACCTCGCACCATAATCGTTAAAGCTTCCGGCACAGCTGGGGTACGCTGATAGTTTTCCACTACATATTGGGCACGGTTAATAGCACCAACATAAGCGTTTCGCCTCATATAATAGTGGGCTACATTAAGTTCATGTTGAGCCAGCCGGTTGCGTAGGTAAACAATTCGTTGACCGGCATCTTTAGCATATTGACTGTTAGGAAATCTTTGTACTACAGATTTAAAATCTTTTAAAGATTCCTCAGCAGAGGCAGGATCTCTCTGGGTTTCATCGTAAGGGACATATTTTTGAATGATCCCCACACCCCGATTAAAATTTACCAGCCCTTTTAGGTAGTAAGCATAATCCAGATTTTTATTTAGCGGGTAGAGTTGAATAAATCGGTTAATGGAGGCAATGGCTGATTCGTCTTGATTAGTTTTATAATAGGCATAGGCAGATTCTAACAGAGATTGTTGGGCATATTCCCCAAAAGGGTAGCGAGATTCTAGCTGCTCATAGAGTTTCGCCGCATCTTTATACTCTTCGGACTCAAGTTTGGACTTTGCCTCAGCGTAGTAGCGATCTACTGTCCATTCACTACGACCTTGCTCCTCTTTTTTTTCTTTTTCCTTATCTGCATTTTTTTTAAGATTCTTTAACGCAGAGCACCCTCCCAAGGAAAGAAAAAAAATTAATAAAATAAATATCTTAAAGACTCGCACGATTTAATTATAAAATAAATAAAATAGCCGTAAGCTAAAATAGAGGCACAATATTGCGTATGTAAATCAGGTATAATTGAGAAATTCATCTATAAAAATCTCTATTTAAGTCTAATTTTAAAAAGTTATTTATTCTAATAATTTATGCATCCTCTTTTAAATATCGCTACTCAGGCAGCCCGTAATGCAGGTAATATTATTGTACGATCCTTAGATCGAGTAAATTATCTGGAAATTACTGAAAAAGGCCGTAATGATTTTGTCAGCGATGTGGATCGATTTGCCGAGCAAGAAATTATTAAAACAATCCATAAGGCTTACCCTCATCATAATATTCTAGCTGAAGAAGGGGGGGAACTAACAGGGCATAATAATAAAGAAGAAGTGACCTGGATTATTGATCCTTTAGATGGTACTACTAACTTCCTTCATGGATTTCCCCAGTTTTCGGTTTCTATTGGGATCACCTATCAAGATCAGTTACAGCATGGATTAGTTTATGATCCCCTACGGCAAGAAATTTTTACCGCCTCAAAAGGTAGTGGTGCTTTCCTAAATGATCGGCGAGTTCGAGTAAGTAAGCAACAAGGATTAGAAGGTGCATTACTAGGCACAGGATTCCCCTTTAAAAAACAACATTACTTAGATACTTATCTTGCCACCTTTAAAGCTTTATTTCCCTATGTAAGTGATATTCGTAGACCCGGCTCAGCTGCACTTGATCTAGCTTATGTAGCATCAGGTAGGCTCGATGGCTTTTGGGAAATGGATCTAGCACCTTGGGACATTGCCGCTGGCATTTTACTTATCCGGGAGGCAGGTGGTTTTGTCACTGATTTTACAGGAGGCCATGACTGTTTTACTACAGGTAGTGTTATTGCAGGTACCCCATCTGTTCAGAAAGAAATTTATCAAATTATCTATCCTTTACTTGAATAATTCTAGTTAAAGTGTATATATAATACTTGTTTAAAAATAACAGATAATTACTTTAATTTATATCAACGCCTCCTATCATCTATGCTAAATAAGCTCCGTAATATTGCGATTATTGCCCACGTTGATCATGGTAAAACCACACTAGTTGATCAGCTCCTAAAACAATCTGGCACTTTCGATTCATGGGAAAGTGTGGGTGAGCGGGTTATGGACTCCAATGATCTCGAGCGAGAACGTGGAATTACCATTCTTGCTAAAAATACCGCTATTGAATGGAATAATTATCGAATTAACATTGTAGATACCCCTGGTCATGCCGATTTTGGTGGAGAAGTAGAGCGGGTACTGTCCATGGTAGATTCAGTACTGCTTTTAGTAGATGCGGTGGATGGTCCCATGCCGCAAACTCGTTTTGTGACTCAAAAAGCTTTTAATATGGGATTAAACCCCATCGTGGTTATCAATAAAATTGATCGGTTGGGTAGCCGTCCAGATTGGGTGCTGGATCAAACCTTTGATTTATTTGATCGACTAGGTGCTACAGACAAACAACTAGATTTTCCAGTGATTTATACTTCAGCCTTAAATGGTTACGCTAGCCATGATTCTAGTGCACGCTCTGGTACTATGGATCCCCTATTTGAAGAAGTTATTGCTCGAGTACCTCCTCCAGATGTGAGTCTTGAAGGACCTTTTCAGATGCAAATTAGTAGCCTAGATTATAGCTCTTATGTGGGGGCTATTGGGGTAGGTAGGATTCAACGAGGAACTGTGCGTACTAATTTTCCGATAGAAATTGTAGATCGGGAAGGTAACCGTCGAAAAGGACGAATTCTTCAAGTCATGGGATTTACTGGATTAAAACGTACCGAAGTTCCTGAAGCAAATGCTGGGGATATTATCGCTATCTCTGGCATTGATCAGATTAGAATTTCCGATACTCTTTGTGATCCTAGTCAAGTAGAGGCTTTACCTCCCTTAACAGTAGATGAACCTACTGTCAGTATGACCTTTCAAGTCAATAACTCTCCTTTTGCCGGTCGGGAAGGAAAATATATTACGAGCCGTCAAATTAAAGAGCGCCTAGAGCGAGAACTAATCCATAATGTAGCTTTACGGGTAGAGGAGGGAGAGGATCCGGATAAATTTAAAGTCTCAGGAAGAGGCGAACTACACTTATCCATCCTCATTGAAAATATGCGCCGAGAGGGCTATGAACTCGGTGTTTCTCGACCAGAGGTAATCATCAAAGAAATAGATGACGTGCTTTGTGAACCCTATGAGCAATTCACTGCAGATGTAGAAGCAGAAGACCAAGGTACTATTATGGAAAAGTTAGGTACCAGAAAAGGCGATCTTACTAATATGACCCCCGATGGTAAAGGACGGGTACGCCTAGAGTATATGATCCCTTCTCGAGGATTAATTGGGTTTCAAACTGAATTTATGACTGCCACTTCAGGCACTGGGTTAATGTACCATGTGTTTGATCATTATGGACCCATTAAACCCGGAGAAATCACGACTCGTAATAACGGAGTACTCATTGCCACCGGTATGGGTAAAGCCCTAGGTTATGCCTTATTTAAATTACAAGAGCGGGGCAGGCTCTTTATTAACCCAGGCACTGAAGTTTACGAAGGGATGGTTATTGGAATTCATAGCCGGGAAAATGACTTAGTAGTCAATCCATTGAAAGCGAAACAACTCACCAACATTCGAGCAGCCGGTAGCGATGAAAATATCCTGCTTACACCGCCTATATGCTTTAGTTTAGAACAAGCCCTTGAGTTTATTGATGATGATGAGTTAGTCGAAGTGACACCAGAGCATATTCGGTTACGTAAAAAACTACTGTTAGAGCATGAAAGAAAACGTGCTTCTAGAACAAAAGTAGCAGCAGAACTATAATAAATAATGCGTTTGTTATTATTTAGTATACTCTTTATTTTAGTTTACTTAGCTACTAGAAATTATTTATCTGGCGTATCAAGGAGCCCCAAAAAACAGGATCAGAAAAAGAAAAAAAGCTCGGAGCACGCTATGGTGCGCTGTGCTTATTGCCATGTATTTTTACCAGAGCAAGAAGCGATTAAAGCCAATGGTCGCTATTTTTGCTCCAAAGCACATCAGGATTCTATAATAAATTAATAATAAAAATGTTTTTTAACTATCTTATCACTTTAGTACATCACCACTATGAAAGAGATACAAAGCGAAATCTTTGGCAAAAATCCTTGGGATCTACTCTCTGTATTCAGCATTTACCGCCTTATTGTTGCCTCTCTTATGTTAGGGGTAGCACTAATAGGCATTGGATCTTTAGGACAAAATTATCCCATATTATTTTTGCGAGCCAGTATTGCCTATGAATGTAGTGCAATCATTTTTATTTTAGCAACCCTATTTAAATTTGGTGATTTTAATAATCAAGTTTGGTTACAGCTAGGTACAGACATTGTTGTTGTTTCTCTATTTACTTATGCTAGTGGGGGAATTGGCAGTGGGTTAGGAGTACTTTTGGTGGTTATTGTAGCTGCTGGAGGTATTTTAACCCTAGGTCGTCATTCTAGCGGATTAGCAGCTTTTGCTGTATTAGCATTACTATTTGAACATTCCTATGGTTTTTTATCTGAACAGTCATTTCAAGGTACCTATACTCAAGCAGGTTTACTGGGTATTGCCCTATTTTCTACTGCTTTACTTTCTCAAGTACTTGCCCAACATATTCGAATGAGCCAAGAGCTAGCCTCCCCAAAATATATATCGAGTAAAAGCGAGAACCATCAAGCTTGGGGACCACTGACGGTATTTGGCATTTATCGACTCATGCTCGCTACCCTTCTGGTAGGAATCGCATTTACAGGAGCCCACCCTAATCTTCTAGGGGATCATGACCCCTATCTTTTCTCAATCATAAGTGCTACCTATTGCCTCTTAAGTGTCGTTTTTATTGGGACTACCCTAACTAAAATAGGAAAATTCAATACCCAAACTTGGCTACAGTTAAGTATAGATATTAATATAATTGTGCTTTTGATGCATACCAGCGGGGGAATTAACAGTGGCTTAGGTATGCTGCTCATTGTAGCGGTAGCCGCAGGGGGTATCATGACTTTAAGTACCACTGCAAGTGGGCTTGCAGCATTGGCTGTGCTAGCTCTATTGTTAGAACACTCCTATGTCTATTTTTTTGAAGATGATCTTGAGGTAGGTAGCTATACCCAAGTAGGGTTGTTAGGTATTTCTCTATTTACCACGGCACTACTGGCGCAAGTACTCACCGCACGAGTACGCTCCAGTGAGCTTTTAGCTGCTCGTAGAGGACAGGATTTAGAGCAATTAAATCAACTCAAAGACTATATTTTTCAGCACCTACAAGATGGGGCGCTTGTGGTTGGAGACAATGGTAAAATCCAGATAATCAATCAAAAAGGCAGAGATTTTTTAGGGCTTAGCCAAAACAACCAGAATACATTAAATATCCGGACCATACCTGTACTGGCTCAAGCCGTGGAAAATTGGCAAAATAACCCTGCTAGCGCTTGCCGAGACATACTGTATATTACCCCAGAATTACCTGAGTTACAGCCTAAATTTACCCGTTTAATGGGCACGGAAAGTACCCTTATTTTTCTAGAAAATTATTCCTACTTACGCCAACAAGCCCAACAATTAAAGCTAGCGTCTCTAGGGCGACTCACCGCAAGTATTGCCCATGAAATTCGAAATCCCTTAGGTGCCATTAGCCATGCAGGTCAATTGCTTGAAGAAACCCTTGAGTTAGATAAAGGCAATCAAAGACTATTAGATATCATTCTGACTAACAGTAACCGAATCAATGAAATTGTTAAAAATGTACTACAACTCAGCCGTAAGGATCCAGGGATTGTAGAAAAAATTACCCTAAAACCTTGGTTTACTCGTTTTTTAGAGGAATTTTATATTAGCAAACAAACTGATGAGACTCACGTCTGCCTAGAAATCGAATCCGATACCATTGCTATCAAAGCTAATCCTTCTCAATTTCATCAAATCATTTGGAATCTTTGCGATAATGCGTGGCATTATGGAAAAAAAATAGATCAACCACCTTATTTTAAAATTGTTGTGTGCATGAAAACAGGACCTTATCCTGTTATGGTAGAAATTATTGATTCAGGTCCCGGTATTCCTAAAAAGATTAAGGATCATCTTTTTGAGCCCTTTACCTCTACTAATGGTACTGGATTGGGGTTATATCTTGCTCGAGCGCTGGCAGAAAACAATGGTGCAATATTAGAGCATTGCCCAAACCCTCCTGAAAGTGGTACCTGCTTTCATATCTGTTTTCCCGCACCTAAATTAGAGAATAAATAAAATGAACAAATCACCAGTCGTACTCGTTGTTGACGATGAACCTGATATTTTGGAGCTTCTCGATTTAACCTTAATGGGGATGAAGATTAATTGCCAGAAAGCAGTAAATTTCACTGAAGCCAGTGACCAACTTAGGGCAAACCCCTTTAACCTATGCTTAACCGATATGCGTCTACCCGATGGTAGCGGATTAGATTTAGTTAAGCTCATTAATCAAGACTACCCCCAAATACCTGTAGCGGTAATTACTGCCTATGGTAGTGTAGAGACTGCGGTAGAGGCTTTAAAATCAGGTGCCTTTGATTTTATCTCTAAACCTTTGGATGTAAAATCTCTACGCAGTCTAGTGAAAATGGCATTAAAAATGCCCTCTGCCCCCTTACAAAAAGCGAAGGGCGGTTACCAGCTCCTTGGGGAATCCTCCACCATGGAGGCAGTACGGAGTAAAATTACTAAGCTTGCCTGTAGCCAAGCCCCTGTCTATATCAGTGGAGAATCGGGTACCGGCAAAGAATTAGTAGCTCGCTTGATTCACCGCCAAGGACCTAGAGCATCGGGTCCTTTTGTGCCCGTCAATTGTGGTGCTATTCCAGAGAGTCTAATGGAAAGCGAATTCTTTGGTCATGAAAAAGGAAGTTTCACCGGAGCCTCTCGAGATAAAGAAGGGCTTTTTCAAGCCGCTCAAGAAGGCACTTTATTTTTAGATGAAGTGGCAGATTTACCCTTACAAATGCAAGTCAAACTTCTTCGTGCCATTCAAGAGCGGGCAGTTCGTCCCATTGGTAGCCAAAGAGAGGTGCCGGTAGATGTACGGATTTTATGTGCTACCCATCAAGATCTCTCCCAACTAGTGGGTGAAGGGAAATTTCGCCAAGATTTATTCTATCGGCTCAATATTGTCGAGCTTCAAGTGCCTCCTTTAAGAGAGCGGGCCAAGGATATTCCCATTTTAGCCAAGCATATTCTTACCCA
The DNA here is from genome assembly GCF_945836005.1 of Candidatus Nitrosacidococcus sp. I8. Classification (NCBI taxonomy): domain Bacteria; kingdom Pseudomonadati; phylum Pseudomonadota; class Gammaproteobacteria; order Chromatiales; family Chromatiaceae; genus Candidatus Nitrosacidicoccus; species Candidatus Nitrosacidicoccus urinae. The sequence goes on along the minus strand of NZ_OX241534.1, from coordinate 1,551,303 downwards.
ACTTGCTTTGCGAGGTAATCATGCGTGCCCTCAAATTACCCCCAGTGCACTTGAGAAACTTCAAAGCTATCCCTTTCCCGGTAACGTACGAGAGCTGGAAAATATCCTAGAACGTGCTTTAGTACTCCATGAAGGAGGAATTATCGATTCTAGAAATTTACACCTGCCTAAAGATACCAACTGGCCAGATAAACTCCATTCTCTAGGGGAGGCTTCCCTAGAACGTCACCTTGAAGATCTAGAAAAACAAGCGATTTTACGAGCATTAGAGCAAACGGGTTATAACAAAACGGCAGCGGCAAGGCTATTAGGAATTACATTTCGTGCCCTTCGCTATCGACTCAAAAAACTTAATCTAGAATAATTTCCTTACAACAGTACTTTTCTATCCACCCATAGAGGTATAGTGACAAAAATTGTCACTATACCTCTATAAATATTTCAGCACCCTTCTATCATTGCATTAGATTTTTGTTAAAAATGACAATTTTTGTCAATTTAATTAAATACTCTTAATTTTTTAGTTTAAATTAACTATGTTTATCCCTAATTAATGGAGAATTATCTCAATAATAACCACCTGATTTATTCCAATTTTTTCTAAAGATGGGGTAATTTATTAAAATTATGATGATTTAGGTCATATAAGTGACATAAAATGTCATATCCTACTTAGGATAAATAGAATTTAATAAATTTTGTCACTTATGTATACTAATATAATCCTTTGATTAGCTATATAAAGTAAAAATATGACTTTATATGGCATATAAATTGCTTTTATCTAGCTACAGGATAAACTGCTATATCAATAATATTTATTTCTTTGTTTTAAAAAAATTTATTTTTTAATAAATTTAGAAATAAAATTAAATATCCTTTATTTTTAAAGTCATTTAAAATATTAGGTGACCTAAATTATCAACATACAACTTATCATTTACTTTTTTACTAGGGAGAAAAAGAATAATGAATCAAGGTTTTTCTTTAATTGAACTAATGATCACCGTTGCTATCGTAGGAATACTCTCCGCAGTAGCGATTCCTCAATATCAAATTTATATTGCCAAAGCACAAGTCACCCGTGCGATTTCCGAAGCCAGTGCATTAAAGATGCTAGTAGAGGATTGCGTAAACAATGGAATTGGAAATGCTGAGTGTATTGCAAATTCTACCGCTACAGGATCAGGTATCCTAACGGGAACATCTCAAAATGCGAATATAACCCTTCCTAGCAGTACAGGTGTTCCTCAAGTAGCTCTCGAGACGGGAGGAGCTGCAACCATTACCGCAACACTGGGTAGTCATGCATCAGCGGCTATTACGGGAGGCTCTATCAAGCTGACTAGAACTATCAGTGGAATCTGGACTTGTGCCCCTGATGGTACTACAATTACCGCCCAATATACGCCCACTAGCTGTTCTGGTAGTAGTTAATAAACTGCCGCTGGTTATAATCTTATAGTACTCACTTTTAAACACCACAACTCACCCTTACTGGTATAGGTGAGGGTGAGAATCTCTAAACTCTTAATAGAATGACAAATATTTAACCATCTATTTTACTTTATTATGACTATTAGAAAGACTAACTCAGGCTTTTCCTTAATTGAGTTAATGACGGTAGTTGCTATTGTAGGTGTGCTCACAGGCATTGCGGTACCTCAATTTCAGCCTTATCTAGATAGGATAAAAAATCTCCAAACCATCCCTATCGATGATAATTACCTAAATTAACCATAATGATGACCATCCAAAAGCATAACTCGGGCTTTTCCTTAATGGAAATTATGATGGGGGTTGCGATTGTGGGGATTCTCACTGGGATTGCCATTCCCCAATATCAAACCTATGTGGCACAGAGCGAAGTAATTCGTGCCGTCACCGAAGCCAAAAGCCTCACCCCTATTGTGGAGATGTGCATTGAACATCAGTACACCACAGTAGCGGTAGGTACGGCGTGCCAAAATAGCTTTCAAGGATCGAATATTCTAGTGGGCAATGGTAATGGGATTCCTGATTTACCTGCTGGAGAAGGCGCTCCTACCATCACCATTAATTCTAACTTCACTGCTAATATTAGTGCCACCTTAGGGGGAAATGCTACTGGAGTATTAAACAGTAGTGCGGTGAGCTTAGATCGAAATAGCAATGGTCGCTGGACCTGCACTTTTAGTGGAAATGCCCAATATGCCCCCATCAGTTGCTCAGCTGCGGCAATGGAATAAGTATAAAATTTATCTTACCTAAACTAAATAAGTATGAAGCCTAGCTTAGGATTTAGCCTGCTTGAAATCATGATAGGCGTGGGAATAGTGGGGATACTCATCGCAGTCGCACTTCCCCAATACCAGGATTATATGATTAAGGCTCAAGTAATGAGTATTTTTAGCCAGATCAGTGGATTAAAAATAGTAGTGGCAGAATGTCTTGCGAGAAATCAACTAGGAGATGCTTGCGAAAATCCGGTAGGCAACTCTGATTTGCTGGCTAATATTAATGCCAATGGTCAAGTGTCAGGGGGTGCAGGAAAACCTTTGATTGACGTTAATAGTGCGGCTGGATCTATTACTGCCCAGTTTGGTAACCATGCTGCCTCAGCCCTTACCAATCAGATTCTCACCCTCTATAAAACTCAAAACAATAATTGGACTTGTGCCTTTATGGGAGATGCAAAATATACCCCTAGAGGATGCAATACCCTCAATAGTCCTTCACAACGATAAGGAGCGCTTCTTGCTCTTTCATTTACATCAGCCATGACTCTGTGGGGGTTATTCTTAAGTGGTTTTTTAGGGGCTACCTTACTTCCCGGGGGATCGGAGGGGGTTTTTGCTTGGCTAATTCTCCATCCCAGTTATTCTCCTCAAATGCTCATTGGGGTGGCTACTGTGGGAAATACTTTAGGGGGTATGGTGACGTTTCTCATGGGTTGGTGGCTTGAGCAAAAAATCCCCCAAGGGCAAATTGCCCAAGCGGCACATCAAAAGGCAATAGCTTGGATTCAACGCTATGGATCAGTGGCATTACTAGGGGCTTGGTTGCCAGTGATAGGCGATCCTTTATGTTTGGTGGCCGGCTGGTTAAAAATTAACCCCTGGCCGGCGTTTTTCTTCATGGCATTAGGGAAGGGGATTCGCTATGTTTTTCTCTGGCAAGCCCTTGCCTGATTTAGCGTTAATTTAAAGACTACAATCTAATTGGCTAACCAGCACGCCCCCAATCAATTTATGATCTTTGCCATAAAACATATAGTGGAGATTAACCCCGTGACCTAAATAGGCTTCTAGATCATAACTGTGGCAGGCTAGATCAATGGCTTTAGGCTTCATCAGGTCAATAAATTCATGAGAATTAAATTCATCGGCATTTTTGTTAATTTTATCGTAATCATAAATCAGCTCCCCCTCTTTAGCTTCTACCAAGGTCAGTTTGGTGTCCTGATCTACCACTCGAGGGAGCATTTTGTTCATTTCCTCGGCAATAGCATGAAGGACTTTTTCTGTCTTTAACTCGGCAGGAAGGACTTTACTGCCATCAGGTAGAATCACTTTACCCCGATCAATAATGATGGATTTAAATTCATATCCAAATAAGGCAATCAAGGGGAGATAAATCAGTAGGTATTTTAGGTATTTTATAGCTTTTCTGTTCATAGATGTTTATGTTTTAAGTTAAAAACCATAATACCCACCAGTATAGCAAGATTTTATTCATGGCGAAGGGCTTCCATGGGATCGAGCATGGCAGCTTTTCGAGCAGGGAAATAACCAAATACAACGCCTACCCCACTGGAAAATAAAAAAGCAATGAGTATAATCCCGGGCTTTAAAATAAAGGGAATTTGTAACAGGGTGCTTAATCCTAGGGAAGTGATCAAGGCCAGTCCTACCCCAATGAATCCCCCTAAAGAAGAAAGAACCACTGCTTCTACTAGAAATTGAAGTAGTACTTCCCGCTCTAGGGCGCCAATAGCCAGTCTAATCCCAATTTCTCGGGTACGCTCTGTCACTGAAACCAGCATGATATTCATAATCCCAATCCCACCTACTAGCAAACTCACTGCGGCCACTGCTCCGAGTAGGGTAGTCATCACTTGGGTGGTGCCAGTGAGCATTTGGGTAATCTCTTTCATGTCTAGCACGGAAAAATCTTCCCGATCCGAAGGGGAAATATGACGGCGTTTACGCATGATTTGGGTAATTTCATCCTTTGCTTTTTGTTCTGAGGCTCCATTTTGTAAGGAAATTTGAATGATTCCTATATCTTGATTGCCAATAATGCGCCGTTGAAAAGTACGCAAAGGAATTAAAATGGTGTCATCTTGATCCATGCCCATCATAGTTTGTCCCTTGGCCTCTAATAGGCCGATGACTTGGCAAGAGAGTTTTTTAAGTCGAATATATTTCCCTAAGGAATCCTGATCGTCAAAGAGTTGACTTTGTACAGTTGCTCCTAAAATACAGACCCCCTTACCGCCGTGGAATTCGCTTTCCAAAAAATTACGCCCAGAGATAAGGTGCCAATTTCGTACCGTAAAATAAGTCTCATCTATCCCATTAATGGTGGTTGCCCAGTTATGATTGCCGTAAATAGCAATCATGGCATCGGAGGCAGATCCACTCATGGCACGGATAGAATCCATTTCTCTGGCTAGGGCTGCTTGATCTCGAAGGCTAAAGGCAGGGGCAACCGTGGCGTTACTGGTATGACGGCGTTGCCCAGGGCGTAGAATTAATAAATTACTCCCTAAGCTAGCAATTTGATTAGTAATTTTTAAGGTAGCACCACTCCCTAAGGTCACCATGGTAATGACAGAGGCCACGCCAATAATAATCCCTAAAATCGTCAGAAAAGATCGCATTAAATTACGGCGAATTTCTCGCCAAGCCAGCAATAGTGCGTTTAACCACATGGTTTAGATTCTATTTTTTCTGCTCATCTTGAGCGATTTGCCCATCAATAAAATGGATAATCCGTTTGGCATAGGCAGCAGTTTCTTCCTCATGGGTCACCATCACAATGGTAATCCCTTGAGTTTGGTTTAATTCTGTAAGTAACCCCATAATTTCATGGCTCCGTGCCGTGTCTAAATTTCCCGTGGGTTCATCGGCAAATAATACTTGAGGCTGGGTGACAATGGCTCTGGCAATAGCTACCCGTTGTTGTTGCCCTCCGGAGAGGGCTCCCGGCGTATGGGTTTCCCAACCAGATAAACCAACGGTTGCCAACGCTGCTTTACCTTGGTGATGGCGTTGGGTGGCAGAAAAACCTCGATAAATCAAGGGGAGTTCTACATTTTCTAAGGCAGAAGTTCGATTGAGTAAATTAAATCCTTGGAACACAAACCCTAAATAATGCCGTCTAATCCATGCCCGTTGATTGCGGGATAGGTTAGCCACATTGACCCCTTTAAAAAGATAGTTTCCTGATGTTGGGGTATCCAGACAGCCTAAGATATTAAGGCAGGTGGATTTACCTGAACCACTATGACCCATGACGGCGACAAAGTCTCCGGAGGCAATGTGCACATTAATTCCCTTTAGAGCTTCCATGGCAGCACTACCTGTACCATAAATTTTTTTTATATTTTGTAAGGCAATAATGGGTAAATTTTCCATCTTAGGATGGGTTTTTTTCTACCGTATCTAAAATGACTTCCATTCCAGCAGTCAAATCTCCTGTTAACATTTGGGTATGAACCCCATCGCTTGCTCCTAAAACTATCGAAACAGGGGTAGGTTGCCCCTCTTTAAGTATCCAAATGTGTTGGGATTTTTTATTGTTCTTAGTTTGATCTGGAGATTTTTTAGGTGGGCTAGGACGAGGTCCTGGGAACAACATCCCAACTAATCCTCTTTTGGGGGTAGGTTGAGTCGTTTTATTTTTTTCTGGAGGTATAAATCGTAAGGCCTTGTTAGGAATCAACAAGGCATGATCAATTTCATTGACAATAATATCTGCAGTAGCGGTCATTCCTGGTCGAAGGGCTAAATCCTGATTGTCTACTTTTAGTAAGGTTTCGTAAGTAATCACTCCGTCTACTTCTAAAGCGCCGTAACGGACTTGGATAATTTGAGCGAGAAACTGCCGATCTGGATAGGCATCTACCGTAAAATGAGCCTTTTGTCCTACTTGTATTTGACCAATATCTGCTTCATCCACATTAACATAGAGTGTCATTTGGCTAAGATTTTCTGCTAAGGTAAAAAGTACTGGGGTTTCAAAGGAAGCAGCTACCGTTTGCCCCGGTTCTACCGATCGAGTCAATATAATCCCATCAATAGGTGCTCGAATAGTACTTTTCTCAATATCTGTTTGCTCTGTGCTCAGGGTGGCCTCTGCCATAGCAATTTGTGCTTTTGCACTCATTTCTAAAGCTTGGGCTCGGACATAGGCAGCTCGATCCGTATCCAATTCTTCTTGGGAGCAGAGTTGGCGTTTTGCCAATTGACCACAACGCTGAAATCTAAGTTGGGTTTCTAGTACGGTAGCTTGGGCTTCTTTTAAACTTGCCTTGGCTGCATTTAAGGAAGCTTTTGCTTGCATTTCTTGGGTTTTTAACCGATCGATATTTACTTGAGCTAGTACTTGCCCTTTGGTGACCTGATCGTTGTAATCGACTAACACTGAATCTACAATTCCAGAGAGCTCACTGCCTACATCCACTTGATTGACTGGTTGTAAAGTACCCGTAGCAGTCACTACAATGGTTAAATTACCTGTTTGGATAGATGAAGTCTTAAAAGAAAGTGAGGTACTAGTATGGTAAGTCTTATATATCATCCAGCTGATTCCGATACTCAATAGGAGTATTAAACTTAGCCATAATTTCCTCCGCTTTTGTTTTTCTAGCTCTACCTCTTGTGTTAGTAATTGATCTATATCTATGGAATTCTCAAGATAAAAATGAGATTTAATACCATTATATTTTTTAGTACTAGGTGAGGACAAGGAAATAGATTCCATAGTATGGGATAGACAAAAATAGGTTTTATATTAAAAATAGGCTAGATTTTGAAGGGTATTTTAACTCTTTTCCTTGATTACTTAGAAGTAGGGCAGAATTTAGGATTATTCGCTAAAATAGCAATTATTTAATGGCTAAAGGGATAGGAAGGTAATGAAGAAGTTTAAAAAGTGGTTGGCTCGTGCTTTATTCCATTTGGGAAGATATCAAGGAGATCGGGTTAGAAAAGCAGATTATAATAAAGTAGATGGTCTATTTGAAGCAGTATATCGTCGTTTATCTTCTGCAGCACTGCTAGATCCAGAAAATCCAAAACTCTTTCATTATTGGGGATCGGTACTCTATGAACAAGCTTCTCAATATAAAGATGGAAAAACCGCAAAGGATTTATGTAAAGCGTCTGGCAATAAATTTGAAACTGCCCTTAAACTCGATCCAGAAAATGCCAAAATTATGAATGATTGGGCTGCTGCCCTTATTGGTCAGGCTAAAGAGAGTTCAGATAAAAGTGCAGCAACTCTGTTACACACAGCACAAGAGAAAATCAATGCTGCCGAAGCAATTACCCTTGATATTGGTACTTATAATTTAGCCTGTATTTATAGTTTACGAAATGAAGGACTAAACTGTAAAAGATATTTAGAAAGAGCAAAGGAAATTAATATGCTTCCTCCTGTGGTCCACTTAAAAATGGATCGGGATTTGGATAATATTCGCAAAGAGCCTTGGTTTGAAGCGTTTATAAAACAATGTGCTGAAATAGAATCTCAAAATAAAGCCCAAGAGCCAGCCAAAAAATCTTGGTGGCAACGACTATTAAAGCGTAATTAGTTTTTTAAATATTAGTCACTTTGAGGATAGCCAGCCCTATGTACAGTATGACTGCTTTTGCTCGTCAAGAGACCCAAGGCACTTTAGGCACTTTTGTGTGGGAGATGAGATCAGTTAATCACCGATATTTAGAAGTTAGCCTTCGGTTGCCAGAAGAGCTACGTGGGATTGAAGCTCAGATTCGGGCTCAGATTTCTCAAGTACTTAACCGGGGTAAGATAGATTGTGCCTTTCGCTATACTTTATTTAATACAGAACAAAGTCAATTTTCTTTAGATAAACCCTTAGCTAAAACTTTAGTTGAGCTAAGCGCCCAAGTAAATACCCTGTTATATAATTCTGCTCCTATTAATAGCCTAGAGGTTTTACGTTGGCCAGGAGTACTAAAATCTCCTACCATTGATACCGAAGCTCTTAAATCAGAATCCTTAGCTGGGTTAGAAAAAGTACTTGATGAAATCTTAGTAGCCAGAGCAAGTGAAGGAAAGAGACTACAAGTATTTATTCTCCAACGCTGTGAGGAGATTGAAACTATTATAGGACAAATATATGCCCGCCTTCCCGAAGTAGTTCGTTTATTTAAAGAACGGCTACAAAATAAATTAGAATCTATTTTAACTAGTTTAGAGCAAGGTCGGCTAGAGCAGGAAATCGTGCTTTTTGCTCAAAAATCAGATATTACCGAAGAACTTGATCGACTTAAATCCCATTTAGTTGAGATTAAACAAACTCTTGGTCAGAAAAAACCCGTAGGACGGCGTTTAGATTTTTTAATGCAGGAATTAAATAGGGAAGCAAATACCTTAGCGGCTAAAGCGGCAGATACAGAAACCAGCCAGCATGCAGTAGATTTAAAAGTATTGATCGAACAGATGCGAGAACAAATTCAAAATATTGAGTAAATTGTAGATGCTAGGAAAATTATTTGTTATTTCTGCACCTTCAGGTGCAGGAAAAACTAGCTTGGTTAAAGGACTTATTTCTTCTGCTATAGATAATCTTTGCCTGTCTATTTCTCATACCACTCGCCCACCACGTCCTAGTGAGCAAGATGGGGTGGATTATTATTTTGTAAGTGAACCTACTTTTCAACAGATGGCACACGAGGGAGATTTTCTAGAGCATGCTCAAGTCTTTAATCATAATTATGGTACTGCTTATAAAAGTATTCACGACCAATTAACCCAAGGCAAAGATGTGCTGCTTGAGATTGACTGGCAAGGGGCACGGCAAGTACAAGCAAAATTTCCAGATACGATTGGTATTTTTATCCTTCCTCCTTCAAAGGAGGCATTGAATAAAAGATTACACGGAAGAGGGCAGGATTCAGAGGTAGTCATCAAACAACGAATGGAAGCTGCTCACTCAGAGCTTTCCCACTATAAAGAATTTGATTACTTAATTGTCAACGATCAGTTCGATCTTGCTTTAGAAGCATTTAAATCTATCGTTATCAGCCAAAGACTTGAATCTATAGTACAAGAGGAACGATTAAAAATGTTACTGATTGACCTGTTAAGCTAAACTTTTTCTTTATTATTTATCGTTATAAGAAAAATCATTCTATAATGATCTAAGGAAGCTAATTATTAAACCATAAACATTATTTATTATATGGCACGTTTAACTGTTGAAGATTGTATTAAGCATGTTGATAACCGTTTTATGTTAATTTTGGTTGCTGTAAAACGAGCACGCCAACTCGCAAATGGTGCAGAATCTACTATATCATTGGATGGTGATAAACCCACTGTGGTTGCTTTACGAGAGATTGCTGAAGGTCATATCAATACAGATATTCTTAATGAAGACTCACTTCCGAATCTACTTGAGAGATCCTATGAGCAAAGGGAGCATGTTCAGGGGGAATTCTGAATACACAGATAAATACAAATAACCCCTTCTTAGTAGTAACTCACTACAATTCTAAGCCTATTCCTGCTGGGCTTAACCAATTATGCACTACTGCAGGAAACTATCTAGATTCTGATTCTTTAAATCGAATTAAAGAAGCTTATTATTTCGCCGCAGCGGCACATGGTAAGCAAAAGCGTTGTTCTGGCGAGCTTTATATTACCCATCCTTTAGCTGTTGCTAATATCATGGCAGAAATGCACACTGATCATCAGTGTATTATGGCTGCCTTACTACATGATGTTTTAGAAGATACGGAGGCTTCTAAACAAGATCTAGCCCGCTGTTTTGGCGAAGAAGTAGCAGAGTTAGTAGATGGGGTAAGTAAATTAGCACAAATCAATACAATTTCTCGGGAATATGCTCAGGCAGATAACATACGAAAAATGCTGCTTGCAGTGACTCGAGATATTCGAGTTATTCTACTAAAGCTTGCCGATCGGCTTCATAATATGCGTACCCTAGAATCTCTTTCTAGAGAAAGACGGCACCGTATTGCCAAAGAAACTTTGGAAATTTATGCCCCTATTGCTAATAGACTTGGTATTCATAATATTCGTCGAGAGCTTCAAGATTTAGGGTTTCGAGCACTTTATCCTTTACGATATCGAGTATTAGAGGCAGCAGTAAAGCGAAACCGAGGTAAAAACAGGGAAATAATTTCAACTATTCAAAATGCAATTATGCATCGCTTATCTCAAGAAGGGTTAGGAGGGAATGTTGAGGGTCGAGAAAAGATGCTCTATAGCCTCTATCTTAAAATGCTGCAAAAGCATTGTTCTCTATCAGGGGTTATGGATTTATACGGATTTCGTATTACCGTACATTCTTTAGATGCCTGTTATCGAGTATTAGGTGCCGTACATAGTTTATACAAACCTGTTGTTGGAAAATTTAAAGACTATATTGCTATTCCTAAAGCAAATGGTTACCAAGCCTTACATACTGTTTTGTTTGGACCCCATGGTGTGCCTATTGAAATACAAATTCGCACGCAAGAAATGAAGCAAATTGCAGAAACTGGAATTGCTGCTCATTGGTTGTATAAAGAATCTGGAGAACATGGAAATAAAAGCGTAGGAGCACAACAAAGGGCAAGGGAATGGCTTAAGAATTTATTAGAAATACAGCAAAATACTGGGGATTCTTTAGAATTCCTTGAAAATATTAAGATCGATTTATTTCCCGATGAAGTTTATATATTTACCCCTAAAGGTGAAATTATGATTCTTCCTCAAGGAGCCACCGTTGTAGATTTTGCTTATACTGTCCATACGGATGTAGGTAACCACTGCATTGCAGCAAAAATTGATCGAAATTTAGTTCCCCTCTCTACCCCATTAAAAAATGGTCAAAGTGTACAAGTAATTACTGCACCTACGGCTCAACCTAGTCCTTCTTGGCTTAATTTTGTAGTCACTGGAAAAGCAAGAACCAATATTCGCCACTACTTGAAAAATTTGAAACAAGAAGAATCTATAAAACTTGGAGAGCGCTTACTTAACCGCTACTTACATAGCTATTCTCTTTCTTTAGAGAATATTTCAACAGATCAGGTTAATCATTTACTCAAGGAGTTTAATCTAGAAAATATCCAGCAGCTTTTAGAATCTGTTGGGTTAGGTAATCATCCCGCTTTGCTTGTTGCTCGCCGGTTACTTTCAGATGAAATGAAAGAATTTAATGAAGAAAGTCGCAAAGATTACTCTCGCCATCCTTTGCAAATAAAGGGTACAGAAGGGATGGTTGTTACCTTTGCTAAGTGTTGCCATCCTATTCCAGGTGATTCTATTCTTGGGTTTATTACTGCAGGTCGAGGGATTGTTATTCATGCAGAGCGATGTAAAAACCTGATTGGTTTTCGTGGCCAACACGAGCGATGGACTGATGTCCAGTGGGCAAAAGACATTCAAGCAGAGTTCCCTGTTGAAATTAGAGTAGATGTAGAAAATCGCCGAGGTGTTCTTGCTACTGTTGCAGCAGCTATTCCTGCTAACATTGATAATGTTATTATTCAGGACCGAAATGGGCTTATTTGCAGTATTTTATTCACTATTGAGGTTCAAAATCGCCATCAACTTGCCCAAGTAATGAGACGTGTGCGAAGATTAGAGATGGTAGTCCGTATCATACGAACAAAACACTAAAGAAGTAGAGGAGTATTATGACTCGCCAGATTATTCAAACAAAAAACGCACCTACCGCAATTGGTACTTATTCACAAGCGGTTAGAGTAGGGGATATTATTTATCTTTCGGGGCAAATACCTCTAGCTCCTGAAACTATGACCTTAGTCGAAGGCGATATGCAAGCCCAAATTCGACAGGTATTTAATAATCTTAAGGCAGTGGCAGAAGCTGCAGATAGTAATCTAGATCAAGTGGTTAAGTTAAATGTATATCTAACCGATTTAGCCAATTTTTCTTTAGTAAGTGAAATTATGGCAAATTATTTTAATGCTCCTTACCCAGCACGAGCAGTACTTGGTGTTGCAGCACTTCCCAGAGGAGCTTCAATAGAAATGGATGCCATCATCCACCTTACCTAGTAAAAAATATACCTCTTGCCTTGATAGTAAAAATAAAGAGAGCAGATTCTTAGAGACTTTAATTTCTGATCTAGAAGAAATTAAGCCAAGTACAATTAAGCAGTTAGCAAAATTAGGGCTTTATAGAGTCCAAGATTTGCTTTTTCATCTTCCTCAACGCTATCAAGATAAAACCCGAATTACACCTATCGGTAATTTACAGGTAGATACGGAAGCACTTATTCAAGGAAAACTCACCTCTAGTTATATTTACCCAGGTCGTCGACCTTTACTATCCTGTTGCTTAACTGATGATACTGGAAGTGTTTCTATTCGATTTTTTCATTTTAATTATTGGCAAAAAAAATTACTTATTCCTAACGCTCATATACGTTGTTTTGGAGAAGTGCACCAAGGAATAAAAAGCTTAGAGTTTATCCATCCAGAGTGGATAGTATTGAAGGATAAAGATAGTTTAATTGATTCTTATTTGACTCCCATTTATCCTATAACCAATGGGTTAAGTCAAACTACTTTGAGATGTTTAATACAAAGAATTCTCAATGAGTTAAATATTAAAGAAATAGAGGAGAGTTTACCTACCGTACTTCTTAAGTTCATTTACTTACCTAGTTTTTATCAAGCAATTTACTATCTTCATCAACCCCCTCCCGATGCTCCTATCGCTCTTCTTACTGAAGGAAAGCACCCAGCACAACAACGGTTAGCTTTTGATGAACTGCTTGCACACCGTCTTGCTTTAAAACAATTAAAATTTCATTCTCATCAATTACGAGCACCTGTATTACAAGCAAGCAGAAAGCTGATTAAGCAGTTTTTAGCTATCCTTCCCTTTGCTTTAACTGAAGCACAGCAACGAGTCACTGCAGAAATTTTAAGAGATATTGCAAAAAATACCCCCATGCAAAGACTCCTTCAAGGAGATGTGGGATCAGGAAAAACTATTGTAGCAGCTTTTGGAATATTGCAAGCGGTAGAAGCAGGTTATCAAGCTGCATTGATGGTGCCTACTGAACTATTAGCAGAGCAACATTTAGCAGTCTTTCAACACTGGATTTCTCCCCTTAAGATTAGGGTTGAGCGTCTCCCTTCAAAAGGCAATACCAAAGCACGGAAAGCGTGTTTAATGGGGCTAAAGCAAGGAGATATTCATTTAATTATTGGTACCCATGTGCTATTTCAAGAAGAGGTTATATTTCATAATCTAGGGCTAGTTATTATAGATGAGCAGCACCGCTTTGGGGTAACACAGCGGTTTGCCCTACTAAAAAAAGGGCAAAATAACAATTACTGTCCTCACCAACTGATTATGACCGCAACCCCTATTCCTCGCACTTTAGCCATGGCTACCTATGGAGATTTTCATACCTCAATCATCGATCAACTCCCCCTAGGGCGCTCCCCCATTATGACAGTAGCTATTCCTGATTTTCGTCGAAATGAAGTGATTGTAAAGATACAAGAGGCATGTAGGGAGGGAAAACAGGTTTATTGGGTATGTACTTTGGTAGAGGAATCGGAAACTCTTCAAGCACAAGCTGCAGAAAAAGTAGCCTTAGATCTCAACCAGCTATTACCAGAATTGAACATTGGCTTAGTACATGGTCGGCTAAAGCCTCAAGAAAAAGAATCGGTGATGGTAAATTTCAGAGTAGGAAATATAAAATTGTTAGTAGCTACCACAGTCATTGAAGTAGGGATAGATGTGCCTAATGCTAGTTTAATGGTGATAGAAAATGCAGAACGATTAGGTTTATCTCAATTGCATCAACTACGGGGACGGATTGGGCGTAGTACCGAGCGTAGTTATTGCATTTTACTGTATCATGGTCCTTTATCTAGGCTAAGTAGAGCTCGATTGGATTGTTTGCGTACTACCCAGGATGGGTTTGAAATTGCTCGTCTTGATCTTGAGCTTCGTGGCCCAGGGATGTTATTAGGCACCCGCCAAACTGGATTAATTTCTTATCGAATTGCTAATTTACTCCGTGATCAGGATTTACTAGCAAAAGTAGATCAAGTAGCAGATAAACTAATAACTCAATATTCTTGCTATATTCCTAAAATCATCCATAGATGGTTAGGAGAGGGGAGTCGCTATAAGGATGTATAGTATTGTTTCAATCGATATTAAATGAATATGATGAATCAACTAATTGTCTATGCCAAATTAATGCGGTTAGATAAACCTATTGGAATCTATTTACTCTTATGGCCTACTTTGTGGGCATTATGGATTGCAAGCCAAGGACAGCCTAGTTTAAAAGTACTGATTATATTTTTAATTGGAGTTACTTTAATGCGATCTGCTGGGTGTGTGATTAATGATTTTGCCGATCGAAACTTTGATCCCCATGTTGCACGTACTCAAGGCAGGCCTTTAGCTATTGGTATAGCCTCACCTAAAGAAGCAATCTTACTATTCATTGGATTATCTCTAACTGCCTTTAGCTTAGTACTGTTACTTAATACCTTTACTATTCAACTTTCTTTTATTGGGGCATTTTTAGCAGCCACTTATCCTTTTATGAAACGCTACACGCCTCTACCCCAAGTGTATTTAGGTGCTGCCTTTAGCTGGGGAATACCTATGGCTTTTGCAGTACAGACAAATACGATACCATTCGTAGCTTGGTTGCTATTTCTAGCAGCAATCATTTGGACCACTGTATATGACACTTTTTATGCCATGGTAGATCGGGAGGATGATTTACGAATTGGGGTAAAATCAACGGCAATTTTTTTTGGTCCTAATGATCGATTGATCACTGGCGTATTACAAATTGTATTAACCTTACTATTAACCTGGATAGGATTGCTAGTCCAATTGGGGTATTTTTATTTTATTGGATTATTCATTGCAAGTTGTTTTGCTATTTACCAGCAGTATCTAATTAGACATCGAGAACCCAATAAGTGTTTTCAAGCTTTTCTAAATAATAATTATTTTGGTATGGTTATTTTTATTGGGATCGCCATTCATTATTTAATGACTTAATCAGTGTGAAAATATTGATTCCTAAATTAAAAAATAGCTGGTTATTATGGATTCTTTTACTTAGTCTATTTTCTGTAAAGGCTGCCATATATGGGTGGACAGATTCAGAAGGGGTAACCCATTATAGCGATCGCCCTCATCCTGATGCTGAAGAAATTCAAGTTAAGGTAGATAATCCAAATCATAGCGAGTATGAGGTAAAAAGTGTTTATGATGGAGATACCATTCACCTTAAAGGAGGAGAAAAAATTCGATTATTAGGGATTAACACCCCTGAAATAGAAAGCCGTTTTCGCCCTGCAGAGCCTGGTGGGGATGAAGCAAAGGGTTGGCTTAAATCCCAGCTTGAAGGGAAAAAAATAACATTAGAACTTGATAAGGAAAAGCGAGATCACTATCAGCGGCTTTTAGCCCATATATTTGCTCTAGATGGTACCCATATTAATTTACGTTTAGTAGAAGAGGGTCTAGCAATCGTGAGTTTAATTCCTCCTAACTTTAAATATAGTAATCAACTGACTCAAGCTCAAAGTAAAGACGAAACTGCCAAATTAGGAATTTGGAATATGGCAGCTTATACACCACAATCGATTGCCAAGTTAGCAATAGGAAAGTATGAAAAGGGCTGGAATCGCTATTGGGGCACTCCAGAAAAAATTAAGCAAACACAAAAGTATACTTATTTAGTATTCAGTAAAAATATTGATATACGCATTCCTCAAGAACAACTTTCTTATTTTGATCCTCTTGAAAATTATCTTGGGAAAAAAGTAGAAGTACGGGGCTGGGTCAATCGTCGTCAAGATCATTACTCTATTTTAGTCAATCATCCCAGTAGTCTTAAAATTATTTAAGTAGACTACGAGCACAAACCCAAACATCTACCCGCTCTATACCTCCTTGATACAACACTTTAGCCAGTTCCCCTACAGTAGCTCCTGTAGTCAGCACATCATCCATAATGACTATATGTTTTAGGCGAAAATCTTTCTTAATTAAAAAAGCATTACGTAAATTAGTTTTTCGATCCGTTTGTAATAACCCTAACTGTGGCGGGGTATCTCGAATCCGCTCTACAGATTGATAATCAATAGGAATATTAAATGCACGAGCAATAGGACGAGCAATTTCTAAGCCTTGATTAAATCTCCGTTCTCTTAATCGTTTGGGATGCAAAGGTACAGGAATAATGCACTCTGGTATTGTGTCTAAACGAGTTTTTAAAAATTGCACCATTAGTTCCCCAAGTAGAGGAGCTAAATATAGTTTATGGCGAAATTTTAATTGTTGGATTAAATAATCCATAGGCTGATCGTAAATATAAGGGCATAAGGTGTTTTTTTGGGGCGGAGGATGTTGTTGGCAATCATCACAGAGTGTAGGTGTATCTTTAGTAAGGGAATTAGCACACTGGGAACAAGCAGTGCCTAATAAAGGAAGATCCAATCGACATGGAGTACAAATATCTAACCCTAAATCTCCAGCCGCACCACATAAGATACAAGTAGGAGGATATAGACTTTGTTTTAATGCTGTTAGAATAAGTGAAACATTCTGAATAAACACAAGGTAATCTTTTTTTTAAAAATAAGAATATGGATCTCTCCTCATCTCCCACAATACAATCTCAGTTACGTCATGATTGGACCATAGCAGAAATACTCAATTTATTTGAGATACCATTTACGGATTTACTTTATCAAGCACACACTGTTCATCGCCAGTATTTCGATCCCAATCAAATCCAAGCAAGTACTTTATTGAGTATTAAAACAGGGGGATGTCCAGAAGATTGTGCCTATTGCCCTCAAAGTGTACACCATCAAACTTCAGTAGAATCTGAGCCTTTATTATCTCTAAATCAAGTAGTTGAAGCAGCGACTCAAGCGAAAGCCCAAGGTGCTGGCCGATTTTGTATGGGGGCTGCGTGGCGCAGCCCAAAAGAGAAAAGCCTTGAAAAAATTATAGGCATGATAAAAGAAGTAAAAACCCTCGGTTTAGAAACTTGCGTTACTTTAGGGATGTTGGCTCCGGGGCAAGCCGAACAGCTCAAAGCAGCCGGATTAGATTATTACAATCATAATTTAGATACCTCGCCAGAGTTTTATGAGGAAATTATTACTACCCGTACTTACCAAGATCGATTGGATACCCTAGCACAAGTTAGAGAGGCGGGGATTCATGTCTGCTGTGGCGGAATCGTGGGAATGGGTGAAGAGCGATCTCATCGAGCAGGTCTACTGGCAAGTCTAGCCAATTTACCCTATCATCCAGAGAGCGTCCCGATTAATCAGTTAGTAAAAGTCGCAGGCACACCACTAGCTAATGCACCCTCTCTTGATCCCTTTGAATTTGTGCGTACCGTAGCCTGTGCCCGTATTTTAATGCCTCAATCTTTTGTACGACTTTCTGCCGGTAGAGAAACCATGAGCGATGAATTACAGGCTCTATGCTTTTTTGCAGGTGCTAATTCTCTTTTTTGTGGAGATAAGTTACTCACTACCCCCAATCCAGAAATGAATCGGGATCAGCAACTGTTAAAGCGATTAGGGCTAGCTTTTTCAGCGACTAAAAATTTAGAGAAAACCCCTAATTCCACTTGCCAATGTTCTGCTTCTTTATCTTCTTAGAGTAAATTGTGCTTTCTTTAAGTGCTGCTCTTAAAGCTGATCTTGAGCAACGCAAAGCCCAATCTCTTTATCGATACCGAAAAATCATCCAAGGACCTCAAGGTTCTTTTATCCAAGTAGATGACAAGAAATTTTTAGGGTTTTGTAGTAATAATTATTTAGGTCTTGCTAATCATCCTAAAGTACATACCGCTTTTATTCAAGGAGCTAATCAATATGGAATAGGAAGTGGTGCTGCTCATCTGGTTACTGGTCATAGCCAAGCACACCATGATTTAGAAGAAGCATTAGCAGAATTTGTAAATCGCCCTCGAGCATTATTATTTTCTACGGGCTACATGGCAAATATTGGGGTAATAAATGCTCTATTAGGACGGCAAGATTTAGTGATTGAGGATCGTTTGAATCATGCCTCCTTAATTGATGGGGGAAAATTTAGTGGTGCTGAGTTTAAACGCTATTTCCATGGGGATGATTCTGCTCTTAAGAATATTTTAGAGTCTAGTATCCATAGGCGTAAATTAGTAGTTACGGATGGGGTATTTAGTATGGATGGAGATATTGCCCCTCTTGTGGCACTGAGCACTGCTGCAGAGCAACATAATGCTTGGTTAATGGTAGATGATGCTCATGGATTAGGGGTACTAGGAGATCAAGGAAGGGGAACTTTAGAATATTTAAAATTAAGTGAAAACCAAGTGCCTATTTTAATTGGGACTCTTGGGAAAGCCTTAGGTACGTTTGGGGCTTTTGTGGCAGGAGAAGAAGCACTCATTGAAACTTTAATTCAACAAGCCCGTACTTATATTTATACTACCGCGCCACCACCAGCAGTAGCTACTGCCACCTTGGCTAGCCTACAGCTTACCCGCTCTGAATCTTGGCGCCGAGAAAAATTAACTTTCCTTATTCAGCACTTTCGCAAAGGGGCTGCGCAATTAGGGCTTAAATTAATGGATTCAATAACACCTATCCAACCTCTTGTAGTTGGAAATTCTGAAAAAGCTCTTGAAATAAGCCAGTCATTGCTTAAGCGTGGGATTTTTGTTATCCCAATTCGACCACCTACAGTGCCGCAAGGAACTGCACGGCTTCGGATTACTTTCACTGCCGATCATACTGAAGAGCAAGTAAATCAGTTATTGGATAGCCTTGCTCATAGTATATGAATCGCCATAGCCTCCATATTACTCAGCTAGGATCAGGACCTGATATTGTATTACTCCATGGTTGGGGATTTAATAGTGGTATTTGGAAGTCTTTAGCCGATCAATTGTCTTTAAACTTTAGGGTAACTTTGATCGATCTACCAGGTCATGGTCATAGCCAGCTACTCATTGAGGAAAAATCTTTAGCTGAAATTGCTGCTATGGTTGCAGTAGCTGCCCCGTCTCCTGCTATTTGGCTCGGTTGGTCCTTAGGTGGACTAATTGGGCTATATATTGCTATTTACCAACTAGCTATTGTTAATAAGCTTATCTTAGTAGCAACCACCCCTAAATTTACTACCACTGATGATTGGTTTTATGGAATTAATGCTGAAATATTTAATAACTTTTCTGTTGGGCTGCAAAAAAAACCAGAAGATACTTTAAAACGATTTGTGTTGTTACAAAATCAGGGCATTAAAGAAGCCATTTATTTAACTAGAGCACTCATTGCAGAGATTAAATTAAATTGCTCTCATAGTTATGGCTTAGGGGTAATGTTAAATATTCTTAAAGGAGGGGATTTGAGAGAAGATATAGCTAAAATTAAATGCTCTCTTTCTTTTATTTTAGGCAAAGAAGATCGTTTAATCCCTGCTGAGTTAGGCGACTGGGTGCAAAATAAAATACCATTAAGTCAGGTTTATCTGTTTGATAATGCAGGGCATACTCCATTTCTCTCTCACCCTAAAGAATTTTGGCATACACTAGAATTGATACTTAATTATCCCTAATTACAAATAGAGCACGTTTTGGACTATACCATTGATAAGAAAAAAATAGCAAAAGCCTTTAGCCAAGCAGCTGCCCATTATGATGAAACTGCCGTATTACAAAAAATGGTGGGAGAACAATTAATAGATCGGCTAGATCTAGAGAAATTAAGCCCTAAACTTATTGTGGATTTAGGAGCAGGCACAGGCCTACAAGCAGAAATATTACATCAACGCTATCAAGAGTCACAAATTATTGCTTTGGATTTCGCATTTAATATGGTGCAACAAGCAAAAAAGCGATTTAAAAATACATTTCCTCGAGTATTTTCCAAAATTTTAGGAAAAATAAAATCTTCCTCTACCCTAGGAGCTGTACACTGCGTTTGTGGTGATTTAGAAAATCTACCTTTTACTTCAGAAAGTGTGGATGTGATTTACTCAAATTTAGCCCTTCAGTGGAACTGGCAATTAGATTCTGTTTTTGAAGAATTTAAGCGAATTTTAAAACCCAAGGGGTTATTAGTATTTACTACTTTCGGTCCTGATACTCTAAAAGAGCTTCGAGAAGCTTGGGCTACCATAGATGAAAATCAGCATGTTAATACCTTTATGGATATGCACGATATTGGAGATAAACTAGTACATAGAGATTTTATAAATCCAGTGATGGATGTAGAGCGATATATTTTAAATTACTCAGATGTTTATAAACTGATGAAAGATTTGAAAAACTTAGGAGCTCATACAGTAGGATCTGGCAGAAATAAAGGACTCATGGGTAAAAATCGGCAACAAAAAATGATTCGATATTATGAATCTTTTCGTAGCTCAGAGGGATTACCTGCCAGCTTTGAGGTTATTTTCGGCCATGCTTGGCGTAGAGATTTAACTGGATTTAAACGGATTCCTAGAACTACTCCTAAAACACCCTTCTGATTTTAATTTATGGCAAAAGGTTTTTTTGTTACTGGTACAGACACAGGAATTGGTAAAACTTGGATTAGTGTAGGGTTAATCACCTACTTTAAACAACAGGGATTCCAAGTAGCTGGAATGAAGCCAGTAGCTAGTGGCTGCATATCTACTCCACTAGGTATATGTAATGAAGATGCACTACTGCTTAGAGATCATTCAAGTATTTCCCTAACTTACCCGCAAGTTAATCCCCATAATTTATCCTTACCAATTGCACCTCACTTAGCTGCTCAACACCAAAATACCCAAATTGATTTAAAGATAATACAAAATCACTTCGATGACATAGTTATCAAATCTGACGTAATCATTATAGAAGGGGTAGGGGGATGGATGGTGCCTATTAATCAAAAGCAAACTATGGTAGAAGTTGCTCAGTTATTTAAATTGCCTATAATTCTAGTGGTAGGTATGCGTTTAGGGTGCCTTAACCATGCCTTACTCACCTCTGAATCTATTTTAAAATCAGGACTTCCCTTGGCTGGATGGATTGCTAATCAAGTACAACCACAGATGGATTGGGTAGAGGAGAATATTCATTCCCTTCGTGAACACTTATCTGCACCCCTATTAGGTATTATTCCTTATTTAGATCAACTAACTGCTGAAAAAATATCAGAACACCTTAGTCTGGAACTATAAGGAGTTACATAGGTCTATGTGGTGTAAAATTAAGAAATTTTTAAGCTTATTGTGTAACTCTAAGAATTAGAAACCTCTATCTTAAAACTTTTAAAAACTTATTTTTTAATTAACGGTGCAGATCCTACCTATGATTAAACAATGCAAAACTATTGGGATTTTTTTCTTAATTGCTTTAGGATTAAATATCGCTCAAGCAGGAGATAATCTTTCTCCTAGAGACGTAGTACTCACTACTTCTCAGAAAGTACTTGAAGAGCTCAAAGATAAAAATGTAAATGTTAATGATAATCCGGAGTTCTTCTATGATATAGCTAATAAATATATTGTTCCTCATTTTAATTTTAAAAGATTATCCCAACGGGCGTTAGGAAAATACTGGCGTGATGCGACCGATCAGCAAAAAACAGATTTTACCGATCAGTTTCGTCAACTACTATTACGCACTTATATTATTGCTTTAACCAAATATAGTGCTGAAGATCTCTCCACCTTTATAAAAGATAAAATCCAAGTTCCCCCAGTTAATTATCCACCTGATGCAAAACGAGTCGATGTAAGGGTTATTGCAGAAAGGGATGGAGGTGGAGATCCTGCCAATATCGTTCTTAGACTTTATTTAGATAAAGAAAAAGACTGGAAAGTAGATGATGTATTAGTAGAAGGAATCAGTTTAATTACTAACTATCGGGCTGAATTTTCCAATAAAATCCACACTAACGGGATGCAGGCTTTAATTGATGAACTTGCTTCTCATAATAAGGAAGTCATGGAAAAGAAAGCAACGGATGATGATAAAAGTTCTCAGAAAGAAAAATCTAATAAGAAATAGTAGTTTTATTTAATAGCTAAACCAGCAGATAATTATTCCTCTGGGATTTTATCTAGCTGGTTTAGCCAAGTGGTAATTTCACTATCACTCGGTGCTTGATAACCCACTCTAGGTGATAAGCTGTAACCTACACTTACACCATCTACCATCGCACTTCGTTTAAATTGGCTTGAATGAAAGAAGCGTTTCAAAAACACACCTAGCCAGTGTTTAATTTCTTTCAAAGTATATTGGCAGCGGTGATCTTCAATATGATCTGGCCAATTACCTTGTCTAAAGTCATGCCATGCGGACCACGCAAGAAAAGCTACTTTGCTAGGCGAATAGCCAAAACCCAAAGTGTAATACAGATGAAAATCCTGAAGCGGATAAGGACCTACTGTATCTTCAGATCGCTGGATAGGATGATTTTCTTCAATGGGAATAAGCTCTGGGCTGATTTCACTAGCTAGGATAGTTTTTAGGGCAACACTCATTTCTTCCCCAAATTTTTGGCTTTTCTCTATCCAACTAATCATAGACTGAATTAAGGTTTTAGGGAGACTACTATTCACATGGTAGTGTGCCATATGATCACCTACCCCATAAGTACACCAACCTAAAGCCATTTCACTTAAATCTCCAGTACCAATCACAAGGGCTTGATGGAAATTAGCGATCCGAAATAAATGACTTGCTCGTTCACCGGCTTGTACATTTTCAAAGGTTAAATCATAAACCAGCTTACCTTCTGCATAGGGATGACCAATATCTTTCAACATTTGCATCGCACTAGGGGAAATATCCATTTCATGGACTTGGCACCCACTTGCAGTAGTAAGCTGCCTTGCCCGAATGAGTGCATTTTCGCTGGTACCAAATCCAGTCATGATATAAGCGAGGATATGACTACGAGATAACTTTAAAATGTCCATAGCTCCCATACATACAATTAAGGCTAAGGTAGAATCTAATCCTCCAGAAACCCCTAACACTATTTTAGTTATTCCAGTAGTTTGTAGTCGTTTAACTAATCCCTGTACCTGCATTGCGTAGATTTCTTGGTAGCGTTTATCTTGTTTTTCTAGGTTCTTTGGTAGATAAGGAAAGCGCGAATAAATTCGCTTCAGTAGTAACCTCTCTTGTAAAGGAAGAAAAATTGAATAAGAAATTGTTTCAAAATTTGTAAGAAGTTCTTGATGCTGATAACAAGCTTCAGAAAAATTGTGAGATCGAATCTGGCTTTGCTGCAAACTATCTAAGTCAATGTCACCGCTGATCAATTGAGATTGATAGGAGAAAGGCTGGGTTTGAGCAAGGCAAGTACCATTTTCATAAATTATCCCTTGCCCATCCCATGCAAAATCTGTAGTAGATTCTCCAAATCCTCCATTGGCATAAAAATAAGCAGCACAACACCGTTGGGATTGGCTGCTGATTAGCTGGGAACGATTATATATTTTATCAACTCCAGCATTAGATGCAGTTAAGTTAATTAAGACGTGAGCCTCTGCTAAAGCACCATAAGAAGAAGAGGGAATAGGGGAAAAATCTTCACCTACCGTGATATGAAAACTAAATAATGGCTGTTCCTTACTTTTAAAGAGTAAATAGGGATTAACAGGAATAATATCTTGATTTGCAATAGAAACATATTTTTTAAAAATACGAGAAACAGAAGTAAATTGCCGTCTTTCATGATTTGCTAAGCTAACTTTAGGTACTACTCCTAAAATTTTCCCTTGATAAAAAGCTGCTGCACAGTTAAAAAGTGATCCCTCTATTAGTAAAGGCATTCCAATCACCCCAATAATAGGGAGATTTTGAGATTGTTTTAGAAGCCAATAAAAAGCCTGCTCACATTCCGTTAATAACGCTTGTTGGAAAAAAAGATCGCCACAGCTATAACCAGAGAGGCTTAACTCCGGAAATGCTATTAAAATACTTTTATCCTTAATCCCTTGCTCTAATAAATTTAGAATTTCTTGACTGTTAAATTGAGGATCAGCTATTTTTACGCAAGGAATAGCTACGGCAATACGAACAAAGTTATGGTGGTATAGATTAAAAAAATGATGATTATTGATCATATCTAACAGCACCTTTTTAGACGAGTTATTATCAGTTTAATCTAAAAAAAGAAATTTGTATTTCAAATAGATAACTAGGATATTATTCTTTTCTTGCAATACAAATATTTTGTACTATATTTAATAGTTTTTATCTTTTTTTTAAAAGCTGCTAAAATGACCTAGAGATTAATCATTTATTCCGGAGGTAAATAAAATGATGTTTTCTAGATGTTATCTTTTCCTCATTGGGATGCTCATCGCTGCACCCCCATCTATCTACGCTCTTGATGCACAGATAGACTCCAAACCAACCGTTTATATCCAACAAGATGAAGAAACAGGGCAATTTTTTAGAATTGAGCTAGATTTTGATCCTAAAAATAATACCTACGATGTAATCCAAGCTAGTGTAGATCAAGCTGAGCTTGATGAATTAAAAGCGGCTGGATTTCAAATTGGCATACTGCCTTTGCAAGAGCCAGATAAGCTAGATAATTATAATACTCAATCAAGTGGACCTAATGAGTCTGAAGAAATCTGAAGAAAAATGTCCAATACCTACTAATTTTACGATTTATGGAGATTCATCAGGAAATGTTTTTGGTAATATTTATTGTCTTACGACGACCACTTCTAATACTGTAAGCACTCAGTGGGTTGGCTTTGATTTTTATACTAGTCCAAACTATGAGGGACAAGCAACCCACAACATTATCGTGCCTTTCTTTAAACAAATCCTCCATGGCTGGGGAGCTTTCTTTGGAAATAACTCACAAGATCTTTTGCATGGATGCGGATCAAACATGATTTATACCACCCAAATTGAAGGTTGGGCACAACTCCTTAATCCTCAAGGACCTCAGGATCAGCAAAGTTTAACTTATAATGGTCCTAATAGTTGTGGTGCTGAATTGCATTCAGGTGGCACTCCTCAGCCCCATTATCGTATGAGTATTCAGGCCAGCACAGGTAAATGGGTAAGCTATCAAGTTCAAGAATACCAAAATGGTAATTTAGTTACCGTAACCCCTTGGAAAACTTTAAATGTACTTAGCCAAAATTGGCCAAATGGAACACCAAATCTAGATTCTACTGCTAAAAGCTTATTTATCGGCTCAGTAAAGGGAGGTAATAACTGGACGATTTACGTCAATAATTTCAGCTATGGATGGTTTTAATCATGACTAAGCTTAGAAAATTTACCTTATTAAGCACTGCTCTCAGTAGCTTACTTTCTGTACCTGTTGTTCAAGCTACTCAATGGCATCAGCTATGCCCAGAGCAAGATTCTTGTATCTATCCACAAGTGTATATTGGTTCTCAAGGGCTACTAGAGCTGTTAAATCCTGCTTTGGTACCCATCGTAGGTACTCAAAATGCTTGGCTACAGTATTCCAATATGTTTACACAAGAAAGCTATGATTTTCATTCACAAGGGGTATTTGTCATTCATCCTCCCAAAACTGTGGCCGATATTTTAATTCCTAACAGACAGCCTACTGCAGAGGTTCCCTATCCATCTAGCCTTCAAATATCTAATTATAATGCTATTGAAACAAAAGATGGGAGTATGTTGCAGTTTTATGGCTCTAATTGGGTAATGCACTATTCTTCAGAAGGAGAGCTAGTTGGCTCTACCGCTTTATTTGACATCGACGCATCCAACCCAGCTAACGTAGATACCACTCTCTATACCTTCACGGGTCCTCCAGTGCGTCTTGGCAATACCCTGCTTGTAGGGGGGATGAGAATAGGAGTGCAGAGTATTTATTCTAGCACCGATGAAGGGCAAACTTGGCAAGGAGTAAAAGCACAGATTGATGATGATACTAATCTCCGAATCGGCGATGATCGCTATAATTTACTAGCTAATCCAGAAGGTACAGGACTATGGGCTAATGTTTCAGAATTTGGTAATAATCCTTCGGGACTTTGGGAATCCACCAACCTAGGAGCTACCTGGACTCCAGTAGACAATGGCAGCTTTCCTGAAAAAACCGTACGAGTGGTATTAGATCCTAATAATCCTCAAATTGCCTACGCTCTTTCCAATCAAGGCTTATACCAAAGTCAAGATCGGGGTGTGTCTTGGACTCTTACCACCTTAACCCAACCGGTTCATGGCTTAGTTTTTGTTCCTCAAGCCCCGCCCTTAAAACCCATGATGGTAGCAGGCACTGATACTGGCATTATGATTGATACTGATCCTTTAGGCGATTGGCAAGGAATGAACCAAGGATTACTGAGTATTCCTCATAGTGTCACTAATGCCCATGGCTTATTGATTGCGGTCAGTGCGGCAGGCTACTTTACTTGTGCTGATCTGGACTGTTTTGGATTGGGGCAGGCAGTACCTGAAGGATTACCTACTACGGCTAGTGCCTTACGTACGGATCTGTTTAATGCTCTTCAAGCAGGGACTACTTTTAATCAAGAGCATACGGTGACAGTTACTGAATTTTATAATTCCAATATTGATCAATACTTTATGACTACCGATCCAGAGGCGATGGGGGCCTCAGGGGTAGCAGGGGCTGGTTGGGCACCTACTGGACAGAGTTTTACTGCATGGAGTGTGTTAGGTAGTAGTGTCGGGGCTTATGTGTGTCAGTTTTATGGCTCCCTCAATCCCGGACCCAATAGCCATTATTGGACTATTTCTCCGAGTGAATGTAATCAGCTCTTAGATCTACAAGCTCAAACTCCAGAGAATACCCCTCGCTGGAATTTTGAGAAGTATCCGTTTATGGCAATTCCTGTTCAAGTGAGCGATGGGGTTCAGTCCTGTCCTGATTCTTATAGCCCAATATATCATGCCTATAATAATGGTCCTGTTCAAGGCAAAGAGTCTGGTTTTCGTTATGTGTCCGATCGTTCGGTACTTGAACCCTTGTTTGATGCGGGTTGGATTGATGCCGGAATCGCTTTTTGTGGGGCTGGGGCTTCTTAGTTAGTTTAAAATAGTCTTTTCTAACTTTAATATAAGGGGCTATAAAATCCCCTTATTTCTTAAACAATTTAAGGAATCTGGGGATAAATCATTAGTCTAGATACACTCTACTTACTCATTTTCCCTTTAATATTAAGCTAGATAGGCTTATAAGTAAGAGTTTTAATCAAATATTAATCAAGTAGCAAACAGGAGAAAATATCATGACTTAGAGCAACAGTTAGACATGCTAGAACAGAAAACAATCAATTCCAAAACCTTAAGACAAATAGGAGAAATTAAGGATACGCAGATAAGAAGGGCAGCATTAATGGCTGCAATAGATAGAGCTAGGCTGTACCTATGCCTGAAATCAGAGAAATACGTTCTGAACCAGAGCAATCTGAGACAGATGAATTCAATAAAACTATGGATCACATATTCTGAGTTGCTGTATATTTTGTAGCAGTGTTTAGGCTAACAGGATTACTTTCGGCTGGCTAGGCACAATCTTTCCACCTCACTAAGTAATAGGAGATTGAGCATTGAAACCTAAAATAGTGTCCCTCTTTTCAGGATGTGGCGGGCTTGACCTTGGTTTTCACAATCAAGGCTATGAAACTGTTTGGGCTAATGACTTTGCTCATTGGGCTTGCGAAACTTTTAAGAAAAATTTTGGCGACATCATCGTTGAAAAAGATATTGAAGAGATTGACCCTTATACAGACAAATCTATTCCTGATTGCGATCTAATATTGGGTGGTTTCCCTTGCCAAGATTTTTCTATGATTTGGAAACAACCTGGACTTAAAGGCGAAAGAGGAAATTTATACAAAAGTTTTTTACGTTTTGTTGATGCGAAAAAACCAAAAGTCTTTGTCGCTGAAAACGTAAAAGGGCTGTTGACAGCAAACGAGAAAAAAGCAATTCAACAAATCATAGAGGACTTTGATAAAATCAAACCGGGTTATGTTGTTATTCCCAAGCTTTATAAATTTGCAGAGTACGGAGTGCCACAGTTTAGAGAAAGGGTTTTGATTGTCGGAATTAGAGTGGATACAGGTTTTGAATTTGAACACCCACAACCAACTCACGGAATAGAAAACGGAAAACCATATTTTACAGCAGGAGAAGCATTAAAAGGGGTTGAAAAAACTAAATACAATAACGAACTTTTGAGAATAACGGACAAAACTCGTGAAATGTTAAGCCTAATTCCAGAGGGTGGAAATTTCACAGATATACCAAAAAACCACCCTCTTTATGTAAAAGGCTTGATAAGTCACGTTTATCGCAGGCTAAAACTTGATGAACCTGCAAAAACGATTATTGCAGCAGGTGGTGGTGGAACTTGGGGCTATCACTATCCCGAACCACGAGCATTAACAAATAGAGAAAGAGCAAGATTACAATCTTTCCCTGATGATTTCGTTTTTGAGGGGTCTACAACAGAAGTACGGAGACAAATTGGAAATGCTGTCCCACCAAAAGGAGTTGAAGAATTGGCAAAAACCCTTCTACCTCTTTTTATGGATAAATACAAAACAACTGATTTGAAGCAGTTAAGGAAAGATCTTATTGCAATGCCTTTTTCTGAACGATTGGCAATGATAACTGCTTAATACTTTACCTATGGAATTATTACTGTCGAATCATCAACCTGCAAAATTTTCAAACGGAACAACGCCAAAGGTTTGGCTTGAGAATTTGGCAAAAGCCGAACTAATCAGAATTGCCACAGGATTTATTTCTTCTGCTTCTTTGATTGAATTAAAGAAAATGGCTGAAGTGAATGAGAAACCTCATGTTGAAATGCTAATTGGTATGCACTACTTTGACGGCTTCACAAAACAACAATTTGATTGTGCTTTGGCATTGAATGAAACTTTACAAGAGCAAAACAGAGGTATTGTATACTTATCAAATGCAGTGCGATTTCACGGAAAGATGTATTCGTTTTGCGATACAAAACAATGTTTTAGTGCGATTATAGGCTCATCTAATTTAAGCAGCCTTTTATCAGCAAATAAAATTTATGAGGCGGATTGCTTTTTTGAGCAAGACAACGCTAAAACAATAGATAAATCTATTCGAGATTTATTCGGTAAGCTCGGCAAGCCAATTACAGATTTTCAAATTGATAAATTTAATGAAAACAATGAACTATTAGAAAATCATTATGGTGTAAAAAAGTTAAATCCGACAGAACATACTCAAATATGGAATACAAAGACTGATGTTTCTTTTGATATTCCAATGAAAACAGAAGCAAAGAGTAACCTAAATGTTTATTTTGGGAAAGGTAGAATAAATCAAAGAGGTTTTGAAATGCCTCGACCTTGGTATGAAGTCGAAATTATAGTGCCAGTAACTATAACACGGCAACCAAATTATCCAGTAAAACGAACTTTTGATGTCGTAACAGACGATGGTTGGCGTTTTAGTTGTAAAACTACGGGCGATTATGGTAAAAACCTTCGTTCTGCTGATGACTTATTAGTTTTAGGCAAGTGGATAAAAGGTAAATTGGAACAGAAAAATGCACTTACAATGGGAACGCCTGTAACTGAAAATGTTTTATTACAATACGGAAGAAGCGAAATGAAGTTGTCCGCAACTAACGACCCTAATTTATGGTTAATCGAATTTTAATAAAATGGGTGTTAGTAATTTATCAGAATATACAAATAAAATTGACAATCAAGGTCTTGTAAGAACAATTATAGATACATCAACTTCTGTTTATTCAAATATTCAACAACACTTTGATTATACAAACAACATTAACGGTCTTTTATTAGGCAATGTTCAGAGTGGAAAAACTGCCCAAACATTAGGCATAATTGCAAAATTAGCAGATGAGTGTTTTCCTATTTTTCTAATGCTTACGACTGACAATGTTTATTTACAAAAACAAACCTACGAAAGAGCAATCAGCAGTCTGACAACATTTGATGTCTTTGGTGAGTATGATGATGTGCCGTTTTTTAATTCAGAAATGAAAAAAACTATTCTTGTCGTTCTTAAAAAGAATACAAATGTTCTCAAAAAATGGCGTAATCATTTATCTTCTTCTAATTATTGTTCATCAAATCCTATTGTTATTGTAGATGATGAGGCAGATGCAGCAAGTTTGAATACATTGATAAATAAGAAACGAGTAAGTACAATCAATAATCATCTTGCCTCAATCAAAGATTTAGCAAGCAGCAGCATTTATTTTCAAGTTACAGCAACACCACAATCAATACTTTTGCAATCTGAAATTTCGGGTTGGAAACCTGCATTTGTAAATTATTTTAAACCGGGCGACAATTATTTAGGTGGCGATTTTTTCTATGCAGAACCGACATCTTATTGCATTCGCTACACTGAAGAAAACGAATTAGATAAAGTAAAACAGGAAAGCGAATTTATACCGCAGGGATTACGAGATAGTTTAATGTCGTTTCTTGTAGTTTGTGCATATTGTAATGAAAGTAAACAAGACACTTGTAATTTTCTAATTCACCCAAGCGTAAGAATAAATGATCACGAAATTTTTGCAAACAAAATTGGGGAACATTTGAATTTCCTACTTGAAGAATTAGAAACGGAAAGTACAATATTTGAAGACAATCTACGTAGGGCATGGCTTGATTTACAAATGTCAAAACCCGACATAACAAATTTTGAGGACATAAAACAACAGATAACTTCGTTATTATTCGAGCAAAAAATCAAGACTGTTATACTAAATTCAACATCTTCAATAGAGGTAGATTATAACAAAGGATATAATATTATCGTTGGCGGAAACAGTTTAGGCAGAGGAATAACAATATCAAAACTACAAACTATTTATTATTGTCGTAAATCAAAAACACCACAAGCAGACACGTTTTGGCAACATTCTCGAATGTTCGGTTATGATAGAGGCGCAGGCTTGATGAGAATTTATATTCCGCCAACTTTGCATAGATTATTCACGGAATTAAACAACTCAAACCGTGTTCTGATAAAACAAATAGAAGAGTTTGGCTTGGACGGAATACAGTTGATTTACCCTAAAAACATACGACCTACTCGTAAAAATGTTGTTGATAACGAGTTTTTGAATTTTGTTGCGGGAGGTGTAAACTTCTTTCCAAATAATCCACTTGAAAACAACGCTGAACAAGTTGACGAACTGTTATCATCTTACAAAAACGAAAAAGAAATAGAAAACACAACGTTTGTCACCATTCAACAACTTTTAAAACATGTTGGCAGTACGGACATAGAAGATTGGGACAATGAGAAATTTAATAATTGCGTACAATCGTTAAGCGTAAAAAGACCAAGTACGAAATGTTATTTAATCATTCGCAGGGACAGAGATATTTCAAGCGGTACAGGAACATTACTATCGCCTACTGACAGAAAAATTGGCGACAAACTCAACAGGGCATTAGTTCTGACTTTGTATCGTGTGAACGGACAAACTTCAAAAGGTTGGAAAGGGAAACCGTTTTGGATACCTAACATTAAGTTCCCCGGCGATGCTTGTTTTTACGATGTGAAAGGTTGAAACACCCACTACTTTTGGTAGTATATTTGCATTTTTCCAACCGCACAAAGCCAGACTAAAAATGCAAAAGAGCTACCAGCCAACACATCATGATGAGATCGAAAATAATGGATGATAATACCCTGTAGTATGGGGGCTTATGTGTGCTAATTTTATGAATCCCTCAACCCCGGACCTAATAGTCATTATTGGACTATTTCTCCGAGTGAATGTAATCAGCTCTTAGATCTACAAGCTCAAACTCCAGAGAATACCCCTCGATGGAATTTTGAGAAGTATCCCTTTATGGCAATTCCTGCTCAAATCACTGATGGGACTCAAGTATGCCCTGATTCTTATACTCCAATATACCATGCCTACAATAATGGTCCTGCTCAAGGTAAAGAGTCCGGTTTTCGTTATGTGTCCGATCGCTCGGTACTGGAACCTCTGCTTGATGAGGGTTGGATCGATGCCGGAATCGCTTTTTGTGGGGCTGGGGCTTCTTAGTGAGTTTAAAATAAATATTCTCTATTTATTTGATGAGGCTGGGGTATGTTCTTCAGCCTTTTTTTTGAAAAACTATTCTCTATAAGTTTTTAAACCAATCTTGTTTAATGCTTACTTTTTCTACCATTTCAATTTCTACCCCTAATCCTAGTTCCTTGAGTCGTTCTATAAACTCATTACCATCTATCAAATCAATTTGTTTTGCCCCTGGTCTTTCTGCTTCTTTTTGAGCTTCAAGACTAAATACCCCCGTGGTCATAATTAAGCCTTTTTCTGCTCGACCTTCCATTGATCCCCTAAAATCCCGCACCACTGAGGAAGAAACAGTGCCTTGGTATCTTTTGGCTTGAAATACTATATGAAAGGATAAAACATGACCAATCCTTAAAATCCCTTTGCCATCAATCCCCCCATCATTAGATTTTCCAGTTACTACCACATTTTTAAATCCAAGTTCCCTGAGTAGCCGTTGACACAACTTTTCAAATTGATCAGGAGTAATTTTCTTGATAGTTTCTAGGAGCTGATCTTGCCAAGTAAGCTCATTTACTTCATCAATTTGATTGTTAGAACTACTATTTGATTCTTCTGATATTTGAGCTTTTTCTTTAACTATTTGCTGGTTATTTTGCTTGATAAATCGCTTTACTTCTTCTGGATCTACTTGAGTAACTTTATGTCCTTTATCTGTTAAAGACCAAATATCCTGCGAAGAATTTTCTAGTAATCCATAATCTTTAAGATAGTATCTTGCCCAAGAGAGTCTACAGGCTAGTTTAGTGGTACTCCCTCTCAAAATTTCATCTACTTCATTGTTACTAAGCTGCAGAATTTTAATAATTTCTGCTTCAATTTCACTAACCGATCCAGAGTTACCCAGATTTTTCAGTGCCTGCAGGGTAGGATTAAACAGCTCATCATATTTATATTTAAAATACACATCCATTTTTAATATTTATTTAGGTTGGAGATGGTTTGTTAGGATTGTATGGCTTTGGATTTTACAAGCAGTTTAGCTAGAAAAAAATTATTAACGCTTTAATGTTATTTCAATAAAATTTTTTGGTAGCCCGTACTTGTTCATAACACTTGCTAATCTATTTACACAAGTTGCAGCAGATATATTGATATGAATAAGAAGGGTTGAGTCGCTTAGATTTGTTTCTTCATGCCAAAACTTCCCTGTGAAGGTTTTATATTTTTTTCTAAATCATTTTCATTTTCATTTTCAACCAAATCCTGAAAAGCAACCCATTTTACTATGATGTTTTCTCTTCCAAAGAGATCATTTTGATTATTTAATATAATTTCAAAATCAAATTCTGAGCTATTTCTAATATAGAGAAGGAATGCTAAAAAAGCATCTTGCCATGATTTAGTAGGGTATTCAGTGCCATCAATACTCACTTTTTCAGGCTTATTCCCTGTTGCAATCTCACCTGCCTCTTCATCAAGGGGTGAAAAGGTATTTGTCTTAGTAGTAGATGAGTTAATCTTCCAATTATCTTTTTCCTTATATTTATCAGGTAAAGAAAATGTATTCAAGAACCAAGTGATCATACTATTTTGATGAGCTAAGATACTTTCTTCATTCCATTTTTCCTGATTAATAATATCGAGCCGAAAGTATAGTGCAGATTGATTAAATTTTTCTTTTTTTTCGGTAAATGATTTATTACCCATTTCAGAATTGAATTCTGTAATAGTTAGATTCCCAATATTATGAAGATATTTTTTATGGATTTCAGAAAAATTATCCCCTAATTCCTGTTCCCATGTTTTATTTAATTTTTGTGGCATAATATGCTCAATAGTAATTTTTGAATTACGAAAATTAACAACTCCTTTTGTGTTACATTTTTCTATTTTTCCAAAAATGAATTTTCCGTAGTTTTTTACGCTATTGTAAAAATCCATTTCTTGAAGTCTTTTTTTAATTTCCCCATCATTAGGCAGCCTTGCGTTATATGGCATATTTGAGAGTAGCTCAAGCATAGAGGTACTTTCATCGGCTAATTCTTCAATACGGTGACTTAATAAAACTATCTCTTTATTTTCTCCTTGAGTTAGTCCTAGAGTTCTTCTACGAATTAAGTAAGTACAAATTATTTTCAAAATAGAAATGAGCTTATCATCGCTTAAATGTACTGCTTTTTCTTTATCTTGGTGGTACTCCAACAATCCTAAAACAAAGGGTTTAAAAGGATCGCTTTTGATATCATGGAAGATATTTCTAAGTAATTCTTTTATTTCTTTGTCATTGCCAGCACTGTGAGCGATTTGGCCAATCTCTTTTGGATTTGTATTAATTATCCAGTGATACCAATTTACATACTGGATAATATCGCCAATAAATTGACTACGATCAGTAAATTCTTTATTTACAAAACCTCTAAACTGATGATAGATCTCTTTTGTATTGTTATCGCTGACTACTTTAATTAAGCGTGATACTTTATATTGTAAATAGTCACGGAAAAAATGCGAGATATGATCCCCTAGGATAGATTCAATTTTAGGGTACCAAATCTGCTCATAGATTCTTGCTTGATCATCGCTCTTCATATTAAGCAAAATAAAATTTCTTACTAAATCTGAAAGGGTAAGCGGTTTACCTAGTGAATTTAGGGTTTCGAAGATAATTTGCGGATCTTCGCCTTTGTAGGGTCGTTCATCTAGGGAAATTACCGCAACATTCATTCTTCTGATGGCAGTGATATAGTGCTCAAGTTCAATTTCTGGTCGAGCTTGTTTTTTTATTAAATTGGCAAATTGCCCATAGGCATTACAAATAATTCCGAGTTGTTCAGGGGATTCTTTGTTTACTAGGGCTTTATATGCTTCCCAATCTTTAGAGACTTGTTTTAGTTTTATCTTGTCTTGAAAAGTAGAGGTACTATTAATCAGATACCTTTGGGTGATAAGATTTTGTTTATTTGTATCTTTTTCTAAATCCCGTAATGCAATTAAAAATAATAAGGTAGTGGTAAGTCGCTGTTGTCCATCTACTACAATAGATTTTGTGGCAAGCACTTCATTTTCATTTTTAATTACAAGAGTTCCAAAAAAATGTTCGAGCTTATCGATCTGTTTCGGATCTAGCTCTGATTCTATAATTCGTAGCATATCATCGAAAAAGCGCTCAATTTCAGTCTTACCCCAAGCGTAAGATCTCTGGAAAGGTGGGATGAAAAAAGAAGTAGAGTTTTTCTCTAAAACATCACTGATAGAGCAATTATCTGTTTTCATATTTATATCCTTTTTATGCGTAAAATGGGTTTCAATCATTCTACCATCTCATTGATATAGAGAATAAAATAACCGCTTAACTCAGATAAGTGCCTTTCATAAAGTTTCTAATTAGCTATTCCTGAAGCCTTCATTCAGGTACATTAGGGGGTTATGAATTTATTTACCGCTTTAACTCGCCGTAAATCCGTTATCCAATTACAAGTAGAGAGCGATCAATCTTCCCATGGATTTCAACGTACCCTTGGGTTATGGCAACTTGTTGCGGTTGGGATTGGAGCTATTATTGGGGTAGGGGTTTTTGTCTTAGCAGGACAACAAGCTGCAGTTAATGCAGGTCCCGGGGTAGTGTTTAGTTTTATTATTGCAGGGTTAGGCAGTAGCTGTGCTGCTTTATCCTATGCGGAATTTTCTAGCATGATTCCGGTCACTGGTAGTGCTTATACCTATAGTTATGCGGTGCTAGGGGAGTTATGTGCATGGGTTATTGGCTGGGATTTACTCTTAGAGTATAGCTTGATTGTGGCAGTGGTTGCGATTGGTTGGTCCGGTTATATGCAAGCGTTGATTACCCAATTTACTGGGTTAGAGCTCCCCACCACTTTACAAGGTGCTTGGGATCCTACTAATCCTGATAGTGGTAAGGTTTTTAATTTAATTGCTGCTTTGATTACTTTAGGAGTCAGTGGGTTACTTACCTTAAAAACCACTTGGGGAATGAGAGTAAATAGTTTGATTGTGATTCTAAAAATGATCGGGGTTTTGCTCGTCATTTTAGTTGGAATTTTTTATATTGACCCAATAAATTGGCAACCCTTTATACCATCTAATATAGAAGATGATCGGGGCATCCCTCACTTTGGTTGACCTGGAGTATTTTCTGCTGCTAGTATCGTTTTTTTTGCTTGCTTTGGCTACGATACCTTGACCACAACAGCGGAAGAATCAAAATATCCTAAGCGGGATTTACCTAAAGCAGTATTATTTTCCCTTGCTATATCTATTGTCTTATACCTTGCTGTGTCCTTAGTGCTTACTGGGCTGGTGCCTTATTCTGAGCTAAATAGTGATGCTCCGGTAGATGCAGCATTTAAAGCCCTTAATCTTCATTGGGTACGAGGAATTATAAATATTACAGCAATTATGGGAATGACTAGCGTCTTATTTGCTTTCTTATTAGGAGCTGCAAGAATTTGGTTTGCTTTAGCTCGAGATGGGCTGTTACCTAGATGGTTTTCCAAAATACACCCTTACTATAAAACTCCTTATCGACCTACCTTAATCCTTGGCATCTTCACCGCTTTAGCAGCAGGATTTTTACCTATTGAGCAGGCAACTGAACTGGTCAATATCGGTACCTTAAGTGCTTTTATTGTGATTTGTTGTGCAGTGTTTATTTTGCGGATACAGCACCCAGAATTGCCTAGGGCGTTTAAAATGCCCATGATTTGGATCATTGCACCGGCAGGGGTTTTATTTTCTTTATTTTTGATTATTGGTTGGCCTTGGAAGCTGGAAGGTCATCTTGTTTTATTAAGCGGCCTTCCTATCACTACTCTTTGGCGTTTTATTCTCTGGATGGGGCTAGGGTTATTCCTATATTTTAGCTATGGGATGAGCCATAGCTTATTAAGCAAGGAGTAAAATACTTGATTTATTTTTTTAATACTGATCGTATTCTTGCCCATTTTCAATAATAAAATCTACTAATTTCCCAAGCACGTATTCTAAAGCTTTATTCAAAGCTGTGACCCCATTGTAGGCATCCTCTTTAGCTATAGGTTCCTGGCCATTGAAGATATCACTTGCAATTTTTTTACCTGTTTTAAGATCAACTAATTGAACATGCAAAGAAAAGCGAGCTTGGCTTGGTTTAACCGAATAATCTTGTAATAGAGCAAGAATATCGCTATCTAGCCTTAAATCAGCTGGTGTTTGATTATAAGTATTAGATGTAACATTGAGAAACCCATCACTATCCGCTAAAGTGCTGATAATCACAGGTTCGAGCATATAACCGGGAGTATCTACCCAATCGTTATAGCTAAAATAACTTAGCTCATAGGGTTGGCGAGTATAGGCCATGCGCTGAGTATTATAGCCTGTTGCCGTGCGTGGTGTTGTAACTATTAATGATAAGTTAGTCGCACGGGACGCTTCTACTTTTACTGGATGTTGCGGTGTAGAGAATAGATAAGTATGGCTAGGAGCACGAGAGCTATTGCTACAGCCAGAAAGTGTTCCGATTAAAATTCCTATAAATAATAATCTAAAAGCCATAGGTGGGTATGGTAAATATTTAAGAGATTTTATTTTTAGTAGAAAAACCACAAGCTACTCCCCCGGTCCAGGTAAAGTTGATGAAGATCCAAATAACAAAACGCTAGGATTTTCATTTAAACGTTGGCTAAATCGCTCTAAGTTTCGGCTAATATGGTCAAAATTACTTAGTATTTGATCTGCATGGGGTAAAGTAACTTCTCCAAGTAGATTAAACTGTTTTTGCCCTGTTTTAAGTAAATTATTAAGTCGGGTGGTTGCTTCATTTGCACTACGCATTAAAATAGGTAGCTGTGCAATTCCCGCTTCTAACTGGGCACTTTGGGCAGCAAGGGAAGTGGATAAAATTTCCATATTTCTCAACGTTCGATTAAATGCACGCTGGTTTTCCGGATCATCTGCGATATCTGCAAAAGCTTTGCTAAATCTTCTAGTATTTTCTAGGGTGTCATTAAGATATTCTTGGCTTGTTCTAAAGCGAGGAATATCAATATTTTCACCAATATGACGAAGTTCTTTGGCAGCACCTGTAAGCTCATCTAACAAATCAGTTAACCCATCGCCTAAACGACCCATAAAAGATGGACCTGAGTTAATGATAGGATAAGGGTCATTTGGACCTGCTTTAAGTAAAGGGGCTTCTTTAGTACCTTTAGTTAGCTCCATATAAGCAATTCCAGTAAGACCATTAGAGGCAATTACTGCAATAGTATCTTCTTTTACTGGAGTTCCTTCCTCTATACCTAAAGTGATTCGTACTCTAGAAGGATCGTTTTCATCCAGCTCAATGTTTTTAATTTTACCTACCTCGACCCCTTGGTACTTAACTGGAGTATTTTTTTCTAGCCCGGATACAGAATCTTGCGTATAGGTAAGGTAGGTATCATATCCGGTAAAAGAAGTATGGGCACTTAACCAAGAAACTATGACGATGAGAACGGTGCTCAGCCCAATAACAAAAAGACCGATTAAGGTGTAATTTACTTTTGTATCCATGTATTCTCCTGATAGGCAAGATGGCCACGCTCTCCTCTAAAATAGGCTCGGAGCTGAGATTCATCAGAGTGAGCCAAATTTACTACCGTATCTAAACCAAGAAGTATTTTTTCTCCTAAAAAAGCTACCCGATCAGCAATTCTCCATAAGGACCCGAGATCATGAGTCACTAATACTACCGTCAGGTTAAGGGATTCCCTAAGAGAAAGGATAAGATCATCTAAAGCAGAGGCACTCACAGGATCTAAGCCTGAACCAGGTTCATCTAGTAATAATAATTCTGGATCAAGTGCTAATGATCTAGCTACTGCTGCTCGCTTAATCATACCGCCAGAGAGCTCTCGTGGAAACTTCACTGCAGCATCCCGGGGTAAGCCTACTAATTCTATTTTTTGCAATGCTAATTCATTAATAAATTTTGATGAAAGATCGGTATGTTCTTTTAAAGGTAGGGCTATATTCTCCAGTACAGTAAAGGAACTAAATAACGCCCCTTTTTGAAACATCATCGCAAAGCGAGTTCTTAACCTTAAGATTTCTTTTTCATGAAGATCTTGCAAGGATTTTCCAAAAACTTGGATAGTGCCTGATGAAGGAGAGTTGAGCATAGCAATCTCTCGAAGTAGGGTAGATTTACCCGATCCACTGCCACCAATAATTGCAAAAATTTCGCCCCGATGAATATCAAAACTAATATCTTTGTGGATAACCGCTTCACCAAAGCGGGTATAAAGGTTTTGAACTTTAACGACTGCTTCTAACTCTTTATCCATGCTATATGCCTAGCCAACTAAAGAAAATAGAAAACACTGAGTCACTGACGATAATCAGAAAAATAGCCTGTACTACACTAGAAGTGGTTTTCTTACCTACGCTTTCTGCACCACCGCTCACTCGAAGCCCCTGAAAGCAGCCTACTGTTGCAATAGTTGCAGCAAAAAAGAAAGCTTTAAAAAGCCCAATAAAAAATGATGGAAGATCAACAACCTCATCAAGACGTTCAATAAACAACTGAATTCCTACACCTAACTGTGCATCAGCCATGAGCATACCGCCAATAATACCGCAGATATCCGCAAAGACTGTTAATAAGGGTAAAGAAATCATTAAAGCCATTATTTTAGGGATAACGAGCTGATCTATTGGAGGAATACCTAATATCCTCAAAGCATCAATTTCTTCACTCACTTTCATGGTGCCAATTTGGGCAGCAAAGGCAGATCCGGTTCGCCCTGCAAGAATAATTGCAGAGATTAACGGTGCTAACTCTCGTATCATAGTTAAGGAAACTAGATCAACAATAAAAATGTTGGCACCATAATCCTTAAGTTGCATACCTCCTTGGTAAGCCAAAACAACACCTATTAAAAAAACAAGTAACCCGATGATAGGAATAGATTCAATCCCTGCAGTTTGCATATTATTGAGCAAAACACGCCAACGAATTCGGCTAGGGTTGATTACTCCTTTTAAGAAATAAACAAAGACTTCCCCAATAAATGATATAAAAGAAAAAGCCTCTTCAGCATAATCCCAAGTGATATAGCCTATCTTTGCAATTATATTAAGGGAGGGAGTAATAACAGGTTTTTGCTTACCAAAATTTCCTTTATCCTGAACTAGGGATAATAATTTTTGGTGTTCTTGGCGTAACCCTTCATAAGGGATAGTTTTTTTCTCTTGGGAAAATTGTGCTATTAAGTAATTAAAGAGCCAAGCTCCTCCAGTATCCATTTGATTGATACCGCTAGCTTCAATGGTATTAACTTTTCCATATTCTTTTAAAGTAGAAGATAAGCTACGCTCTAGCTGGGCAAGATAGTGTACTGTCCAATCACCAAAACAGGATAAAGTACTAGTAGTTTCATGGTATTGGATTCGTGCTTCGCTGGCCGAATCTTTCTTATTAAAGTTCATACTGGTTTAGTTAGCTAAAAATTACATATAGAGATGATAAATTATTATACATTCATGTATGTATGATTTTATTTAACATTACACTTGTCAAGCGGCTATTTTGTAGTAACTAATAATTACTAGAGAATTTTAGCTAACCCATTTTCCAATCCCCGCAACTCCAGCACTTATCAAACTGTTCTTCTAAAGATTCGTGGCAGCTGGGACAGATCCAAGAGTCTTGATTTTGCCGTTCAGAATTTAAAATATATGCCGCTCTTTGATAGTCTTCGTTTTTTATTAGCCATAGCTCTGGCCAACATTCAGTGGGGGGTATTTCTCCTGCAGCACTATTTAAATTCTCATTTTTTATAATGCAGTTTACTCCATGGGATTCAAGTAAATTCTTGCAGTGACTTACGAAGAGTAGATTAGGTGCACTATAAATAAACTTCACTTAAATTTCAATCAATTTGATTGCATAATTTAAAAACATATATTTAAAATAAAATTTTAACTTATTTTTCTATGAGAGGTAATTTTTTTTCTGGATTAAGAATTCCATTAGGATCAAACTGATCTTTAATACGCCGCATAATTCCTAGTGTTACAGGATCGATCTCCCTACTTACAAAATCTCGTTTCTCTAAGCCTACTCCATGTTCTCCAGATAAGGTACCATTTAGTTGAAGTACTAGATTAAATATTTGATCTAAACAGGATTTTGTACGGTCCATTTCAATAGGATCATCTGGATTAACCAATAAATTCACATGAATATTGCCATTACCTGCGTGACCAAAATTAACTATTTTAATTGAAAATTCCTGAGCTAAGTTTTCTAATTTTCTAATAAAAATAGCTAAGGAGGAGATGGGAACCACTACATCTTCATTAATTTTTTTAGGGGCAAGGGTTCGAAGTGCAGGGGAAAGTGCTTTTCGAGCTGCCCATAGCTTTTTAGCCTCCTCATCAGTCTGAGCGGCGACAATCTCTATGGTTCCATTATTTTTAGCAGCCTGCTTAACTTTTTCTAAATTATCATTTAGTGATATGTTAGTTCCTTCTACTTCAATCATGAGCAAAGCACCTGCTCCAGAGGGTAAATTTACCCCTCCTTGTCCCTGAGCTAGCATAATTGCTTGGCGATCCATAAATTCTAGAGCACTAGGAATAATTGGTTGGCTCATAATTGCTGCTACTGCCTCACCTGCGCTTTCAGGGTCTTTATAAGTAGCCCGTAAAATTTGCTTTACCTCCGGAAGAGGAGTAAGTTTCAAGGTTGCTTCAGTAATAATAGCAAGCGTACCTTCTGATCCGATAATAAGGCGAGTTAAATCGTAACCTACGACACCTTTTGTGGTATAAACTCCACAGCGAATTTCTTCTCCTGCACCGGTAATTGCCCTAAGTCCCAATACGTTTTCTCGAGGAGTACCGTATTTTACTGCTTTTGGTCCAGCGGAATTATAGGCAAGATTACCTCCTACAGAGCAAAATGCAGCACTGGTAGGATCAGGGGGCCAAAAAAATCCATATTCACTTGCTGCTATTTGTACTTCTTGATTGGTTACTCCAGGGGCCACGATCATAAATCGATTAGCAGAATCTATTTTATAGATAGTATTCATCCGCTCTAAAGAAAGCACTACACCTCCACGAATAGGTACAGTTGCTCCAGTAGTACCTGTGCCCCGACCTCGGGGAATAATGGGTATACAGGATCGATTACATATACGGACAATATCTCGAATTTCCCCATGAGTAAGTGGAAAAATTACCCATTCAGCCAGTCCATGGCGACGACTATTATCATAGCCATAGGCCCAGCAATCACTTGGATCAGTATAGATTCTCTCTTTATCTACAATACGGCTAAATTGAGTAAAAAGATCATTTCTAGCCATATTTAAACATCAAGGATTTTAACAATTTTATGAACCCCTCTAGTATGGCTAATTAAGGTGATCATAAGCTTAGATTCATGAGGCGTTAAAAATCCAAACAAATATACAATCCCTCGGGCAGTAATAATTCTTACTTGAGATAAATCGATTTCTTTTTGCAGTGCCATTTTTATGTTAATTTTCTGAGCAAGCCATATATCTTTTACTCGGTTTATCAAGGTACTTGGAGGAAGTACAGCAATTTCATCATATATTACTTCGATACTTGGTGTTGTTTTGGCAATATTAAAAACTCTTTCTTTAAGCAGTTCACTAGCCGCTTCACCAGTTAACAACAGTGTATGATTATAATTAGTTATTTTTATATGGATACTTCTATCTAAGATAGGATCATTTTTTATTACAGTTTCCACTGCTTTTTCAACTGCTCTATGATCAATGACTGGAGTTATTCCGTGTGGGTTTGCTAAAGCATGAGTAGGATTTTGTATTAACAATACGTATATTAAAAGTGCAGGGCAAGAATTCATGAATTATCATGAGAGCAAAAATAATGGTCAATTAAATCGCATAAACAATGGATGATAAGTAAATGTACCTCTTGAATACGAGCGGTGTTATAGGCAGGTACTCGTAATTCAAGGTCCATTTTGTTTAAAAGAGCAGGGATTTTACCTCCATCATAACCGGTTAAAGCAATTATAGTCATACTCTTTCTATGAGCCGCTTTAATTCCGTTGATGATATTCGGAGAGTTACCTGTTGTACTGATAGCAAACAAAATATCTCCTGAGTATCCTAATGCCTCTATTTGTCGTGCAAAAATATCTTCATAAGAAAAATCATTTGCAATAGATGTTAGGGCAGAACTATCAGTAGTTAAAGCAAGCGCAGGTAATCCACGACGTTCTCGCTCAAAGCGATTTATAAGCTCCGATGAGAAGTGCTGTGCATCTGCAGCACTGCCTCCGTTACCACAACTAAGCACTTTATAGTTAGATTGAAATCCTGCTAGCAATAACTGGCTTGCTTGTTCAATTTTAGGTGCTAATACCTCTGCAGCAGTGAGTTTCAATTGTGCACTGTCGAAAAAATGTTTGGTAATACGCGTTTGAGTATCTACCATTATTTAGCAATAAGTAATTAGTTTAATTGAAACGCATTTACAAGCCAAATAATGCGAGAGTTTGTTTCTTGTTTTGGCGTAATACCTATTGCATCAAAGCGGCATGGTTTATCTATTATTTTCATTTGTTGCAGATAGTGCTGTGCTGTTGCGATAATTTTATGTTGCTTAGTTGTAGTAATACTTTCAAGTGCACTACCAAAACTATCATGGGTACGATACCGTACCTCAACAAAAATTAAACTATCTCTATCTTCCATGATTAGATCTATTTCTCCATAAGGGCAGCGGTAATTTCGTTGTATTAAAGATAACCCATGGGCTAAGAGATGATCACAAGCAAGCCGTTCTGCTTGGATACCTCTATTAGTATTTTTACTCATCTTTTTTGATGTAGCTATCTTTTATTGGGAGTAAGAATGGAGTTCCTTTTTTAAATTGGGCCCAAACTAAATCTCGTTTTATTTGCCCTTGAAGATTCATGCTAAGTACACCTGTTGCCCCTTCAAAGTTCGCACCCTCCATTTGATGGAGAGATTTTAAGCGGGGGATAATTTGGTACGCATCATAGCCTAAAGCATAGAATCTTTTAAGTAATTTAAAGTCTTCAGGATTATTTTGGGCTAAACTACGGTAGGTGGAGGATTCTTCTTGAATATTTTTATCTAAAACCCAAGGAATATCGCTAAAAATAACTCCGTTTAAATCTTGATCTTGATTTGAATCTGGATACCCTGTGTAAATATATGAAGTACTGTAGATAGGAAGATTTTCAGCACGATAGAATTTTAACTGGGGAACGATCAGTCGTGCTTGTTCAGGAGGGGCAATTAAGAAAATTAAGTCCGGATCTTGATCTTGAGGAAGCGTAAATATTTCCTTATTATTTAATGCCTCCTGAAGCTCTTTTTGGCTAGCATAGCCTTGATTAATATTAAGAAGTCTCTGAATGACTAAAGCATAATCTTTTTGATTGGAATTATAAGTTTGACTCCTTAACACTTCCCCACCTAGCTGATTCCATTGTTCAATTAATGCTTTTTCTATACGATTACCCCAAGCACTATTAGGCGTAAGAATTAGAGCATTATCATAGCCTTCGTACCATGCCCTATTAGCCACCTCTCTAACTTCTTCTTCTGGTGATAATGAAAGTTGATAGAAATTTCTAATTTCCAGAGAATTATCTTCTTCTAAATAATTAAGTACTAGGGTAGGTAAGGTAATTATTTCACGATTTTCTACAAGCTGTG
The DNA here is from genome assembly GCF_945836005.1 of Candidatus Nitrosacidococcus sp. I8. Lineage (NCBI taxonomy): Bacteria > Pseudomonadati > Pseudomonadota > Gammaproteobacteria > Chromatiales > Chromatiaceae > Candidatus Nitrosacidicoccus > Candidatus Nitrosacidicoccus urinae. Next base: position 1,506,314 of record NZ_OX241534.1, on the reverse strand, counting down.
TCACTGCCTGTTTAACTAAAGGACCTACAATAAAATCAGCACCTGCTGCTTTTGCCTGTTGATAAACCTCAATAATGTCGCTTTGATTATTTTGCAAGTTAGTAGTAACTGGGTAGAATTGGATAGTAGTATCTTCTTGATTTTGTGCATAGTAAGCAGTAAAGAAACCATCTCCAATTGCTTTAGCAATCGTGGAGAATTTTCCAGAAGCAGGAAGTAATAAGGCAATATGCTTAGGATGGTAGGGTGTCTCTAGATCAGTAGATATATCTTGAATTAAAGATAGAGAAGCTGGGTGATTGGGGTATTTGCTTTGCCAGTTTTCAAGTGCTTCATTTAGCCTATCTGGCACCGTTTGATATTGTTGTGCAATCAATGCTAAATCAATCCAGCCATGAAAAGTAGAGGACGATGGCTGGTTGTAGGCTTGTTGTAAAGTAATGGGGGAGAGGCTTGTAAGATCATACCATAACATCTGCTGATTTTCAGCGGATTTCTCTGCGTCAGTTAGGGTAGGATCTAATTGGCTTCTTGCATGAGCGGCAGCTAGTAGGTTACCATCCGCTTCATTAGCTTCCGCTCTTAGCTGATAGATAATCGTTTGTTGCTGAGAATCTGGCTCTAGCCTCTCTATATTGCTTAATAGAGAAAGTGTTTGAGTACTGTTTTTTTGAGTAAGTGCCACTTGCGCACTGAGTATCCGATAGCGTAGTTTTAGTAATGGATTTAAATTTTCAGTTGCTATTTTATTTAATATATTTTGTGCTTTTAGTGGCTGATTACCTCGTAGAAAAGCATCACTTGCTTTTAGTTGATATTCTTCTTGCTGAGGTGACTGAGCATCAGTAGCTAATTTTGAATATTCTGTAGCTGCTGCTAAATAATTACCTTTAGCAAATAAGGAATCAGCTTTTGTTGAAGGTCCTGTAAACCCAAAAGGATCGGTAGCACAAGCAACTAAATTAAAGACAATAGCAATTAAGCCTACAAACTTAAATAAACAGATTATTCTTTGAATAGAAGTGGTTATAAACATATATAGAATAAATTACCTAAGATTCTGGTATAGTGTTTCTATGATGATCTTTGAAAACTCTTTAGAGAAATTAGCATAATCCTTATGGGGCTTATTTTTAACTAATAACTCATATTTTAAGGAATACCATTGGCATTATGGAATTTTTCAATTTTACAAACTACGCTTTAAATTAGAGATCCCTATAAAGCTAACCCTTTACTTGTAGTCTTACTATTCCAGGTCAAATATCCATTTATTTTCTTTTTATCTCTCCGCTTTATAATGGTATAGCATAGCTTAGAAACATCTTATTCAATACTGCACCGCTCAATTATGACCATTGCTCAATTGTAGATTTTTCTATGTGATTACCATATGAGTTATAGAGAAAAAGGCTAGAGCATTGTCATAGCCATGATACCAAGTGCTTTGGGTTATTTCTTTCACTTTTCCTGGAAAAAATGTAATTTTTGTAGAATTTTTTCAGGATAGGTACTTTCTTCTAAATAATTAAAGGCTAGGTTTGGTAAGGCAAGCCCATTTTTTTCTATAAGTAAAATGTTTAGAGAGAGAAAAATATGTTGATTTTTAGAAAATTCTTTAGAATTGGTAAGGCTGTAATCTAATCGATTATTGGCATGATTATTTAGTAAATAATTTTTTTATTAAATAAATCATCTATTTTTATTAAAGATTCAGCATTAGAAGTACAAAAAACAGCTAAATTAAAGACAAAAATTAAGACTATGAATTTAAAAAAATAGGTTAATTTTTGGAGAAAAGCAGCCATAAATATGAATAAATCATTTTACTGTAGAAACAATAAAGTAATATAAATACTCATGGTAATAGCTAATAAAATAGGTACACTATACATAGTGGCTACGCCTATTGGAAATTTAAAAGATTTTAGTTTCCGTGCTCAAGAAACCTTGCAGAAAGTAAAATTAATTGCTGCTGAGGATACCCGCCACAGTGCTACCTTATTAAAACACTTTAATATTACTACACCTATAGTCTCACTCCACGAGTATAATGAGTTAGAGCGATCAAAAGTCTTAATTGCGCATTGCCAAAATGGGGATTCCATCGCCCTAATCAGTGATGCAGGTACGCCATTAATTAGCGATCCGGGTTATCGCTTAGTACAACAAGCACGACTTACTGGGATACTAATCACGCCAATTCCAGGACCTTGTGCATTAATTGCTGCACTTTCTGTTGCGGGACTCCCCTCCGATCGTTTTGTATTTGAAGGATTTCTATCTGCAAAACCCAGTGTACGATATACTAGACTAAACCAATTAGCCAAAGAAACCCGTACGCTTATTTTTTATGAAGCACCTCACCGATTATTAGATACTCTTGAAGCGATGGTAAAGGTATTGGGCTCTAAGAGAAAAGTAGCTCTAGCTAAAGAACTTACTAAACTCTATGAAACAGTGTGGGAAGGGTCGCTTAATTTATTACTTACTCAACTAAAGGACGATTCAATACTAAGCCGAGGAGAGTTTGTAGTTCTCGTACATGGAGCAGAAGAAGATCAAGAGGATATGGAAACTAAGGCACTTAATGTATTAATACCCTTATTGAAGGTACTTCCATTGAAACAAGCAGTAGTTACGGGAAGTGAAATTACAGGAATTAAAAAAAACTATCTTTACCAGTTAGCACTAAAATTAAATAATGGTTAGAATTTATATAGTGAAAATTAATAAAGTAAGATTATATAGGTTTTGAGATAGCCAGACAGTCGCATTGTTTTTACTTAAATGATGAGGAAAGTCCGGGCTCCATAGGGTAGAATGCCAGGTAATACCTGGGAGGCGTGAGCCTACGGAAAGTGCCACAGAAAATAAACCGCCAATAGGTAAGGGTGAAAAGGTGTGGTAAGAGCACACCGCGCAGATGGTAACATACTGCGGCAAGGTAAACCCCATTCGGAGCAAAGCCAAATAGGGGAGCAATAATGTGACCCGCATTGTTTCCGGGTAGGCTGCTTGAGGTATATGGTGACATATATCCTAGATGAATGGCTGTCCACGACAGAACCCGGCTTATCGGCTATCTCAATTTTTATTACCTATTGATAATATCAAGGTTTTATTTAAAATAACTAAAATGATCTAAAGGAAAATACTTTCCTATGTGTGAGAGTAAGAGTACACATCAATCCGTTCTGCTATTTGAATCCATTCATGCACTAAACATTCAAGAAAATGGCATCTATATTGATGCAACTTTTGGTCGTGGTGGTCATAGTAGGGCTATTTTAGCTAAACTCTCTACTAAGGGAACGTTACTTGCGATTGATAAGGATCCAGAAGCTATTGCAGTGGGGCAAAAACTAGCTCAGCAAGATAAGCGGTTTTCTATTATTCATGCTCCCATAAGTAATCTTGAAAAAATAGCAGCAGATATGGGATGGATGAATCAGGTTCATGGAATCTTATTTGATCTTGGAGTTTCCTCCCCTCAACTGGACAGCCCAGAGCGAGGATTTAGTTTTTTGCACCCTGGTCCTTTAGATATGCGTATGGATTGTAAAAGTGGACAAAGTGCTGCAGAGTGGCTGGCACAAGCTGAGGAGGGTGAAATCTCAGATATACTTAAAAAATATGGGGAAGAACGCTATGCCCAAAGGATTGCCCGCGCTATTACAAATGCCAGAAATACACAAGAATTAATAAACACACAGCAACTTGCCCAAATTATTTCTCAGGCAAATCCAAGCTGGGAGAAAAAAAAACATCCAGCTACTCGCTCATTTCAGGCAATTCGAATCTTTATTAACCGAGAGTTAGAAGAACTCTATGATGCCCTAGAGCAAGCAAAATCTGTATTAGCAGTAGGAGGACATTTAGCTATTATTAGCTTTCATTCCTTAGAGGATCGGATTATTAAACAATTTTTTAAAAAAAACTCCCAAAATGAAAATACATACTTACCTTCCTATTTACCTATTACAGAAAATCAACAACAATCCCCTATTTTTCGAGTTTTAGGGAAACCCATAGTACCTAATTTAGATGAAACTACACATAATCCCAGATCGCGCAGTGCAAAGCTACGTATTGCCCAAAAAGTAGCTTGTAACTCACCGTGATAATAAGTATACATCGATGGCTAGTTATAGTTATCTCTGTTTTAAGTGTATTAATTTTAGTTTCTGCAGTAACCGTGGTTGATATCAAACACCAAAATCGAAAACAGTTTATGGAATTACAAAAGCTATATAAAGCCAGAGATCAACTCGATGATGAATGGGGGCGCTTACTTTTGGAACAAAGTACTCTTGTTAGGCAAGGGAGAATCGAGCAAATTGCTAGAGAAAAGTTAGGGATGGTTGCTCCAGACTCAACTCAAATAGTGGTGATAAAAATAAAGAAATATGAGGAAAATTAGAGATAAACCTTACTTTACTCGATTACAAATTGTAGGGTTTATTTTTTCTTTAATAATTATTTCTTTAGTCGTCCGTCTAATTAAATTACAAGTACTAGATTACGATTTTTTACGAGGAAAAGGAGAAACTCGCCATTTACGGGTAGTCACTATACCTGTTCATCGGGGAATGATTACTGATCGGCATGGAGAACCGCTTGCAGTAAGCACGCCGGTAGATTCCATATGGATTAACCCTAAATTACTTAGCCAAACCCCTGAGCAATGGGCTATGTTAGGAAATACACTAGGAGTCTCAAGAAATTATATAGCAGATAAAGTGCAAAAAGGTGCGGCTCATGAGTTTGCCTATTTAAAGCGATGGGCAGAACCAGAATTAGCCGATCGTATTCAAGCACTTGATATATTAGGTGTAGGGTTTCAATCAGAATATAAGCGTTATTATCCTACTGGTCCCCTAGCTGCTCATGTCGTAGGGTTTACAAATGTTGATGATATAGGACAAGAAGGTATAGAACTAGGATTTAATAGTATCCTACAAGGAATTCCAGGAAAAAAAAGAATTATTCGAGACAGCCGAGGTCGCACCATAGGAGATATAGAAAATATACGTACACCCCAGCCAGGTGAAGATTTACGCTTAAGTATTGATTTACAGCTACAGTATTTAGCCTATCAAAAATTAAAACATGCTATTCAGATCCATGAAGCTCAAGCGGGATCTATTGTCATTCTAGATGTACATACGGGGGAGATTCTAGCGATGACAAGTCAACCATCTTACAACCCAAATGATTACACACAGCGACAAGGTCAATTATATCGAAATCGCTCGATAACTGATTTGTTTGAGCCTGGCTCAACCATCAAACCATTTATTATGGGAATTGCTTTAATGCTAGGGAAAGTAACCCCCTATACTTTCTTCGATACTACACCTGGGTACTTCCAGATAGGTCGCTATACAATTCATGATGTTCATAATTATGGGCGAATCGATATTAGTACCATTATCCAAAAATCAAGCAATGTAGGAATGAGTAAAATTGCACTAGATCTTGACCCACAACAATTCTTTCAAAATTTTTCTCAATTGGAATTTGGTATGTCTACTGCTAGTGGATTTCCAGGAGAAGCAGAAGGGCATTTACCTAACCCAAATACCTTTCAAAAAAGTGAAATTGCAAGAGCTACTCTATCTTTTGGTTATGGTTTGTCAGTAACTGCACTTCAACTTGCTCGTGCTTATGCCATGATTGGTGCAGGGGGAGTATTAAAACCAACTAGTTTTTTTTATCAAAAACAGCCTACTGAGGGAAAGTTTATATGGTCTAAAGAAATAGCCCATGCTGTACTAGCCATGCTTGAAGGAGTTACTATAAACGGTGGAACAGGTACTCAAGCCCGTGTACCTGGCTATCGGGTAGCAGGGAAAACAGGTACTGTAAAGAAGACTCAAGCAGGTCGCTATACTAAAAATAAATATATTGCACTTTTTGCTGGACTGATCCCCGCAAGTAATCCACGTTTAGCAGCAATAATTATGATCGATAATCCTAAAAAGGGGGGTTATTATGGAGGATCTATTGCTGCCCCCGTTTTCTCTCAAATAATGATTGATGCTATGCGATTACTTAATATTGCCCCAGATAATTTACAAGCGGCTTATGAAAAATAGATTATGGGGCAAAACTATCAACACTCACTAATATCTTTATTAAACGAGTGGCTAGAACCTAACTCTACAAAGTTAGATGATAATCCAATTATTAGTCATATTTGTATAGATAGCCGAGAGGTAAATTCTGGTTCTTTATTTTTTGCTTGTCTAGGGCGAAAAGAATTAGGGCATAACTATATACCCGAAGCTATTAGTAAAGGTGTTAGAGCAATTATTTTTGATTCAATTATTCCAATTTCTACAGAAATTCAAAGCCAATTACAGGCTCTAGATATTCCTTGTATTCCAGTGCTAGAACTGCATAAAAAAATAGGATTTATTGCTAATCAGTTCTATTTTTATCCTTCAAGGCAAATCAGGATCACTGGTATTACTGGCACCAATGGAAAGACATCGGTATCTCATTTTTTAGCTCAAGCATTACATGCTGAGCAAACCCCCTGTGGGATCATAGGCACACTTGGTGTAGGCACACTAGAATCAGTCATTTCTAGTAAATTAACCACTCCAGATTCATTAACTATTCACAAACATCTAAATGATTTTCGTAACGCAGGGGTTTCTAATGTAGTGATGGAAGTTTCCTCTCATGCCCTAGATCAGGGTAGAGTAAATGGAATCACCTTTAATACTGCTATTTTTACTAATTTAAGTAGAGATCATCTTGATTACCATCAAAGCATGGAAAATTATGAGGCAGTAAAATCTAAATTATTCCATTGGCCTGAATTAGAATATGCGGTGATTAATATAGATGATAAAGTAGGATGTAATCTTACTAGTAAGGTTTCCAATAGTACTAAAGTTATTAGCTACGGTTTAAGTGATAATGCTTCACTTCAAGCCAAATGCATTCACTATAATAAATCGGAAATATCCCTAGAAATACAGGGGCAATGGGGTAGCGGCTTATTACGATGCCCCTTACTTGGGAAATTCAATGTTTATAATATACTTGCGGCTTTAGGTGGTTTATTAGCTTATAATATCCCGTTTGATGAAGCTCTAGAGCGACTCTCTCGGGTAAAATCCGTACCTGGACGTATGGAATTACTCGAAAGTCCAGCTGGACCATTAGTCGTTATAGATTATGCCCATACTCCAGATGCACTGAGTCAAGTACTTTATTCCTTAAAAGAGTATTCAGACCCTAAAGGAAGATTATGGTGCATATTTGGTTGTGGCGGTAATCGAGATTCTGGTAAACGCTCTCTTATGGGCGAAATAGCTGAACGATTTTCAGACTTTGTGGTACTGACTGATGATAACCCGAGAGAGGAAGATCCTATTCAAATCATAATAGACATTATGTCTGGAATGAAACATCCAGATAAAGTCTATAAATATCGCCCTAGATCAGAAGCTATTTCTCGTACAATACAGTTGGCTAAATCGAAAGATACCGTACTGATAGCAGGAAAGGGTCATGAGGAATATCAGCAAATAGGTACTAAATTTTATCCCTTTAGTGATAAACAGTGTGCACAGCAAGCATTAAAAGATCATCAATATGAGCTTTACTAGTAGTCTTACAGAGATCAGTCAAACTGTTCAAGGACAGTTGAGAGGGAAGGGAGAAATCACTGTTTCTGGAATTAGTACAGACAGTCGATTAAATAGTCTTTCCGGTATGCTCTTTATCCCATTAAAGGGAGAGAAATTTAACGGTCATACTTTTATTCCTCACGCAATAGAAAAAGGTGCTAGTGCAGTTTTACTTGAAGAATTTATTGAATCCGATATTCCTCAAATAAGGGTAGCAAATACGCACCTTGCCCTTGGGCAAATCGGGAGTTATTGGCGGAAGCATTTTAAAATTCCCGTTGTCGCAATTACAGGAAGCAACGGAAAAACTACAACTAAAGAAATGGTTGCGTCCATTTTAAATAAAGCTAGCTTAACCTTATCAACTCAAGGAAATCTAAATAATGAAATTGGTGTTCCCTTAACATTACTGCAATTAAATTCAAGCCATCGTTTTGCAGTGATTGAAATGGGTGCTAATCACTCTGGAGAAATTAACTACCTTAGCCAATTAGCTCACCCTCAAATAGCACTCATCACTAACGCAGGATCAGCTCATCTTGCAGGATTTAAGGATCTTAATGGAGTTGCTCAAGCTAAAGGGGAAATTTTCCAAGGAGTAAGTTCTGGGGGTATTGCGATCTTAAATCGAGACGATCCTTATTTTTTTTCTTGGCATCGATTAGCAATGCGTAATGGGCTTAGATTCATTAGTTTTGGCTTAGGACAGTCTGCAATGCTTCATGCCTACGATCTAGCTTCAAACCCAGAGGGTACTGAGTTTACCCTTTTTACCCCTAAAGGAGCTATAAGAATTTCTCTTCCTTTCCTTGGAACACATAATGTAGTCAATGCGTTAGCTGCAAGTGCTACTGCTTTTGCTCTAGGATTAAAGTTAGATCAAATTTATGAAGGATTAATTGCATTTTCTCCTACTTCTGGTCGTTTGCAAGTTAAATACGCCCCCTCTGGGGTAAGAATCTTAGATGACACTTATAATGCTAATCCTAGTTCTTTCCAAGCTGCCTTAGAGGTTTTAACTCAATTTGTTGGCGATCATATTTTAGTACTTGGAGATTTTGGAGAGCTAGGGGAAAAATCGATTGAGCTCCATAAAAGCCTAGGGCAACAAGCTAGAGCTGCTCAAATCAATCAACTGTACACACTAGGTGACCTCAGTGCTGCTACTTCCAAATCTTTTGGTTATGGAAAGCATTTTTTTGATCGACAAACACTTATTGCTGAGTTGCAAAGGATAAAAAATCCCAATACGACTATTCTAATTAAAGGATCTCGATTCATGAATATGGAGCAAATTGTATCTGCTCTATGTACTTAATTAATTTAATTTATATTTATGCTGCTATATTTAGCTGAGCACTTAACTACCTTAAATAGAGGATTTAATGTATTTCAGTATCTTACATTACGAGCTGTTTTAAGTGTACTAACTGCACTTATCATTTCTTTAGCTATAGGTCCAATCGTAATTCGTCGATTAAGTATGCTAGTGAGTCAGCCTATACGTATAGATGGACCTAAAACCCATTTTAGTAAAATAGGAACTCCTACTATGGGGGGAGGACTTATTTTACTGGCTATCACAATGACAACCTTACTTTGGTCAGATTTGACTAACCGATATATCTGGTTAACTTTAGCAGTTATGTTGTTGTTCGGTAGCTTAGGTTGTATAGATGACTATAAAAAACTTGTCTATAAAAACCCAAAAGGCCTTTCAGCAAGGCATAAATATTTTGGACAATCCATTATTGCTTTGGGTGCTGCACTATTTTTGTACTCTACTGCGACCATACCTGCAGAAACAGTACTGATTGTTCCCTTTTTTAAAGGTATAGCAATTAATTTAGGGAGCTATTATATTTTACTTGTTTATTTCGTAATTGTAGGTAGTAGTAATGCAGTAAATTTGACCGATGGCTTAGACGGATTAGCTATTCTGCCTACTGTATTAGTAGGTGGTGCTCTAGGAATTTTTGCCTATGTTACAGGTCATGTAGGATTTTCCCACTATTTGGGTGTTCCCTACATCTCCGGTGCAGGAGAATTAGTTGTTTTTTGTGGATCCTTAGTAGGAGCTGGATTAGGATTTTTGTGGTTCAACACTTATCCTGCTCAAGTATTTATGGGGGATATGGGGGCTCTTGCACTTGGAGCAGCTTTAGGAGTACTTGCTGTGTTAATACGGCAAGAATTAGTCCTTGCTATTATGGGCGGTGTTTTTGTCATTGAAACTATTTCTGTGATTTTACAAGTAATATCCTATAAACTAACTGGAAAGCGAATCTTTCAAATGGCACCACTACATCACCATTTCGAGATAAAAGGTTGGCCGGAACCTAGAGTGATCGTTCGTTTTTGGATTATTACTGTTATTTTAGTTCTTATTGGGTTATCTAGTCTAAAAATTCGCTAGAATCTTAAATAAAATTACCCTATTTTGATAATGTTGCCTAAGGAGGAATTATAAAATTAATCCTATCACTGTCATTATAGGTCTTGGCAAAACAGGATTATCCTGTGCCCAATTTCTATCTCAGCAAAATTGTCAATTCACTGTCATAGACAGTCGAGAAAATCCACCTGAACTTACTCAATTTAAAAGGCAATTCCCTAAGATACCTATTCATTTAGGCTTATTTAACTTAAGCATTATGTCTACTGCAGATCGCTTGATTGTTAGCCCCGGAGTTTCCATTCACGATTCATCTATTCTAGAAGCTCAAAGAATAGGAATCCCTATTTTAGGGGACATTGAACTATTTGCTCACTATGCTAAGGCACCAGTTATAGCAATTACAGGATCTAATGGAAAAAGCACAGTAACTTTACTAGTAGATGCTATGGTACGTAAGGCAGGTAAGCAAGTACTTACAGGTGGAAATTTAGGAGTACCTGCCCTTACTTTATTAGAGAAGCCTACGCCAGATTTTTATGTTTTAGAACTCTCTAGTTTTCAATTAGAAACTACCTATACCTTAAAACTAGAATCTTCTTGCATCTTAAATATTAGCCCTGATCATATGGATCGATATTCCAATATAGAATCCTATATCGAAGCTAAGTTACGAATTTACCAAAATGCTAAAACAATTGTAATAAATAAAGACGATCCTTATCTATCTTCCTTTAGTGATTCAAATAGTCATTGTATTTACTTTACCTTAAATCGTCCTAAAACAGATGAATATGGAATACAAGAACAAAATAACCAAATATGGCTTGCTAAAGGAAATGAATTAATACTCCTTATAGAGCAACTCCCTATAAAAGGGAGGCACAATTGGGCAAATGCATTGGCTGCGTTAGCACTTGGGGAATCTATTGGATTACCTCTACCAGCAATGGCTAATGCATTACGGGAATTTCACGGATTACCTCATAGATGTCAAACGATTACCTGTATAAATGGAGTAGATTGGTTTAATGACTCTAAAGGAACCAATGTGGGTGCTACCTTAGCGGCACTTGAGGGATTGCCTTGTCATGGGAAGATTATTTTAATCGCAGGGGGTATAGGTAAAGGGGCTGATTTTCGCCCCTTATATAAACCATTAGCAGAACGAGCAAAAGCTCTTATTTTAATGGGAAGAGATGCTGATCGGATAGCAACAGATCTTGCTGGTAGCACTCCCGTTTATCAAGTAAGCAGCATGATTGAGGCGGTAAATACTGCCCATCGTTTAGCTTTTTCTGAGGATTGCGTCCTCTTATCCCCTGCCTGTGCTAGTTTTGATATGTTTTCAGGATTTGAAGCTAGAGGCGAAGCATTTGTACAAGCGGTTCGAGCTATTCAGCCGTGAAACAAGATACACCTCTAAATCAGCAACTCTCTCTTGATCCTTACTTGTTAGGATCTGCTCTTGTACTACTAGGGTTTGGATGGGTAATGGTAGGATCAGCCTCTATTGCTATTGCTGAAAATAATTTTGGCATGCCTACCTACTACTTCTGGCGGCAGGGTATTTTTTTATCTTTAGGGCTTATAGCAGCTTTTAGTGCTCTAAAAGTTAAGCTAATTTTTTGGGAAAGAACTGCACCTGTTTTCTTATTTATAAGTGCAGGATTGTTGATATTAGTACTTATACCAAAGGTTGGCTTAGAAATTAATGGAAGCCGCAGGTGGCTAGGGGTAGGTCCCATTAGGTTACAACCTTCAGAATTGATTAAATTATTTATGATTATTTATCTTGCTGGTTATTTAGTACGTCGCAAGGATATTGTACGAACAGCAATGAGAGGTTTTTTATTTCCTATTGGATTGTTTACAATTATCAGTGGATTGCTTTTACTAGAACCAGATTTTGGTACCATTGCAGTTCTATTTGCTACAATTATGGGAATGCTTTTTTTAGGAGGAGCTCCTCTTCGGTATTTCCTTTTCCTAGTTATTTTAGGGGGATCATCGCTTGCAGCTATTGCTTGGCATTCTCCTTATCGAGTACTTCGGCTAACTTCTTTTTTAAATCCTTGGGATGATCCTTTAAATAGCGGTTATCAACTCACTCAAGCACTGATTGCTTTTGGCCGTGGTTCATGGTTAGGGGTAGGACTAGGGGATAGTGTACAAAAATTGTTTTATTTACCTGAAGCACATACCGATTTTCTTTATGCAGTAATCGGAGAAGAGCTAGGATTAGCGGGTAGCTTGGCTGTAATTATTTTATTTTCAATACTCATTTACCGTACTTTTATGATTGGTTGGGCAGCAGAGCGAAGAGGGCACTTTTTTGGAAGTTATCTCGCTTATGGGCTGGGTATTTGGATTGGGCTACAAGCTTTTGTCAACTTAGGGGTGAATATGGGGATATTGCCTACCAAGGGATTAACTCTGCCCTTAATGAGTGCAGGAGGTAGTAGTAGTATCGTCATTTGCGTAGCTATTTCCTTAGTTCTAAGAGTGGACATGGAAACTCGTTTTCCTAAAGTGGTGCGATCTCGTTCTAAATAATAATGCGTATATTAATGATGGCAGGTGGTACAGGTGGTCATATATTTCCTGCTTTAGCAGTAGCTAACGTACTCCAATCAAAAGGAATAGAGGTAATATGGCTTGGCACTCATCGAGGGTTAGAAGCAAAATTTATACCAAAGGCTGGATATTCTATTGAGTGGATCTCAGTAAATGGGCTTAGGGGAAAAGGTATAATTACATGGTTAACTGCTCCTGTAAAATTGCTTATTGCATTATTTCAGGCTTTAAAAATATTACATAAACAAAAGCCATCGGTAGTTTTAGGCTGGGGTGGATTTGTTTCAGGACCAGGAGGATTAGGTGCTTGGTTACTTAGAATACCTCTAATTACCCATGAACAAAATGCAATTGCTGGCACTACCAATCGCATTCTTGCTCGTCTATCTAGCCAAATATTAGAGGGATTTCCAAATACTTTCTCTAAAACTTTACATGGAAAGTGGGTAGGTAATCCAGTTAGGGCAGAAATAGAGTCTGTGTATTATGCAAAAAAGAATACGATAAGAGATAGGCATACTCCTATCCGTTTACTTGTGCTTGGTGGATCACAAGGAGCTCAAATATTAAATAAGGTACTCCCCCAAACACTATCCCATCTTGAATTAAATGAATATCCAGAAATTTGGCATCAGTGCGGTACAAATAGAGAAAAAGAAGTAATCACAGCTTATCGATCATTTAGGGTAGACGCTAAAGTAGTGGCATTCATAGATGAAATTGCTGATGCTTATACATGGGCTGATATGGTGCTATGTCGTGCAGGTGCGTCTACCATTGCAGAATTAATGGCAGTGGGCATCACTTCTTTATTAGTACCTTACCCTTTTGCAATTGATAATCATCAATTAGCTAATGCTCAATACTTAGTTAATCATGACGCAGCACTATTATTACCCGAAAAAGAGCTCACTCCACAAAAGCTTGCGGAGACTCTTAGGTATTTCAATATGCATCGAGATCTGCTGGATACAATGGCAGAATCTGCCTACAAACTACACTTAGGTAATACAGCACAAAGAATAGCTGAGGAGTGTCTGCAAATTGCTTGTAACTAATCCTCATATACTACCGATTCCCCCGATGATGCGCCGAATTCGGCGTATTCACTTGATTGGCATTGGTGGTGTAGGTATGGGAGGAATTGCTGAAGTGCTCATTAATCTAGGCTATGTAGTTTCAGGATCAGATTTAAATAAAAACCAATTTATAGAACGATTAGTTAATTTAGGAGCAAAAATTAACATTGGTCATCATGCTCAACATATTCAAGGGTGTGATGTCGTAGTCATCTCAAGTGCAATTCATAAAGATAACTCGGAGGTACTTGCAGCTCGAGCACAACTTATTCCTATTGTACCAAGAGCACAAATGCTTGCAGAGCTAATGCGTTTTCGTTATGGAATAGCAGTAGCTGGTACTCATGGTAAAACAACGACAACTAGCCTTATTGCAAGTATTTTTGGTGAGGCTAAATTGGATCCTACATTTATTATTGGTGGAAAGGTAAATAGTATAGGAGCCAATAGCCGTTTAGGAAATGGTGAATATTTGATCGCTGAAGCAGATGAGAGCGATTCTTCCTTTTTGCATTTACAACCTCTTCTAGCAGTAGTGACCAATATTGATGCAGATCATATGGATACCTATAAGGGAGATTTTGATGTACTTAAAAAAGCATTTTTAGCATTTTTGCACCGTCTCCCCTTTTATGGGTTAGCTGTTCTTTGTATTGATGATCCTACTTTAAGGTCACTACTTCCTGATATTGAACGACCTATACTTACTTACGGTATTTCTGAAGATGCAGATTATCGTCTCCACACTCTACAGCAGAAACAGGGCTGTATTAAATTTTTAATAGACAAACCGGGTCAGAACCATTGGTTAGAATTATCTTTAAATCTCCCTGGAATCCACAATGGATTAAATGCTCTAGCGGCAGCGATTGTAGCCTACGAATCAGGAATAAAAGAAACAATTATTCAAAATGGATTAAAAGTATTTTCTGGAATTGAGCGGCGATCTCAATCTTATGGAGAAATTAATACGTTAGTTGGGTCTATTTTATTAATAGATGATTATGGACATCACCCTCGAGAAATTGCTGCAACTATAGAAGCAATTAGGTTTGGTTGGCCTAATCGGCGATTAGTTGTTATTTTTCAGCCTCACCGATATACCCGAACCCGTGATTTATTTCAAGAATTTATCCATATATTATCTCGAATAGATCTACTTATCTTATTAGAAATATATAGCGCAGGAGAAACTCCTATTCTAGGAATAGATAGTCTTATTTTACAAGAAGAATTAAAAAGGTATAGTAAAATAAAGCCATTGTTTATAGAGAAAAATAACCTAACAACAGAGTTTTTAATAAATGTACTTCAGCAAGGGGATATTTTACTTACTTTAGGTGCGGGCGATATTGCAACCCTAGCTAAACAATTAGCTACCTCTTTGAGAAGAGAAATTAATTGACACTGAGTATTTTAGATACCTCTTTTCTTCGAGGAAAATTAGAACAACATGTTCCAATGGCTAGATATACTTCTTGGCGAGTAGGCGGGCCTGCGAAATATCTATATAAACCAAAAGATAGGGAAGATCTTCTGGCATTCCTTAAAATTTTACCTAAAGAAGAGTCTTTATTCTGGCTTGGTTTAGGAAGCAATGTACTGGTACGAGACTGCGGACTGCTCAGCACCGTAATTACTACTGTAGGTACTTTAAATAATATAAAACGACTCAATGATACCGAAGTGTGGGTTGAATCTGGCGTAACTTGTTCTAAATTAGCCAAGTTTTGCGTGAGAGAAGGTCTATGCGGTGCTGAATTTCTTGCGGGAATCCCAGGCACTATTGGAGGAGCACTTGCAATGAATGCAGGTGCTTTTGGTTATGAAATATGGGAATTGGTCATAAGTGTAGAAACGGTAACTATAGGAGGTATTATTCATCAACGCTCTCCTCAAGACTATAAAATTAGTTATCGTACCGTTTATAAGCCAGTACAAGAGTGGTTCTTAGCAGTAAAACTAAAATTTATTTTAGGAAATAGTGGTAAACAGCGTATTAGTACTTTGCTAAAACAGCGCAACCAAACACAACCTATACACTACCCTAGTGCTGGTTCAGTATTCCGTAATCCTATCAATAGAAAAGCAGGTCAACTCATCGAGCTAAGTCAGCTTAAGGGTACTTCTATGGGCGATGCCCAAATTTCTGAAAAGCATGGAAATTTCATTATTAATAGAGGGGGAGCAACAGCAGCTCATATAGAGCATTTAATACAGTTCGTTGTAAATGTAGTGAGTCAACAACAAGGTATTACTTTAGCCCCAGAAGTGCATATTATAGGATCCTCTATGTGAAATTGACTACTGAAAGGCAAGATTGGGGCAAGGTAGCTGTGCTTATGGGAGGGAATTCCTCAGAGCGGAATATTTCTTTAGAAAGTGGACGAGCTGTACTACAAGCACTAATAGATGAAGGAGTAGATTCCTATGGCATAGATGTTAATAAACATACAATGGCTCAACTACAAGTAGAGAAGTTTCAACGTGCGTTTATCGCACTTCATGGAAAAGGTGGAGAGGATGGAGTTATTCAAGGAGCTCTAGATTTTGCAGAAATTCCTTATACGGGTAGTGGGGTATTAGGTTCTGCTCTGGCAATGGATAAACTAAAGAGTAAACAGCTTTGGCAAGGATTGCAGTTACCTACTGCAGATTTTTTACTGCTTGATGAAACCACTAATTTTCCTTTAGTAGCTCAGCAATTAGGGTTGCCTCTTATCGTAAAACCAGCAAGACAAGGATCGAGTGTTGGTATTTTTAGAGTAGATAGTATTGAGGATTTTGAGGTTGCTTATAGCAAAGCAAAAGTTTTTGATAATCTAATACTAGCAGAACAATGGCTCTCAGGGGTAGAATATACTGCAAGCATTCTTCTAGGACAGCCCTTACCTATTATTAGATTAGAAACTCCCCATAAATTCTATGATTTTGAAGCTAAGTATCTTGCAAATACCACCCGCTATCTCTGCCCTTGTGGTCTTACAAGTGAATCGGAGAGATTGTTGCAGGATATTGCATTGCAAGCTTTTAATATACTTGGTGCAAGCGGATGGGGAAGAGTAGATTTTAAATGTGATAAGGAGGGTAATCCCTATTTATTAGAAGTAAATACAGTACCTGGGATGACTAATCATAGTCTTGTTCCTATGGCAGCAAAAGCAGCTGGTATTACCTTTAATGATCTCGTTCTAAAAATACTAGAAAGTAGCGAGAAAAACTATTGAAATATTACAAGTTATGCTAAAAAATAAAAAAATTCGTGGAGCGAGTCGTCCAAAACCATTATTACGACCTATATTATTGCAAGTGATAGGACAGGGGTTATTTTTACTATCTTTAGCTGGATTAATCATTTTAGGAACTAAATGGTTTTTGGATCCTAAAAGGCTTCCATTGCAAGAAGTGAATATAGAAGGGGAATTTAAGCATCTTAATAAACAAGACATTAATGATGCTATTGCTAGTGATGTTGCAAAGGGATTTTTTGGTATAGATTTAAAATCAGTACAAGCAGCCACCAAGAAACTACCTTGGATTGCACAAATAAAAGTGCGTAGGGTTTGGCCAGATCAGTTAAAGATACAGGTAAAAGAGCAAATCCCTCTTGCCCGCTGGGGAGAAAGATCTTTAGTGAGTATAGATGGAATACGATTTTCTCCTCCCTTAGAGAGTTTCCCACAAAACCTGCCAAAAATTATTGGTAATACTGGTAGCGAACAACGAGTGGCTAGCCAATTTAAAGCAATACAACAACAATTACAAGGGTTAGGATTGCGAATTGTTGAATTCTCCATCGGAGATCGGCAAGATTGCTACATTATTTTTAATAATGGAATAGAACTTGTGCTTGGTAGGGCATATAATCAGCAACGTCTAGTTAAATTCTACCAAATTTATCTTCAACTATTACAACAACATCAAGAAGATATACAAAAAGTAGATATGCGCTATGCTAATGGATTTTCAGTAATTTGGCATAATAATGAAATACCTACTTGGGCTCGTGAGGCAGTATTAGATGTCTAGGTATGGTGATAAGAATTTAATTGTTGGCTTAGATGTAGGTACTTCAAAAGTAGCTGCTATTGTAGCAGAAGCTCATCCTGAAGGAGAGTTAGAAATAGTAGGTGTTGGGGTGCACCCATCCCATGGGTTAAAAAAAGGAGTAGTCGTTAATATTGATTCCACAGTTCAATCTATTCAAAGAGCGGTAGAACAAGCAGAGCTAACAGCTGGCTGTCGTATCCACTCAGTTTTTACAGGAATCTCTGGCAATCATATTCGTAGCTTGAATTCCCATGGAATAGTTGCTATCCGTGATAAAGAGGTTAGTCCAGAAGACGTCGCTCGTGTTATTGATTCTGCCCGAGCTATCGCTATTCCTGCAGATCAAAAAGTACTTCATGTACTCCCTCAAGAATTTACGATTGATAACCAAGAAGGAATTAGAGATCCTATAGGTATGTCCGGGGTACGCCTAGAATCTAAAGTGCATTTAGTTTTCGGTGCCTTAAGTGCAGCACAAAATATTATTAAGTGTATTCGCCGCTGCGGTCTAGATGCAGATGATATAGTATTGCAGCAATTTGCCTCTAGCTATTCAGTACTCACTCATGATGAGAAAGAGCTTGGCGTATGCTTAGTAGATGTCGGTGGTGGAACTACTGATATTGCTATTTTTATTAATGGTGCTATCCACTATACAGCGGTGATTCCTATCGGAGGTGATCAAATTACCAATGATATTGCTGTAGCTCTACGTACGCCTACTCAATATGCTGAAGATATAAAAATAAAGCACGCTTGTGCATTAACCCAATTAGCCTCTGCAGAGGAAAATATAGAAGTACTAAGCGTAGGGGATAGACCACCACGCAGGCTATCTCAACAAATTTTGGCAAGCGTTGTAGAACCTCGTTATGAGGAATTACTTAAGCTTATTTTGCAGGAATTACAGCGCAGTGGCTATGAAGAGTTATTAGGTGCTGGAATTGTTCTCACGGGAGGAAGTGCGAAAATGGAAGGAGCTATTGACTTGGCAGAATTAATTTTTAATTCTCCTGTAAGGCTAGGTATTCCTGGTTATATGACGGGACTAACAGATATTGTAAGAAATCCTGCCCACGCTACAGGTATAGGATTACTTCTTTTTGGGCAAAATCATCGCCATATTCCTAGTTTAGAAAATCGTTCCCTAAAAGGTGTAACGGGAATATGGGAAAAGATGAAAGTTTGGTTTCAAGGAAATATTTGATAACTTACAGAACTAAAATCCTGATGATAGGAGAGCACTATATATGTTTGAATTAATGGATTCTTATACCCAAAGTGCTGTAATTAAGGTGATCGGGGTTGGGGGAGGTGGCGGCAATGCTATTCGCCATATGGTAGATGCCAAAATAGAAGGGGTGGATTTTATAGTTGCTAATACCGATGCCCAAGCACTAAAAGACAGTAGTGCACAAACTGTACTTCAGCTCGGAAATAACATTACAAAAGGGTTGGGGGCAGGGGCAGATCCAGAAATAGGTCGCCAAGCAGCACTTGAAGATCGAGAGCGGATTATGGAAGTGATTAATGGTGCTGATATGGTTTTTATTACCGCTGGAATGGGTGGTGGAACTGGAACTGGAGGAGCACCTATTGTTGCCCAAGTAACAAAAGAGCTGGGCGTCCTTACCGTTGCGGTAGTAACTCGCCCCTTTGCTTTTGAAGGACGTAAACGAGCAGCTATTGCAGAGAAAGGTATTCAAGAGCTAACACAGTATGTAGATTCTGTCATTACGATACCTAACGAAAAATTGATGCCTGTATTAGGTAAAAGTATTAGTTTGCTTAACGCATTTAAAGCAGCTAATGATGTACTCCTTGGTGCGGTTCAAGGTATAGCAGAGTTAATTACTCGCCCCGGATTGATTAATGTGGATTTTGCTGATGTACGCACTGTAATGTCAGAAATGGGGATGGCTATGATGGGATCTGGAAGTGCTAGAGGTGAAGAGAGGGCAAGATTAGCAGCTGAAGCTGCAGTAGCAAGTCCTCTCCTAGAAGATATTAGCTTAAGAGGTGCTCGAGGAATATTAGTAAATATCACAGGTGGGGCTAATATGTCTATTGGCGAGTTTGAAGAGGTGGGACATACGGTGAAAGACTATGCAGCTGATAATGCCACTGTAGTGGTAGGTACGGTAATTGACCCAAGTTTAGAAGATGAATTGAGGGTTACTGTAGTTGCTACTGGGTTGGGGCAATCTGAAACAAAACCATCTGCTCATTTTAATCCATCCAATATTGATGATCCTATTGATTACACTCAATTAGATCGACCGACTGTGATTCGCCACCACTCATCGCAATACAATAAGAAATCTATGGAAGGAAGTGAAAATAGTATGGATTATTTGGATGTGCCTGCATTTCTACGTCGCCAGGCAGATTAAGTATAAAAATTACCTCCTTAATGATAAAACAATGTACCCTTAAGAATTCAATACAGGCAACAGGTATTGGGTTACATACAGGAGAATCTGTCTGTCTTACTTTACATCCTGCACCAGTAGATACTGGTATTATATTTCGTCGAGTTGATCTCGATCCTCTAGTAGAAATAAAAGCACATGCAGGAAACGTAGGAGATACAAATCTCTCTTCTACGCTTATAAGTGGCGATACAAGAATCGCAACAGTA
Source organism: Candidatus Nitrosacidococcus sp. I8 (assembly GCF_945836005.1). Classification (NCBI taxonomy): domain Bacteria; kingdom Pseudomonadati; phylum Pseudomonadota; class Gammaproteobacteria; order Chromatiales; family Chromatiaceae; genus Candidatus Nitrosacidicoccus; species Candidatus Nitrosacidicoccus urinae. The sequence goes on along the minus strand of NZ_OX241534.1, from coordinate 1,485,923 downwards.
GAACATTTATTATCTGCTTTTGCTGGCGTAGGTATTGATAATGCTTATGTAGATCTAAATAGTTCAGAAGTACCTATCATGGATGGTAGTGCAGGTCCTTTTGTTTTTCTAATTCAATCTGCGGGTATTATTACTCAAGAGGCTCCTAAACGCTACATTCGCATTAAAAAATCACTTCTTATAGAAGAAGAAGATCGATGGGCAAGATTTGATCCATTTGACGGATTTAAAGTTTCATTCGTTATTGATTTTGATCATCCAGCTTTTAAAGATTGTCCTAAAGGAGTCGAAATTGATTTTTCTTCCACCTCTTTTACGAAGGAGATAAGCCGGGCTCGAACTTTTGGGTTTATGAAGGATATGAATCGATTACGAGAGTTAAATCTAGCATTAGGTGCTAATCTAAAAAATGTAGTGGTAGTAGATGACTATCAGGTCATTAATGAGGATGGGTTACGGTACAAAGATGAATTTGCTCGTCATAAAGTTTTAGATGCGATTGGTGATCTCTATTTACTAGGTTATACCCTTATTGGTGCTTTTAAAGGGTATAAATCTGGTCATACTTTGAACAATAAACTACTTTGCCAACTTATAGAAGATAAAACAGCTTGGGAAATTGTTACTTTTGAGAAAAAAGCTAAATCAACTCCTTTTTTATTTTCCTCTCCTTTAGCTACAGTATGAATTAGTCTGATCAAAAAGTAGTGGCTGTATTCTGATCTTTACTTTATATGAGAGCGTTGTTTTTAGATATTGCTGAATATCTCTTATAATAGTAGGTACATAATAACGTAATAGGCTAGCCCGAGAATCAGAGTCAGTATATAAAATAAGGAAGTTACCACGAATATTGCCAACTAGGCAGTAAGTTCCTAGCTCTTTAGGTAAAGATTTATTTACTCTTAAAGAGAGTTCTTGTAAAAATCTGGAGCGGTAGAATATATACTGGAGATTTCCTTGAGCACAGCGGATCAGTTTGTTTACGGATTGTGGATTTGAAGTCGTTTGTATAGAAGCATTTGCTATAATTTTTTTCAAAGTATCAATCCTATATTAAACTTAACTTTTTTTAATATTAAAAATCAAATCCTAGTAATCTTATGGTAATTAAATTACTCAATAAAGTATTTGGTAGCCGCAATGATCGTTTATTGCGAAATCTGCATAAAGTAGTCGATCAAGTTAATGCATTTGAACCGAGCATATCAAATTTAAGTGATGAACAACTACAAGAAAAAACTAAGGAATTTCGAAATCGACTAGTCCAAGGCGAGGATCTAGATGATTTAGTACCAGAAGCGTTTGCAGTGGTGCGAGAAGCAGGCAAGCGGGTATTAGGAATGCGCCACTTTGATGTACAGCTTATAGGAGCTATGGTGCTTAATGATGGCAAAATCGCTGAAATGCGTACGGGGGAGGGTAAAACTTTAGTTGCTACTCTTGCAGCCTATCTCAATGCCTTACCTGAAAAAGGAGTCCATGTAGTTACCGTTAATGACTATCTTGCACAAAGAGATTCTAAATGGATGGGATCTTTATATCAATTTTTAGGCCTATCTACTGGAGTCATTCTTTCTAATATGGAGCCTGCAGAGCGAAAGGTAGCCTATAGTGCAGATATTACTTATGGTACTAATAATGAATTTGGCTTTGATTACCTCAGAGATAACATGGCTTTTAGCTTAGAGGAAAAAGTTCAACGAGAATTACACTATGCCATTGTAGATGAAGTAGACTCAATTCTTATTGATGAGGCACGTACTCCTCTAATTATTTCTGGGGCTGCACAGCAAAGCTCTGAGCTATACCAGAAAATTAATAAAGTTATTCCCCAATTAACAAAACAAGATCAGGAAGATGGTCCTGGAGATTACACCGTAGATGAAAAAGCACGCCAAGTCTATTTAACGGATACAGGCCATGAAAAAGTAGAACAGATTATCCACCAGATCGGTTTAATGAAAGAAGGAGAGAATCTTTATGATGCTACTAATATTAGTTTAATGCATCATATTAGTTCTGCTTTACGTGCCCATGTGCTTTTCCATAGGGATGTGGACTATATTGTTAAAGACGATCAAGTAATTATTGTAGATGAGTTTACTGGGCGAACGATGCTTGGCAGACGCTGGTCCGAAGGGCTTCACCAAGCAGTAGAAGCAAAAGAAGGGGTTTCCATTCAAAGAGAAAATCAAACTCTTGCTTCCATTACTTTCCAAAATTATTTCCGTCTCTATGAAAAACTCTCTGGAATGACAGGCACTGCAGATACAGAAGCTTATGAGTTCCAACAAATTTATGATCTAGAGGTTGTAGTTATTCCTACCCATTTACCTATGATTCGCAAAGATCACGGGGATAAAATCTACTTAACTGCTCAAGAGAAATTTCAAGCGATCGCTGAAGATGTTAAGGAGTGCTGCCATCGTAATCAACCTGTATTAGTAGGAACTGCGTCCATTGAAACCTCAGAGTTACTTTCAAAGTTACTTACTCAAGAAAACATTCAGCATCAAGTACTCAATGCCAAATTCCATGAAAAAGAAGCCCATATTATTGCTCAAGCAGGAAAGGCAGGTGCAGTTACAATTGCTACTAATATGGCAGGTCGAGGTACCGATATTGTTCTTGGAGGTAGTTTAGAGGCAGACTTAGCTGTTTTAGATGAAGATTCAAGCAAGGAGCAAACAGTACAGACAAAACAAGTTTGGCAAGAGCGACAAACACAAGTAAAGACAAATGGCGGGCTGCACATTATTGGTACTGAGCGCCATGAATCTAGAAGAATTGATAACCAACTTAGAGGTCGATCAGGCAGGCAAGGAGATCCGGGATCAAGTCGGTTTTATTTATCCTTAGAAGATAGTCTCATGCGTATTTTTGCATCAGAAAAAATTTCTGGGTTGATGAATAAATTAGGTATGGAAAAAGGGGAAGCCATCGAGCACCCATGGGTAACAAAAGCGATTGAAAATGCTCAACGTAAAGTAGAAGGGCATAATTTTGATATTCGTAAACAGCTCTTAGAATTCGATGATGTAGCCAATGATCAGCGTAAAGTAATTTATGAACAACGCAACGATCTCATGAGAGCTAAGGATATTTCGGAAACTATAACAGATATTCGCCATGATATAATCGATACTGCTATAAATCAGCATATCCCTCCTGGCAGCCTTGATGAACAGTGGGATGTTCACGGACTACAGGAAGAACTTGCCAGTGAGTTTAACCTCCATCTGAATCTTACCGAATGGTTACATACAGATGAATCTCTGCATGAAGAAACACTTCGGGAGCGTATTATTGAAGCTACAGATGCAGTCTATAAAGCTAAAGAAGAATCAGTAGGTGCTGAGATCATGCGCCATTTTGAAAAAGCAGCTATGCTTCAAGTATTAGATTACCAATGGAAAGAGCATTTAGCTACCATGGATCATCTTCGCCAAGGGATACATTTACGGGGCTATGCACAGCAAAATCCAAAACAAGAATTTAAGCGAGAAGCCTTTGAGTTATTTCAAGAAATGCTAGGACGTCTTAAACACGATGTGGTTACTTTGTTAGCTAAAGTACAAATACAGACAGAAGCAGATGTAGAAGCTGTTGAAGACCAACGCCGTAACCAGACTACTATGCAGTATCAGCATGAATCAGCAAATGCGATGGCAGAAGCAGAACAACAGCAAACTGATACTAGGGATACGAGTGATATTCATGAAACTAATAAAACCCCCTATATAAGAGAGGAACGAAAAGTAGGGCGTAATGAGGTTTGTCCTTGTGGATCTGGGAAAAAATTTAAGCATTGCCATGGGAAGTTGAATTAGGCTACTTACTAGAAATAGTAAAATACTATAATTTTGTGCACGCTCCTTATCTTTAAGAGGTAACTAACCATGAGTAAAATTAGCACTGATCTGAGAGAGGCAACTTTTCTACTTATCCAGCATAACAGCCTTGCTATTATGATAGGCGGATTTGCAGGTGCTCTTTCCTTTTTCTTTCCCTTATTTGCTTATCTCCACGGTGCAATTATTGGGTTAGTTGTTCTAGAAAAAAAGACTAGAGAAGCGTTGGTTGTAGGTATGGGGGCTGCAGTGATTGCTTTATTTATGGCTTTTTCTAGTATTAACATATTAGGTCCTCATAAGGTAGATGTGGTTTTACCTATTTTACTTACACTATGGTTGCCTAACTTTGTCTCAACACTTGTACTATGTGCTAGTCGATCCATGACTATTGCATTTTTAGTTGCAGGGTTTTTTGTAGTACTTTTTATAGTAGGTACTCATTTTGCAGCTGATAATATGCCACTTTGGTGGAAAAAATGGCTAGAACAACATATCTCTTTAGTACCTGGTGCTACTGTTCAGGGGTTTGTTAATGAAGGAGCTTTAGAATTTATGGATGGATTTGTCGCTATGTTTTTTGAAGCTAGTCTAATATGTACTATATTATTAGCTCGAAAATGGCAGTCATTTTTAAACCAAGCTACAACTTTCCGTACTGAGTTTTCAAATCTAAAATTACCTAAAATTCTTACAGGATTAGTTATTATTTTAGGAATTTTGATTACAGTAGAAATTTTGCCGGGACCTGGAAGTGTATGGGTAGATCTGCTTATGGCAGCAATTATGCTGTATTTCTTTCAAGGTATTGCTGCACTATATGCCATTCTTATCTCAAAAGGATTATCTGGTTGGTGGCTTATACCTCTCTATATTATTCTTTTTTCAGCACCTGCCCTGATTATTAAAGGAGTAGCACTTATAGGCATAATAAGAAGCCTAGTAGATTTAAATCTGTTTTCTTCTTCAAATAATATCCATGCATAGTTAGTATCTATCTTTTTAGGATATTATAGGAGTACTTTAATGGCTATTGGTCTTGCTCAATTACCAAAACTGATCCCTGTTGAAGGTATTGAGCTTGGAGCGATTGCTTCAGGAATTCGGTATCAAAATCGGCTTGATCTGGTAGTCATTAAGGCGTCAAAGGAAAGTAACTGTGCTGCTGTATTTACACGCAATGCCTTTTGTGCAGCTCCTATTACGCTTGCACGTGCTCACTTAGCACAAACTTCTCCTCATCTGCTCCTTATTAATTCTGGAAATGCTAATGCAGGTACTGGCCCTCAAGGGCTAGTAGATGCAAAAATCTGCTGTACTATTTTAGCTCAGCTGGATCATACAGAAATAACTCAAGTGTTACCTTTCTCCACAGGAGTGATCGGTATGCCATTACCCGTTGCAGTTATTCAAGCAGGAATATCAAAGTTATGGAATAGTCTTTCGCCTACTGGATGGGAAATAGCGGCTCGAGGAATTATGACGACCGATACAGTACCTAAAGGAATTTCAGCTCAATGTACACTTCAGGGTCATACAGTAACCATTACTGGAATTGCGAAAGGATCTGGCATGATTCGCCCTGATATGGCTACCATGCTTGCATTTCTTGCTACCGATGCAAAGATTCCCAAATCTTTGCTACAAACTTGCCTCAACCAAGCTGTTGAAGATAGTTTTAATCGGATTACGGTAGATGGGGATACTTCTACTAACGATGCTTGTGTACTTTTTGCTACTGGAAAGAAACCTGCCGTTATTGAATCAATAGATAGTCAAGATTTTATAATTTTTCAGCAAACGCTAACACAAGTTTGTCAGTATTTGGCTCAAGCTATTGTGCGAGATGGTGAAGGGGCAACTAAATTTATTGCTGTCGAAGTAGTAGAAGGGGCAACTACTCAAGAGTGCACTCAAGTTGCTTATACCATTGCCCACTCTCCTTTAGTGAAAACTGCCTTTTTCGCTAGCGATCCTAATTGGGGAAGAATTCTTGCAGCTATAGGCCGCAGTGGCATTCCAAATTTAGATGTAAATAAAGTTTCATTTTATTTAAATGATCTTTGTGTCATTAGCCAAGGAATTATTGATCCAGAATATTCTGAGGAGAAAGGTCAAAAGGTAATGAAGACTGAAGAGATTACTATTAAAGTTGTTTTAGGCCGAGGTAAAATTAGCAGTAAAATTTGGACCTGCGATTTTTCCTATGATTATGTCAAAATTAATGCAGAATATCGAAGCTAAAAGATAATTATTCCAATCCTGCTGCTGGATCCCATAGGGTAGATTCTCTTAGCATAGCTCGCAGATCTTCTTCACTAAAGCTTAGAAACTTTTGATCTGCTTTTGCTAAATTCGGCGTATCCATAAATTTTTTCCTATGCTCTTCTCCTTGTAGAGGGCTAAAAACTAACATAATATTCCCGTAGGAAGCCTCAAGAAGTGCCGCTTGCCAAGCTACTCCGTTATCATCATTAAAAGTACGCATAAAACCTCAAACTATATTAATTAAATTATGTAAGCCTTCTTGCTCACATTTTTTACCAGCAATCTGGCAAGCAAAATGGAGCCGCTTAGGAAAAGAATATTTATTTAAACAAGCATGAATATAGCCAGCATTAAATGTATCTCCTGCCCCTAATGTATCGACTACTTGCCTTGGAGCGTATGCAGGCTCATGAAAAAACTCTCCATTAGAAAACATGCTGTAAGCTCCTTGCTCACCCCAAGGGCAAATTTTGTCTATATGAGGAATTTTCTCTTGTAAGGTGTTTAAAAAATTTTTAGGATGCTTATATCCTAAGTGATTTATATAGTGCTGAGAAAAAAACAATACATCTGCTTGAGAGAATAAAGATTCTATATTTTCTCTTGGCTTTTCAATCTCTATAGAACAAGGAAGCGTTGAGAATTCTTTCCTAGTAAAGGAGATCATCTTAGATATTTCCGGTAAATTACGTCCTTCAAAATGAAGCCAATCAAATTGCGAGAGATTTATATGATTAAAATCTTCAAAACTTAATTCTGGTAAATCTAAATCTCGATAATGAACAATGGTACGAGCACCCGTATCTTCACTTGAAAGAATATAAGAAGTAGGGGTTTTTCCCGCTATGATAGGGCAGTAATCAACATTAATTTCCTGCGTCTTTATTTGTTGCTGGAGATAGACCCCATCTATATCATTAGCTAATGTTCCCATAAAGACGCAATGATGCCCTAGCTGTTTTAACACGGTTAAAGTGTTTAAACAATTTCCACCACTACGGCGTGCTTTGGAAATTGCTCTTACTTCATCATCTTCCTTTGGATAAGAGGCTACGCTATGAATAATATCTAAAGTAGTATTACCAACCCCTAAGATATTTGCCACCTTATATACTTGATATAGTTTCTAAGATATTAATAATTTGCTGGGTAATTTGCTCTATCTCCTGCTCTCCATCCACTTGGTGTAACTTATCTTGAACAGTATAATAATTAATTAAAGGAGCAGTTTGCTCTTCATATACTTGTAAACGATTGATAATAGTTTCTTCGTTATCGTCTGATCTTTGAATCAGTTCATTGCAATGACACTTATCACAGTGTGATCCTTGTTTAGGCGGAGAATAATAAATATTGTAAATCATCCCACAGCCTTTACAAGCACGTCGACCAGTAAGGCGTTTTGTTAGTATCTCTAAATCTACATGAAGTAAAATAGCCGCTTGTAGTGGTTCTTGTTGTTCATTTAAAATATTATCTAGAGTCTGAGCTTGTGGCAAATTTCTAGGAAATCCATCAAGAATATAGCCTCTTCTTGCATCAGCTTGCATAAGTCGTTCGGCAACAATTTGGGTTACCAATTCATCAGAGACTAATGCACCGGCATCTATTGCAGCTTTGGCTTGCTGTCCTAAAGGGCTATTAGCGGCTACTGCAGCCCGCAATAAATCCCCAGTAGAAATTTGAGGGATATTATATTTTTCAGATAATAATTTTCCTTGGGTTCCTTTTCCTGAACCGGGGGCACCTAGTAGTACTATTCTCATCGTGGAATCACCTTAATTAATACAAATAAGCTATATCGATTATGTAAATTATTAGAATTTTTTAGAAACTCTTGCTACGCTATCTTGGAAGACCAAGAGTGTCAATTACTTTATACAGTAGCTTGGAGGATTTATAAATGATAAAAAACGCATTTTATGCCCAGTCTGGAGGTGTAACTGCAGTAATTAACGCTTCAGCCTGCGGGGTAATTGAAACAGCACGAAAATACCCTCAGCAGATTGGTAAAGTATATGCTGGGCACAACGGAATTATTGGAGCTCTCACGGAAAATCTGATCGACACTAGCCAAGAACCTGATGATACTATTACAGCCCTACGCTATACCCCTGGTGGAGCGTTTGGCTCTTGCCGTTATAGAGCTTAAGGGGCTCGCAGAAAATAAAGCTGAATATGAGCGTTTAATTGAAGTCTTTAAAGCCCATAATATTGGTTATTTTTTCTATAATGGTGGTGGAGATTCCCAAGATACCGCTTATAAAGTTTCCCAAATCGGAGAGCAGCTAGAATATCCTATAACTTGTATTGGTATTCCCAAAACTATTGATAATGATTTAGCGGTTACGGATAACTGTCCTGGGTTTGGCTCTGTTGCTAAATATGTGGCTTTATCTACACAGGAAGCAGGATTGGATGTAGCTTCCATGGCGCTCACCTCAACCAAAGTATTTGTTTTAGAAGTCATGGGTCGTCATGCAGGTTGGATTGCCGCAGCAGGAGGATTAGGGAAAAAAAACCAGAAGATGCTCCCCATATTATTTTATTTCCAGAAATTCCATTTCAACCTGAGCAATTTTTTAAAAAAGTCGATGACTGCGTTAAAAACTACGGATACTGCGTCATTGTAGCTTCAGAAGGGGTATGCAATGATAAAGGGGGATTTTTATCAGCAACCAGTAAATACGATTCCTTTGGTCATGCTCAACTAGGGGGATTAGCTCCCGTTATCGCAAACATGGTACAAGAAAAATTAGGATACAAATATCATTGGGCAGTAGCTGATTATCTACAGCGATCAGCACGACATATTGCATCTCAAACGGACGTAACACAAGCCTACGAAGTAGGAAAAGCAGCGGTAGAATTTGCAATAAAAGGTGAAAATGCAATTATGCCGACCATTGTCCGTACTTCTAATAGCCCTTATCGCTGGGAAATTGGGAAAACACCCCTAAAAAACGTAGCTAATATTGAAAAAAATTCCCTCTAAATTTTATTACTCCAGATGGATTTGGTATTACGGAAGAGGCACGTATTTATCTTTTACCACTAATTTACGGGGGAGATTATCCCCCCTATAAGAATGGGTTACCCGATTATGCCCAACTGAAGGGAATTCTTGTATCCAAGAAACTTAATAAGTTATTTACAGTGAGTATGTAGCTTTTGAAATTAAATACGGTATATATTAAATCTTTTCGAGAACTACCCAAAAACCAAGGCATAATAAATCTTCATCTGAAATATTCTGAAATGATTTGGCAAGGTATGGTCTTATTGATTTTATGTCCTGTTCGTTTGCGATAGCGGTAGGTTGAATTAGAATTGTTTTAAAATTTGTACTCACTATACACTCTCTATAGTGGTTAATACGTAATCGATTAGGCACTCCTTTATAAGAGTACATCCATGACCAAAGATAATTTGACCACGTAAGAAAGTCTAGTGGATTTTTTCTATGTAAGCCATGGCTTTTTAGATCTACCTGATGTGCGGTGATGCCCCCTTTACGTAGGGCTTGACGCATATCAGTAAAACTAGCAGATAAATCATTTGTGTGCTCTAATACAGCCCGAGAAATAATTAAGTCAGCTTCCTCATATAATCCAGAAAGCCCATTCTGGCGTACTAAATACTGGATACGAGATGAAAAACCAGAAGATGGATTTCCATTTTCTAAAAAGCAATCCCTTACTCTTTGTAATATCTCCCCGCTCATGTTAGCCATGAGTTGATTCATAATTTCAATATTTTTAGGTGAGAAAGCAAGCATCGGAAAGCGATCAATACAAGTAACACGTTCAGCCCCATGTGCAATCATGAGTAAAGCTACTCCGGGAACATCTCCTGGTCCATACTCAAATACATGCTTCCCTGATAGATATTCTGGAATAGCATTTGAAGATATACCTAAGATATTAAAATAATCCATAAAGCAATTTTGGAAATAACGTGCTACCTCAGGAGGTGAAGCTTCATTAGATCCTCGACCTGTTTGCTTAGTGTATTTAATATAAAGATGAGGTGCCCAACGTGCAAATTGATTTGTTAGAATTGCTTTAATGATTCTAGTTAAATCTTGTATTAAATTTTGGCGATACATATATGCGTTACTGCAAATAGCTTATTCTTAAGTTCGATAATACATAACTTAGCGTAGTGCCAAACTGATGACCAAGTCGCTCTAGTAGATCAGGTTTGGAGGTATAATCTACTATTTTTTCTGTACCTAACAGCTCTCTAGCAACATACTCACTATCACCTAATCCATCAATTAATCCTAAATCAAGAGCTTGCTCTCCAGTCCAGATCAAACCACTGAATAAATCAGGGTTATTTTTAAGTCGATTTCCACGACCTTCTTTGACTTTTTTAATAAATTGCTGATGAATATTATCCAACATTCCTTGAAGATGCTTAGATTCTCCTTCTTTGGTAGGGGAAAACGGATCTAGAAACCCTTTATGATCCCCAGCTGTAAATAGCCGCCGTTCCACCCCTAATTTATTCATGATGTCTACAAAACCAAAGCTATTAAGTAGTACCCCAATGGATCCGACCATGCTTGCTTTATCTGCGTATATTTTATCAGTGCCCACTGCAATATAGTATCCACCAGAAGCACAGATATCTGTAATTACTGTATATATGGGAGTTTTAGGATGTTTTTCTCGTAATCGATGTATTTCGTCATTAATATAGCCTGCTTGAACAGGGCTTCCTCCAGGACTATTAATACGTAAAATTACTCCAGTAACCCCTTTGCTGGTAAAAGCTGTACTTAGTCCTTTGTTAATACTCTCTGCACTGGCAGGTAACCCTGAGCTAATAATTCCATCCAGTGATATCAATGCAATATGGGGTTTTGAGGTTTTTAAGTTGCTGCTTTCACTACCATTTGAAAGATAAGAGAATAGAAAAACAATTAAAAGAATAGGGTAGAGTAATCTAAAGAAAATTGCCCAGCGTCGAGCTCGGCGCTGCTCTTTCAGGGTGGCAAAAGCTAATTCTTTGAGCGTTTTTTGCTCCCAAGTTAGCATTTCTCCTTGAGATTGCTGACGGGTACTAGAGATAGAAGAACTATCTTCGGACATAAAACCTCTCTAAAATTGGTATTTGGAAGAAATAAACACTATGTTTCATCGTGCCACAGTTTTAGAACATTATCTAATTCTGTAGGAGTAGGGGCTACTATCTCTATGGGTTTTTTCTTTCTAGGAAAATTAAACACTACTTGTCGTGCGTGTAGAAATAATCGATGAAGCCCTAATATTTTTAATTCCTTATTAAAAATAGGATCTCCATATTTTTGATCTCCTGCAATAGGGTTACCTAGGTAAGACGAATGTACTCGGATTTGATGAGTTCTACCTGTCTCTAAAGCTATTTCCACTAGGGTGGCTTTATTATAATATTTTTTAGGGTAGAAATGACTAGAAGCAGATTTCCCTCCTAAATCCACCTTAACAATCCGTTCACCAGATTGGAGTATATTTTTTGATAAAGGTAGATTGATATGCTGGTTTTTTCTCTGCCAATGCCCTTTTACAAGGGCAAGATAGGATTTATGTATTAATCCATTTTTTTGCATATTTTGTAAAGTAAGTAACATATCCCGGGTTTTTGCAATCATTAAACAACCCGATGTTTCCCGATCGAGTCTATGAGCTAGCTCTAAAAAAGGAGCATTAGGTCTCAAATATCGTAGAATCTCGATGATTCCATACGCTATGTTACTTCCACTGTGAACAGGGATACCTGCAGGTTTATTTAATACAATGAGCTTATCATCTTCATGTAGTAGGCTATCATGTATTCTTGATGATAGCTGATGACTAATTGTTAATTTCTGATCAGGAGTAGGTACTCTTAGAGGAGGTATTCTTACCTGATCTTTATACTGAAGCCGATAATGGCTTTCTACCCTAGATTTATTAACTCGCACCTCTCCTTTTCTTAGGGACCGATAAATCCTACTTTTAGGGACACCCTTAAGGTAGGTAATTAAAAAATTATCAATTCTTTGATTTTTTTGCTCTTCTTTTATTTCTAGGATACGTACAGAGGGCATTTTTATCTCTTATAAAACTAAAGCAACCCTATAGTCTACAGGATATTAATGATAAAATAATGGTCCAAATTAGAGGGGAAATTATAGATTATATCCCCTGATAAATTTGAAGACTTTACCTGTTTTTTATGGGAATTTTTTAAGACTTAAACTAAACAGATTTGCCTACTATCTTATTACAGAGTAGAGCACTTACTAAATTAAGAAAATTTTTTTAATGATTTAATGCAAAGTAGAAAAATAGAGCTGAGATTTTAACGAAATCAATTAATAAAAGTATATTTTTAGAAACCACTCAATTAAATTGAGTTTATTTCAAGATAGTGATTCTATAGCACTATAAAGAGAAAACTTTTGATAAAAGAAAAAATAATTACTGAATTTTCTAATAATCTTAAATGAGTTTAAATCAGACTCTTAATTTTATAGGCGTTATTTCAGAATTTGTCTTCTCTTTATTATTTTTATTTCTTACTCAAATTCTCTATTTATCTATTTTATTAAGGATGCAAAGACAGCACCTGTCATAATTTTAGGGAATTATTGATGAAAAAAATGTTAATTAACGGAACGCACCCGGAAGAGCTGCGTGTAGCCATGGTAAATGGCCAGAAGTTACAAGATTTGGATATTGAAAATGCAAGCCGAGGGCAAAAGAAGGGAAATATTTATAAAGGAAAAATTACTCGAGTTGAACCTAGTTTAGAAGCAGTATTTGTAGATTATGGTACTGATCGGCAAGGATTTCTTCCTTTAAAAGATATATCCAATGAGTATTTTCGATCTTCCTCAGAACTCTCTAATGAAAGCTATCCTAAAATTCAAGATTTATTAAAAGAAGGTCAAGAGCTTATTGTTCAAATAGAGAAAGAGGAACGAGGAAATAAAGGGGCAGCACTTTCCACTTTTATTAGCCTTGCGGGTAAATATTTAGTATTAATGCCAAATAGCCCTAAGGCAGGAGGAGTTTCACGCCGAATTGAAGGGCAAGAGCGATCCAGCCTTTTATCTGCCTTAAATATGCTAGATATTCCTGAGGGGATAGGGTTGATTGCTAGAACAGCAGCAGCAAATAAAGATGAGAAAGAGTTAAAACGAGATTTCGATTATTTAATACATCTCTGGCAGGTTATTAAAACAGCTGCTGAAGGAAAAAAAGCTCCATTTCTTATCTACCAAGAAAGTGATGTAATTATTCGTGCTTTGCGAGATCACTTGCACCTAGATGTAGATGAGATACTGATTGATACCCCTAGTATTTACCAGCGTGCCTATGACTTCATGTGTCAAGTCATTCCTAATGAATTACATAAACTAAAACTCTATCAAGATAAGATTTCTTTATTCGCTCGTTTTGATATTGAAAATCAAGTGGAATCAGCCTTTGAACGAGAAGTTCATTTATCTTCAGGGGGTGCTATTGTCATTGATTATACAGAGGCATTAACAGCGATTGATGTAAATTCTGCTCGAGCTAATAAAGGAGAAGATATTCAAGCAACAGCACTTTCAACAAATTTAGAGGCAGCCGAAGAAATTGCACGACAATTGAGACTCCGAGATTTAGGAGGGCTAATTGTTATTGATTTTATCGATATGGCAATGGTACATCACCAGAGATCGGTAGAACACCATCTAAAAAAATGCTTACGAGCAGATCGAGCAAGGATACAGGTGGGTCGTATTTCCAGATTTGGTATCCTAGAGATGTCTCGGCAACGACTACGTCCCTCTCTAGGAGATACCTACCAAACACCATGCTCTAGCTGTGAAGGTAAGGGATATATTCGAGGAATAGAATCCTTTGCTCTATCTGTGTTACGTCATATTGAAGAAAAAGTAACTCAAGAAAAACTAATTTCTATTACAATACAGCTACCTGTTCCTATTGCCTCTTTTTTACTTAATAAAAAACGTACCCACTTAGCGGCAATTGAAAAGCGATACGGTATAGAGCTATCCCTTATTCCAAACTCTCAAATTGAGACATCTATTTTTGAGTTTGAGAAATTTAAGGGTGAAGAAAAAGAAGAAAAGAAAAAAGAACAAATTAATACTTCTTTTGACATGAAGGATTATGGATTTTTATTTGATACGGTTAAAGAAGATCCTATAGATACAAAGATTACTAAAAATACGTCTAACCCTAAAGAAGAATCCATTTCAATAGAAACTGTCCCCATAGCATCTAAAGAAGATTTAGAAAGCAATATTCTACCTTTTAAGCTCAAGCCTACTCTATTAAAAACTCAACCTGGATTTTTAACTCATTTTTGGAAAGTATTTAATCATGAGGATTTAGGAGAAAATAGATTAAATATAAATGAGTACCAAAATCAATCTAAGCCCCACCATAGAAATAGCAAGAAACAATATCATACCTCCTCTAAATCAGAGGAAGTGATAGATTGCAATAATAAAGAACCATCCGAATCTAAAGATAATCACAATAATTCTTCCTCTAAGCCTTATCATCGTCCAAGACAAGATAGAAATAGATATAGAGGACGTTATCATCGAACAGCTGCTTCAAGTAAACATTCGCAAAGTTATAAAGAAAACAAAACAATAACTCAAAATGAGTTAGCACAACAAGCGATAGAAACAGCTACGGATTTAGTAATCCCAGAATCAGATTCTCAACACACTCAGTAAAAGGAATTCGTAGTAAATAAAGATATTCTAAATTCTTAGAAGCCAAAAAAAACTATCCCTACTTAGTAGTCCTCCTCTAAGTAGGGTCCTTATTTTATGCTCCTAGATTTCTGCTATAGCTTAATCTTACATTTAGCATCAGTTATTTTTTCCTGCCTAGAAAGATAAGTATTTGCTAGAAAAAAGAATAATAAGTGATCTTTAAAAAAACTTATAACTTATCAGGCTAGAATAAGTAAAAAGCTTATAAAAATAAAAAATTGGGGACTACTATAGAGATTTATAACACTCTTATAATAATCCCAGCCATCCCTAACTCTGTTCTCATTTTTTAAGAGAGGATAAAAAATCTCCTCCCCCTATCTTAAGCAGCAATGTAATTATGCTGGCGGCAAATCTCTTGCAGTAATCCTACGCTAGCTTCTTCGATAAGATTGAATATATTCTCAAATTCTTTAGCAGGAGAGTAGTAAGGATCAGGTATATCTTTTCCCTTATTATTAAAGTCATGCGAAAAATCCAAAAATAGGTGGATTTTATTTAATATATTCTTATCAAGAGCAGATTTTTGCAGAAGAATTTTATTCTTCTTATCCATAGCAATAATATAATCAAAAGATGAATAATCTAACTTTTGTATCTGCCTAGATCTACTGTGATCAATAGAGATTCCATTATTCTGGCAGCATACTCTTGCCCGTGGATCAGGAGGTATACCTAGACCACTACTAGTGCCTGCCGAATCAGTAAAAATAAAATGGCTTAAATTATGTTGTGCTACCAGCTGCTTAAATATTCCTTCTGCCATTGGAGAGCGACATACATTAGCAGTACACACAAAGAGTACATTTACTCTATGCTCAGAGGATGTAGCTCTAGTGCTTGATTTTCTATGTTTAACCCAGTTTCCTATAGCCATAATTTATCACCCTAAAGTAAAAAATTGTCACGCTAAACTATTTAATTAATATTTTGCTTTAGCCAGTGATTAGCGTACTCATAGGCATTAAGCGTGTAGTTTAGGTAAGATAGCTATAATTCTTTTCTAAACTATATCATATAGTGCAAATATCATGCCTAATAAATAAATTAAGAAAATAAATGCTTAAGAGATTCTCTAGCTCGTTCTAAATCATAAGGAGTGTCAATGCCAGGGGCAGGGATGATAGTAGCAGGAGCTACATGAATAGATCCTCCATAGTATAGGATTCTGAGCTGTTCTAAGTGTTCAATTTTTTCTAAAAAACATGGAGAAAGTTGAGTATAGTTGGACAAAAGCTTTGCACGATATGCATAAAGCCCAATATGGCGAGAATAGATCTTAGGTAGATTATTCTTTTTATTAGGGAAATTTTCCCGATCCCAAGGGATAGGTGCTCGACTAAAATATAAGGCATAGTTTTTAGCATTACATACTATTTTGACCACATGGGGATCGAACAAATCTTTGTCACTATCTATCTCTATGGAGAGAGTAGAAACATCTGCTTCAGGATTCTGTGCTAAATCTTTAGCCACTTGATCGATGAGCTGAAAGGGGAGAAATGGCTCATCCCCTTGGACATTTACAATAATCGTTTCATTAAGATACTTTCGTTGGGAAACTACCTCTGCAATCCGATCAGTACCTGAGTTATGACTGCTTGAAGTGATACATACCTCAATATTATGTTTCTTAGCGACTTCTGCAATTCTTAAATCATCGGTAGCTACTAATACTTCATCGGCACTACTTTTTTTAGCGTTTTCGATGACATGACTTAAGATAGGCTGACCGCCTAAATCTAACAATAATTTTCCAGGCAAGCGACTTGAATTGTAACGGGCAGGAATAATGACTTTATAGGACATAGGAGTTTTAGATAAATCAAATAATCCAATATAAAATAAGAAAAAACCATCTTAATAATATGATTAATACCTCCATGTTCAATGAAAATACTCGGGTAAAAATCCCTGCCATTTTACATCTAATCCACCTTGGCTACGATTACCTTTCTCTTAAAAATCAAGATTGGGATAAAGATACCAATATTTTTCCTCAATTATTTATTGCTGCCATTTCTAAAATTAATCCAAATATTCCTAGAGGCGATGGTAACCGTATCTTAGCGGATCTTAAGCTACTACTTGATAATGAAGATTTAGGTAAAGCTTTTTTTGAACGACTTACGAATCGTTCTCAAACTAAGCTTATTGATTTTGAGAATTTCAATAATAATAGCTTCCATGTAGTTACAGAATTGCATATAAAAACGGAGATGATTCACTTTTTGAAGCAGGATACTTTTTTTGGTATTTCTCAATTAAATTATAATAACCATCACAGAAATAATCGGTAATTACAAAAGCTTGAACGAGTGAGGCTTCTAATATGTCTATATATTTGTCCCACACGTCAGCGTCGGTGCCAAAACTATTAGAAAGTTTTGTATCGGGTGTATGGAGGTGTAAATCTCAGCATTGCTATTCCGAACCTTTTAAAAAATTTTCCATTGTTTGTTTTCTGTGCTTGCTGTGCACCTGTCCTTTTATCTATCTAAAAGATTAATGTGCGATTGTATAAATACAGCAACCTCATCGGCGAAATGATGATGTCATCAATGTATCTTCTCGGTTTCATTGTTCACCCTTCTCGTAAGGGCCTAAAAAACGCTCACCGTTGAAATGGATGAGATGAGTGGGTGCATCGGCGCACCAAACTTCCGTTTCCCATGAGATGTCGATCAAATACCGCCCCATGATACCTCGGTGAGGGAATGCTGTGATGTACACAAGGCTAGGTTTTGCGCCTTTGAACAGATTGGCCAGTTCATTGTGCCTTTTGGAATCGACGGGGCCGTGACTGGTTACGGATTCAACCAGCAACAGCCAGTCTTTCTTTCCAAAATACAGCACCACATCTGGCATCTTGCCATGCTTATCCACGGTAACGCCTAGCATTGCCAGTCGTTCTTTCTGAAAATAGCCAGCCTTGTTGCCTGTATCTCCCACATAGATTACTTCGGCCTCCGGTGCGAAACGCGGAGCGAAGTCGGCAATAATCTTCTTAATAAGTTCACTGTGTGCACCCGGCGTGAGCGTGATTTCCTTACCATCCGCGACCTGCACAGGAATCATTTGCATCTTCCGGTGTTTTGCCCACTTGGCGGCCAGCGTTTCCCGCCCTTTAAGGTAAGTGTCGAGTGTCACCTGCCACTTGTCAGTCCCGAGAGTTAGGATGACTGTATACGCTTCTTCGCTTATTTGATAACAAGCCTTCGGGCTATTGACCGGACGTGCTGGATCATCGGGATTATAGAGGGCAATTCCTGCCTCCACGAATTGATGCATAGTCTGGCGGCGGAAAGTTTCGCGCGTATTGGGTGCATATTCACGACCATAGTGCCCTCGCGTGAAGTCCATTATCGGCGTTATGCCGATTAGCGGACGTTTCAAAACGTCCCACGTTCCCTCGGGTTTAAGATTGAGTAGTGCCAGCAGAGTTAGTGCCGACCGCTCGTTGCGCTGCCCATGCGGCATTCCGAGCACCGTCAGGATTTTTAGGGCATCGTCTATTTTTTGCTGTGCACGTAGTGGGTTTTTATCGTCGGTCATGTGAGCAAGCTCCCCCTCAATGATGGTGTCAATGTGCTGTTGGGAGAGGGTTGCACGGTTCGCCTGTTGTCCTATGCGCTCTAAAACCTCTCGTTGTGGATATCTAAGTGACCGAAGATCGGTCGCGTTGACCTGCGTGTGACCGTTGAACTGCCGGAAGTAGCAGTCCACAAGACTACTGTTGAGATAGAGGACCAGTCCCCGTGCCAGAGCTTCGGGCAGCCCCATTTGTTTCGTATGAAAGACATTGAGGTGATTTTCAAAGCCGACAAGTTCACCAGGTAGTTCCGAGGCATATACCGAGGCCACGATGCGGCGTCGCTCCTCTTTTGATGTGAAGCGTTTTGTCACCACGAAATGACCTTTCTTCTCCCAAAGCCACCTGCGACTTTCTGGGGACACACGAATTGCGTTGGGCTTTTTTATGGCTTTGGGCCAGACCAACATACCGTTTTGAAAGTGTGCAGCATAAAGAAGTGGAACGGTTCCCTTTTCGGGCTGGGCGCACAAATCGTCCTTTAGCCGGAAATCAACCACTGGACCAGTGGAGACTTCCACCCCAAGATCAGCCAGACTCGCCGTAAAATGCGCCATACGGTCTACGATCTTCTGTTCGAGATCATTAGTGGCGATATGGACAAAGCGGTCGGGATCGTTAGTGCGGATTACGCTCCTATATGAAACAGTGCGTTGAGTCATGTCTTCGGCAACGCACATCTCATTATCTGCAGTTGTCTCAAAATTGCCGCCGTGGCTAGTGGTAATCCTCACGTTGCTAGGTGGGGTGCCTTTTACCGCGTGCAGGATGATGTTCTCCTGCAGAACTTCATCGCCATTAAATGCACTGTTACGCTTTTTGAAAATGTGGATATGGCGCAGACCCATCATGTCAAAGAATTGCTTCCGAAAGGGCCTAAAGTAAGGGCCATTACAAAATGATCTAGGGACGATGGCAACCATCTCACCGCCTTCACGGAGGTGTTGCGCGGCTAGATACATGAAAGCAGTGTAGAGATTGGAGGTTTCGATGCCTGCCTTACGAAGTGCCGCACGGTGTATGGAGGCGGAATTGATCTTTTTGTAGGGCGGATTCATGATGACGTGGGAGAAGCTACTCTCATCGCACGCTGGGCTGAAGATATCCGGTTGCTCCCCATATCTATGGTCAAGAATGAAGTCTTGCTCACGCAGAGTACTGCTGGTCTTTATCTGCGCGTGGCTGCACTGAGTCACCGCTTCGTCCAGTGTGTTTCGAAGATAGCTAGTGAGTACCGACTCAATCTCGTAAGCCACGAGCGTTACTGACCGGGGTTTCTTTGGCACCCTACTGATCCGATCGACGAAGGCTGCCGTTAAAGAGCCAACACCTGCACCGGGATCTAGCAAACGGATATCGCCAGAGATATCCGTAACCAGACTCGCCATAAACCGCGCAATGGGTGCAGGCGTCATGTACTGACCAAGATCGGACCGCCGACGCGAATCGAGTTTGAGCACAGCATCAACCCGATAAAATTCGGTTATACCACTAAGAGGAAATAGGCTACCGTACATCTCACCCAACTCCTATGCGGAAACGGATGTGTGTCGTGCAGAGCTTGTTTGGCGTGCTATTGCCATCTATTGCCCCATCGAACCGGCTGACTGACGGCAAGCTTTATAGAGTGCCCCTCATGTTCGTCCAGAAGACGATGGACAGCGATCCGCATGGCGTATTGCAGTGAAAACGGAGGGAATTGGATCTGTGCAAGCGTAGACGAGACTTCATAATCTTCTATATTAGGTGATAGGGTAAAACGCATGAATAACAATGGGATAAGTATGAATGGCAATTCGTATGATTTCATAGAATCAGACTCTATACAAAAATGCACCCGAATGCACTAAGAACAGGACGAGTAACTGGATTCAAGCTCCGCATGGCCAAGGGGGGGACTACACCGGGAGATCGAGTATAGCATCTGTTTAGGTTAGTGTATACCCAAACAGTATAAGGTTGGTCAATGCGTATCCGGAGGGAGAGCTGAAATCTCTCTCGGCCATAGGGATGCAACGGGGACGAGCTAGCGGGTCCCCTTGCCAAGGTGTGACGGACGGAAAAATGGAACATTTATAGTACGTTGCACCTCTTGCACGTAGCGTGAAGCGATGTAGGGTAGAAGCGGTATGTATACAAAAAAAACTGGATGAACCAATCGAAGATTGTCAATCTGTACAACTCATAGTCTCAAGCACCGTGGGTATATCTTCAATAAAACACGATGTGATTTTGTTTGACGTTACACCGCACTTTTCCAACTGCATTATGTGGTGCTTTCCTTCGTCCTCTGAACATTGACTAACAACCCATTTGCTCCTCCGAGCCACGCCGGCTATTCTTCTGATATATGGAAGATCAATTGCATTTAATGAATGTCCCATGATCACTACAACTTCGATGTTATTAAGACTTTCAAAACAACTAGAATTACGGTTTAGAATATCATCAACGGGTTTCTGAAAGGCATAGAACGGGTATTTAGCTGCACCCTCAGCATCGGTGAATAAATGCCGATTACTGTCTCCATTTTCATCTAGTTCAGGTTCTGCTTTCCTCGATTCGCCGTGCCCAAAAATTAGATCATCATATTTGCTTACGCTGCCATGGATATGAAAAATGAGACTATCAGGTATTTTATATACAGCTTGAAGAAGAGGTGTGTAGTTGAATGAGATAAATCGCTCCTCCAAGCTAAAATCAAACTTTGCTTCAGCATCATTTATGGGGATAGATTCAATCCACTCTCGAAAGTGAGATTTTATGCTATCGACCATATCACTGCTTTGCTCTCTAAGAGCATCTTCTAGACCGAACGCCATGCTAGGTTTGAACGATTCATCTGATATGTTAGTGAAATTGTTTCTATCATAAAATTTGTGCCAATCGAATCTGCCAAGGCTCTCTTCAAAGTTAGTCCATAAAGTTTCTGAGCGTAGATCAAGAAAATACTCTTCCAGCTCATCGAGATAATTTGCTGCAAATACATAGAAATCAGTGTATTTAGTCGGTAGGCCATGCCATAAATCGAATCCATTCCCAATGATATACAAAATTTTCATGCCGAGATTTCAAATGACAACAATCTGTTAGAGAGCTAACTTAATCAATTATAAGTACGCCTCCAAACTGGACCGCGGAAAGGTACTGGTGCAGAGTCGTTGGCAAGTGTTGAGGGACTACAACATTATGCCAGAGGGGATTCTCAGATCAAAGCTGATCTTAAAAGGTACTCTGAGCAGTTCCCAAAATTTTCCAAGAACGCCAAAGGCGAAGCCAGCAATGAACGTGTCAACCATATCTTAAGCCGTATGATTTTTTATGCTGGTCATATCCAGTCGGACATCATAGATGTATCCTTGTACCCAGCACAGAATGAAGACATATCAGAAAATACAGCAGCGTATGCGGAAGGCGGAAGAAAGCCAAAATCTCTGTGCGCAAGGATTTGAACGAGAACCCCCGCCGCTGAGGTCGGCGGTACGGTGTACTGACTACAACAATCCACTTACCACGTGCTGGACCAAGGGGTGCAATATAGCACTACCACACCATAAGTTTTACTAAACGCTGTGAGAGCTACAGTAAAGCCATTTAACAGCTAGAAGCTCGAAGGTGAGTTAGAACCCTGCCACACCTTGTAAACGGTTTTAATTGGCGGAGAGGGCGGGGTTCGAACCCGCGTGGGCAAACGCCCCAGCCGATTTCGAGTCGGTGCCGTTATGGCCGCTTCGGTACCTCTCCAGTCTAAATCGGATTATAAAAAAGTAGGGCTAGAAAAGAACCTAGCCCTAAATGCTCATGTCATCTTTATTGTAGCTATTTACTTTTTAGAAAGTAAATAGTTTGCAATATCAAGCATTCCTTCAAAATTTCCAGCAAGCCCTGCATCAATACTATACTTGCCATTAATAATTAAAGCAGGCACACCAGTAATTCCTGATGCTTTCGTCATTGTGGTTGCTTGTTGCACTTTTCCTTGCACTGCAAAAGAATCAAAAGTAGAAGATGCCTCTTCCTTATCAATTCCTTGTGTGCCTAAAAAGTTTATAAATGCTTTTTTGGTATTTAAGGGATTTTTCTTGATATGGATTTCATCAAATAAAGCCCGATGGATTTTATCGAAAATCCCCATGGCTTTAAGGGTATAGTAATCCTGCGCTCCCGGTGCCCACGAATCCCTAAATACAGCAGGTACCCGATCAAAGACAATACTTTCTCCTTTGTCTTTAACCCATTTTTCTAAAAATGGATCGAAGTTATAGCAGTGAGGGCATCCATACCAAAAAAACTCAACGACTTCTGGTTTCTCAGTTTGGGAAACAGGTAAAGGCGGGTTAATCACCTTATAGTTCTTCCCTTCTGTATAAGGTGCATTGTCTTCAGCAAGAGCAAAAGATCCTGTAACTAATAAGGAAGAGATAAATAGTATTTGCGAAATAAGTCGAAACATTTTTATTTCTTAGCCTAATGTGATTAGCAATGAAGAATTACCTTTCCTCACTTAGTCCATTGACGTAATGTGCCACCGCAGTGATTTCATCATTAGTGATTTTATGGGTGACATCTTCCATCATCTGATTAGGATCGTTAGAGCGTTCTAGCTTGCGGTAGGATTTAAGCTGAGTTTCTATGTATGCTACATTTTGCCCAGAAATTCTAGGAAAAGCAGCGGCAGGATTTCCTTCACCAAATGCACCATGGCAAGCCATACAAGCAGGTACATTATCTTCTTTCATACCTCTGCGAAAAACCTTTTTCCCTAAATCAAGATATTTATCTGGGGTTTGTCCTTGCTTTAGTTTCTGGCTAGAGAAATACACAGCTAAATCAGCGATATCTTCATCACTGAGTGCTTCTGCCATAGGGGACATAATAGGGTTTTCCCGAGCTTTAGATTTAAAATCTTCAAGCTGTTTTTGGATATAACGAGCATTTTGCCCAGCAAGATTAGGGAATTCTGGGGCTTCACTGTTCCCATCTACACCATGACAGCTTTGGCAAGCAACAGATTTACCTTCGCCAGCTTTGGCATTACCATTCACTAAAACGGTATTAACTAAAGCGGCATAGGATGATGCAGTAAAAAAAATAAACGCAGCGGTCGCTACAAAATATCTTAACATTGTTAAATATCCTCAGTATCTGGAATAGGGATAAATCTTTATTATAGAATCTAATTTAGATAACTAGCATTAGAAATTTATGTTATGAATGCTACACTGCTTAAGCATTTTTTTCTAGCCTAGTTTTATTCAGCCTTTTTATTCTTAAAAATAAAGAATGACTCATTCTATTTATCAGCAAGCAACTTACCAAGTAAGTGCTTATCATTTATTTCAGCTTCCCCCAGATCAGGGAATCGAGGTGGCCTTTGCAGGTCGATCTAATGTGGGGAAATCCAGTGCCATTAATGCAATTACTAATAACAAAGGGTTAGCCCGAATCAGTAAAACCCCGGGGCGGACTCAAATGATTAATTTTTTTCAGCTTAACTTAACTTGTCATTTAGTCGATTTGCCGGGCTATGGTTATGCCAAAGTTCCTCAGGAAATGAAAAATCAATGGAAAAAAAATATCAGTAGTTACTTAGAGCAGCGCCAAGCACTCCGAGGTATCGTGCTATTGATGGATATTCGTCATTTACTTCAACCCTTTGATTATCAAATGCTTGAGTGGTGTAGAGATTGTGATTTATCAGTATATATTTTATTAACTAAAAGCGATAAGTTGAAACGAGGACCTGGGTTAGATGCGCTTAGAAAGGCAACTCAACTTGCTAGAGAAATAATTCCTACTGCCGAATTACAGTTATTTTCCGCACAAACCAAAGCAGGTGTTAAAGAAGCTCAGGTTCATCTAGATAGCTGGTTTGGGTTTAGCTAAATCAATTATTTTCTTAAATTTTTTATTTAACTCTAAATAGACCAAAAAAACCCCGGTTAAGGGGAAACCGGGGCAACCCTAGATCTGGTTTAGGAGATCCAGATCTACTAAGACTTACCCTACCCAGGGAGGGGGGCAGGTAGTGGTATAGATATTTTCTACACCCTATGGAGTTAAAGACAGCTAGCCTAAGAAAAAGTTCATAATTACATAAATTTTTTTAATGGGCTGTGTCCCAGTTAAACCCATAACCTATATCTACGATGAGAGGTACTTTAAGTTGAACGGCAGTGCTCATACTCTCTTGAACTCTCTGAATCACCCTATCTAATTTATTCTCAGGCACTTCAAAGACAAGCTCATCATGAACCTGCATAATCATTCTAGTATCGTATGTTTTATCCTGTAGCCATTGATAAGTATTAATCATCGCTTTTTTAATAATATCTGCAGCACTACCTTGCATAGGGGCATTAATCGCAACTCGTTCTGCTTGCCGGCGTTGTTGGGATTGTTTTGCATGGATTTCAGGTAAATAAAGCCGCCGCCCAAATAAGGTTTCTACATATCCATAACTTCTAGCTTCTTGGCATATTTTATCCATATATTCCTTTACTTTAGGGTAGCGTTGAAAGTAGCGATCCATGTAATTTTGTGCGTCACTATAACTAATCCCCAATTCTCTTACCAGCCCATGGGCTGACATGCCATAAATTAGCCCAAAATTAATTGCTTTAGCACTACGGCGTTGATCTGAAGTAACCTGCCTTAGAGAAGTATTAAAAATCTCAGCAGCAGTGCGTTGATGAATATCCTCTCCTTGATTAAATGCAGAAAGTAATCCTTCATCATTAGACAAGTGGGCCATAATCCGTAATTCAATTTGAGAGTAATCGGCAGCAAGTAAACAATAACCCGGTGGAGCAATAAATGCTCGCCGGATTTGTCTTCCTTCAGGGGTTTTAATCGGGATATTTTGTAAATTAGGATCGGAGGAGGAAAGCCGTCCTGTTGATACTGCTGCTTGATGATAAGAGGTGTGAATTCTCCCTGTACTGGGGTTAATTTGTAAAGGAAGGCGATCTGTATAAGTGGTTTTTAATTTATGTAGCGTTCGATATTCAAGAATTAATCGAGGTAGTGGATGAATATGGGCAAGCTCTTGCAGTACAGCCTCTGAAGTAGAAGCTTGACCTGTTGGGGTTTTTCGTACTGCTGGGAGATTTAATTTATCATAGAGTATGGTTTGTAACTGCTTAGGGGAGGCTAAGTTAAAAGATTCTTCTGCAAGCTCAAATACAGATTGCTCCAATTCTTTTAACTGTATTGTGATCTTATCACTTTGGTCTTTTAATAAACCTTTATCTACTAGTACTCCATGACATTCCATATGGGAAAGAACAGGGATAAGAGGAACTTCTAGGGCTTGGTAAAGCCGGCAAAGAGAGGGTTTTTGTTGTAGTTTTGGCCAAAAATAATGATGAAGCTGCAGACTAATATCTGCGTCTTCAGCTGCATAAATCGTAGCTCTTTCTACATCTACTTGATCAAAGGTAAGTTTTTTCGTGCCTTTACCGGTAATTTCTTCAAACGTAATGGTATTTTGCTGAAGATATTTTAAAGCCAGCGCATCTAGATTATGACGAGATCCCGTACTGTCCCAAACATAAGATTCCAGCATGGAATCATGCACAATACCTTCTAAACTAATTTCATAATTAGCCAGTACGTTACGATCAAATTTAAGGTTTTGACCAATTTTCCCTAAGCCAGAATCTTCAAGTAAGGGTTTTAGTTTCTTTAAAACTTCCGCACAAGAAAGTTGAGTAGGTGCAGTTAGATAATGATGCCCTATTGGGACATAGGCAGCTTCATTGGGTGTAATTGCAAAAGAAAGCCCTACAATTTCTGCTTCCTTATAATTTAAGCTATTTGTCTCTAAGTCAAAGGCAAATAATTTGGCTTTTTTCAGTCTTGCTAGCCAAATACTCAATGCCTCTAAAGTAAAGATAGTTTCATAGCGAGGAGTGCAAGTGAGAGTAGGATCTAGGAGATCATTATTTTCTTTACTGAATTCTTCAAGCTGGGTAAGCCAAGTTTTAAACTCTAATTTTTTATAAAGTTTGAAAAGAGTAGTGGTATCAGCTTCTCTAGGTTTTAAATCGGCTGCTGTTAACTCTAAAGGTATATCAATGCAAACAGTAGTAAGCTGCTTTACTAGAGGGAATTGATCTTGATAAGCACGGAGATTATCCCCTAATTTACCTTTAATTTCTTCAATATTTTCTAATAGGGAATCTAGAGTTTCATATTGATTAAGCAGTTTTGCAGCTGTTTTAGGTCCTATTCCCGGTACTCCTGGAATGTTATCCGATGAGTCTCCCATTAGGGTTAAATAATCAATAATCTGTTTTGGAAAAACCCCAAACTTTTCTTTAACTCCTTCAGGATCTAGCTTGGTTTGATTCATGGGGTTAATAAGGGTGATTTTGTTATTTACCAATTGAGCGAGATCCTTATCTCCGCTAGAAATAATAGTCATCATTCCTTGAGTGCTTGCTTGTTTAGCAAGGGTGCCTATCACATCATCCGCCTCTACTCCATTAATACATAGTAGAGGTAACCCAAGAGCATAAATTAGTTCATGAAGAAGCTGAATTTGAGCGGCAAGCTCATCTGGAATAGGGGGACGATGGGCTTTATAGGAATCGTATAAATTATGGCGAAAAGTTTTACCTTTAGCGTCAAACACCACGCCAATATATTGGGGCTGATATTCATTGATTAATCCACGCAGCATATTGGCTACCCCGTAAATAGCTCCTGTAGGCTGACCGTAAGAAGTAATTAGTGGAGGTAGTGCATGAAAGGCTCTAAATAGATAAAAAGAACCATCAACTAAAATTAAGGTAGGTGTTTTCATTAAAAACTGAACTATATTTAATTTTAAATAGTACTTGTAATAAGTAGTTTAAATTAAAGCTGTAGAATTTTTACATGATTTCTAAGATATAGGAGAAATTACTTGGTAGAATAGAAGAAAGCCATGGCAAAAATTTAAGGGGGACATGGTTATGCGTATACTTAATTATTTATATTTACTCGTTTTAATTCTTGGAATTTCATTTGCTATACCGGGGTTTGCAGTTACTGATATTGATGATATAGAAAGTTCTTTACCTGATTTAGGTGCTCCTGCTGCACCTGATCAGGCTGGCGACTCTACAGGTCCTGAAGTTAAAATTATTCAGGATGGAGATACACAAATCAAAGAATACCGGCTTAACGGTAAGCTCTATAAGGTTAAAGTTACACCCATGGCTGGCCCTTCTTATTACTTAGTAGATATTAATGGCAAAGGGGATTTTGAAAAGCGGTTTAACACTGGTCCTAACTTAGAAGATACAAATTTAGTAACTCCTAGTTGGGTTTTTTTCCGCTTTTAGCATTTAATCTCCTAAATAGGTAGACCCTTTAAGCCCAGCTTCAAATTCTTGCAGATAACGCTGGGCTTGATTGGGATTAAGACTTAATTGCTTGAGTTTAGAAAATAAATTTGCTCTTATTTCTGCAGGGGCAAAATGTACTTGAGTAAGAACAGTTTCAATCTGATCTCCCTTTAGAGGAGAGTGTAATTGAAACCCTCCTTGAGGATCGCTTTTTACATGAACCGAATCAGTAGTTCCAAATAGATTATGAATATCCCCAAGGATTTCTTGATAAGCACCTATTAAGAAAAACCCAAGTAAGTAAGGTTCATTAACGTTTATTGAATGTAGCGGCAAGCTAGTTTCAGATCCATCCCCGCATACATAGAGATCTACCCGCCCATCCGAATCACATGTTAGATCTTCTATCCATACCCGCTCTGTGGGTGCTTCAGTGAGTCTTTGTAAAGGTACAATAGGAAAAACCTGATTAATTGCCCAAGAGTCCGGAAGGGATCGAAATAAGGAAAAGTTACAAAAATACTTAGTAATTAATTTTCCTTCTAGTTCTTCGATAATCTCTCGATGAGCTTTAATCTGAGGTTGTAAAAAAGAGCGAATTCGATCACATAGCACAAAATAAAGTTGTTCAATCTGTGCTCGCTGCTCAATATTAATGACACCATAGTTAAACATTTTTAAAGAATCTGCCACTGCTTGGCTAGCATTGTGGTAGGTTTCTATAGCTGATCGGCGCGTAAGATTCTGATAATCACTCCATAGTTTTTGAATAATAGGTAATTTATCAGTAGGCACAATAAGACTATTCTTAATAGGTGCAGGCTCTACATCCACAATATTACTTATCAGCACTGCATGATGGGCAGTCATAGTACGACCTGCTTCAGTAATAATATTAGGGTGAGATAAATGATGTGCTTGGCAGATTTCCCATAATCCTTGGACAATCTTTTGAGCGTACTCAGAAATAGTGTAATTAATAGAGCAGAAACTT
This sequence comes from Candidatus Nitrosacidococcus sp. I8, assembly GCF_945836005.1. Taxonomy (NCBI): domain Bacteria; kingdom Pseudomonadati; phylum Pseudomonadota; class Gammaproteobacteria; order Chromatiales; family Chromatiaceae; genus Candidatus Nitrosacidicoccus; species Candidatus Nitrosacidicoccus urinae. The sequence goes on along the minus strand of NZ_OX241534.1, from coordinate 1,457,107 downwards.
CGAGTATGGGTACCCTCATAATCTACGCCTAATCCACCACCCACATCTATGGTAGTGAGAGGTACGCCTAGAGCATGCAGCGATACGTAATAATGACCTGCCTCTTGGATACCTTGTTGAATATCACTAATATTAGCTAGCTGAGATCCCATATGAAAATGTAGCAATGTTAAGCAATCTAACAGATTTACCTGTTTTAACCGATGAATCATAGAGAGTATCTGAGAGGAGGTGAGACCAAATTTACCTTTTTCCCCCCCTGTATTCTGCCATTTTCCTTTTCCAAGGGAGGCAAGTCGTACCCGCACCCCTAATAAAGGGGTAATATCCAAGTCTTGGGATTCTTTAATAATATGTTCAAGCTCGGAGGGCTTCTCAACAATTAAATAAATTTGTAGCCCTAATTTTCTCCCGATGAGGGCAAGGCGAATATATTCCCTATCTTTATAACCATTACAAATAATAAGACCATTGGGGTTAGACAAACTCATCACTGCAAGTAACTCCGGCTTACTTCCAGCTTCTAATCCAATATGTTCTGAGTCTGCGGTTAATATCTCTTGGATAACCTGCCGCTGCTGATTCACTTTAATAGGATAAACTGCAGTAAAATTACCTTGATAGTTAATAGCTTCCATAGCATGATGAAAACTAGTGCATAAACTCTTTGCTCGGTGATGTAATATCTCAGAAAACCGTACCAATATAGGGAAAGAAAGCCCTGTTTTTAGTGCTTCTTGGCTTACTTGATAGAGATCAATGCTTAGAGAACTATTTGGTCCGTGAGGATGAGCAGTGATATAGCCTTGTTCATTAATACTAAAATACCCCTCACTCCAATGAGGAATATTATATAAATCTTTAGCATTTTGAATGTTCCATGTCATTTCTACTGTCATTCTCACTGAAAATATAAAAGGCTAGTATGTTAGATTTTAAAATTTAATCAACAAGAAGGTATGAATGAAATTAAATAATACAGAATGGTTTACTGAAATTGGAGAAAAAACGGGAATTGCATTTTCTCTTGCTATTGAAAAGAAGCTCCATGAGGAGACAACTCCCTACCAGCATATTGAAATTTACCAAACCAAAACCTTTGGTCGATTGATGGTGATTGATGGCTATATTATGCTCTCGGATCGGGATAATTTTCTTTACCATGAGATGATGTCTCATGTTTCACTATTTACCCATTCTAACCCAAAACGGGTGCTTATTATTGGTGGGGGAGATTGTGGCACCTTACGAGAAGTATTAAAACATCCCCAGATAGAATATGCGGTACAGGTAGAAATTGATGAACGAGTCACTCGTCTTTCGGAGATATATTTTCCTAACCTATGTGAAAGTAACCATGACTCAAGAGCGCATTTTTACTTTGAGGACGGAATCCGTTTTGTAGCTGAAGCACCCGATAATAGTATGGATATTATTATTATTGATAGCACCGATCCCATTGGTCCTGCTGAAGGATTATTTCAAGCCCCATTTTACACTCATTGTTATCGCTTACTTGGTACAGAGGGAATTTTGGTTCAACAAAGCGAATCCCCTTTAATTCATCAACCTCTGATTAAGAGTATTCATGAAGAGATGAAAAAGGCAGGGTTTTTAAAAACCAGAACTCTCACTTATCCTCAGTGTGTTTACCCTTCAGGGTGGTGGAGTCTTACCTTAGCAGGGAAAAACCTTACCCAATTTAGAAAAACAGATTCTCAAAGTAAAATTTTTCCTACCCACTATTACAACGCTGATATTCATCAAGCAGCCTTAGCACTTCCTGAATTTTTACGCTGCATTCATTCTGAATAATAGATGCCATCTCAGCGATTGACTGTGCTTCAACTGCTTCCTGACTTAGAATCAGGAGGAGTTGAAAGAGGTACCTTAGAGATTGCTAATGCGTTAGTTAAAAAAGGTCATCGCTCTCTTGTCATCTCTAGGGGAGGGCGTTTAGTAGATCAACTTGTTGCTGAAGGCAGTGAGCATTACTTGTGGCCTATTGGCGTTAAATCTTTTCGCACCTTATTACTTATATCAAAATTACGAAATTTTCTATTGACACAAAAAATAGATATTCTTCACGCCCGATCTAGGGTGCCAGCATGGATTGCTTGGTTGGCTTGGAAGAGTATTAAAAAATTACCTAAACCTCATTTTATAACCACCGTTCATGGGCTTTATTCAGCCAATCCCTATAGTGCAATTATGACAAAAGGAGAGAAGGTGATTGCGGTATCTGAAACGGCTTATCAGTATATTAGAACTCACTATCCTAAAACACCAGTTGCAAATATTACGCTTATTCCTCGGGGTATTGATCCAGAAGATTACCCTTATGGATATCAACCTAATCAGCAATGGCTAGAGAATTGGCATCGTACCTATCCTCAACTTCGAAATAAGGTAGTTTTAACCTTACCTGGGCGATTAACGTCCCTTAAAGGCCATGAAGATTTTATTGTATTAATAGAAAAATTAATTAAAACTCAATATCGAGTCCATGGATTAATCGTCGGTGATACTCATCCTAGTCGCCAAGGATACTTCCATAAAATTAAGCAGCTAATTTCAGTTAAAAATCTAGAAAGTGCCATCACATTTACAGGGTATCGTAGAAATATGCGGGAAATATATACCAGATCTCACTTTGTACTATCTCTTTCTAAGAAGCCAGAATCTTTTGGGCGTACTGTTTTAGAAGCTTTAAGTTTAGGAATTCCGGTTGTAGGATATGATCATGGTGGGGTAGGGGAAATATTAAAAAATCTTTTTCCTCAAGGAAGAATACCTTTAGGAAAGATAGATAAGTTATACGATTGCATCGTAGCATTGATTAAAAACCCACCTAAAGTGCCTCCTTTAAATCAAAAATATACCCTTCAAGCCATGATAGATAAAACTTTAGCGTGTTATATGGAATTTTATCCCTCTTCCTTATCTTAATAACAATAAATTATGTCAAACATAAATCCCTATTCTGTTTTAATTATTCAACCCTTACCGGGCATTGGAGATATGATTTGGCATTTACCCACCATCCATGCTATTGCAGATACAACGCCAGATAAGAGAATTACTTTACTTACAAAACTCGGAAGCCAAGCTCACCAACTATTAATAGCAGATAGTACCATTAAGCAAATTCTTTGGCTTTATCGTAAGCCCGGAATACATGATGGGTTTTTAGGGATGTTTCGACTAGCAAAATTACTACGGCAGCATAATTTTTGCCAAGCTTGGATCCTACATGGAAGTTTACGCTATGCCTTTATTTGTTGGATCGCTGGTATTCCTAAGCGGGCAGGTTATGGAAGGGGGTTGCAAAGGTATTTTTTAAACCATTTAAGACCCTTACCTCAAAAGGAAACCCGAGATCATCCTTTGGCACTTGCTACGAAATTTCTAACTATCAATGGTATCCCTGCGGTAGAATCTGAACCACAACTTACTATTGATTCTAAGTCTCGAGACTTAATACGCCAATCTTTTCAACACTTACCTAGGCCTTGGATTGTCCTTGGAATTGGAAGCAGTGAGCCTTATAAGCAGTGGGGGGAATTAAATTTTATTCAACTCATTTGGCTTTTAAAAAAAGAGATAGGTACTGTATTTATTGTGGGTGGAGAATCTGAGCATGCTATAGGGCAAACTATTTATCAGAATTTGCAGCAATTAGGTATTCATCAAGAAAAAGTGATTGGATTTCCCTTAGATCAGGTAATAGCATTACTTGCAGTTTGTAATGTCTACATTGGTAATGATACAGGAGTATTAAATATTGCAGCTGCGGTAAATACCCATGCTTGGGGGTTATTTGGTGCATCTCCTACTCTGCAACACTCTCAATATATTCATAGTATTACGCCAAGTGATACTCAAGGAGGAATGAGTGCTATCTTTCCTGAAGAAGTAGCGATTGAATTAAAAAATAATAAGAGGAAATGGGTGTGAATATAGCGTTGAAAGGCTTTAAATATTTTGGGCTCTTCCTTAAGCAGTTAAATAAATATAGCTATTTCTTTGTTTTTATTTTTCCTCCCTTATTAGCTACTAACGCCTATGCAATGCGACCTATTGTAGTGATGGCTATTTTAGGCTTATATCAGCTTATTGAAAGACCTAATAAAATTTTAACTAACTCTATTTATCGCCCCTTTATTTTTCTTTTTCTTTGTCTTTGGCTACCTATATTATTCTCTCTGCCTGATTCGGTAACCCCTATTCCCACTTTATCTACTAGCTTTACTTTCCTACTATATTTTTTATCAGGAATCATAGTTTTCCAAGTAGGCAAAGAAAGGAAAATACAAGATAACTTATTAATTGCTATTACATTGATGGTGGCACTTTGCTCTATAGATGGCATTATTCAGCTAATCTTGGGTAAAAACTTATTAGGTTACCCGCTAGATGAAGGCAATATTAGCGGGTTTTTTTATCCTAAGCTTCGTCTAGGGCATATTTTAGCTGTGTTTACCCCCTTGTATTTCGAAGGATTACGCCGATATATATCTTACCAATGGCTAGCGTGGATTTTAGGGCTGTTATTTGTAGTCGTGATACTGTTTACAGGTCGACGAGTCGCATGGTTTATGCTAGTGATAGCAAGCATTTGTTATGGAATATATCTTTTTAAAATGGGATTTTGGCAGTACTGGAAAAGGCATTTACTTATTGCGAGTATAGGAATTCTATTACTTATTCCTATTTCTCTACTCTATAGCCCTTTTTCTCAGCGAATGAGTCAAACTTTAGGTCTTTTCACTCAGAATTATCAAGCTATTAATTTAGCCACTTCTTATCGTCTTCCTCTATGGAATACAGTTTATATGATTGGTAAAGAACACTGGTTAAATGGAATTGGAGTTAGGGGGTTTCGTCAGGCATGTAAGGAATATACTGCTAAAAACCCTAAAAATGTTAACCTCTATGAATCTACTCAACCTACTTATGGCTGCTCTACCCATCCCCATTCATTTTTACTTGAAATCGGTGCAGAGGCTGGAGCAATAGGGATAATCGGCTATTTATTATTTGGCTGGATTTTTTGGAGCTATATAAAGAGAGCACCACTGAGTCAGCGAGCTGATGCCATGCCTTGGGCAATTGCCGTGCTCGTCTCCTTATTTCCTCTAAATGCTCATATGGCTTTTTATGGCAGTTATTGGTCGTCTCTAACTTGGTGGCTCATTGTCTTAACCCTAGCAAAAATTGTACCTAAAGCTTCAAAAGTAGTAAGTAACTAGCCTAACTCTCTAGGCATTTCTTAGAGTTAAGAAACATACCTAGAGAATTCAAAATAATCAGCTAAATGGGTTCTTGCTTTAACCTAGATAAGGTAATGAATCCAAAAACGCCTAAACTAAACAACAGTAAAGTGTTAGGCTCAGGAACATTACTTACAAAACTGCCCAAGGATGTACCGCCTATTCCCTTAGGATGATCAGGATCTATAATTACCACTGACCATGCATTACCTGTATTTGAAGTTGGAGAAATTGCAATAGAATATGTTGGACTTTCCACATTATCAAAAGCAATTACCCCAGACAACGAGCTGGTTACATCAGTAGTCGGTAATATTTCATCACCAAAATAAAGACTGTTTATCTCAAAGCCAGCATTTGTAAGTGGTACGTCTGTAGCATAAGGAAAAGCCAAACTATTAGTATTTCCGCTGAAGATGCTATCCCCCATAGTGGTACTAGATAAATTAATGCTGAAAGATATTGGTGGAGTAGAAGATCCAATCACATAACCATCATTGAGAGATGTTTCAAACACATCATCGTTAATCGTAATTTCTCCACCAGTAATCCATATATCTCCTTTATTGGTGGGTGATCCTCCAGGGAGTGGTGCACTAGGCACCCAGTGATAAATGATATCGGCCTGAGCTATGTTGATCGTCGCCAATACACCTACCATCAACCTTAATAAAAATTTAATCATATATTATTAGCCTTTAAACTAAGATGGAAACAAAAATTAGTTTTTTTTAATGGTGTTTGTTATATATGATGGTTTTTTGAAAAACTATGAAAAAAATTATTTTTATAAAAATCTATTATAGGAATTTTATGAAAAAGATAAAGTAATTTTTTTTATATAATTAATACGATATTTGGTTATATAAATCTATATTTAAAATTAATTAAGTCTTACAAAATATGCTTATTACTTTAGACCAAATAATGCCATTTGCTCTTAAGTTTTAGCTAAATTCATTGGGATTAGGAACAAATACTGGAGAAGGAATAATTACCCTATTAAAGGGAAAATTTCGTTTTTATGTTTAAAGTAAGTGGGTAATATAGGAAAAATAGAATATTTCCTTGTTAGAATTTGACTATGCTGAGATTTTTTGGGTGGCTTTTAAAATAATGCTTATCTAAGCTTTTTCTATATAAAGTATTTATACAATTTAGTTAGAGCTAAAAATCTATCTTAATTTTCATGAAAAAATACACACTTTTTCCTCTGCTATTCATTGGGTTATTTCTTTTCCCTCAGCTTAACTGGGCAGATACCAGTGCAGAATTTAATGCAGCAGTGGCTGCCTATGATCGTAAAGATTATAAGACTGCATTTGATTTACTGACAAAGCTAGCCAATCAAGGGGATTCAGGAGCGCAAAATAATCTAGGGGTGATGTATCACAATGGCATCGGTGCTGCTCAAGATGATAAAAAGGCCGTCTATTGGTACCAAAAGGCTGCTGAACAAGGACACGCTTCGGCACAAAATAATTTAGGAGTCATGTATCTCAATGGCATTGGGATTGTTCAAGATGATATAAAAGCTGCTAACTGGTACCAAAAAGCAGCTGATCAGGGACTGGCAGATGCTCAATTTAATTTAGGTGTGTTGTACGCCAATGGTATCGGTGTGATTCAAAGTAATAAAAGAGCAGTACATTGGTATCAACGAGCTGCTAATCAAGGGTTAACCGATGCACAATATAACTTAGGGGTGATGTATTACCATGGTCGTGGCGCACCTAAAAATAAGGTAGTCTCCTATGCTTTGGTCCGTACTGCTGCTGTTAGTAACAGTAAAGCAAGAAAAGCACAAAAAAAGATAAGTATAAAAATGAGCTGGGAAGAGCTTACGGCAGGGCGAGAACTTAGTGACCAAATGATTCGACCCGGCAATTTGTTACCTGCCTTAAATGAGTATTTAAAAAAACATTCCTAGTTTTTTTATTCTCTTATTGATTTGAAATTAATTAGTTATTCTATAGCCACTCAATTTTATAATTTCTTTGAAATAAAGAGAGACTATCCTTTGGATTTTCCCTTAGAGTTTGTATCTTTATGCCAAGCCTAACACCATAAAGGTACTTAAATACTATGAAGAAATTAATTTTTATTTCTTTTTTACTAAGTGGATCACTATTTTTTAGTTCAACAGGTTGGGCAGATATAAATTCGGATTTTAGGACAGCAACTATAGCTTATAATCGCAAAGATTATAGAATTGCCTTTGGTTTGCTTAACAAGCTAGCACATCAAGGCCACGCTATCGCTCAATATAATTTAGGGGTTATGTATACCAATGGTCAGGGAGTAGCCCAGAATGATGAGCAAGCAGCTTATTGGTATCAGCAAGCCGCTGAGCAAGGCAATACCTTAGCCCAATTTAATTTAGGGAATATGTATGACAATGGCCAAGGTGTAACTCAAGATTATGAACAAGCAGTGAATTGGTATCAAAAAGCGGCCAAACAAGGCAATACTTTGGCACAATATAATTTAGGAGTGAAATACAATAACGGTCAAGGGGTAATTCAAAATTATAAGCAAGCAGCCTATTGGTATCAAAAAGCCGCTGAGCAAGGATATGCCTTAGCTCAAAATAATTTAGGAAATATGCATGACAATGGGCAAGGAGTGGCTAAAAACTATGAACAAGCCGTGTACTGGTACCAAAAAGCAGCCGAACAAGGAAATGCCTTAGCTCAATATAATTTAGGGCTGAGATATGCCCTAGGGCAAGGGGTGATTAAAAATAATGTGGTGGCTTATGCTTTAATTAAAGCATCAGCAATAAGGGACGATAACGTAAAAAAAGCACAGAACATCATAAGCCAGCAAATGTCTCAGGAGGAACGCACGGCTGGACAAGATTTAAGCAAGCAGATAAGTCAGTCCGGAAATTTATTATCTGCTGTAAATGAGTATTTACAAAAGCATTCCTATCCGCTTATTTATTTAAAATAAATTAATCGTTTTACCAACTATTTTGTTTCAAAATCTCTCTGATAAAGCTCCCTATCTCTTAGTAAATTAAAACTAAGCTAGTCTAGTCTACAACTTCTTTGAAATGAAAGGTTAAATTAACCTTTCGCTTTCCTCTTAAAGTTTGTATCTTTGATCTTAGGCTTAAATTTAAACATCATTTGCACCATGATAAAGAAATTAGCTTTTACGCTCTTTTTATTTTGCGAATCATTGCTTTCCTATCAACTGAGCTGGGCAGATACGGATTTTGATCCAGTCGTCACTGCTTATAGTCAAGAAGACTATAAAACTGCTTTTAAGTTACTTAAAAAATTAGCAGAACAAGGAAACATTTCAGCCCAATCCGGCTTAGGGATTATGTACGCTGATGGAAAAGGGGTTGCTCGAAACTACGAACAAGCAGCCTATTGGTATCAAAAAGCCGCTGATCAAGGAGATACTTTAGCGCAGTATAATTTAGGAACTATGTATTTTGATGGTCGAGGTGTTGTTCAGGACTACAAGCAAGCCGTCTATTGGTATCAAAAAGCTGCCGATCAAGGACATGCTTCAGCTCAATTTAATTTAGGAACCATGTATGGCAAAGGCCAAGGGGTGGCTAAAAATGATAAACAAGCGGTGTATTGGTATCAAAAAGCCGCCGATCAAGGCAATGCTTCAGCTCAAGATATGTTGGCGTTTAACTACGCATTAGGGCAAGGGGTGATTCAAAATAAGGTAATCGCTTATGCCTTAGCCAATGTAGCAGCCATTGAGCTTGATCAAGCAAGAGAAACACGGGAGCTTATTAGCCAAGATATGACACAAGAGGAAATTAGTGCCGGACAAGATCTCAGTGCATCTATGAGTCAGCCGGGGAATTTACTCAAAGCACTGAACAATTATTTACAGCATCGCTAGATTTCCGTGCCATTAATCATTGATACCTTTCATCAAATCCAAGGAGGGCAAAGTTTAGTAAAAGCTCTGGGCCATCCTTTGGCTGCTCAAAAAGCCCATCAGTTGCTTAAGTTGCTTGTCCAAGCACAATCCATGGTGGTTTATGATCCTGTGGGGCAGTTCCAAAGTTTTGCTGCTTTGTATGATGTATCCAAGCTCAACATTGCGGCTATTTTAGTACAAAAAACAGAACACATTGGGCAGGTGGTGCAGGGTCATACCACTCAGCCTATTACCGTGTTACCCCACTATCCAGATTCGGCATTGTTTATTGCAGTGTTTGACTCTGGGGTGTATCAATGGCAAATCCAGCATTTACTCTCTCCCAAAATGCCCCTGTTCACCTTAGATATTTTACGGCTTGCGGATCGCATGCTTGCCAACCCTCAGCAGTATTTAGATCCCCTTAATTTTGCTACTAACTTTGTATTGTTCCGAGAAAGTCAAAATCTCCATACTCGTTTAACCACGGCTAATTATTGGGCAGGTTATGGAGCAAAAAAAGCAAGCCTTTGGTGCACCCTGTTTGATGAATCTGGCAAATCCCTTGCCCAATGGCAAACTTTGCTTTCTGATTCAGTGCATACCATTACCATCGATAGCCAAGAGGTAAAACAGCGGTTTAAACTTCCAGATTTTACTGGTAGTCTGTTTGTCCACTTTATTAATGTGGCTGGCCATGACGTAGTGAAATATGCCTTGGATATTTACGATGACAATCGCTCTATTTTATCCTCTACCCATGATGCCAATGCCTGGCCGGCAGAGCGTTATGCCGGATTGCCTGCGCCTAGAGCAGGGGAGCAAGTGACATTATGGATTCAAAATAGCCAACCTTGCCCTATTCCTAAAGGGGAAATTGGGCTAAATTTGATGGGCAGTGAGGAGATTGAATGGTTAGATAAGGAAATCCCGCCTTTTGCCACTTATCCTTTGCAGGTAACAGATTTATTGCCCCATGCGATTTGGCCTGAGCAATTAGAAATTCGAGCCGGTAAATATTTTGTTCGCCCTCGTTATGAGGTGATGACTGATCATAGCAGGCGAATTGCCCATGCCAATGTGGAGCGGGTGGATTTAGTACCTGATAATAAAATCTCTCACATGAGTCCTTGGCTGGGTAAAGGCTATCTTTTGCCTGCACCTATTTTGCCAAGAAGCCACTGGAAAACTCTTGTCATGCCCACGCCTATGGCAACCAGCCAGCAACATCTACCGATTAAATTAATTGCCTATGATCCTTCCGGGCAAATCATCGCTAGCCATTGCTTTGGAAATTTATCTCGGAATCAAAGCGTCACTTTGAATTTAGATGATTTATTAAGAGAATTCCAATTTCTTCATGACTATGGTCATGTAGAGTTAGTCTATGATTTTGAAGTAGGCACAGCAGCAGATGGTTGGCTTCATGGTTTATTCCGCTATGAAGATCGAGAATATTTATGGGGTGCTGATACCAGCTTTGGTAGTCATGTGTTTAATACCGTGTTGACCTATAAAAACGAACCCCAGTCTTATACTGGATCGCCACCGGGATTAACCACTCGATTATTTTTACGGCTAGGGCGAGATTCTACTAGAACCTTTTGCCATTTGATTTATCCAGCCTCCACCCCTTGGCATCCTTATTCTAATACTCAAATTATTCTCTATAATCAAAAAGGGATGGAAATAGTAAGAAAGCAACTGATGATTCCTTGTAGTGGCTCTGCACTTTGGTACTATGATGATTTATTTGATGCACAAGAAAGGGCAGAGGCAGGGGCAAAAGCCTATATTATTGTGCGAGATACCACGTGTCGTTTGTTTGGTTATCATGGCTTAATCAATGCCCAAGGTACCCAATTTAGTTTGGATCATATGTTTGGATTTTAATTAAAATGCGGGTACTCATTATTAAGCTGGGGGCTTTGGGGGATGTGATTATTGCCATGCCCCATATTCAGCAAATTATTCAACACTATCCTGAGGATGAAGTGTGGCTACTGACAGCCCCAGAATATGGATCCTTATTTTCAGAATTTGCTCATCTCAAGGTGCAAACTTTTCCTCGCAAAGGGTTACGATCGGTGGCTGATCCTATCCGTTGGGTACGGAGTAAAACCTTTCAGGTGGTGATAGATTTACAGGGTAGCGATCGAAGCAAAATGATGGTTTCCCTTTCTGGTGCTAACAAAAAAGCGGGGCTAGGTCCCGGATTTCCTTACACCCACTTTCCAGAAAATAAAGGGATTATTGATGGGGAAGTCCATAGCTTTCATCGATTAAACCGCTTGTTGGAATCGGCAAATATTCCTATTGCACTGGATGGTCCTCATTTGCAAGGTAGCAGTGCAGATCGGCAGCAAGTGACTGAATGGTTAAAACAGCAAGGAATTTTTGAGCAAAAAATAGTACTCATTCATGCTGGATCTAGTACTCGTTGGGAAAGCAAACGGTGGACCACTAACCATTTTGTTACCTTAGGCACTATTTTAGCGGAACAATATGGACTGGCAGTCATTTGGCTGGGAGGTAAGGAAGATGCCGAAATTAACCAAAAGCTAGTGCAATTTGCAGGCACTGATGCTACTGGATTATTTTCTTTACTAGAGTTAGCAGAGTTGGCACATCATGCTTATTTTGCCATCACTACCGATTCGGCTCCTATGCACATTATTGCAGCCACGGGAACCCCAGTTTATGCTTTGTTTGGTCCTACAGATTGGCAACGAAGCTACGCCGTGGGGCAAAAAGATCGAGTCCTAACTCATCATGTAGAATGCAGTCCTTGTTTTATTCCCCAATGTCCCCCAGAACGAGGGCATAAATGTTTAGTGGATCTAAAGCCAGAAATGGTGCTGGCTCAATTAAAGCAAGATGGCTTTTTAAGTTAGATTTACTGCCCTTTGGTAAAGGGCTTGCATTTGAGGAGCGAGGGCTGCAAAAGTATATTGGGTTTTATATAAGTTTAAGCTAGCTGCTGCTTTTTGATAAGTACACTCTGGATTATGGGTTGCCTCTTTCATCGCTTCAGCGAGTGCTACCTGATCTTGAATAGGAACAAAGTAAGCTGACTCTGCACTTAGAATCTCTAAAGGTCCTTGAGTTTGGGTGGTGATAATGGGCAACCCTAGTGCCATAGCTTCTAATACCACAATCCCAAAAGGTTCATCAAAAGAAGGCAAGATAAATATATCTCCTTGCTTTAAAAATTTAGCCACATCATCTACCCAGCCACAAAATGTTACTTTATCCATTATATTGAGTTGATGAGATAGATCTAACAATGTTTTTGCTTCTGCTCCATCGCCACCGATTTTAAGAATTCCTTTTCCTCCTTGTTGCAGATAATGGGCAAAGGCTTGGAGCAATACATCCATCCCTTTTTTCTTCACCAATCGACCTAAAGCAATAAATACAGGATCATTGGGTAAGGTGCGTGGCTGGACTACTGGAGATAATCGAGAAAAATGGGGAATATGTTCAATATTGCTAGGGGGGATTCCTTGATTTATTAGAAATGTTTTTTCATCTAAAGTAGAGGGAATAAAAATATCAATATATTGATACCGTTTAAGCTTTATATAGTTATGGATACTGGCAAGGGTGGGGATATTTAATTTTGCAGCGGATTTCCCACCTAGCCAAGCGCCTCGGGATAAATGGGTATGTACTACTTGAGGCTGGAATTCTTGAAGTTGTTTTTTTATGTTATGACCTGCCCAGGGATCCCAAGTACCATACCCTCGTACAGGGCTAAGGGTAATATTAGGGTGATTTTCTAATTTAGCTTTATATTGAAACTTGGGGTGGCAAATGACTTGGATTTGATAATCCAGATCTGCTAAAGCTAAGGATAAATCTAAAAAATAACGCTCTGCACCACCAAATCCTTGAGTAAGCATGATTTGAGTAATTTTCATGGAGTTTATTTTCGCTGGAAAGTAAGTTGAATCAAATCAAGTACTTGATTTTTAATATCAGCTGCTTTTAAATTTTGCAGATTTTGATCAGAAGCGACTTGCCAATAGTTATAGAGTCCCCAAGGATGATACCGATCTGGATTTCCCGGACCAAATACGGTAAATGTAGGGGTACCGACTGCGGCTGCTAAATGGCCTAATCCCGAATCATTGCCAATAAAAATCTGGGCTTGCTTCAAAATGGCTGCCACTTGTAATAAATTGGTTTGCCCACATAAATTGAGGTAAGGCAAGGGTAGGGTAGGGATCACTTGCTGGCTATATACCCGATCATTTTGGCTTCCTACGAGCACAATACTATCAAAGTTATCTTTGATTAAAGAAATGAGATTTAAAAATTCGAGGGCAGGCCATATTTTGGGAGGCCAGTTTGCCCCTAACCCAATGGCAAGCATTCTTTGATTTGGTATCACTGCAAGGATTTGTTTGGCTTCTTTAAGGTAGCTTTCTGGAATCCAAATGGAACAAGGAGGAATGGGAAATTCTTTAGGTAGAATAGGATCAAGTGCTGATCTATGACGAATTACGGAATGGGTAGTCTCTACATTAGTTTTTTGCTTAGTCAGTCGTTTCTTTGCCCTGAGTAGATAGGAAAGCCCATCGGTTCGTAAATCTACAATTAAATCATAACGGGTTGTTCTTAATTGGCGAATTAAGCGGATAACACCCTGCCAGCCTTCATTTTTATTTTTATGGAAAATACCATCAATATAAGGACAATACTGGAAAATTTCACTGGATCGGCGATCGGCTACTATATCCACTTTTGCCTCTGGAAACTGCTGGTATAGGGTTTCCAAAACTGGGGTAGTCATAATCGCATCCCCAATATTACTTAAGGTAATTATAAGTATTCGGTGCATTTAGCCAAATTTCAATTAGATATGGTTTGTATAATCATAAAAATTTATAAAGTAATATGATATATACGGAAAATAATAGTGAGAGAAAAAATCTTTATTGGACTTAACCTTTGGCTTGCAAGAGAATCAAGCTATGAACCGTCCTAATATTGATCTTTCCAGTATGACACCAACACAACTCGAAGATCTTCACCGATTGACATCCCGCCCAGATGTATCGTGGCCAGCTATTTTAGTAGCGGCTATAATAATTGGGTCCTATATTGTAACGGATACATCGGCCGTACTGGGAATCATCCCTCTATGGGGTGGAATGCTGATTAATAGTGTTGTTGGGTATTATGTGATGACTCCAATACATGATGGTATTCATTTTGGCATTTGTCGCAATAAGCAGATAAACGATTGGATAGCACAAAGTGTACTTTTCTTAATTGCACCATACGGAAGCCTGTCCCTATTTCGATGGGGGCATCTACAACATCACCGTTTTACTAATAACCCTAAAAAAGATCCAGATTGTGCTTTTCACGGTGGAGGATGGGCACTAACAAGATGGGTCTTTATTGATGTGACATACCTTGTTTATGCGTTAAATCATGGAGGCAAAACTGGGATAAAGTATATACGTGCATGTATCCCTTGGATGATAGGAAGTGCTATCGTGATTAGTATACTCATTGCGATGGGTTATGGGTTAGAAGTTTTGATGCTATGGTATATCCCATCACGCATTATCACCATCATGCTCTGTTTCTCCTTCTTTTGGTTACCACATTTGTCACTGGAGGAGGAGCACCCTATGAGAGCAACGACAATCCGCATTGGTTATGAGTGGCTCTTAGGATCACTTTTGCAGGGGCACCAATATCACTTAATTCACCACTTATATCCATCTACACCGTTCTACAATAATAGAAAAACTTGGAAATTACTTGAGCCTCAGTTACGATCATACGACCTTATGGTGCAATATGGTTTTGATATCCGGCCAAAAAATTGGCCTGCACACTACTCTATCGATTGTATTGAAAAGTAATTTGAACAAACCCTAGGAGTTATACCATTACCGAGTTTAAATTTTAGCTTACAGCCATTTGAAAGATACCTAGAACAGGGAGATATAATTTAGATACCTATTTCTATATTTATAATTTCCCAGCACTTTACTCTATGTATACCAAATGAGAGTAGCCATTCGTCCGGTTTTTATCCCATCTCGCCGATAGGAATAAAACAGATCAGCATCTCGTACTGTGCAGTATTCCCCCCCATAAATAGCATGTATTCCTAGTTTTTTAAGCTGTAACCGAGCCAACTGGTAAATATCGGCAAGCCAGTGGGTATTATCTACATAGGTAAATGCGATGTGGTTTTCCTTATCCTGATCTATAAAAATTTCTCTGACTTCATTGCCTACTTCAAAAGCCTGTGGACCAATGGCAGGACCTAACCAAGCCAATAATTCTTCTGCTGGGGTAGCTAATTTTTTAATGGTATTTTGAATTATTCCATTTGTTAATCCTCGCCAACCGCCATGAATTGCTGTGACTCGATTGCCTTGTTGATTACAAATTAAAATCGGTAAGCAATCGGCAGTTAAAATAGCACAGACTACATTTGGATAATGAGAAAAACATCCATCTCCTTGTCGTTCTAAACTATTCGATCCATCAATGACTTTATTGCCATGAATTTGAGTAAGCCAAATAGGTTCATTAGGCAAAGATAAGGATTGATAGAGAATCTCTCTATTTCGTTTTACCAATTCAGGTACATCCCCCACATGATCTCCTAAATTTAAAGAATCATAGAGAGTAGTACTAATGCCACCTTGTCGTGTCGTGGTATAGGCATGAATATGGCTTGGAGCAGACCAATTAGGGGTAATGATAGGTAGCATGAGTTAATCAACTACATTAACTAATTAAATAATAGGGAAGCAATCTCTATTGCTATAACCTATATTAGTGAGTAAATAAAATAAATCAAAAAACCAATAACCAAGTATAATAAATGAGGTACTAAAATAATGAATAAAATCAATCTATTACCACATTTGTTCTACTAGTAATATTTACTCATTTCAGAATAGCATTCTCTGCAGACAATGGAATGCAACCTTCTCTTGCTCCAGAAAATGGATGGTATGTTGCTGATCAACCCACCAGTGAATTTAGCGGCATTAATATTGAAGTTCAGAACAATACGCTATTTGTCTCTAAATTTAATCTAGATGACACTTGGACAAGTGGAAGTGGAACTTTTCAAGACAGCATAGCTCAAGTGCAAATGGTGAAGACTAACCCTGATAATACAACTACACCCGAAGGCACAGACACTTATAGTGTAAACAGTAACAGTAGTTTATCCATTAATAATCTAGGCATTCACCGACTTAATTTTAAGGACGGAACAGATAGCTTAAATTCCCTTGAAGGATTATGGACAGTTTCAATTACATCTCCCATACTCCCTGTATTGAACGAAGGAAGCATTATGATGCTGACAAGTACATATACTGATCCCCAAACTAACACCTCTATGACTATAGGAGCCTATAGTGCTTCTTCTAGTGTGGTAGGTATTTCCACATATCCTGCTTTTTCTAACACTTTAGGCAATAATGTTTATATAGGAATAATGGGCAGTGGAATAAGTGAAAAATTTTTTATAGCTATCTTAAATGGGCTTAACCATATGATAGGAGTTGTGAGTAATGATGGAGCACCAATAGAATTTGCTAGTTTAAGTAGTTTTATGGAGAATGCCTCATTTTTTGTGGCTAGCCGTATGTATGACGTTGGGAAAAATCTGAGCACCGAATTGGGCGATCCTCAATCTGCAAAATATATTTTAGCTAACACGCCTAACAGTCAACTTTCTGTTTTAATGACTCAGCTCAATGCACTAGCCGATCAGATAAACACAAATGTTAATTCTAACTTATTCGATGCTGTAATGACTCAATGGAATACTCTGGTTAGTCAATTAAATGCTCTGGCTAATCAAATAAACACTACTTCAGAGTGATTATTTATCCAAGAAGTAGAGTGAAAATTATTGAACCTATCTTATTTAGTAGGGAATGTGGTAGGGTTTATCTATAAATTTACAACGCAGCATAGAATGTAATATGAATAATCAGCAATGGGTAGAGCGGGATCTCAATGTGCTATGGCATCCTTGCACTCAAATGAAAGATCACGAAAAACTCCCTCTAATTCCCATTCGCCGAGGAAAAGGAGTATGGCTAGAAGATTTTAATGGTAAAAAGTACCTAGATGGGATTAGCTCTTGGTGGGTGAATTTATTTGGTCATGCTAATCCAAGAATTAGCGAAAAGGTAAAAGCCCAATTAGATACTCTGGAGCATGTGATTCTGGCTGGATTTTCCCACAAACCGATTATTGAACTCTCTGAGCGACTCAAAGCCATCACTCCAGAAGGGCTGTCCCGTTGTTTTTATGCCGACATTGGTTCTGCTGCCATTGAAGTAGCGTTAAAAATGAGCTACCAGTATTGGTACAACCAAGGGAAAACCAAAAAAACACGCTTCATTACCCTAACTAATAGTTACCATGGAGAAACCTTGGGGGCATTAGCAGTAGGAGATGTAGCGCTTTATAAAGAAACCTATAAACTTCTGTTGATGGATGTAATTACGGTACCTTCTCCCGATTGTTTTTATCGAGAAGCAGGGGAAAGTGAGGCAGATTATACTAAAAGGCAATTTAGTCACATGGAGGCAACACTTGAACGCCATCATGAAGAAGTTTGTGCGGTAATCGTTGAGCCTTTAGTCCAGTGTGCAGGCAATATGCGGATGTATGATCCTATTTATCTTTCTTTACTCCGAGAATCCTGCGATCACTATGGGATTCATTTAATTCATGATGAAATAGCGGTGGGTTTTGGTCGTACTGGTACTTTATTTGCCTGTAATCAAGCCAATATTGCCCCTGATTTTCTATGCTTATCTAAAGGACTCACAGGAGGTTATTTGCCTCTAGCAGTAGTCTTGACTCATAATGATATTTATCAAGCTTTTTATGATGATTATGGTACCTTAAAAG
Organism: Candidatus Nitrosacidococcus sp. I8; assembly: GCF_945836005.1. Taxonomy (NCBI): domain Bacteria; kingdom Pseudomonadati; phylum Pseudomonadota; class Gammaproteobacteria; order Chromatiales; family Chromatiaceae; genus Candidatus Nitrosacidicoccus; species Candidatus Nitrosacidicoccus urinae. The sequence continues at coordinate 1,439,015 of NZ_OX241534.1, read as the reverse complement.
CTTTTCTTCACTCCCATAGCTATACGGGCAATCCTCTTGCTTGTCGGGCAGCTTTAGCTACCCTAGATATTTTCAAAGAAGATCCAGTACTAGAGAATAATCAAACCCTAGCTAAAGTGATGAAAATGGCTACTGCCCACTTTATAGATCATCCCCATGTGACAGAAGTACGTCAACATGGGATGATTTTAGCCATTGAAATGGTTAAAGATAAAGCGACCAAAACCCCTTATCCTTGGCAAGAACGGCGAGGGCTGCGAGTCTATGAATATGGCTTAACCCAAGGAGTGCTCTTACGTCCCTTAGGTAATGTGGTGTATTTTATGCCCCCTTATGTAATTACACCTGAAGAAATTGAACTATTGGCAAAAATAGCTTGGGAAGGGATTAATCGGGCTACTTGTGATTAAAGTATTTTTAATATTAATGGTTACATTAATTTTTAGCTGCTCATAAAAAAAGCCCTAACTTAAGGCTAGGGCTAGTTTACTACTCTAACAGATAATTAAACAAAGCAAGTTTGGCTATGGCTACAGAAATTGTGACGACGATTGACCCAGCCTAATGCAAATAACCCTGCACCAAATAACCAAAGAATGCTAGGTTCAGGCACTGATGGATTCGTTGGGTTACCATTGTTTGGTGTTGATACAGATGCAGCAAATTCATAAGAACCAGCGGAGGTTTGGAATTTGATTGGGAACGTTGAAAGTGTTATCCCATTTTCAATACCACCACCACCGAAAGCTAGGGATAGATTCATTGAAGTGCTATCTCCTGCTGCCAGTGCACTACCTTGTGCTCCACCCTTACAACCTGCAGTAGATACACATGTATTCACACTAAAACCGCCAGGGAAGTTACCATTAACATTGCCGATATTATTAAATACATCACCAGTTATGGAGGAATCAGCAAAATCTAAATTATCTGCTTGAAACCCAAAGGTAGTAATACCTGCGTTGCTAAGTCCAGAGGTAGCTAAATCAGTTGTATTATCAAGTGTTATTGAGAAAGTTGCAGTATTTGTGCTGGTATCAAAAGAATCCATGATCCAAGTACTACTGGCTGATAGTGCAGGAGTCTTTCCACTAGCTTGCTGTGCCCAATTTAAATCAAAAGATTTACCCACATCGCCTGAAGTAAGGTTCACGGTAGAGCCAGTAATCACAACTGCCTGTATGGGGATAGCTACAAAACCCAATAGAGTGGTTGTTGCCAAAAGTGCTATTTTTTTATACATATATAATATTCCTTCTATATATCTACGTTACTATCAATAATGTAGTAGATAAAGCAAAATTCATGCCAAGAAGTATAATATTAGAAAAATAAGGCGTAGAGCGTAGAGCGTAGAAGAAAAGTGTAATTTTTTATCACAGTAAGTGACTATTTTTGTCAACATAATAATAAACTTAGTTTTTTCTATAAAGAGTGGCATTTTCCACTGTGAAATACAGTAGTATTTAATGCTATTTAAAACTAGAAAACTACGAGAATATGGCAACCATCCCCCGTATTTATATGCCCTTATCTTTAGAAACAGATATGACAGTGACATTGGATGAAAGGGCAGCGACACACATTAGGGTACTCCGCCTTAAACTAGGATCTTCTCTATATGTATTTGATGGGCAGGGAAACGAATATAAAGGGATTTTAACTGAAATCAATAAAAAACAAGTTCAAATTCATTTATTAGATCGGCTAGATCGAGAAACTGAATCATCACTCACTATTACCCTAGCTCAAGGAATTTCCCGTGGAAATCATATGGATTATGCGGTGCAAAAAGCAGTAGAGCTAGGGGTAAATCGGATTATTCCTTTAATTACGGAATATAGTAATGTTAGCCAAGAGCGAGCTGAAAAACGCTTAGCCCACTGGCAAGGAATTATAATGAGTTCCTGTGAACAATGCGGCCGTAATTATCTTCCTACCTTAGAAAATCCTCAATTACTTGCCGACTTTCTAAAAGTTATCCATCATGAGCAAGGGCTAAAAATATTACTTGACCCTACCGCAAACAGTTTATTAAAAAACTTCTCTCCTCCTTCAAATAAACTATTTATGGTAGTGATTGGTCCAGAAGGGGGATTAAGTACTACAGAAATAAAACAAGCTCAAGAATCTGGTTTTATTGGAATACGGTTAGGTCCTCGAATTTTACGTACAGAAACTGCTACGACAGCTGCATTAACTGGCCTCCAACTACTTTGGGGGGATTTTTAAAACAAAAATCCTAACTCTTCATATCTTTATAAAACTTATTTCTTCTGATTTTCCCCTTATGCCTTATTAAAAAATAAGGCTACTAAATTTATCCTACCTAAAAATATTAGACTTAAACTCTAATATCATATAGATACATTTATTTTTTGATTTAAAAAATCATCAATATTTTCCATTGATATAAAAAATAAAATAGTTTATTTTGAAAAGTTTAAAAAAACTATTAACCAGTAGTCATTACTATGACTAATCTTCCTTCTGGCATCACTGTTACACCAGTCACATTAAATCCAGGAGGCTCTGGTGTACTTACTTTAAGTGCGTCTCCTTCTACAGGTCAAGGGGTAGTAGCTGGCGATGAAAATACTAACGAAGAAAAGCGACTTCCTTCACGAGGTCGAGGAACTGACTGGCAAACCACCGCCACTCTAGTGGGTGCTGTAGGCTCTGATCAGATCACACAATCTATTGCTTTAACCATATCCATTTCAGATCCTGCATTTGTTCTCCTAGAAGCTAATCTTCCTATTCTGCGTATTGATACTAATAATAGTGCTCCCATCTTAGATGGCACTTATATAAACGGTAACATAACGATTACTTCTGCAGATGGAGAGAGCTATTTACCCAATTCAACCCATGCTGATAGTACAGGAAAGTTTAAAGTTCACGGTAATTCCACAGTGAATATGCCTAAGCTTTCTTATACTATTAAATTAAGTAAAAAAATGGATGTTTTATCTACCATGGGATTTGACTGTGGCTATGTGGATAAAGATTCAGGACAGCCGACCTGTGGAAGTAAAAAAACTTATTTTCTACTTGCCAATTACGATGATAAAACTTTTTTGCGAAATTGGTCGGCTTTTTGGTTAGCAAATCACATCCCTTACGGTGGGGATTATCTAGATGAAACTCTGATACCTACAGGCTATACTGGTGTTATTCCTACCCCTAGTGGCACCTCAGAATTGATGCCATGGGCACCCCATTCACTATTTGTGGCACTTTATTTAAACGATTCTTATGCAGGGTTATATCAACTTGTTGAAAAACGAGATGTTGGTGAACACCAAGTTAATATAGACGAACTTTCCGAATCAGATACAGAATTGCCTCAGATTACAGGTGGATACCTTAATGAAATTGATCGCCATCCACCTGATCCTGATGATCCTAGATTTGTAACAACTCGTGGGTTTCCAATTATTCTAAAGAGTCCTGATATTTTCCCCCCAATACCAGAGCAACTTAATTATATTACTGATTATGTCAATGGAGCAGAAACAGCACTTTATTCTGTAGATTTTACCGATCCTGAAACTGGATGGCGTAAGTATTTTGATGAAGCGGCAGCCATTAATTTTTATATCGTCAATGATGTGATGGGTAACCGGGATACGGGTGCAATGTATAGTAGTACCTATTTCTATAAAGCTCGGAACAATCCTTTTCTCTATATGGGGCCGGTATGGGATTTTGATATTAGCTCGGGTAATGATAATCAGATGGATATTAAAAACCCAACTGTTCCACGGATGCAAATTCAGGGCTGGTATGCTCGATTTTTTCAAGATCCGGGGTTTGTAGCTAATGCGAAAAAGCAATGGAATACCCTGAAACATAATGGGGTTTTTGATCAATGGCTAGCTTCAATTCAATTAGAAGCTCAAAAATTAAATCAAGTTCAACAGGATAATTAATAATGACAGATGGCCCATGCAAGGCATAAGAGTATGGCCTAACGCAGAAGCTGCGGGTAGCTATCAGGGAGAAATCAATTACTTCACTAATTGGTTAAAGCTACGAATCGCTTATTTAGATTCAGTATTTAACAATAACAAAGCAACCACTACTACTACCATTACAGATATATCCGATTCTATACGTCAAGGTGAGCTGACTACCTTATCTGCACAAGTGGAGGGATCATCTCCTTTAACAGGTAGTATAGGTTTTATGAGAAACGGAGTACTTGTAGGAATAGCTCCAGTTGAAAATGGGCAAGCTACTTTAATCACTGATCAGATTCCTGCAGGCACTTTTAGCTTGGCTGCTGTTTATACTGGGGATGAAAATAATGCACTCTCTACTTCTGATTTACAAACCATAGAAGTGGCTAAACCACTGATTCAAACTGTAACTAGCCTAGCTAACACCTCTGGAGATAATAATTTTACCCTATCTGTTATTCCAACAGTTAGTGATGGAATTCCTACAGGTCAGGTGGCACTTAATGGTGCAGGTAAGTCTTTAGGAACAGCAATTCTAAGTGGTAATGGAACAGCTAATTTCTCTGATATTTCCATACCCGGTACAAGGGAAGGAACTGTGAATACTAGTGTCACTGCAAATTATATGGGAAGTGATTTTTATAGAGTATCTACCTCTAACTCCATTATGAGCTCGCTAGCTTATTTATTTGCCCCTGATCCAGATGACTCTGGTGATTCTGGGGCATCTGACTCTAACTCATCTGGTTCTGATGATTCTGGATCATCTACCACTAACCCTAACCCGCCTAGTTCAGGTTCTGGATCAAATTCTGGATCATCTAACCCTAACCCGCCTAGCTCAGGTTCTGGATCAAATTCTGGATCATCTAATCCTAACCCGCCTAGCTCAGGTTCTGGATCAAACTCAGGATCATCTAATCCTAATCCACCTAGTTCAGGTTCAGGATCGCCCTCTTTTAATCCAGGAGCATTTACTTCTAGATCTAATCCGATAATGCGTGGATATCATCCATCAGCACCTATCCCAAACCCACCTAGCTATAATCCTAGTGCGTCTACCTCTACTTTTAGCCCACCTATCCGTGGATATAACCCACCAGCACCTATCCCAAATTCGCCTAGCTATAATTCAGAGGTGCCTACATCTAATCTGCCTACTATTTCTTGTGAAATCCCTGCCATAAGTTCTTCTATAGGCTCTTCTAGTAAAGGAAGAAATAGAAACTCCTTAAATGGACGTAATATTTCTGGAAATTCCTTTTCTATTATTCCTTCTTTCGCAGACTCTTCTATCAGCAATTCGTTGAATCAAAGACAATCTAGTCCGATGATAGTCGCTTGTAATTCAGAGAGTACTTGTAATCGGGTGATACAAACCCTTTGCAATAAAGAATAGTTTATTTAAAGCTATAGAGAACCGAGGACTACAAATAAGTCTATATGCCTTACGGCATATAGACTTATTAAACATTGCATTTACTAAATACGCTATATTTTTAGCTATTCAGTTTTTTCTTAAGTATTTCATTGAGCTGTTGAGGGTTAGCTTTACCCTTAGATACTTTCATCGCTTGACCTACAAAAAAGCCAAATAGCTTATCTTTTCCAGATCGATACTGTTCAAGCTGATCAGGGTTGGCCGCCAGCACTTCATCAATAAGTTTTTCAATACTGGCAGTATCAGTCACTTGCTTTAAGCTAGAACGTTCAATAATTTCATTAGCATCACCTTGCTGATCATAGATTTGCTCAAAGACTGTTTTTGCAATTTTTCCAGAAATGGTATTATCGACAATTCTTTGAATTAACCCTCCTAGTTGTTGAGGAGAAACAGGGCACTGTTGAATTTCTTTGCCTTCTTTATTTAAGGCACCTGCCAAATCCCCCATCACCCAATTGGCGCAAAGTTTAGGTTCTCCACCTACCGCTTGTACCGTTTGCTCGTAGTAATCTGCTAATTCTCGGCTTGAAGTTAATACATCTGAGTCATAAGCAGAGAGTTGATATTCATTAATAAACCGTTCTCGCTTTGTATCAGGAAGCTCTGGTAGAGTAGTTTTAATTGCCGCAATAAATTCATCATCAATCACTAAAGGGAGCAAGTCAGGATCTGGAAAATATCGATAATCCATAGCTTCTTCTTTACTGCGCATGGGTCTAGTTTCATTTTTACTGGGATCAAATAAACGGGTTTCTTGAGTAATGGTGCCCCCCGATTCTAAAACTTCAATTTGGCGCTCAATTTCATATTCAATAGCACGCTCTACAAAACGGAAGGAATTGATGTTTTTAAGTTCTGTACGAGTGCCAAAAGTTTCTTGCCCAAAAGGACGTACCGAGACATTAGCATCGCAACGAAAAGATCCTTCCTGCATATTACCATCGCAAGTGCCTAAATAACGCACTAAGGTATGGATTTTTTTCATGTAAGCGACTGCCTCTTTTGCAGAGCGTAGTTCTGGCTCTGAGACAATTTCTAATAGAGGTGTGCCAGCCCGATTTAAATCGATCCCAGTCATTCCTTGGAAATCTTCATGGAGAGACTTTCCTGCATCCTCCTCTAAATGGGCACGGGTAATATTAATCCTTTTGTCAGTGCCATCTTCTAACCTAATGGTTATATGACCTTTTGCTACAATGGGAAGCTCATATTGGCTGATTTGATAGCCTTTAGGTAAATCTGGATAAAAATAATTTTTACGAGCAAATACAGAATGACGGGTAATGTCCGCATGGATTCCCAACCCAAATTTTACTGCCATTTTTACTGCTGCTTCATTAAGCACTGGAAGCACCCCGGGTAATCCTAAATCTACTGCGCAAGCTTGTGTATTAGGTAGTGCCCCATAGGCAGTAGCTGCTCCTGAAAAAATTTTAGATTGCGTGGCAAGCTGGGTATGAATTTCTAACCCAATAACCGATTCCCATTGCATAGATAAAATCCTAAAAATTACCGTCCAATTGAATAATAAGTAATACCTAGCTTTGCTAAGAGCAAAGGGTCGTATAAATTACGACCGTCAAAAATAATAGCTTCCTTCAAGGTAGATTTAATTTTTTCAAAATTTGGGCTACGAAATATGTTCCATTCTGTCACAATAGCCAGTGCATCTGCATTTTCTAATGCAGCCTCTGGCATTTTACATAGAGTAAGTTTTTCTTCTTTTCCATAGATACGCCGTGCCTCTTCCATAGCCACTGGATCATAGGCCTGTACTCGAACATCTTCTTCCCAAAGAGCTTCTATTAAAGTGCGACTGGGAGCTTCTCGCATATCATCTGTATTAGGTTTAAATGAAAGCCCCCAAAGTGCAATAGTCTTTCCTGAAAGATTGTCTTTAAAATGATTTTTTATTTTTTTAAAAAGTATATTTTTTTGCCGATCATTGACTGCTTCAACAGCACTCAGTAACTGTGCATGATAGCCAACTCCCCGAGCAGTGCGTTCTAGAGCTTTTACATCTTTAGGAAAACAAGATCCTCCATACCCACATCCAGGATAGATGAAGTGATAGCCAATTCGAGGATCGGCACCAATTCCTTGGCGGATTTGTTCAATATTTGCACCTAATTTTTCAGAAAGATTAGCCAGCTCATTCATAAAACTAATTTTAGTGGCGAGCATGGCATTGGCTGCATATTTAGTAAGCTCTGCCGATCGAATATCCATAGTAATAAGCCGATTATGATTTCGATTAAATGGTGCATACAATACTCGCAACAATTCGGTAGTTCGTGGATTATCAGTACCAATAATAACCCGATCGGGCTTCATAAAATCTTCAATCGCTGCACCCTCTTTAAGGAATTCAGGGTTTGAAACCACATCAAACTCAACATTTACTTTCCGGCTATCTAGGGTTTTCTGAATGGTTTCTTTAACCTTATCAGCGGTACCTACCGGTACAGTAGATTTATTGATAATAACTCGGTAATCTCCCATAGATTCGGCTATACTTTTAGCAACGGCGAGAACATACTGTAAATCGGCCGCTCCGTCTTCATCAGGAGGAGTGCCTACTGCAATAAATTGAAAAAGACCATGAGCTACTCCCAAGGATATATCTGTAGTGAAATCAATTCGATTTCCCTCTATATTCTTTTGTAATAAAGCTTCCAATCCAGGTTCATAGATTGGGGATTTTCCTTGTTTTAGGGCTGTAATTTTCTGCTCATCAATATCAATACAAAGGACCTCATTACCTACCTCTGCTAAGCAAACTCCAGTAACTAGCCCTACATAACCTGATCCAAAAATTGTAACTTTCATCTTCTTCTAACTTTTTCGTAATTTGGTTTTTTAAAGGTAGATATTCAATAATGTATATTTATCATTTATAGAAACTGTATTATAAGGCTTATTTATTTGTTGCTAAAATAAAAAATTACATTTAAAACCCTCTTTATAATAAAGTACTTATGTATCAAAGTTTTTATAATTTAACGGGAAGAGCCTTTCAACTCAGTGTAAATCCTCAATTTTTTTATGGAAGTACTATCCATAAACGGGCTATTTCTTATCTACGCTATGGACTTATGCAAGGAGAGGGGTTTATTGCTATTACCGGCCCTGTGGGCACTGGTAAAAGTATGCTCGTTCAAATGCTTATTTCAGAGCTTGAGAATGATGTCATTGCTACCCAAATAGGCACAACTCAATTAGAGTCAAGCGATATGCTCCGATACATTGCTGCTTCCTATCACCTGACCTATGAAGGATTAACGAAAGCTGCATTATTAAAAAATCTTGAATCTTTTTTAATTAACCAAACTCAAAGAGGTAGGCGTGTACTGTTAATTGTAGATGAAGCTCAAGATCTGCCTTCAGATTCCCTCGAAGAATTAAGACTCCTTTCTAATTTTCAAATTAATGGTAAAGCACTATTACAATGCTTTTTGCTAGGGCAGAATGAGCTACGGCAAATTTTAGCTTTAAAAAGTATGGAACACTTACGGCAAAGAATTATCGCTGCCTACCATCTTAGCCCTCTAGGCAGAGAAGAAACTCAAGGCTATATTGAACACCGCTTAAAACATGTGGGTTGGCATAAGGATCCTGTAATCACTAGTGATGCTTACCAGTTGATATATAAACATACCCAAGGTATTCCCCGGCGGATCAATATTTTTTGTGAACGATTATTACTTCATGCCTATACTGAAGAATTACATACTATTAGTGAGGATACGGTTCAATCCGTTATTGAAGAGACAAGTTTAGAGAGTTTTACGAATGACTCTAGGTTCTCAAACTGATAATTTTCCAACCTTCATTTTTAGCATGATTTGCTAATTTTTTATCTGGATCCACTGCAGTGGGATAGGTGACTCGCTCTAACAAAGGAATATCATTATGGGAATCACTATAAAACCAGCTAGGATTATTTAAAGATAGATGTTGTGTAGCTAGCCATTCGTTTAGACGGGTTATTTTACCTTCTCGATAGGAAGGAGTTCCTACCACTCTTCCTGTATAACATCCATCTTGCATTTCAGGTTCAGTCGCAATGAGATGCTTCACACCCAGTATTTCTGCAATAGGTTGGGTAATAAATCGATTAGTTGCGGTAATAATTAGTAATATATGCCCTTGCCTTTGATGAAAATTAATTAGCTCTAGGGCTTTAGGTAAAATAATAGGTTGAATTTTTTCTTTAATATATTGGGATCTCCACGTAGTGAGCTGGCTAACAGGGTGGTTTTTTAGTGGCTCAAATTGAAAAGTAAGAAACTCGTAAATATCTAGAATACCCTCTAAGTATTGTTGATAGAACACATCGTTTTTTGCCATTCGATGAGTACCATCAACAATTTCTAGTTCTGCTAAGAATAAATTCCACAAATAATCAGAATCCCCTCCAATCAATGTATTATCTAAATCAAATATTGCCAATCCCATTTTTTCATTACGTCCTTATTTTAAATTTCTTTATAAATAGCCAATAATTTAGATCTAAGTGTTAAAATTTAGATATCTTAAAATATGATAATCGTTATCTTAAGGTAAAGGGTGTAGCAGGTCATGATTGACCAAGATGGTTTTAGAGAAAATGTAGGAATTATTCTATGTAATCCTGATAATAAAGTGTTGTGGGCACGGCGTATTAAAGAACAGGCGTGGCAGTTTCCGCAAGGTGGGGTAAAAAAAAATGAGACTCCAGAGGAGGCGGCATATCGTGAATTAGAAGAAGAGATTGGAATAAAACCAAATCACGCAGAAATTATTGGTTGCACTCGGAATTGGCTGCATTATCGCCTTCCTCAGCATTTTATTCGTTATGATAATAAACCTTTATGCATTGGTCAAAAGCAGATTTGGTATTTATTTCGCTTTATTGGTCAGCATCAAGATGTACAACTAAATTTTTCTAATGTTCCAGAATTTGATTACTGGAGATGGGTAAACTATTGGCATCCTTTGAATGAGATCGTATATTTTAAGCGCAAAGTATATCATAGAGCACTTAATGAGCTGGCACCCTTAATTTTTCCTGATTATCGCCCTTTTAAACCTAGAAGACATTATAGAAGTTTATATAAATACAATAAGCGTTGATCGGAAACAAAATACTATAGGGGCTTTATCAAGATTTTGCTATTGCGTTGATAATTATAGAGTGCTCGTTTATTTTCAGGTAGTGCTTCCAAATCAGTAAGTACGAACCCTCGTTCCTGAAACCAATGGAAAGTTTGGGTGGTAAGCACACAGAGTTGATTTAACCCTTTTTGTTTCGCTGCTTTTTCAATAGTTGCTAATAACGCTGTAGCTCGTCCTGATTTGCGATATTCTGGATGAACCACTAAACATGCAAGTTCTCCTACTTTCTCTTTTGCAAAAGGGTATAGAGCGGCACAAGCAATAATCATTTTGTCCCTCTCCATTACAATAAATCGATGAATTTCAGTTTCTAATTGTTCTCTGGGTCTTCGTACTAATAGTCCTTTTTGTTCAAGAGGAGTGATGAGTTCTAAAATTCCCCCTACATCCTCTATAGTTGCTTTTCTAGTATCTTCAAAAATAGCATTAGTAATGAGGATTCCTACCCCATCTCGTTTAAATAGCTCCATAAGCAATGCACCATCCGTATCTTTGTTAATAATATGAACTCTCTTTACTCCGTACTGACTGGCATGGGCTGCATTAAGTAAATGGGTGATTAAAGATGGATGGAGCTTAGGATAGGATTGGATAAATTGAGTTACTCCTGTAGGGGATAGCTCTTGAGGCAGAGATACTGAGTCCATCTCAGTAGATTGCATCATAAAAATAAGCTTATCTGCTCCCATTGCTATTGCTATAGCTGCAGCAATCTCCTCTCTATCAAGATAGAAAGATTCTCCAGTAGGGGAATAACCTATGGGGGAAATCAACACAATGGATCCTTGGTTTAAAGATTGCTGTATTGCATTGATATCTATTTTTCTTATTTCCCCTCTGTGGCAATAGTCCACACCACCCCTTACTCCTAAGGGGCGAGCTGTAATAAAATTACCTGATAGTATTTGTATACTCATCCCTACCATAAAAGAATGTGTTAGCCCTATGGAAAACAAGGACTCTAATTCAATTCGAGTAGCACCTAATGCTGCTTTAATGTGAGGTAGGAGTCCAGAATGTATGATTTGTATACCATTAACCTCGCTTAAATTTAAATTATTTTGAGTTAGAATATTCTCAATTTGAGTTTCCGCACCATGTACTAATACAATGCGTATTCCTAAACTATATAGAAGGGCTATATCTTGGACAAAGCAGAGAAATCTCGCATCTAAAATAAATGCTCCACTAAAGGAAATAACAAAAGTTTTTCCTCGATGGGCATAAATGTAGGGGGAGGAATTCCTAAGCCAATGAATTTCTGGTAATAAGTGAGTAGAATTAGCCATTTTTAATTAAATATTTTTACTAAAATACAGCCTAGCTTTGCGATAAAAATAAAAGCCATTTTAATTTTTTTAAAGATTTGTGATTCGACAAGCTACTCTTTCTGATTTAGATCACTTAATATTTTTGGAGCATATTTGTTTCAACTCAGATCGCCTTTCTCATCGCCAAGTTCGCTATATGCTTACTCAAGCCAATGGACAGATACTAGTAGCTGAGCAAAACGGAGTAATATTAGGTTATGGGTTACTATTATTTAGAAAAAATTCAAAAATAGCACGGTTATATTCTATTGCAGTCAACCCAACTGCTCGTAGAAAAGGAATTGGGGAAGCACTAGTGAAAGAATCTGAAATTTTTGCTCAAGCCAGAGGATCTACTTCTCTTCGTTTAGAAATTCGAGTAGATAATCTTGCTTCATTAGGATTATTTCACCAATTAGGGTATAAAAAAATTAAAGAACTCAAAAGCTACTACGAAGATGGTATGGATGGAGTACGCTTAGAGAAACAGTTTAAATGAGAGTAATTCGATATATTTTTAAGAAAAAATTATGAAAGCAGTTACTGTTTGCTCACCTGGAGGTCTTGATCACCTTAAAATTTCTGATTTGCCTGATCCTGGTGCACCTGGATTTAATCAGATTCGGGTAGCAGTTCACGCCTCATCATTAAATTTTCACGATCTCTTAGTTGCTAATGGAAGCATTCCTACCGCTGACGGTCGAGTACTAATGGCAGATGCGGCAGGAGTAGTTGAAGAAGTTGGTGAAGGTGTAACAGAGTTTAAAGTGGGTGATTTAGTCGTATCTTGTTTTTTTCCCCAGTGGCAAAATGGGTTACCATTTACACAAGTTACCAATTTTTCAGGTACTCCGGGGGATGGCATCGATGGCTTTGCCTGTGAATACGTGGTAAGACCAGCTACAGATTTTACTTTAGCCCCTTGTGGCTGGGGGTATACTGAAGCAGCTACCATTCCTACAGCTGGATTAACTGCTTGGCGCGCATTAATTGTAAATGGTTCTCTTAAAGCAGGTGAAAAAGTTTTGTTGCTAGGTACGGGCGGAGTATCCATTGCCGCATTACAACTTGCTAAAGCAACGGGGGCTCAAGTAATATGCACTTCCTCTTCTAATGAAAAATTAGATCGTGCCAAAATATTGAGTGCTGATTATCTGATTAACTACCAAGAAATAGCAGAATGGGGTAAAAAGGTATTAGAAATTACAGAAGATGGTGTAGATCATGTGGTCGAAGTGGGTGGACCTGGTACTCTAGATCAGTCAATTATTGCAACTAAAGCAGGTGGTCATATTGCATTAATCGGTATCCTTACGGGGCAACAAGGTACTCTATCTACTCGCCGATTAATGACTAAGCAAATTAGATTACAGGGTTTAATCGTAGGTAATCGCTGTCAACAACAAGATTATATCGCTGCACTTGAACAAACAGGTATACGACCAGTTATCGATTGTAGTTTTAGTTTAGATGAACTGGCTGATGCATTCGATAAAATGCAAAACGGTCAACATTTTGGAAAAATTGTAATTAAGTGGTAGCTTTTAGTACAAAATAAATATAATAGCCCTTAGGTTAGAAATATTTTTCTTAAGTACTTTGTATTTTTTTCTAATCATATAGAAAAAATCTACCATCAAAAAAATAAAATTAAGATATTTTTTATAGATATAAAAACCAGTGGCTAAGTATTTATTTTATCATCTAATAATTTACGCTTCTATAATGGCTTTGAGCCTGCTTAATGATAGCAAGACCATAAAGCATGGCTGAACATCTCTTATTACTGGATCGTCTCTCCGACTGGAAAGAGAGCTATCCCTCTCTTCCTATCATTTCGGCAAAAGATTACCTTACGCTTCCTGAATATGCCAAAAAGAGTCATTTTCATATTATTAATTTATGCCGTAGTTACCATTATTTAAGTCTTGGTTATTACTGCTCCTTACTTGCAGAGGCAAGAGGGCATAAATCTGTTCCTACGGTACGAACTATTCAAGATTTGAGTCGTAAAGCTATTTATAGCTTAGATATTAAAAATTTAACGGCCAAGCTAGATAAGATTTTATCCCGAAGAGAAGAGAATAAAGAGGCAAAAGTATTTACTTTAGTTTTATTTTTTGGTCTTTGTGAATTTAAAGAATTAAAAGAGCTTGGTCGCTTACTTTTTGAAACTTTTCGAACGCCAATTTTGCAAGTTGAATTTCAATATCATAGTTATTGGCGCATTACAGCGATTAAACCCTTTGCTTTTAACAAGCTTACCTCTGAACAAGCTAATTCCTTTTTTATTGCCTTAGAAGGGTATCTTAGCCAGCCATGGCGTAAGCCTAAGAGCCGATCTCATGCTCGTTATGACTTAGCTATATTACACAATCCTAAAGAGCAATTGTCTCCTTCTGATCCTGTAGCGCTCAATAAATTTATTAGGGTAGGAAAACGGCTTGGAGTTAATATAGAGCTTATCCAAAAGCAAGATTATGGGCGGCTTGCTGAATATGATGCCTTATTTATCCGTGAAACAACTCAAATTGATCATCATACCTACCGCTTTGCAAAAAAGGCAGAAAGAGAAGGGATGGTGGTAATTGATGATCCAGACTCTATACTACGCTGTACAAACAAAATTTATCTAAAAGAAATACTAGAAAGCCATCACTTACCTATTCCTAAAACAGTGATGATTCATAAAAAAAACTGGGAAAAAGTAGAACAACATATCCCTTATCCGGTGGTAATTAAAATTCCTGATGGATCTTTTTCCCGTGGCGTATTTAAAGCAACAGATAAAGTAGAGTTGGCTCAAATTACCCAGAGATTATTTAAAAAAACAGACTTACTACTTGCTCAAGAATTTGTTTATACTGATTTTGATTGGCGACTAGGTGTATTAAATAAAAAACCCTTATTTGCCTGTCGCTACTTTATGTCTAAAAAACACTGGCAAATCGTCAACCATAATAATCCTTACCGACCTAAACATGGAAAGTATCAAACTCTAAGCGTTGAGGATATACCTGCCAAAGTTATGAAAGTAGGTTTAAAAGCTGCGAACTTAATTGGAGATGGGTTATATGGAGTGGATTTAAAAGAAACTCCCCACGGAGTAAAAGTAATTGAAATTAATGATAACCCTAATATTGATGCTGGGGTTGAAGACGGAGTACTTAAGGATAAACTCTATGAGCAAATCATTGAAACTTTTGTAATGAGAATAGAACAAAAAAAGTAATCAGATTTTATTGATTAAAAATTGATAATTACGTTTCCAGTAACAATAACTCGGCTACTCCTTGTATTATCATCAAACGCTTTATTAGCTTGGTTATTATTATGCCCTCTCAGTATAGACTCTCGATGACTAAAGAGACCTAAATATCAAAGGTATGCGATTAAATAATAAAAAAAATATTTTGATTTTGAAAAATGAAGAAATAACTACTATACAAATAGCTATATTATGTATTTTAGTTTCTCTATTCTTTATGATTCATGGTTTTTATGGAGGAAAATTATGTTCTTGGGAATACACTCAGTTTTTATTTGATTATAGAGATGAATTTTTAAAGCGAGGGTTAGTAGGTGAGCTTGCTCGCCAGCTTGGTTATCAAATGAGTTATGATTTTGTAACTAAACTATCTTATGGTATCTTCTTTGTCGTTTGTACTGCTTTACTTATTGTAACAATCGCTCCCTTTAAAGGTTATTGGAAACATACCGGATTTTTATTATTCTTTCTATTCGTTTTTTCTCATTCAGGTACTATCCAGCACTTCTATGCTGATTTCCAACATATGGATGGAATTAATTTTGTTTTAGCTCTACTTTCTCTGTTTTTAATCCATAAAATTAAAAAACCATATAAGTACATTTTTGTTTACTTACTTATAGCTATTGCCATACTCATTCATGAGGCTGTCTTATTTATACATATTCCATTAGTATTAGTTTTTTCTTTTTACCTTGATAGCAGTAAAGCAAATATATTACGGCTTTTGTTTTTGCTAGGTACAGTATTATGTACTGTATATGTTGTTTCAGCTTTTGGACTAGCTAAAAATAGTACTTTAGAGGAGCACTATGCAAAGCTAGTCAATACTTATGGAACCATGGTAATGGAAAAATCAGTGGCAGTAGTACATGATCGGGAACTAAAAGAGAATTTAAATGTAACTATAGGTAGAGTAATGGAAGATATCAAGTCTAATCAGCCTTTTATAGTAAGGAATCATATCAAGCTATTTATTGTTTTAATACCCACCTTTTTAATTTATATTAGCTTAGTTTCTGAAGAAATCAAAAAGCACGGTAAGACTAAAGAGTTATTATTACTTTTATCCACATTAAGTCCATTATGCTTATATCCTATTGGATATGATTTTTTTAGATGGTGGGCATTGGCATTAACTAACTTATTTACAATAACAGCACTTATTGCATGGTTAGATAACCAATTTCGTGCATCTCTTATTTCTTTATTTTATCGAAATCAAATCTTAGTGCTCATTTCTATCTTTTTTTCCCTTAAAGCAGGAGGGATAGAGCATGTAGCACATTTTTCTGGAAACTAAGAATCTGAATATAAAATACTTAAGGATAAACTCTGAGAATAGAGCAAAAAAAGTAATCAAATTTTATTGATTAAAAATTGATAATTACGTTTCCAGCAATGATGACTCTACTACTCCTAGTATTATCATCGAACGCTTTATAGCCTGTATTAGAGTACATCCAATCAGTACGAACCTCTGGTCGAAAAGTAACCCATTCTGCCACTTTCCAATTTATCCCTACGGTTGATTCAAAATAGTCTGCAGGAGCAGAGAGTCCATTAGAAAACACCCGAACACCATTAGCATCACGAAACCACTCAAAGCGCATCCCTATTCCAAGATTTTCACTAAGCTTATAGATCAAGTATTGATTCATACCATACCATTTATCCACTTGATCGCTTGCTGTATTGTTATGTTGGATTGCAAAATCATGCTGCCAAGTATAATGCCAACGATCAGTAATATCATGGTTAAACACAAGACTATACATAGTACGTTCACTATGGAGAAGGCTGGAGGGTAGAGCAGATACACTGCCAGTAATTACATTAGCATCAAAAGTACTACGCCCATCATTGCTAACAAAACTGATTCCTCCTAAAAAATTAAAATTTTGCGGATCTTTAGAAAAATTATCCCAGCCTAAAACACCTCCTGCATTAATTTTTATATTATTAGTAATATCAGACTGAGTAATAAATCCTGTATGGGTGAAAGGCTCTCCATATTGCATGGTATAAGCATGGGAGTAAAAAAAGTTATTAGGAGAAGTTACCGTTTCATGACCAATTATCGTATAAAAATGACCTACTTTTAGACTAACCCCTTTGCCATTTTTTCCATAAGGGGCAAAAATTTCTGCATAAAATTGGGGAGTAGCAACTTTATAAAAATTTGAAAAGTTATTGTCTACTATATTCATATCTAACCCAGTTTCCTGGGTAAATGGAGCGTCTACCCCAAACATGAAATCAGCTCGACCACCGAAACTCCATTGATTTTCTTCCTTACTAATAGCACGCTCTACGAATAAGTAGAACTGATCGAGTACTGGAACATTAGCCCGGTTATCAAAAGTTAGTGGACCGTTACGGCCACTCTTTGGAAGATAAGGATTAATTACAACGCCACTTTCTACCCAACCATCTATAGAAAACCCTAGCTGTTTCATAAGTGATTCTTGGCTTAGTTTGTTTTCCGATAGAAGATCAATAAGCCCATTACTTTTTTTAAAATCTACTGCCTCTAGGGGAATAGCAATTGAAGCAATTGCTATAGACAGTAGATGACTTAGCCGTAATTGATATTTTATTTTACTTTTAATCGAATCCAGCCTCTTTTTTTTAAATTTTAAAAATATAGTAAAATCCTAGTTTAAAAAGATGAATAGAATCTCGATTAACCACTATATATAGTACCTAGTCTTTAGCTTAGCAAATAAATATTAAGTTATACTTAATTTTAAGTATGAGAATTTAAAGGATGAACTTATGATTGACGGAAAAATATTAGATGATCTTGCCCATAAATTATCAAAAGTAGTACCTACAGGATTGCAAGATATTCAAAAAGATATAGAAAAAAATTTTCGTGCCATACTCAGTAGTGCTTTTTCCCGATTAGATTTGGTGACTCGGGAAGAATTTGATGTACAACAAGCAGTGCTTGCTCGAACTCGAATAAAATTAGAAGTACTAGAAGCACAAGTAGCTGAACTAGAGGAGAAATTAGGAGTAGGTGCTAGTTCTAAAACACCTACAGAAAAGCACGAATAAGCCTCATTTTATTTTCTGCTAAGTCATATCTATATTCATGCCCTTAGCAGTTATCTATAGTCGTGCTCAATCTGGAATTGAAGCCCCCTTAGTTACAGTAGAAGTACATCTTTCCAATGGGCTTCCTGCTTTTACCATTGTAGGATTACCTGAAGCTACGGTAAAAGAAAGTAGAGAGCGAGTTCGAGGAGCATTACTCAATTCTCGTTTTGAGTTTCCAGCACGGCGGATTACCGTCAATTTAGCACCTGCCGACCTTCCTAAAGAAGGTGGGCGATTTGATTTAGCCATAGCATTAGGTATTTTATCTGCTTCAGGACAAATTTCTCCCTTAAACTTAACGGATTATGAGTTTATTAGCGAGCTTTCCTTAGACGGAGGGTTGAGAAGTGTTCGTGCGGTATTGCCTACTGCATTACAAACGAAAAGGGCTAAACGAATTCTAATTATAGCTAAAGAAAATCTACTAGAAGCTAGGTTAGTTTCTGATATTAAAATATTTTCTTCCTCTAATTTATTAGAAGTATGTCAATTTCTTCAAGAGCAATTCCCTCTTTCTCCGCTACCAAATCTACCTAAAGTTAACAAAAACCGCTATACAGATATAAGTGATGTGCGTGGTCAATACCAAGCGAAGCGAGCTTTAGAAATCGCTGCCGCTGGGGGTCATAATATGTTAATGATTGGTCCACCCGGGGCTGGAAAAACCATGCTAGCTAACTGTCTACCAGGGATTTTGCCTCCAATGACAGAACAAGAAGCTTTAGAAAGCGCGACCGTGCAATCTATTAGTAACCAGGGTTTTAATCCAGATCGTAGCTGGCAGCATCGAACTTTTCGTGCACCTCATCACACAGCCTCTGCAACAGCCCTAGTAGGCGGTGGGGGGCAACCCAAACCAGGGGAGATTTCTCTAGCTCACCATGGGGTATTGTTCTTAGATGAGTTACCTGAATTTGAAAGGAAAGTTTTAGAAGTACTCAGAGAACCTCTAGAATCTGGAAAAATTATTATTTCTCGAGCAGCAAAACAAGTAGAATTTCCTGCAAAATTCCAGCTGATTGCAGCAATGAATCCCTGTCCTTGTGGTTATTTAGGAGATTCTAATGGAAAGTGCCGATGCACTTTAGAGCAAATTCAACGATATCGTGCTAAAGTTTCAGGCCCCTTATTGGATCGGATTGATATTCACATGGAGATACCTTCAGTACCATTAAATTTATTACACTCTAAAGCAGAAGAATCTGTAGAGCAAAGCATACAAGTTCAAGTAAGAGTAAAAAAAGCAAGAAAAGTACAATATAGCCGATCAAATAAACTTAACTGCTGGCTTAATAACAAAGAAATTAGCCAGGTATGTATGCTTAATGCTCAAGGCTATTCTTTATTAGAACAAGCCTCAGAACGCTTAGGGTTTTCTGCACGTGCTTATCATCGTATTTTAAAAGTAGCTCGAACTATTGCTGATTTAGAGAACAGTAAACCTATTGAGATACCTCATCTCTCAGAGGCAATTGGCTATCGACGCTTGGATCGTATCTATGGAAACGCTTAACTCGCAACAAAAACAAGCAGTACGACATATTGATGGTCCTCTATTAGTATTGGCTGGAGCAGGTAGCGGTAAAACAAAAGTGATTACTCATAAAATAGCCTACCTTATCCAAGCTTGTGGGATTTCAGCTCGAACTATTACAGCCGTTACATTTACTAATAAAGCAGCTCGAGAGATGAAAGATCGAATTAATCAACTTTTACCTAAAGAAAAAACTCGAGGGCTAACTGTTTCGACTTTTCATACATTAGGGTTAAATATTTTACGCAAGGAATGGGAATATCTAAATCTTAAAAAGAACTTCTCACTGCTAGATTCTCAGGATAGTCTCTCTCTGATTGCAAATATATGCCAACAAGAGTATACCAATGATGGAGATAAAAACAATTTACAGTGGCAAATCTCTGCTTGGAAAAATACTTTAATCACACCTGAACAGGCATTGAAGCAAGATGGCAGCCCACAGGAAAATTTAGCTGCTCGAGTGTACGAAATTTATGATCAGCGGCTACGATCCTATAATGCAGTGGATTTTGATGATCTTATTGTATTGCCTCTATATTTATTTACTTCTCAAATAGAAGTACTTCATCGCTGGCAAAACCGTTTGCATTACTTGCTCGTGGATGAATATCAAGATACTAATGAGGCACAGTATCAGCTTATTAGAACTTTAGCAGGCGTGTGGAGTGCCTTTACTGTAGTAGGTGATGATGATCAATCTATTTATGCATGGCGAGGGGCACGTCCAGAGAATTTACACCAGCTTAAAGCAGATTTTCCTCAGCTTACAGTCATTAAGTTAGAACAAAACTATCGTTCTACTGCCCGTATTTTACGGGTAGCTAATCAGCTGATTAGCCAAAATCCCCATATTTTTGAAAAACAACTTTGGAGTGCTTTAGGTGAGGGAGATCCAATTCAAGTACTCTCTTGCCAAGATGAATTTCATGAGGCGGACAAGGTAATTGCTCAACTAATGTACCATCAATTTAAATATCGTTGTGCATTTAAAGATTATGCCATTTTGTACCGAGGTAATTATCAATCTCAACCCTTTGAAAAAGCCTTACGTACTCAAGGAATTCCTTATACTTTGAGTGGAGGCACCTCCTTTTTTGATCGCACTGAAATTAAAGATATGATGGCTTATCTACGGCTTTTAACTAATGGGGATGATGATCACGCTTTTTTACGAATCGTAAACATGCCACGGCGAGGAATTGGAGCAGCCACCCTAGAAAAATTAGTACAATATGCGACTTGCCGGGAGCAAAGTCTACTAGGTGCTTGCTTTGAAGTAGGGTTAAATAGCCAACTTCCAAAAGAGGCAGTAGAAAAATTATATAATTTTGCCCGATGGATTGTTGACTTAGAAGATCAAGGGCAACGTGGCGATCCCATTGAAGTAGTTAAGGATTTAATCAAACAATCTGACTATTACCATTGGCTAACTGAAACCTATAATGATCCCCGTACGGTAGAGAAAAAAATAGCAAACATTGAAGATTTAGTTCAGTGGTTAGGGCGTGTATATGAACAAGGAGACAATAAGCAAACACTCAGCGATCTAGTCGCCCACGTTAGTCTCCAAGATATTTTGGAGCGAAACCAAGAGAAAAAAAACCAGGATGCAGTGAGCTTATCTACCCTTCATGCTGCTAAGGGATTAGAATTTCCTCACGTATTTATGGTAGGTATGGAAGAGGAGCTATTACCTCATCGTAACAGCATCGAGCAAGACATTATAGAAGAAGAGCGGCGTTTAGCTTATGTAGGTATCACTCGGGCACAACGAAATTTGTGGTTTACCCTAGCTGAAAAGCGCCAACGATATGGTGAGGTGTTCACTTGTGAACCTAGCCGGTTTTTATCAGAATTACCTCCAGCAGATCTAAGATGGGAAAATCAAGAATCATCAAAAGATCCAGCTGAACGTATTCAGCGGGGACAAGCTCATTTAGCGCATTTGCGTACATTATTAAATTAATTTTTAAATTAAAATACTTCTAACTTAAACTATTTTTTGGAGAGAGCAATGCCGGTTTATCGATCTCGAACAACAACCCATGGTAGAAATATGGCAGGTGCTCGTGCACTATGGCGAGCTACGGGCATGAAAGAAGAGGATTTTGAAAAACCAATTATTGCCATTGCCAACTCTTTTACCCAATTTGTTCCCGGTCATGTACATTTGAAAGATCTAGGGCAATTAGTTGCTAGAGAAATTGAAAAAGCAGGGGGAGTAGCTAAAGAATTTAACACCATTGCAGTGGATGATGGAATTGCCATGGGTCATAGTGGCATGCTTTATTCTCTACCTTCCCGAGAAATTATTGCCGATTCGGTAGAATATATGGTCAATGCCCATTGTGCTGATGCCATGGTGTGCATTTCCAACTGCGACAAAATTACCCCAGGCATGCTGATGGCAGCATTGCGGCTTAATATTCCTACTATCTTTGTCTCAGGTGGACCCATGGAAGCGGGGAAAATTAAGCTTCACGGAAAAAATATGAGTCTTGATTTAGTAGATGCTATGGTAGCTGCGGTAGATTTCTATGCTAGTGATGAAGATGTCATGACCTATGAGCAATCTGCTTGCCCAACTTGTGGTTCTTGCTCAGGGATGTTTACTGCTAATTCTATGAACTGCTTGACTGAAGTACTCGGATTATCCTTACCAGGTAATGGATCTTTATTAGCCACCCATGGAGATCGTAAAGATTTATTTTTAGAATCAGGACGAATTATTGTAGATTTAGCAAAGCGTTACTATGAGCAGGATGATCATAAGGTATTGCCTAGATCAATTGCGAGCTTTGATGCTTTTGAAAATGCTATGAGCTTGGATATTGCTATGGGGGGATCCACTAATACCGTACTGCACCTTCTTGCGGCTGCTCACGAAGCAGGGGTAGATTTTTCTATGGCAGATATTGATCGCTTATCTCTAAAAGTGCCTCATTTATGTAAGGTTTCTCCAGCCACCCCAGAATACCATATGGAAGACTTACATCGGGCAGGAGGAGTTATGGCCATTCTTGGAGAACTAAATCAAGCAAGATTAATTAATCAGAAAGCATATACGGTTCATAGCCAAACTTTGGGAGATGCTATTGAACAGTGGGATATTGCTCGTACTCAAGATGAGACTATTCAGAGTCGATACTTAGCAGCACCGGGAGGAATTGCAACCCAAGTAGCTTTTAGTCAAAGTAATCGCTGGCGAAATCTTGATCTAGATCGAGAAAAAGGGTGTATTCGTGATGCTGCTCATGCTTATAGCCAAGATGGAGGATTGGCCATACTCTATGGTAACCTTGCAAAAGAAGGATGTGTGGTGAAAACCGCTGGAGTAGATCCTTCCATTTTGATTTTCTCTGGTCCTGCTCGAGTCTTTGAAAGCCAAGAAGATGCTGTAGATGCTATTTTAAGCGACTCCATCCATTCAGGGGAGATTGTGATTATTCGCTATGAAGGGCCTAAAGGAGGTCCGGGAATGCAAGAAATGCTTTATCCTACTAGCTATTTAAAGGCAAAAGGGTTAGGGATGGCTTGTGCCTTAATTACTGATGGTAGATTTTCTGGAGGCACATCAGGGCTGTCTATTGGTCATGTTTCCCCAGAAGCAGCGGAAGGGGGATTAATTGGATTAGTAGAAGAAGGTGATGTAATAGAAATCAACATTCCTCATCGACGAATTCATTTGGCAGTAGATGAGCAAATACTTGCCCAGCGTAGAATGGCTATAGAGCAAAAAGGAATACAAGCTTGGCAGCCTCAAAATAGAAATCGCCCTATTTCTTCAGCCCTTCAAGCTTACGCAGCCTTAACTACATCTGCAGCAAAAGGAGCAGTACGGGATATTACTCAACTTAAAAAGTAATTTTTCATCTTAAACATAGACGTTATCTCTAAAAGCAGGTATTCTTCCCTCTTAACGTCAAAGCGCCCGTAGCTCAGCTGGATAGAGCGTTGGCCTCCGGAGCCAAAGGTCAGAGGTTCAAATCCCCTCGGGCGCGCCACTTAAATAAATATCCCCGTCGTTCCTCTTCTTTTTCACCTGTATTTATTCCCTATAATAGTTATTTAAAATCCACGTTATAAACATATAGAGGTATAAACTATGGGGCTTCTTGTAAATGGGCAGTGGCATAATCAATGGTATGATACTAAAAGTAGTGGCGGGAGGTTTAAGAGAGAAGTGAGTCAATTTCGAAGTTGGATTACCCCTGATGGATCGGCGGGATTATCTGGAGAAGGGGGATTTAAAGCAGAATCTAATCGCTATCATTTATATGTATCCTATGCTTGTCCTTGGGCCCATCGCACCCTAATTATGCGTGCATGGAAAGGGCTTGAGAACCATATTAGTATTTCTGTAGTTCATCCATTGATGCTAGAAAATGGTTGGGAGTTTCGTACTGACTTTGAAGGGGCTACAGGAGATTCGCTTTACGGATTAGAAAAACTCTATCAGCTCTACTTAAAAGCAAATTCAGATTACACAGGTCGATCAGTAGTCCCTGTATTATGGGATAAACAGCAAGAAACCATTGTAAATAATGAATCGAGTGAAATTATCCGGATGCTAAACAGTGCTTTTGATTGTATTGGTGCTAAAGCAGGAGACTATTGTCCATATTATTTACAATAGGATATTGATGCCATGAATAACCTTGTTTATGATAACGTAAATAACGGCGTATATAAAGCAGGATTTGCCACTAGTCAAGAGGCTTATGATGAGGCGGTTACTGTTCTGTTTGATACCTTAGAAGCACTAGAATCTAAATTAGAAAAAAGTGATTTTCTAGTGGGTAACCAACTTACTGAAGCAGATTTAAGACTATGGACAAGTCTACTACGATTCGATCCTGTCTATGTTACCCACTTTAAGTGTGATCAAAAGCGGATTGTAGATTATCCAAATCTTAGTCGCTTACTTCATCGCATCTATCATATGCCTGGGGTTACAGAAACTGTCCATTGGAATCATATTCGTAATCATTATTTTCGAAGCCATCCAACTATAAATCCCTACGGTATTATCTCTATTGGTCCTACCCTAGATCTTTAAGCTAAAAATAATAATAACCATCTTTAAATTTAAGTACTAAATAATTAATTATGAGTATTCGATTCCTTAATCATTATGTAAGAGCAAGTTTTTTATTACTTGCATTTTTTGAAGTCGTTATCTTACTACCTAGTATCTGGCTTGCCATTTATACTATTTTTTTAGGCTGGTCCGACCTTCCTAAAGAGAGTATAGAGGCAACATGGATAAATGCAACTATCTACGTATTGATTGTTACCGCCTCACTTGTGATTGCAGGGTTATATCGCCGCCGCCAATCCCAAGAAAGAATTGATATTTTTTACCATATTGCTGCAGCTATATTTTTAGCTGCATTAGGACTGGGAATTGTTCTTTATTTTATTCCAGATCTTTATCTAGGTAAGCGTATTTTTACTGCTGATATTATCACTACCTTTTTTGCTCTATTATCAACTCGATTTACTTTTTCTTATCTTCTTAATTTAAAGGCTTTACAGCGAAGATTACTCATTTTAGGGGCAAGTAACCGGGCTAAAACCCTAGAGAACATGCATGATAATTTTAATCAGCTTGGCATTCATATTATCGGTTATATTCCGATTCCTGATGAACCTATTTTGATTTCAAATCAAAATCTGGTTGAAATTAATATTTCTTCTCTGCAGAAATATGCGATACAGGAAAATGTAGATGAAATTATTATTGCAACTAATGAGTGTAGAGATAATCTACCTTTTGATGCGTTACTGAGCTGTCGTCTACTAGGTATTGAGGTTACAGATATACTTGATTTTTTTGAACGCACTACCAGTAAAATCAAGATTGATATTATGGATCCTCGTTGGCTGTTGCTCGCTACAGGATTTAAAGGCTATTTTTTACGTAAAATAGGTAAGCGTACATCCGATATTGCCATCAGTATTATTCTGCTTATACTTTGTGCTCCTCTTTTGATTTTTGCAGCTATTGCTATTTTTTTAGAAAGCGGTTGCCCTATTTTTTACTATCAAAATCGTGTAGGAGAGGGGAGTAAAGTTTTTCGAATTTGGAAATTCCGTACCATGTATCAAAATGCAGAGGCGGATGGAAAGGCACGCTGGGCTGCAAGTAACGACTCGAGAATAACCCCTATTGGCTGGTGGTTACG
This sequence comes from Candidatus Nitrosacidococcus sp. I8, assembly GCF_945836005.1. NCBI lineage: Bacteria > Pseudomonadati > Pseudomonadota > Gammaproteobacteria > Chromatiales > Chromatiaceae > Candidatus Nitrosacidicoccus > Candidatus Nitrosacidicoccus urinae. The sequence goes on along the minus strand of NZ_OX241534.1, from coordinate 1,413,041 downwards.
GCGTACTCGAATTGATGAGTTACCTCAAATCTTTAATATTATTCAAGGAAAAATGAGTTTTGTAGGTCCTCGTCCAGAGCGGCCAGAATTTGTTGAGACTCTTGCTAAAAAAATTCCTTATTACAATGAACGGCATCGAATTAAACCAGGATTAGCAGGATGGGCTCAGATTAGTTACCCCTACGGAAGTACAGAAGATGATGCGCTTAAAAAACTTGAATATGATCTTTATTATGTAAAGAACTATGGGTTTTTCTTCGATCTTATGATTTTACTTCAAACAGCTGAAGTAGTAGTTACAGGAAGAGGGGTTCGCTAGTTTTATTAGCGAACCCCCCCTTCAATCCTTTAAGGATTGAAGGGTCCCTAAATTAGGTAATTAGCCCCCTAATTTCTTTAGCATAGACTCTGCTTCATCACGTTCTAAAAATGGATCATCGGAAGAGAGCAAATCCTGCAGCAGTTTTTTAGCACCTACAGTATCGGTACGCTTGCTCTGTATAAGTGCTTGAACCCTATGAAACTGAATTGTTTGATTCTTAGGTAGTTTCTTAGCTGCTTCTTCTAATAATTTTAAGGCTTTTTTAGGTTGATCCTGTTTTAGTAATAAAGTACCCAGAGTATCCATTACTTCAGGATTATCTGGATCTAAAGTTAAGGCTTGTTGTGCATAGCCAAGTGCCCTCTTTGGGTTTTCATCCCGCATTAACCAAGCCAAATTATTCAATACAATGATATCTTCTGGTGCTTGATCATGGAGTTTAGTAAACGATGTTCTAGCCTGATCATTTTTACCAGAGATGAGGTAATTGTTGGCTAACATAAGTCTTGCACTGAAATCATCAGGATGATTTTTTAACCATGCTTCTAGCGTGGTTAAACTTTTTTGCTGTTGATTAGTTCTCCAATAAAGCTGAGAGAGCTGTATTGGCCAATAGTTACTATCAGGAAAGCGATTCTGTGCTTGTTGATAAGTTTCTATCGCTTTTTCAGGCTGGTTTTCTTTGAGAGCAAAACCCGCTCTTAAATTAATAACTTCTCGATTATCAGGATGGTCCCTTTCCGCACTTTGTAGATATTCATTCGCTTTATCCATTTTCCCTTCACTCATCTCAATATAGGCCATTTGTAGCTGAGCGGCTAGGTAGTGAGGATCTAAATCTAGCGTATTCTTAAGGGATTTTTTTACTTCAGTAGCTTGCCCCATTTGGTTATACGCTTTAGCAAGCTCATAGTGTGCTGCTGCTGATTCAGGCTGTAACCGAACTAATTTTTTAAATAAATCCAATGCGGTACCTGTTTGTCCTGCCGCAAGCTGTGCTTTTCCAGTCAGTGCGATGAGTGCAGGATTTTCAGGATTATCTGCCTGTATATCAGCAAGGGTTTCTAAGGCTTGTTTTGGCTGTTTTGCCTTAATATAATAATCAGCCAAAATCATTCGAGGTGCTAGTGCTTTAGGGTTAGTTTCTATGGCTTGTTCAATAAGTTCCTTAGTTTTTTTAACCTGTCCTTTTTTCTGCTCTAAATCTGCTAGCCTGAGCATGGTTTGCAAATCATTAGGATATGTTTTAAGCACTTGCTTATAAAGAGTAGTTGCTTCTTCAAGATTATTGTTTAGAATTGCAAGACTTGCTAATTGATGTGATGCATTAGGATCTCCAGGGGCAATTTTTAGTGCTTCCTCAAAAGCAGTTTTCGCTTTATCACTATCTCCTTTTCCAAGATACGCCCCTCCCATTAGGGTGAATGGAGTAGGGTTATCTGGATATTTTTGACGCATTAACTGCGCATTTTCTATAGCTTTATCAAACTCATGAGCACGTAAATAGCTTAGAATTACTAATAGATCTGCTTGGGGCGTTTGGTTATTTAAATCCCTTGCTTTCTCTAGTGCTGCTGTACCTTCATCATGTCTTCCTAATAGATCTAAGCTTAATCCTAATTTTGAATAAGCAAGAGCTGATTCTGGGTTTTCAACAGTTACCTTACGGAAGTACTCTGCACTTTCTTCTGGGTTACCTTGTTTCAAAGCAACATCTCCCATTAAAGCAAGTGCCTGTGAATCATTAGGTGTTTTGGTAAGTACTTTACTTAGTATTGATTTGGCGCCATTGTAATCACCTTTACTAAGCCGTATCTCTCCTAATAGCTTTGCACCAGTGCTATTGTCTGGTGATTGAGCTACAAACTGAGCTAGGCTTGTCTCTGCCTGTTCTAGCTTACCTAGCCTATATTGGGTTAATCCTAAATAAAAAAGAGCAGGAGTATATTCTTGAACATTAAGTACTTTCTGAAAATCTTCCTCAGCATTAGGATATTTTTTTTGCTCAAAATTTAATAATCCATAACCATAGTTAACAGTAGGATGATTAGGGTTTTTCTTTTTTAAAATATCAAGATCTTGTGCTGCACCTTCATAGTTTTTAAGAAAAATACGTACAAGTGCTCTATTTAAACGATCATCTTCATTGTGTTTCCTGAATTCAATTGCTTTTCCATAAGCTTGCTCAGCAGCTTCTGCATTTCCTTGATACCTTTCTAGGTTTCCCAATAAATTCCATGCAGGAGCAAATTCAGGGGAATTTTCTAGTATTTTGTTGATTCTATTGCGTGCTTTATCAGATTCATTTTGAGCAGCTTCTATTTTAGCTTTTCCAAGATTGGCATCTCGATTGTTAGGATTAATTTTAAGTGCAGCGTTATAATATCTCTTTGCTTCTTCTAAGTTATTTAATCCTAAGTAAGCCTCTCCTTGTAGAGGTAATAACTCCTCTTCAATGTTTTTAGGTAAATCTGGATATTTGGCAATATTATCTATCGCTTTCTGGAACTTACCTTGCAAAAATAGAGCACGAGTCAGAGGAATAATTCCATCTTGTGGAGGCAATCCAAATTTAATTGCTTTTTCTAGCTCTTTCTCACTAGCTGCTCCATTACTTGTTTGTATATAAGCCTTTCCAAGCAAGAAGCGTGCTTCAGTATTATCTGGAGATTTTTGTAGTGCATTTTTTAGCTCTATAATTTCCGAGCTTATGTCTTGTTTTTCTTGATACTCCTTTGCACGGGCAATATATTCTTCAGGAGTAAGATCTTTATTACAGCCTATTAAGAAAAGCGATACTAGTAATACAACAGTATTTAATTTCCTGTTAATACGAAATATGACCATAACTATACTTAGTTTATATACAAAGTTAATTTAATTAAAAAATTTTTTTATAGCTTATAAAAGCCTTTCTATCTTAGAGAATACCCTAAATTCTTATTAAAAATAAATACATATATCTCAATATTTTTAAATATAATATTAGAATGCTAATTATTACTAATATAAACTAATGGTAAATATTAATTTCTTGTTTAAAGATTAAATTCTTAAAAAAATTTCTTATGTAAAATGTTGGTTTTTTTATAGTAAATACTAAGATGCTAAAAATATTTTTTAAAAACCATAAATTTTGGTTTTTACTTTTTGTACAGCCTATGATTGTAAGTATTTTTCTTTTTGGTTGTGCAAGTAAGCCGCTGGCTCCTGCTATCGCTACCCAAACAGAAAAAGCTCCCTACTATATTATTGGTCCTGGGGATCAATTAGAGATTTTTGTATGGGGAAATGAAGATATTTCAAGTAGCATCGCTGTGCGTCCTGATGGGAGGATTAATTCTCCTCTAATTGAAGATCTTCAAGCTAGTGGAAAAACCCCTGCTGAGCTTGCCCATGATATAGAGAGTAGATTATCTACTTTTGTAAAAACACCAATCGTTACAGTGATGGTATCTGGTTTTGTAGGTCGATTTAGTGAACAAATTAGAGTAGCAGGGGAAGCGGCTGAACCTCAAGCACTGAGTTACATAGAAAATATGAGTCTACTGGATGTCATGATTCAAGTAGGTGGTCTTACAGAATTTGCGGCTGGAAATAGATCCACATTAATACGTACCGTAAATGGTACGGTAAAGGAATATAGAGTACGACTCAATGATTTAGTTAAAAGCGGAGATATTACTGCAAATATTCAAATGCTCCCTGGGGATATCTTGATTATTCCTGAGTCCTTCTTTTAAGCAAGAGAAAATTTATGCATGAGATTTGGCTATTAGTTTACGAATATTGGAGTGGAATTAAGCGTTATCGCTGGTACGGTATGGTAATAGTATGGGCAGTTGCTATTTCTGGCTGGCTTTTTGTAATTAACATGCCTGATGAGTATGAATCTAAAGCAAGAGTTTATGTAGATACAGAATCCCTATTAGGTCCCCTACTTCAAGGATTAGCAGTTCGCCCTAATATAAATCAGCGCCTTTCTATTATCACAAAAACACTACTAAGCCGTCCTAATTTAGAGAAAGTAATCGCTGAGACTGATATGAATTTATCTTTTACTACTGGCAAAGAAGAGGAAGATTTAGTAGAAAAACTGCAAAAAGAAATTAAGTTAAAAGGGACTCAGGATAATTTATTTGAGATTTCATATCAAGCAGGTAGTGCTTTTTTAGCACAAAAAGTAGTGCAAACAATTTTAGATATTTTTGTAGAAAATACCCTAGGTACATCCCAAAGCAAATCTTATCAGGCGGGGGAGTTTCTAGACAAGCAAATCAAATCTTATTTAGAGCTATTAAATGATTCTGAAGAAAAATTAATGAACTTTAAAAGGGAACATGTGGGATTAATGCCCAATGAAAAGGAAGGTTATTATTCTCGGCTCCAAGGAAAAATGGCTGATCTAGAACAGGCTCATACTGAATTGAAAATAGCAACAGATCGGCGAGATGCGATTAAACGCGAGCTAAGCGGTAAGACAGAAGATGGTGAGGAGAGCATTTTTATTAGTCCAAATGCAAATAGTGAGCATATTCAAGAATTACAAGATGAATTAGATGAATTACTGCTTAAATATACGGATAAACACCCCAGTATTGTAGAGCTACAAAAAAAACTTGATGCTTTAATCGATAAACCCTTAAAGAAAACTACAAGTTCAAAAGAAACCTCAGGAGAATCCAAAAAAATAAGTTACTACCAACAACAAATGCAAATTAGTTTGGCAGAGGCTGATGCTGAAATAGCAGCTCAAAAGGCACACATTAATTCTTTAGAATCGAACATAAATCGTTTAAAAGGCTTAGTAGATACCTTACCTAAAGTAGAGGCAGAATTAGCAAATCTTACACGAGACTACGGAGTTTATAAAAAAAACTATGAAGAATTATTAGAGCGTCGTCAATCAGCAAAAATGGGTAGAGACGTAGATGAATCTCCAGAGAGTATAAAATTCCGTATTATAGATCCACCAACTAAACCTACGGTACCTATTGCTCCAAATCGACCTTTATTAGCTACGGCTGCATTTGTTCTCTCTATAGGTGCTGGCATTGCCTTTTCTTTTTTTCTGTTTATGTTAAAACCTGTTTTTTATACCCGACAACGATTTGAAAGTACAGTAGAAATTCCAGTATTAGGATCCGTCTCAATGATTCTTACACCTCAAATAATAAAAAAACAGAGGATTAATTTAATACTTTTTTCCTTCACGCTAACTATATTAAGTGCTGGATATAGCCTAATAATGGTCAACTATATCCTTAATATAAATATTTTTAGTAAATTTCATATCTAAAGCTATCAAGGTTAAATTTTTATTAATGTCAGTGTATTAATATAGAGAGTCATATATAAATAAAACTAGGACAGTTTTTATATGAGTAGTATTGAAAAGGCGATGGCACAGAAAAAAACATCTGTGCCTAGTTTTGCTTTGGAACCACCATCCCCTTTAAATCATCAACCAACGCATGTTAAAAAACATAATCTACATCATTCGGATAATCCGACTGAAGCCTTTATAGGAGAGAGAATCGATTTAAATTTAGATATTCTTGAACAAAGAGGTTTCATTACACCAAAAAATCCTAAAAGTAGAATTGCAGAAGAGTACCGTTTAATTAAACGACCTATTCTAAAAACTATTTTTAAAAACGAACAATTTGATGATAGCCCAAATAATTTATTAATGGTAACTAGCGCTTTACAAGGAGAGGGCAAAACATTTACTGCAGTTAATCTTGCGATTAGTATTGCAATGGAATATAACCATGAAGTTTTACTAATAGATGCAGATACGATCAAACCAGAGACAAGTAAAATATTCGGGATTCAAAAAAAGCACGGGCTAATGGAAATATTACAAGGCACAGCATACGAATCAGATGTAATCCTTAATACTAATATTCCGAGTCTCTATGTTATTGGTTCTGGGGAAAATCATCCCTTTGCAACAGAATTACTTGCCAGTCAGCAGATGTTGGGTTTTATAACTAATATTGCTAAAAAACATCCACACTGGGTAATTATTTTTGATACACCACCTTTATTAATGACTACCCAATCTAGTGTTTTAGCTCACTTCATGAGTCAAATAATATTTGTAATAAGTGCGGGTAATACATTACAAACTGCAGCAAAAGAAGCAGTTGCTATGTTAGATCAAACAGAACAAGTTGTTTGGGCAGTAATGAATAAAAGTCAGCAATCTATGGGATCATCTTATAGTTATGGCTACGGGTATGGAGAAAATAATTCTAACTAACTATAACTCCCGTTAAAATTATAAAAATAATAGTGCAGTTATTAAACTATCCTGCTCTTTCTGTTGGGTTACTCCTTTTATTAGTAAGTAGCCTTTCTTTTGGAGATCTCCCCACTAATATTAAAAAACCTACTGCTGAAAATCCTACTACTAAAGAACCCATTGACGACAGACCTGCCCTAGGAAAAAAACCTACTGCTGAAAAAGCTAAGGAAGGTCCTGGTAAGTCATGGAAACTCTACCCCATGCTTATGCTAAGTGAGGGATATCTAGATAATGCTGGTCTTAGCACATCAGGAGAAACTCAAGGTACCTATATCACCCAGATCATGCCGGGATTTTCTTTTCAGAAAATAGGAGGGCGTGTTAAAACAAGCACTAGGTATTTTTTACAAGATATGATATTTGCCAATGAAAATGTTTCAAATAGACTTTTTCATGATTTGTACAGTATAACAAGTGCAGAGGCAATTAAAAATCATTTATTTATAAATGTAGGTCTTATGGGATTTCAAATTTTAGATAATCCTGTGCTATCTCCTTTTGGAAGCTTTGGTAATTTTGGTGGATTAGGCGGGTTTGGAGGTCTAGGTATGGGCGGGTTTGGAGGTCTAGGCATGGGTGGCATGGGCGGCATGGGCGGCATGGGTGGCATGGGTGGCATGGGTGGCATGGGTGGCATGGGTGGCATGGGTGGCATGGGCAGCATGGGCAGCATGGGTGGCATGGGCGGCATGGGCGGCATGGGCGGTGGATCCTGTGCAGGAAATAGAAATAATAGTGGTGGCATGGGTGGCATGGGTGGCATGGGCAGTATGGGCGGTATGGGCGGTATGGGCGGTATGGGCGGTATGGGCGGTATGGGCGGTATGGGCGGTATGGGCGGTATGGGCGGTATGGGCATGGGCGGTATGGGCATGGGCGGCATGGGAATGGGTGGTTTAGGCTTAGGTGGGCTCGGTGGTTTTGGAAATGCAGCAGATGCTAATAGCATCTCTACCATTATCACTGCGCAAGCCTTTCCATCTTATTGTTGGAATTGGGGAGATACCTTATCCGGAAATGCAATATATGGACGCCAACAATTAGTGATTGCCCCTGGTGATCTAGCAGGTACTAGTTCAGATATGGTGATGGGTTCTATACAAAGTGGTCCTGCATTTGGAGATCGTTTTGGCTGGTCAGCATTTACAAGCCACTATTACTTAAATAGTAGAAATATGTCAGACACTAGCTTTGGTTCTGAAATGATTATGGGAAGAGCTCGTATATTTCAAAAATTATCTGCATTTGGAATAGTAGGCTATGAAGAGAATAATTTTCAGCGAGGAACAGCCAATGGCAACCCTTTAAGTAGGCCTACTGGGATGATGTGGTATACAGGACTATCTTATCAACCAAATCGAAGAACTTTTATTCAGGGTGCTTATGGAGAGCGTTTTTTTGGACCTACGGGCTTTTTTAATGCTCGCTATAATACAAAAAAGGATAGTGTTGGTGTAATGTATAGCCAACAGTTCCTTACTTTCGATCAACTCTTATTTTCTCAAGAAGGATTAAATGATGGACCAATTATTACACTACCCGGAATAACTAATGAAGCTTTTTTGAGTACTATGATGAATGCCTATTGGTCCCATAAGTTAACTACTAAAACTAGATTGATGTTCAATGCGTTTGAAATGGATAGGGACTTTCAAACTAGAGGAGATAAAGAAAAATTACAAGGTGGATCAGCCTATTGGACTTGGCAGTTTGATCAGCGTACAGGCATTTTTCTTGGTGGTATGATGATGAATACTCAATTTTCGGTACCAAGCTCTGCATCTTCCCCAAGTGCTTCTGGCACAGGTAAAATGTGGAATGCTTCTTTTAGTTTCTATCATAGGTTAGATCCTAAAGTTAATGTGATGCTACGATATATTCATGGACAGGGTGAGATGCCGGATATGAACGCTCTCGGATCATTCGGTGGACTAGGTGGATTAGGAGGGCTTGGAGGCTTTGGTAATTTAGGTAGTACTGGGGGAGATTATCAATTAAATATGATTATGGCAATGATTATGGCAAGATTTTAAGTACCCTATAGTTTTAGTTTAGGGTTTAACAAACTTAGAGGAATCCTTTTTTTGATAAAAAAAAACAATCTTACCAATGCAATGAGTGTAGATGTAGAAGATTATTTTCAAGTCTCTGCATTTGAAAGAGTAATTTCTAGAGATTCTTGGGATACTTTAACTACACGAGTTGAACAAAATACGGATCGAATCTTGCAAATCTTTTCCGATCATAGGATCTGTGCCACTTTTTTTATGCTAGGTTGGGTAGCAGAGCGTTATCCTAATTTAGTACGTCGTATTGTGGAATCAGGCCATGAGCTTGCATCCCATGGTTATAACCACACACGGGTTATTAATCAAGATCCTGATAGTTTTAAAAAGGATGTATCTCACACTAAAAAATTACTAGAAGATTTATCTGGAATCCCAGTTGTAGGCTATCGAGCAGCAAGCTATTCTATTGGTAGGAATAATTTGTGGGCGCATGAGATATTAGCAGATACTGGCTATCGTTATAGTTCTAGTATTTATCCAGTGCACCATGATCTTTATGGAATGCCAGAGGCACCTAGGTTTGCATTTCAAACACCTAATGCACTACTACTTGAAATCCCAATTAGTACAATTAGCTTATTTAAACAAAATTTTCCCTGCGGTGGAGGCGGGTACTTCAGGCTTTTTCCTTATCACTTATCCCGTTGGGCGCTACGCAGAGTAAACCAAAAAGACAACCAACCTTGTATTTTTTATTTTCATCCTTGGGAAATTGATCCAGAACAACCTCGGCAAAAGAACCTTAAATTAAAAACCCGTATCCGCCATTATCTTAATCTTGAGAGGATGGAAAAACGATTAGTACAGCTTATTTCCGACTTTCATTGGGATCGTATTGATCGGGTTTTTGCCTTAAAAATGTAAATAGCAATTCACTATGAATAACACACCACTATTAGAAGATAAAGTACTAGGGATACGCATTAAATACCTTAATAAAGAGCATGAGATAATCTGGAATCAGTTTGTGGAATCTAACCCGGAAGGTACTTTTTTTCATCTCTCGGGCTGGAAGGAAGTATTAGAACGAGCTTACCAGCACAAAGCTTATTATCTATATGCAGAACAAAAAGAGCAGATTATAGGCGTACTTCCTTTAGGACATATTCATAGCTATTTATTTGGGAATGCTCTAATTTCAACCCCATTTTGTGTTTATGGTGGTGCTATAGGATCTGAGGAAGCATGTAAGTTTTTAACCCAAGCAGCCCATAAGCTAGCATGGGATTTAGGGGTAGACTATCTCGAACTGCGTAATCTTAAATTAAGAGAGCCTACTTGGAGTCGTAGCAATCTTTACGTTACTTTCCGCAAGGAAATTGATCCAGATTCAGATAAAAACCTTGCTGCTATTCCTAGAAAACAACGGGCTATGGTACGAAAAGGTATAGATACAGGTTTATTAGGCATTATAGATACCGATATTAACCGCTTTTTTCAGCTCTACTCCGAAAGTACTCGTAATTTAGGCACCCCTGTTTTTCCAAAGCATTATTTTCAAATACTTAAGGAAGTCTTTGGAAAACGCTGTGAAATACTCACCATATTGCACAATTACTATCCAGTGAGTAGCGTAATGAGTTTTTATTTCCGAGATGAGGTATTGCCTTATTATGGGGGAGGATCGGCAAAAGCAAGAGATGTGAAAGCTAATGATTTTATGTATTGGGAGCTTATGCGTCGATCTGCCGAGTGTGGAATAAAAATTTTTGACTATGGACGGAGTAAACTCTACACAGGTTCTTATCATTTTAAAACCCATTGGGGCTTTAAACCGGAACCTCTGTATTATGAATATAAACTCATTAAAGCAGATAAAATACCAGAGAAAAACCCACTTAATCCTCGCTATCGCTTTTTTATTGAAGCGTGGAAACGTCTACCTTTACCACTAGCCCGGTTTATAGGGCCTTTCATTGCTCGTAACCTTGGATAAATGGATATTGAATCAAAGGGCGATTTATTATTTCTTGCCCATAGAATACCCTATCCTCCGAACAAAGGAGATAAGGTACGCTCTTATCATTTATTAAGCTTTCTTGCCCGTTATTATCGAGTACATGTAGGGGCTTTTATTGATGATCCTGATGATTGGCAATATGCTGCCTATCTTCAAAAGTTATGTAAAGGTAAAGTACAGCTATATCCTTTATCTCGAAATCAAGCATTATTTCGATCGCTTATAGCGTTAACTACCAAAAAACCTCTTGGACTTGCCTATTACCAAGATTCTTCTATGGCTAAATGGGTACAAGATATAGCTAAACATTATTGTTTAAAGCAAGTGGTTGTTTTTTCATCTACGATGGCACAGTATTTGAAATATCTACCAGCAAGCCTATCTACTATAGTTGATTTTGTAGATGTGGATTCAGAGAAATGGCGAGCCTATAGTAAAACTTCATTTTTTCCTCTTTCATGGATCTATAAACGAGAGGCGAATACTTTATTAGATTTTGAGAAAAAAGTAGCTGGTCAGGTAGATGCTTCAATATTTGTTTCACCAGCAGAGGCAAAATTGTTTTGTACCTTAGCACCAGATTTATCAGAAAGGGTTTTTTCCATCTCTAATGGGGTAGATATAGATTTCTTCTCTCCAGATCATTGTTTTCCTTCCCCCTATAATCCAGAAAATAAAGCCTTGGTTTTTACTGGCGCCATGGATTATCGTCCTAATATCGATGCAGTGATTTGGTTTACAAAACATATTTTTCCTAAAATTTTAAAGGAAGTTCCTTCTGCCTGTTTCTATATTGTAGGATCTCATCCAGCAAAATCAGTACGTGCGCTCACTTCTCATGATCGGGTTTATGTGACTGGATCAGTACCTGATGTACGTCCTTATTTAGCCCATGCTAGTGGTGTGGTTGCACCACTACGTATTGCGCGAGGAATTCAAAATAAAGTGCTTGAAGCCATGGCAATGGCTAAGCCCGTATTAGCTACACCAGAGGCAGCAGAAGGTATTGAGCTACCACAGGCTTGTCTTGCTCTAATAGGTAGGAATGTTGAGGATCTCGTTATAAAGGGGATTAATTTATTACGTAAAGGAGATGAGCTAGGAACAGGTAAAATTGGAAGAAATTACGTATTTACTAATTATCGCTGGGAGCATCATCTTCAATTCCTCTCCCAGTTACTCAATAAATAACAATTTTTGACTTAATCTTCAACTTAGATAAGTTTAAAACACCTTTCTCACAAAAAGGAAAATCGCTGTGAATACTACAAAAGAGAAATATAAATACCAAGTACATACCAATTGGAGCTCTAGATGGGTATTTGCTGTCAGTATAATGAGCTTTATCCTTATTGCCTTATTGTTGATTTATAGAGATACACTTATTTCTACTGTATCTATTTGGCTACGATCTGAAACCTTTGCCCATGGAATCCTTATCTTTCCTATTAGCGGCTATATGATTTGGACAAGAAGAAAAGAACTTCAACAAATTCAACCAAAACCACAACCTATTGCTATAGCATTTATTTTTCTAATCGCCATAGGATGGTTACTAGCTCATATTGCAGCAGTGCAGGTTGCACAGCAACTATTATTTGTTACACTTCTTATTGGTATAATATGGGGTATTCTCGGGAATAGAGTAGTACGTGCTCTAACATTTCCGCTTGCTTATTTATTTTTTGCAGTACCTATTGGCGAGGCATTAATTCCTCCATTACAAGATTTTACTGCTTATGTTTCAGTAAAAGGTCTCCAAATAACTGGAGTACCCGTATACTTAGAGGGTCGCTATATTACTATTCCTTCTGGAACTTTTGAAGTAGCAGAGGCATGTAGTGGGCTCAGATATCTTATCTCTTCCCTTGCGCTAGGCACACTTTATGCTTATTTAAGCTATCAGAACTATTATAAACGAGCGATATTTATTTTATTTTCAATAATAGTACCTATCGTTGCTAACGGTATTCGTGCTTATATGATTATTATGATTGCCTATCTAAGTAGTATGAAACTTGCGACAGGAATCGATCATATTATCTATGGTTGGATATTTTTTGGAGTAGTTATTTTTTTCTTATTTTGGGTAGGATCTTTCTGGCGCGAATCTAATATAGTCAATTCTGTACTAGTCGATCCTCTTATTAATAGCAACGCTTCTAACCCGAAAAAACAATTTATTTTAACGGGATTATTACTCATCACAGCAGCTAGCTTGGGGCCAATAAGTGCAACTCAGTTATATAAACAATCAATAAATGCTGCTTGTACTGTATCTATTCCTAAAGGCAGCTTAAATTGGTCAGACCCATCTCATCCAAATGATGTTTGGGAGCCAAATTTCCCATCAATGGAACAAAATACTCGCCAAGTGTATTCATTAAATAATGAAAAAAATAAGGAAGTACAACTTCTTACAATTTATTATGCAGATGAATCTCAAGACTCAGAGCTGATTAACTCTCAAAACCATCTTTACGATAATGAGGTATGGCAACGAGTTTCAGAAGAAAACCGTCTTGTTTCTTTAGAAGGAAAAAATTTTCAAGCACGAGAATTAGTTATGCGATCAAGTAATGGTTATCGCTTAGTTTGGTATTGGTATGACATTTCTGGGTGGCAGACAATAAATTTAATTAAGGCAAAAATGCTTGAGGCTTGGAGTAAATTGCTTCATCCTCAAATGAATGGATCTATATTAATCGCAGTGGCTACCGATATTGTAAATACAGTAGAAGTAGAAGAGCCTCAGAGGCTTTTATTGAAATTTCTAAATGAAACTCCAGAAATTACTTCGCCAAGATCAATGTTGTCATGTAATTAATAAATAATATGTCCACTCATTATAAAAAAAACCGTCCAACCATTGTACATATTATTTTTCGCTTGCAAACAGGTGGGCTAGAAAATGGATTAGTCAATATTGTTAATCATACCGATAGTCAATACAAACACCACATTATATGTATCAAGCATACAACAGAATTCTCGAAACGACTTCACTCTGATATTCCTATTTATGAATTACATAAAAAAGAGGGTAGAGATCTTTCAATTTATTCTCGTACCTGGAAATTATTGCGTGATGTAAAACCAGATATTGTGCATACACGTAACCTTGCAGCATTAGAAATGCAAGGTCCTGCTGCTTTTGCTGGAGTAAAAATTCGTATTCATGGGGAGCATGGCTGGGATATTCATGATCCAGAGGGAAAAAATTGGCGTTATCGCTTGATAAGACAACTACACCGACCTTTTGTCCATCAATATATTGCCTTATCTCAACCTACTGCAAATTATTTACACCAGAGTGTAGGTATTCCTATATCTCGTATTACACCTATTTATAATGGCGTGGATACAGAACGCTTTTACCCCAAAAAAGATCAATCAGTATTACCTTCAGGGTTTGCAGATAGCAATTGCTTAATTGTTGGCACGGTAGGTCGGTTAGAACCAATAAAGGATCAAATTACTTTAATTCAAGCCTTTATTCATTTAGTAAAACAAATACCTAATAGTAAGAAGTTTTTACGGCTTATTCTCGTAGGAGATGGATCTCTACGATCCCAAATCGAAGATTTAATAGAAGAAGAAAAATTAGGGGATTTAATTTGGCTTACAGGGGATCGCAAAGATATTCCTATATTATTACAATCTATGGATATTTTTGTTTTACCCTCGCTTGCTGAAGGTATTTCTAATACTATTTTAGAAGCGATGGCAACAGGGTTACCTGTGATTGCTACTCACGTGGGAGGTAATCCAGAATTAGTGGCTGAAGATACAGGTATACTCGTTTCAAAGGCAGACTATAAAGCAACTTCAAAGGCGTTAGCTACCTATATTAATAATGCTCAACTGATAAAAAACCATGGTCAGTCAGGTCGAGACCGAGTAGAAAAAAAATTTGCAATTCAAACAATGGTAGATAATTATATAAGCGTTTATAATTCATTATTAGCAGCTACATAGAAATAATCTATGAGCAGGCGTTAATTTATTAGTATATAAAAATAATGAGTCTTACCAACAAAAAAATAATGTGCATTGTAGGTGCACGCCCTAATTTTATTAAAATTGCCCCTATCATGGGGGCTCTTAATGGGGCAGTACCGTTAACACTCGTCCATACAGGCCAGCACTATGACTCTGCTATGCAGGAGTTGTTTTTTCAACAGCTTGGAATTCCTAAGCCAGATATTAATTTAGAAGTAGGCAGTGGTAACCATGGTTGGCAAACTGGCACGATTATGCAACGCTTTGAACCTATTATTGATGAGAATAATCCATCTTTAGTACTTGTTGTAGGCGATGTTAATTCAACCATTGCTTGTGCCTTAGTAGCCGCTAAAAAACAAATTCCTGTAGCTCATGTAGAGGCAGGCTTGCGTAGCTTTGATCGTTCTATGCCTGAGGAAATCAATAGAGTTTTAACCGATCAGCTATCTGATTTTCTTTTTACTACTGAGCGATCTGCAAAAGAAAATTTACTTCAAGAAGGAATAGAAGAAAAACGCATCCATTTTGTAGGCAATGTCATGATTGATAGCTTGCAAAACCATCGCTTGAAAGCTATACCTCCGATAGAGACTTTAAAAAATCTTAATAAAAAGATACTGCTTAAAGAGCTTAATAAAAATTACGCAGTACTTACCCTGCATCGACCTGCCAATGTAGATAATCCTTTAGTATTAAGGGATATACTTTTATTGGTACAAAGTATAAGCGAGCAAATTCCTATTATTTTTCCCCTACATCCTCGAACAAATGCTGCCCTTAAGAAAAATGGGTTACTAGAGATATTAGAACAATCATTAAATATAATCTTTACTCCTCCAGTGGGATACTTAGAAATGCTAGGTTTAATGGATAGAGCTAAATTAGTATTAACTGATTCTGGAGGTATTCAAGAAGAAACCACTGCATTAGGGGTGCCTTGTATTACCCTCCGTGATAATACGGAGCGTCCTATTACTGTAGAAGAAGGTACAAACACTATTGTAGGTACAAATCCGAACCAAGTTATGGTTGCTGTTCATGATGTACTTGCAACAGGTGGAAAAACAGGATGTATTCCAGAATTGTGGGATGGTAAAGCGGCTTTTCGAATTAAAGAAATTTTATTAAATTAGCTCTAAGAACTCAATTTTAGAAAATTTATTATCCATCTTTTATAAAATCTTATCATGTGCGGTATAGCAGGAATTTTTGATCTTGATGGCTATCGTCCTATCGATCCTCAAATACTCTCTAAAATAAACAATGTACTCAGTCATCGAGGACCAGATGACGATGGGGTATATATGGAACCTGGTGTTGGTCTTGCCCACCGTCGTTTATCTATCATTGATTTATCTTCAGGGCATCAACCGCTAACCAATGAAGATAGTACAGTCTGGGTAGTTTACAATGGGGAGATTTATAATTTCAAAGGTCTCATGGATGAGCTCAAGAATCGAGGACATACCTTTCGGACTCAATGCGATACAGAAGTCATTGTTCATGCTTGGGAAGAATGGGGCGAGCAATGCGTCACTTACTTTCGAGGTATGTTTGCTTTTGCCATTTGGGATCAAAATAAGAAAATCTTATTTTTAGCTCGAGATAGATTAGGAATAAAACCTTTTTATTATACGATATCACCTGACAGGCAATTTATTTTTGGCTCAGAGCTTAAATCTTTACTTGCCTATCCTAACCTATCTCGCCAGCTTGATTATTTTGCGATAGAGGATTATTTTGCCTTTGGATATATTCCTGATCCTCGCACTATTTTCCAAAATATTTATAAACTCTCCCCTGGTCATACCCTTACTTTATATCCTGGCATTAAGGAGCCTAAACCAAAACAATATTGGAATGTAACTTTCAATACTAATTCGACTGGATCCGAGGATACCATTGGAGAAACGCTCATTGAGAAGCTTCGAGAATCGGTAGATATGAGAATGATTGCCGATGTCCCGCTAGGTGCTTTTCTTTCTGGAGGAGTGGATTCTAGTGCTGTGGTCGCTATGATGGCAGGCCTTTCTGAACAGCCAGTACGTACTTGTTCTATCGGATTTTCTGATCCAAAGTTTGATGAAGCTTATTATGCGCAACAAGTCTCTCAACGCTATCAAACAAATCATTATGACATGCAGGTGGATCAAGATGATTTTGGCTTGCTCGATCGTCTAGCTGAAATTTATGATGAGCCTTACGCAGATTCATCAGCGATCCCCACTTATAGAGTATGTGAGCTTGCTCGGCAACAGGTTAAAGTGGCCCTTTCCGGTGATGGAGGTGATGAATTATTTGGTGGCTATCGACGCTATCGATGGCATTTGCGGGAAGAAAAAATACGAAATTTACTTCCCTTAAATTTTCGAAAACCTATATTTGGTTGGCTAGGACATGTATACCCCAAACTTGATTGGGCACCTAAAATATTTCGAGGGAAAACCACTTTTCAAGCTCTTGCTCAGGATAGCATAGAGGGTTATTTTAATAATATAGCAATTATTCCTGATCAACTACGAAATAGCTTATTTAGCGAAAAAATGCAAAAAGAACTACAAGGCTATAACGGAATTGAAGTGTTACGAAATCATGCCGTGGATGGACCTGATCATCCCTTATCTCAAGTGCAGTACCTAGATATGAAAACCTACTTGCCTGGAGATATTTTAACTAAGGTAGATCGGGCCAGTATGGCCCATAGTCTTGAAGTACGGGTACCTTTATTGGATCACCCATTTGTAGAATGGGTAAGTAGCCTTTCTCCTCATCTCAAATATCAAAAAAGGCAAGGTAAATATATTTTTAAACACGCCCTACGTCCTTATTTATCTAATGAAATCCTATATCGGCACAAAATGGGGTTTGCAGTACCTTTAGCCATCTGGTTTCGCGGACCATTACGAGATCGAGTACAAGCTGCAGTAGCTGGGGGTAGTCTAGCAGATTCAGGTATTTTTGAAATGAAAGTGCTACAAAATCTTGTGGATCAACATCTTTCAGGACAACGAGATCATAGTGCCCCTATTTGGTCTTTACTTATGTTTGAATCCTTCTTACGAAGGAGTTTACATTAGACTAGATAATTAGTATTAAAAGCTACCATTACCTATATAAAAAATAAGAATAAATTTAGAGCCTAGAATGAAAATTCTTCACATTCTTGATCATTCAATACCGCTTCATAGTGGTTATACTTTTCGTACCTTAGCTATTTTGAGGCAACAGAAGGCATTAGGCTGGAAAACTACTCAAGTCACCAGTGCAAAGCAAGGAAAATGCTCTGCTGATATAGAAGAAATAGAGGATTTCCGGTTTTACCGTACTTTACCTAGAAATAATTTTCTAGAATCGGTACCTATATTGGTGCAGACCTCTGTTATTCAAAGTCTTAAAAACCGCATCATAGATGTCATTCAGCAGGAAAAACCTGATATTCTCCATGCTCACTCCCCATCGCTTAACGGAGTAGCTGCCTTAGCTGCAGGAAGAAAAACGGGATTACCTGTGATGTATGAATGCCGTGCTTTCTGGGAAGATGCTGCAGTGGATCATGGGACACACCGGGAAGGAGGATTGAGATATAAGTTAAGTCGTAACTTAGAAACCTATGTGTTTAAACACGTAAATGCTATTACTACCATTTGTAATGGGTTAAGAGAAGATATTATCGCTCGAGGTATCTCACCAGATAAAATTACCGTAATTCCTAATGGAGTAGATACAGATCGGTTTCTAATAGATAAATCCCTATCTACCACTTCAGCGATCACTCGAGAATCTCTAAATTTAGGCGATGGCCCAATATTAGGATTTATTGGATCATTTTATGCTTATGAAGGTCTTGCTCTGCTCATTCAATCTATACCTAAATTACTTGTAGCCGAACCTAATGTTCGTCTTATTCTCGTAGGTGGAGGTCCAGAGGATGAAGGGCTGAGAGTACTAGCTAAAGAGCTTAAACTTGATAAGAAAATTTTATTTACTGGCCGTGTTTCCCATACTGAAGTAGAGCATTACTACAATGCTATTGATGTGCTAGTCTATCCACGGTTATCCATGCGTTTAACTGAATTAGTTACACCTCTTAAACCTTTAGAAGCTATGGCACAAGGCAGATTGGTTGCTGCCTCTAATATTGGAGGTCACCGAGAACTCATTGAAGATAAAAAAACAGGGTTCTTATTTCCACCGGATAGCCCAGAGACATTAGTAGAATTCCTAGCTCATATCATTAGAAGCCGTGATGGCTGGACAAGGATAAGTAAAACAGCACGAGAATTTGTAGAAACAGAGAGAACTTGGGCAAAAAGTGTTTCAGGCTATCAAAGTATCTATAACTCCTTGATTGAGTAATAATGAATAAGGGCGGTCCAAAACTTCTTATTTTCACAACTCTTTTTCCCAGCTCAGCTCGACCAACTGCTGGGGTTTTTATTCGTGAGCGAATGTTTCGAGTGGGTAAGTATTTACCTATTGTAGTTGTTTCACCTACGCCTTGGTTTCCATTTCAAAGCATTCTAAGACGATTTCGCCCTAGCTTTCGTCCTCCTATACCTAAACAGGAAATACAAGATGGGGTTGATGGGGTTGAAGTATATTATCCTCGTTTTTTTTCTATCCCTGGCTATGGCAGATGGCTAGATGGATGGTCCATGGCAATTTGCTCTGTTCCTATTTTATGGCGATTACGTCCACGCTTTAACATTATTGATTCTCATTTTGCCTATCCTGATGGCTATGGAGCTACCTTACTTGGGAAATGGTTTAAGGTTCCTGTAACTATTACGTTACGAGGTACTGAAGTTCCTCTATCCCGCTTTTTTCTTCGCCGCTACTTTATGCTTCAAGGGCTTAAAAATGCAGCACGAGTATTTTCAGTAGCCGATTCATTAAAGCAATATGTAGTAAAGCTAGGTGCTGATTCTAAAAAAATTAAAGTAGTAGGTAATGGGGTAGATGTCAAAAAATTTTCTCCAGTATCAAAAATTGAGGCTTGTCAAAAATTATCACTAGATCCTAATGGGGTATTTTTAATTTCTGTGGGCGGATTGGTAGAACGAAAAGGATTTCATCGAGTCATTGAGGTATTGCCTGCTCTTAGAAAAAAATTTCCTAACTTACAGTACTTAATCGTAGGTGGATCAGGACCTGAAGGAGATATGAGCGTACAGCTTCGGCAGCAAGTTCAAGATCTTAGGTTAGATGGTGTAGTTCATTTTCTTGGCTCCATAGCAGCAAAGGATCTTAAATGGCCTCTATCCGCCGCTGATATATTTGTACTTTCAACTCGTAATGAGGGCTGGGCTAATGTATTTTTAGAAGCTATGGCTTGTGAATTACCAGTAATAACCACAGATGTAGGCGGTAACCGTGAAGTAATTTCTGATTCAAAATATGGCATGATTGTACCTTTTGGCGATTCAAAGGCGTTAGAGTCTGCTTTAGATACTGCACTCAGCCAATCTTGGGACCGAGAATCGATCCGTACCTATGCTGGTGCTAATCAGTGGGAATATCGAGTGAGTACCCTCGTCGGTGAATTTAAAAAACTTGCTAACTAATAAAAATATGACACCATCTACTGCTTTTATTTCAAAAGTATTATTTCCGCTCCATGAGTACTTAAAAGGTCATACTACTGTTCAGGCTTTTAAAAAATTAGAAGAAACTCAATGGTGGTCTGAGGATCGTTTAATCAAGTTACAATCAACTCGATTACAAAATTTAATTCAGCATGCTTTTATCCATATACCTTATTACCAACAAATCGTCAAAGAACATGGCATTGAATCTCAAGATATTCGTTCTGCTAAAGATTTAGTAAAGTTTCCACTACTTACTAAAAGTATTATCCGAAATCATAGTGATGCGCTGAAAGCAGATAACGCTACTAAGCTAGTTCGCTTTAATACTGGCGGATCTAGTGGTGAACCCCTCATTTTTTATATGGGAAAAGAGCGAATAAGCCACGATGTAGCAGCAAAATGGCGAGTTACTCGATGGTGGGGTGTGGATATTGGAGATCCTGAAGTAGTACTATGGGGCTCACCTATTGAATTGAATACGCAAGACTACTTGAAAAAATGGCGAGATCGCATTTTTCGAACTCACTTACTCCCTGCCTTTGAAATGTCTCAAAATAATTTAGATTACTTTATTTCTGAGATACAGCGGATACGTCCTAGAATGCTTTTTGGTTATCCCAGTGCAATCTCTTATCTTGCACGCCATGCTCAAAAACAAGGAATACAGGTTAATAATTTAGGAATAGAAGTCGCTTTTGTTACCTCGGAGCGGCTTTATGATGATCAACGTCATTTAATTGAGATAGTCTTTGGTTGTAAAGTAGCTAATGGCTATGGTGGGCGAGATACAGGATTTATTGCACATGAATGCCCAAAAGGAAGATTACATATTACTGCTGAAGATATTATTGTAGAGATTATTGATCCTGAAGGTAATATTGTGCCTCAAGGTGAATCCGGAGAGATTACGGTTACCCACCTAGCAACTCGGGATTTCCCCTTTATTCGCTATCGTACGGGAGATATAGGTATTTTAGATAATCAACCATGTACCTGTGGTAGATCCTTGCCTGTACTAAAGGAAGTACAGGGAAGAACCACCGATTTTATTGTTGCCTCTGATGGTACTGTGATGCACGGATTGGCACTTATTTATATTCTAAGAGATTTGCCAGAAATTGAATCTTTTAAAATTATTCAAGAAAGTAAAGAAAGAACAAAAATATTAATTATACCTAATAGTCAATATAAGGATTCGACTACACTTTTTATTCAAAAAGGATTTAAAGAACGTCTTGGAGAAAATGTTGATATTGTAATTGAGCAAGTTGAAAATATATTACCGGAACGCTCCGGAAAATTTAGATACGTTGTGAGTCATGTAACCGCATAGCTATTGCTATATAACGATAAAGATCTAAAGGGATAGTACAGTTGCTTAGCGTTCGTAAAAGCTTATTACTCTCATCAATACAACGCTATGCGTCAACGATTCTTGCGTTGATCTCAACGATGATTCTTTCCCGAATCTTAACCCCAGAGGAAATAGGGATTTTCTCTATTGCCACTATCTTAGTTGCAGTCATTAATTCAGTACGAGAATTTGGGATTGGTGAATATGTAACTTATGAACCCAATCTGACTAAAGAAAAACTACGTACAGCACAAGGAATTTCCCTATTAGTTATGTGGTCATTAGGGCTAATTATTTTAATTTTAGCCCAGCCTGCTGCAGAGTTTTATAAAGAACCAGGGGTTGGTAGGGTAATGATAGTGCTATCAATGAGTTCTTTTCTTCTACCTTTTGGTAATGTTGTCATGGCCTATTGGCATCGAGAAATGGACTTTAATCGTACTGTCTCAATTGATTTAAGTGCGCTTACAGTACGATTTATTTTCGTAATTATTCTCGCTTTTCTTGGGTTTAGCTATATGAGTATGGCTTGGGCTCAAGTAGCCAGCATGGTCACTACAATTGCGTTGGCTGCTTATTTTCGCCCAAAATGGTTTCCAATACGCCCTTCTATGAAAGAGGCAAAATCTATTGCTTCTTTTTCATCAAAAGCAATGGGCATAAATATTACTAAAGAAATAAGCGATGGATCTACTGATTTAGTTCTTGGAAGATTGTTAGATGTAGCTGCAGTAGGGATATTTAGTCGTGCTTTGGGTGTTGTATCTCTTTTCCAGCTTATGATTGTTGAATCTATCCGACTTGTCGTTCAACCTTATTTTTCTGCATACAATCGTCAAGGTGGCGATATTGTACATCCCTACTTAAAAACAATGACCTATATTACTGGGTTAGCTTGGCCTTTCTATATAAATTTATTTTTTTTTGCTGATCCTATTATCCAATTATTATATGGATCTCAATGGTCATCTTCTGTTCCAGTAGCTAAAATTCTTTGTATCTCAGGTATTTTTCAGATATTAGCTGCTTTTAACCCAAATCTTTGTATTGCATTAGGTAACCCAAGTCTACCTCTAAAAATTAATACTATCAGTGGAATACTTAAATTTTTTATCTTAATACTTATAGCTTCCTATGGACTACAAATAGCAGCTATCGGTGTGGTAATAGCTACTATTATTGAAATTATTCTATGGCTTACTTTCCTAAAGACATTTATTGTCATAGATACGATACAGTATATTCAAGCTCTTAATAAGAGTGTATATGTCACACTAATGAATACAATACCGATTGTATTAGTGTGGTTTATATATAGAGACTTTACAAATATTCCAATTAGCAAGCTCATAATAATAGCATGTAGTATTTTTGGTACGTGGCTGCTTGCTCTTCGGATAACGCAACATCCTCTATATTGCGAAATAGCTCAAATACCGCCTATTTTATGGAAAAAGATTTCTTTTTATAAAAAATGACTAGTTTATTTACTACTTACCCCAAACAATTCTATTCCCTATTAAAGGAAAATAAATTATCTATCCTAATCTACCACCAAGTGCTTTCAAAGCCAGATCCTTTACGCCAAGATACAGTAGATATTGAAGATTTTGGATGGCAAATGGCCACGATAAAGAAATATTTTTCTGTATTGCCATTAGGTGAGGCAATAGAGCGTTTACATAAAAAAAGCCTTCCTAAGCGTGTGCTCTGTATTACTTTTGACGATGGTTATTTAGATAATGCCACAAATGCACTACCTATATTAAAAAAGCATGGTCTATGTGCTACTTTTTTTATTACCTCTAAGTATTTAGAGGGTGGTCAAATGTGGAATGATACTATTATCGAAGTGATAAGAAATAAACAAGGTGATGGTAGTATTTTAGATTTAAATAAATATGGGTTTGGTCAATATGACTTATCCACAATAGAGCATTGCCAACAAGCGGTGAAATATATCATTACTAGAGTAAAACATCTAGACTATTCCATACGCCAAGAAGTCGTAGATTATCTACTAAATTTAACAGATAAACCACTTGTAGATAATTTTATGATGAGTAAATACGATGTAATGGCCCTGAGTCAAGAAGGGATGGAAATTGGTGGTCATACTCATAGCCATCCAATCTTATCTCGTCTTTCACTTAAGGAAGTGAGAAATGAGATTTGCACTAATAAAGAAAAACTAGAAGGAATACTTGGTAAATCTATTAATATTTTTGCCTACCCTAACGGTAAACCTAATATAGATTTCAATAAAGATCATATAGAAATAGTAAAAAACGCTGGCTATATGGGAGCAGTAACTACTAGTTGGGGAGCAGCTCAATATAAAACTGACCCTTATCAAATTCCCAGATTTACGCCATGGGATCAAACCCCACTACGTTTTATGCTTAGGCTAATGCAAAACGCACTCTGTTATCAGCCAGAAATGTGTAGCTAACTATAAATTAAATTTGAACAAATGAGTGAAATTCGAGTAGAAATTGTAGAAGATGAAAATCATTTTTATAGTTTAAGAACTCAATGGAATAGCTTAGTAACTCAAGAAACGGACGCTCCTGTATTTCTCTACTATGAGTGGTTTGATTCGGCTTGGCAATGGCTTCGTGCAGATGGAGCAAAGCTATGGATATTAGTAGTATGGGAAAACTCAACACTGATTGGTATATGCCCTTTTATTAGATCTGCTCAGAAAATACGTGGGATATCTTTATTTGTACTTAATTTTATTATTATCCCTGATACGCAACTCTGTGATGTAATTATTGCCTTAGATAAGGAAAGTGTTGTAGTGCCTGCCTTAGTTCATTGGCTTGAAAAGCATAAAAATCAGTGGGATCTAATTAATTTTAAAAGATTATCTGTATCAGCTAAGGCAAATTTATTATTGACTGAGTTTATAACTCTTGGGTACTTTCAATCAGAAAAAGAAGAAATGAGAAATTATTTTATCGATTTAAAAAGTAGCTGGGATGAATTTTATAAAACCCGTAGCAGGCGGCTTAAAAAAGGAAATAATCTTGCTGCGAGTCGTTTAGCACGTACTGGAGAAATAAAGATCGAGTGGATACGAAGTGATCCATCTCAAATAAAACAGACGCTTCAGTCTGTAATTAATATGTCTATATCGAGCTGGAAAAAAAACGAGCTGGGTGCCTTAAATAAAAATGGCCCCCTTGCTTTTATTCAGAAATTAACTGAACATGCTACCCATTGTGGCTGGATATCTATCTGGATTTTACGAATAGATAACGATCCACTAGCTTGCGAGTATCAACTTATTCACAATGATAATATTTATGCTCTAAGGGCTGATTATAATTCTTCTAAAGCAGAACTCTCTCCGGGTACCTATCTTAATTGGAAAATTATTGAAAAACTATTTCAACCACCCTTAAAACACTATTATTTCGGACCAGGAGACAATGCATATAAGCTACGCTGGACGGAAACTGCTGATTCTTTAAAAGAAGTATATATATATAATCGCACTCTGATAGCTCAGATACTTTACTTCTTTGAAGAGAGCGTAATACCTAAACTTCGTTATTTACGAAACCTATTTAGTAAAGATACTACTTCATAATTAAGAGGATAGATATGAGAGGATTATGGGGTTGGTTTCAATATTATCTTGAAACTGAAAATGAAAGACAGTATTTGATATCAAGCATAGCCCAAGATACACCAATAGATGGTTCTGCTACTTTTACTCAAGAATCTATGGCAATTGCAGGACATCTACCTTATCGTACTTTAATAAAAGAGCAGAATGGTATGGTAATTACGATTGCGGGCTACCCTTACTGGGATGATAGACCTTTACAGCAAGAAATATTAAATATACTAGCTAATGATATTCAACGTAACGGTATTCAAGCACTTTCCAAATTAACAGGATCGTTTGTATTATCAATACTGGATAGTGTTAAAAAAGAAGCTTTTTTTGCTGTAGATCGCTATGGCACTTACTCTCTTTGCTATACGGTAGTAAAAGATTCTTTAATTTTTGGTCCTACACCAGCTGAAATTGCTATGCACCCCATAGTGAATCCTGAAATAGAGAACCAATCAATATATAACTATTTATATTTCAATATGATTCCAGCTCCTGAAACAATTTATAAAGGAATTTATAGACTACCACCGGGGCAAGTACTCTATTATCGTCAAGGAAAAACTGAAATACAGCCCTATTGGCATTATCAGTTTAAAGAGCACGAAAGCTTACCGTCCCAAAGCGATCTCGGAAAAACTTTACAAATTATTCTAAAAAAAGCAGTAGATAAATTTGTTAGAGAGGAAAATTCTGTAGGAGCATTTTTAAGTGGGGGAACAGATAGTTCAACAGTTGCAGGGTTTTTAGGGGAAGTAACAGGCCAGCCAGCACGCACCTATTCAATTGGTTTTGCAGCAGATGGCTATGATGAAACTAATTATGCCCGCATCGCTGCCCGTCATTTTAATACGGATCATCATGAATATTATGTAACAGCACAGGATATTGTTACTACAATTCCAAAAATAGCCCATATTTACGGGCAGCCATTTGGAAATTCTTCAGTTGTACCTACCTATTTTTGTGCCAAGCTTGCTAAAGAAGATGACGTGAGTTACTTACTTGGCGGGGATGGGGGAGATGAGTTATTTGGTGGGAACAGCCGCTATGCAAAACAATGGCTATTTTCCCTCTATGGGAAAATTCCAAAAACCTTGAAAGATACTATCTTAGAGCCAATTACTCAAATATCTCTAGCTCAAAAAATACCTGGATTTTCTAAAGTAGGCAGCTACATTGAGCAAGCAAAAATGCCTATGCCAGACAGGCTAGAATCCTATAATTCACTCAATAGGATAGGGATAGAGAATATCTTCTCTAAAGATTTTCTTAGCTCCATTAATCCAGACGCTCCTCTACAACAGTTAAGATCTTTATATGATGGAGTGTCAGCACAACAGTCCATTAATCGTATGCTTGGCCTTGATCTTAGAATTACAATTGCTGATAACGATCTACCAAAAGTCATTGGTATGTGTAATGCTGCTGGCATTGATGTTGGGTTTCCTATGTTAGATGAAGAGTTAGGTGATTTTGCTGCTTGCTTACCAGCTCATTTAAAAGTTAAGCGTACTCATCTACGCTATTTCTATAAGGAAGCCCTTAGAGGGTTTCTACCTGATGAAATAATCGCAAAAAAGAAACATGGCTTTGGACTACCTTTCGGTATTTGGTTAAAAGAATATCAACCGCTACATACACTAGTAAGCGATAGCTTAGCTAATTTTCGGGATCTAAAAATAATTCAGCCCTCGATTATTGATAATCTAATCGGTATACGCCTTAAGGAGCATGCTGCTTATTATGGAGATTTAGTATGGGTTTTAGTTATTCTTGTGCAATGGATGCAATATTATGAGACAAAAATAATAAATAAACGAAAGCAAATAAAAGAAAAATTGCTCACTTTAAAGGAAAAAACAAGCTATTCATTATGAAAAAAACTTCAAAAACTAAAGACCGGCTAGTTCATCCAGCCATTTTATCTACTAAGCACTTTCAGTCTATTTTTACTAAAAAACAAAACGAATATTATTTGCGGTCGGTATGTAGTACTCAGGCACAAATATCATGATGGACGTTTTAGAGCGTAGCCTAAAAATAGAGGTATTTTACGAACGAGATGTCCTGCATTTCATAGCTATGAAATGAGGTCTTCAGAGGTAATTGCCAAGTTAGTGAAGAAATAAAAAGCATCTATAGTTATTGTGAAAGCACTCTGCGAGTCCGATAAACTACTTGAGCTGCTTAATATTTTCCCTCACTCTAAAGTACTATGGGTTTTTCGTCATTATCATAGTGCGATCAGCTCACAAGATAACCATTGGCAAGGCAAGGAAAATGTAATTGATCAGATCATTCAAAATAGAGATCCAATAGATAGAATGACATGGTAGAAATATTTCTGATGAAACTTATTAAGTTGCTTAGACCTATTCAGGAGTCTCGAATAGATAGTAAGAATGCTTTTGCACGTTTTTGGTATATGAGAAATATATGGCTTTTTAAGCAAAAAATACTTCAAGATTATCTAAGGGTAATGCTTATTTCCTATGATGATTTAGTACTTAATTCCTCCGCTTATTTTAAAAAAATATCCTCTTACTTAGATTTACTCTACTCTTCTTGGCAAGGTAGCATTGTTAATGCCGACTCTGTGCATCTTAAAATGCTCTATCATTACGGCTGAACAACGATGTTGAAAAATTATGTCATGGCCTATATAAAAAAATTGTGTAGTGCTGCTATTAGTGTAATTTATAGTTAAGGCATTTGCTAAAATGCGCATTCTTGTACTTTGCGATCGTTTTCCTTTTCCATTATATAATGGTCAAAATTTACGTATTTATCACTATGTAACCCATCTATCAGTAAAACATCAGTTTGATCTGGTTTGCTATGGGGATAGTGAAATTCCTCCCGCTTTAAGAAAAATATTTCATAAAATTAAAGTTTTTAAAAAACCAGAGATTAAAAGATCGAGTTCCTTTTTAAAAAAGATAAAAAGTACTTTCTCCATCTCACGGAGTATCCCAAGCAAACAGATGAATCACTGGCTTAATAAACACTTGTCTGAAAAAAACTATGACTTATTATGGATGTCGGGTATAGGTACTGCAGTTAGCCTCCCTAAAGTTAAAAAATTACCTTTTCTCGCTGACATTGTTGATAGTGGTCCTTTAGAATATTGGCGATTTTTGCGAGCAGCATCAAATTTAATAAAAAAAATCCGTATAGGAAAATCCCTAATTCAAGAGGCATTGTTCGAATATTATTTCTTCAGAAAGGCCGATTCGTGCACTGTTGTAAGCGAATTAGATGCTCGTTATTTACGATGGACCTGCCCTAGAGTTCCTATCCATACCATTCATAATGGGGTGGATGAAAATTATTTTTTCCCATCTGAAAAAGAACAGGATCCTGCTACTATTATCCTTGAAGGATCAATGGAGTTCCCTCCTAATATCGATGCTGCATGTTATCTAGTGCAGGATATTTTGCCTTATGTACAACAGCAAATTCCAGAAGCAAAAGTAATCTTGGTTGGGAGAGATCCAAGCCCAGATGTATTAGCGTTAGTAAAAAATAACGTTATTGTTACTGGTTTTGTGGAGGATATAAGACCGTATCTTGCTCAAGCTACTGTATTCGCATGCCCAATGAGAAAAGGAGCAGGAATAAAAAATAAAATATTGCAAGCTTGGGCAATGGGAAAACCCATTATTGCCTCACCTACTGCAGTAGGTGGGCTTTCAGTTCGTGAAGGAGAAAATATTCTTATCCGCTCGGGTGCTAAGGAAACAGCAAACGCAATTGTAGAGGTGATAAAAAATAAGATATTACAACAAAAATTAGCTGAAGAGGGACGCAAAACTATCTGTACCCACTATACATGGGAGCAAAAAGCAAAAGAGCTAGATTTATTATTTCAATCTACTGTAGATTTATTTTATAAGAAAAATAGTGGGAATTAGAGATTTAGTTATCTTAGCAATTATGATTACACTCATTCCTATGAGTCTCACGCGTGCTTGGGTTGGGGTATTAACTTATACTTGGTTAAGTTATATGAACCCTCATAGAATGAGTTGGAATATCGAAAGATTTCATTTAGCTTTAATTATTGCCATTGTAACCATCTTAAGTATATTTGCTGCAAAGGATCGTAAATCTATCCCATGGACAAGAGAACTAGTTATCGTTGCTATTTTTGTAGTCTACTTTGCAATTACCAGTGCTTTTGCATGGTACCCAGACGTTGCTTTCAACTACTATCAAGAGGTCATTAAAACTTTTTTATTTACTTTTTTGACAACCATGATGATTTATGGGCAAGAGAGGATTAGAGTCTTTACCCTAGTTATCATTGGATCTTTTGGGTTTTATGGGGTGAAAGGAGGTATTTTTACAATCCTTACTGCTGGAAATAATACGGTATGGGGACCACCAGGTTCGTTTATTGGGGGAAATAACGAAATAGGGCTAGTACTAATGATGATGGTGCCTCTTGCCACTATGGTTGCCCGAACTGAAGAAAATAAATGGGTTCAAAGAATTTTATATGCAACTGCTATTTTATCTGCTATCGCTGCAATGGGCACTTATTCTCGAGGAGCATTACTGGGATTATTTGTTGTATGCTCTTTTCTTTTTTGGCAATATAGAAAATATATCATTGTTGTAATCTTAATAGCGCCTATAGTTTTTTTAGGTGCTAAAAATTTTATGCCACAAAAATGGTTAGAACGCCAACAAACCATGACCAGTGAAGAAGGAGTAAAAGGGGACGAATCATTTATGCAGCGAGTTCAGGCTTGGGGGGTTGCGTTTAATGTGGCTAAAGAGCGTCCCTTTTTAGGGGCAGGATTTTTATATGATTCAGAATCCGTCATACGTAACCCTCAACGTTGGTTTGATCATGCATTTTTTATACGGGAGTGGAGTAAAGGTAATAGACCTCGTCCTGCTCATAGCGTCTACTTTCAAATAATGGGAGATCATGGGTTTTTAGTTCTGTTTTTATTTATATTACTGCTATTAAGTACCTATTTTCGCTTAGGAAAAATATCTAAAGCTAACCTCCCTAGTGAGGGAGAATATATAAAAAATTATGCGAAAGGTACACAAATTGCTATTGCTGGGTTTTGTGTATCTGGCACCTTTTTAAGTCTTGCCTATTTTGATTTTTTATATGGATTAGTTGCCTTTGCTGCTATATTACAAAGAGAATCGGATGAGTGGCAAAATCAGGCTATTACTACAGCAAACGATAAGAAAATAGGTAAGAAAATATCTATCGCTAGTACGCATAAAAAGCCTATAGATCCTAGAGTAGTAAAAATACGAAAATTAGATAGAAATAATAACAAATTATAAAATTAGGGGTATTCCTGAAAAAATATCAAATAGCATGTATTTTCCTATCTTTATATTTTTATTAAAAAATTTATTTTTTTATTTTATCTTCAGTAACATAGCGATTGCTGCTACTCTTCCTGAAACTATTGCTCATGTTAAAGCATCGGTAGTAGGAGTAGGTACTTATTCTTCTATTCGAGGAGTACAAGCTAGTTATTCGGGTACTGGATTTGTAGTTGCAGATGGCTTACATGTAGTTACAAATGCCCATGTATTACCCGAAAAAATAGATACTGAACATAATGAATATATCGGAGTTTTTGTCGGAATTAACCCGAAATTGTATCGGACAGAAATCGTTTCTGTAGATTCTATTCATGATTTAGCCCTATTAAAAATAAACGGACCTACTTTACCCCATTTTTCTTTAGGAAGTATGCAGGAAGTAAAAGAAGGTATGCGAATTGCTTTTACAGGATTTCCGATTGGGCCCGTATTAGGATTATATCCAGTAACTCATCGAGGAATTGTATCTGCCATTGTTCCTATTGCTACTGCTGGAAGAAATACTAGGGATCTTAACCCACAACGTATTCAACAATTAAGCCATAAACCTTTTATGGTGTTTCAATTAGATGCTACCGCTTATCCTGGAAATAGTGGTAGCCCACTCTATGATCCTAGTACTGGTAAAGTGTTAGGTGTAATTAATATGGTTTTTGTAAAAGGGAGTAGAGAGAATGTGCTCAAAGATCCTAGTGGAATTACCTATGCAATTCCAGTAGAGCATGTTTATGCTCTACTTAAGGATTCAGGATTAACCCCCTAAATAAGGGGATTGGCAGATCAATTACCTATTGTTTCACGTAGTTTTTTCATAGCATTTGTTTCTAACTGTCGAACTCTTTCAGCAGAAATTTTATATTTTGCTGCTAGATCATGAAGTGTACTCTTCGAATCTCTTAACCAACGATGGTTAACAATATCTAAACTCCGTTCATCTAAGTTAGTAAGTGCTTGCTGCAATCTTTTACTATAGTTTTCACCATAATCTAGCTGCTCTAATTGATACGCAGGATCTGTAGATATATCTGTAAGATAGCTTACTGGAGCGGGTGTATGCTCTTCACTATCCTCATCCTTGATATCATAGGAATTATCTTGAGTACTTAACCGTTCCTCCATTTCCATTACTTGCTTAGGGCTAACTGCTAAATCAGCTGCTATTTCATTTCTTTCTTGAGTATTAAGCCAGCCTAGATGTTTTTTAGTACTGCGTAGTTTAAAAAATAGTTTACGCTGGGCTTTAGTCGTAGCAACTCGAACAATTCTCCAGTTACGTATAATAAACTCATGGATTTCAGCACGAATCCAGTGTACCGCAAAAGAAACTAAACGCACTTTCTGCTCTGGATCAAAGCGTTTCACTGCCTTCATAAGACCAATATTTCCCTCTTGGATAAGATCAGTAAGTGGTAGTCCATAGCCGATATATCCACGAGCAATGTAGGCAACAAAGCGTAAATTAGAGAGAATCAACTGTCTTGCTGCTTCAAGATCATTATCATCTTTTAGGCGACTAGCAAGATGATATTCTTGATCAGCACTCAGTACTGGAATACTACCTATCTCCCGATAGTAAGAATCGAGGGTATTATTACCGATAATTGAAGGTATTGAGTGATTATAAGGTAATGTTATATCCATAATTCTCCTACTATTACTATACTATGTAAATAATTATTGCCATTTTTAGCACTCTAATGCTAAGAGTGCTAAATAATCGATAAGTTCCTTATTTTAAGAGGGAGATAATCCAAGAAGTGCAGTAACAAATTCTTTTTTGTTAAAAGGGCGAAGATCATCTATTTTTTCTCCGACCCCAATAAAGTAAATAGGAAGGCCTGTTTTTTTAGCGATCGCAAAAATAATGCCCCCCTTTGCAGTGCCATCTAATTTAGTCACTATAATTCCTGTTAATCCGACTGCTTGGTGAAATTGTAATACTTGATTAAGTGCATTTTGACCAGTACCTGCATCTATAGTAAGCAATACTTCATGGGGCATATTTTCATCAGCCTTACCCATGACTCGCTTAACTTTTTTTAATTCCTCCATTAAATTAGCTTGGGTATGAAGTCTACCTGCAGTATCTGCTAGCAAGATATCTATATTTCGTGCCTTAGCCGATTGTATCGCATCAAATATCACGGACGCTGAATCTGCTCCTTTATGCTGAGCAATAACAGGAATTTGATTACGCTCACCCCATACTTGTAACTGTTCTACTGCTGCTGCTCTAAAAGTATCTCCTGCAGCGAGCATAACTGAGTGGCTTTCCTCTTGGAATTTTTTTGCTAACTTACCAATCGTAGTAGTTTTACCCACTCCATTAATACCTACCATAAGCATGGTAAAGGGTTTATTTATCCCTTCAAGGTTAGGAATAGTAAAAGGTTGATTATTGGGTGCTAGTAATGATTCCATATTTTCTCGTAACGCTTCCATGAGTAATTTTGAATCCATGATCTCTTTACGAGAAAGGCGACGGGTAAGATCGGCGATAATTTCTTGTGTAGCCTCTATCCCTACATCTGCAGTAAGTAATAAGGTTTCTATTTCTTCTAAAGTAGCATGATCAATCGATTTTTTACTATGAATGAGATTTTCAATACCTTGAGTAAGATTACTCCTAGTACGACTAAGACCTTCGTACAAGCGCCCAAAGAAAGATTTTTTTGCTTCTTCTTGAATATTTTTTGGATCCCCTTCAAAAAGGGTATCAGCACTAGAGTTTTTTGATTCTAATGAATTAGATTTTTCTTCTGAAGATTTTTGCCAACGCTTAAAAAAACTTGCCATAGCCTTTATAAATTAAATGGGAACCTTAGGATTTGTTACTATTCACTATAAAGATAGTGATACTATGGATATCTATTAGACATTTTACCATTTTTAACATATGAGTAAAAAATGAATGTAATCACTTATTTTTTAATATCTTTATCCGTTATTGCTGGTTCATCCCCCTCATGGGCATCAACTAAAGTATCCGAATTCACCTTAGAAAACGGTTTAACCCTTTTAGTTAAGGAAGATCATCGAGCACCTGTGATGGTCTCTCAGGTATGGTACAAAGTAGGATCGAGCTATGAATACGGCGGAATTACAGGCATTTCCCATATGCTGGAGCACATGATGTTTCAGGGAACAAAAACCCTAAAACCTAATGAGTTTTCGCAAATTATCTCTGCCCACGGAGGGGAAGAAAATGCCTTTACCGGTCGTGATTATACTGCTTATTTTGAGCAAATGGCGAGCGACCAGTTACCTGTAAGTTTTCGCTTAGAGGCGGATCGGATGAGAAATTTACTACTTCAAACTAAAGAATTAGATAAAGAGCGAGAAGTAGTCATGGAAGAGCGCCGTATGCGCACTGAAGATAATCCAAATGCACTTACTTATGAGAATTTTAATAGTGTCGCTTTTTTAAGTAGCCCCTATCATCACCCTATTATTGGTTGGATGGACGATATTAAAAACTATAATATTGATGACTTAAAAGCATGGTATCAAAAGTGGTATGCTCCTAACAATGCTACAGTTGTTGTCGTAGGCGATGTGGATCCTAATCAAGTATATGGTTTGGTAAAACAGTATTTTGGAAATTTAAAGCCGGAAAAAATTACACCGCCTAAACCACAAAAAGAAATTATTCAAATTGGATCAAGGGAAGTAGTTGTTAAAACACCTGCAAAAATTCCCTATTTATTACTAGGTTGGAAAGTACCTATAATAAATACTATAGAAAATCAGGAAGATAAATGGAAAGCTTATGCTTTAGAAGTACTATCTGGCGTTTTAGATGGAGGGGAAAGTTCTCGTTTTTCCAAAGATCTAGTGCGAGGCAGTCAAATAGCTGCAAATGCAGGGGTAGATTATAATTTATATGCTCGATCTACCGATCAGCTAGTTATTTCTGGTACCCCGACTTCAGGACATACTATAGAAGAATTAGAAAAAGCACTTTTAGTACAAGTAGAAAAATTGCAAAAAGAATTAGTCAGCAATCAAGAATTAGAACGGATTAAAAATCAAGTCATTGCTCATCAAGTATATGAAGAGGACTCTATCTTTTATCAAGCAATGCAATTAGGCACGTTAGCGACTGTAGGATTAGATTGGCGTCTCATAGATGAATATGTAGATCAAGTCAGTGCGATTACTCCTGAACAGATCCAAATGGTTGCAAAAGAATTTTTAATAGAAAATAACCAAACAAGGGGAGAATTAATACCTATATCTAACCATGGAAAAGAGCAAAACCAAGAGGGACCAACAGCCTCTAGTTCAAAGGAGGGTAATCATGATTCTTAATAGGATTATTTTATGTTTACTGTGGATTATTCCCACTCTAGGCCATGCAACCTCTAATAATATTGAGCATTGGCAGACAACCAATGGAGCTCAAGTATATTTCATTCAAGCCAATGAAATACCTATGGTGGATATACGGGTTATTTTTGATGCCGGCTCAGCAAGAGATGGAGATAAATTTGGTCTTGCACAACTTAGCAGTGCTTTATTAGATGAAGGGGCAGGGGATCTTGACGCTGACGCTATCGCAGAGCGTTTTGATAATTTAGGGGCACAGTTTAGTACTGATTCGGCTAAAGATATGGCAATTATTAATCTGCGTAGCCTAACAAAAGAAGATGTTTTGAACTCTGCCTTAGAGACTACAGCTTTAATTTTAGCAAAACCCTCTGTGCCTGATAAATCTTTTATGCGGATACGCAGCCAAATGGAGCAGGCCTTACAAAGACAAGAACAATCTCCAAGTAGCTTAGCCAGCCGTTCCTTTTATGAACTCTTATATAGGGATCACCCTTACGGTCATCAATCACTAGGAACCACAAAGACGCTAGCAACTCTTACCCGAGGTGATGTTCTCGAGTTCTATCGAAAATACTATGTAGAAAAAAATGCTATTATTAGCATTGTAGGTGCACTTACTCGTCATCAAGCAGAAAAGCTTACTGAAACTTTAATACAAGGAATTCCAACAGGGGATCTAGCATCAAGTTTACCCCAAGTAACAGGGATCAGTGCTTCAAAGGAAAATACGATTACCTACCCTTCTACACAAACTACAATTATTCTAGGTACTCTTGGAATAACAAGAGATAATCCAGACTACTTTCCTTTATACGTTGGAAATCATATTTTAGGTGGAAGCGGCTTAGTTTCTCGATTAAGTCTTGAACTGAGAGAAAAACGAGGGCTAACTTATGGGGTGTCAAGCTATTTTGTGCCCATGCATAGCAATGGACCATATATTCTTTCATTACAGACTCGCAATGAACAAGCAGCTGAAGCATTAAAAGTCCTAAATCAAACATTAAAGAATTTTATTGAAAGTGGTCCTACAGCAGAAGAATTAACTTTGGCGAAGCAAAATATCGTTGGTAGTTTCCCTTTAAGCCTAAATAGCAATGGAAAAAAAGTACAGCAATTAGCAGCTATTGGCTTTTATCGCCTACCTTTAGATTATTTGGATCAATTTATTTCTAAAATAGAATCGGTCACTGCCGATCAAATTCGAGCTGCATTTAAAAATAGAATTAATTTAAATCAAATGGTGACAGTAACGGCAGGTGAGAGTAGCGAAAAATAGTGAAAGTAATTTTTTAGAAAATAATCTTCGAGTTATTGGTGGTACTTGGCGTGGCCGAAAATTAAAGGTTCCTGTAGGACCTGGGTTACGCCCCACACCGAACCGAGTCAGAGAAACGCTTTTTAATTGGCTCCAACCTGTTATTGAAGGAGCCCGCTGCTTAGATCTATTTGCTGGTAGTGGTATGCTTGGGTTTGAAGCGTGTTCTCGGGGGGCAGAGCAAGTACTGATGGTAGAAAATAATTTAAAAACCTACCAAATGCTTCAAACAAATATTACTTATCTAGCTACTCAAAAGATAACAGCTATTTATCAAGATAGTTTACATTACCTAGAAAATAGTACTAGCCAGCCTTTTCACATTATTTTCTTAGATCCTCCTTTTGATTCTAAATTACTATTACCTATATTTCAGTCCTTAGAACAAAATCATTGGGTTACACATGGAAGTTATATTTATATTGAGGAATCTAAAAAAAATGGCTTTTCAGCATTGCCTGATACATGGGTAAAATTTCGTAGTAAACAGACAGGAGAAGTAAACTATTCTTTAGTTTATAAAGAAATATAGTATTTTATGACAAGAATAATAGCTATTTATCCAGGTACTTTTGATCCTATTACTCATGGTCATAGTGATTTGATTGATCGTGCTGCTCGACTTTTTGATCAAGTAATTGTTGCTATTGCAGAAAATCCAACGAAGACACCCTGTTTTTCTTTAGCAGAGAGAGTTTCGTTAGCAAAAGAATCACTCATTAAATATTCGAACGTAGAAGTACAAGGGTTTAATGTACTTCTGGCAGACTTTGCCCGTTCTCGTAATGCACAAATTTTGATTAGGGGATTAAGAGCAGTCTCTGATTTTGAGTATGAATTTCAGCTTGCTACCATGAATCGTCACTTAGTCCCTGAAGTGGAAACATTATTTCTCACTCCTGCTGAACAATATGCCTATATTTCATCTAGTTTAGTGCGAGAAGTAGCCTCGTTAGGAGGGGATGTTTCTGCTTTTGTTCATTCCTGTGTTATGACTGCATTAGCTAAAAAATTAGATAGGAAGTAAACATGGCATTATTAATTACAGATGAATGTATTAACTGTGGTGTTTGTGAGCCAGAATGCCCAAATAATGCTATTTTTCAAGGAGAGGAAATTTATGAAATTAAAGCAAATCGCTGCACTGAGTGTATAGGTCATTTTAATGTACCCCAGTGTGTTGAAATTTGCCCAGTAGAATGTATTATTCCTGACCCAAATTATCAAGAAACACAAGAAGAATTAGAATCTAAATATCAATTACTTAACCCTAATAAAGCAGAAAACTAAAAATAGATAATTTTTAAAATGATCTTACGCTTTATTCCTGCTTTTGTATTCATAGTTCTATTTATTTTTTCTGGGTTAGCTGAATCTCAAGAAAAACCACCTAAAGCGGCAATTGCTAGTGCACATCCTTTAGCTACAGAAGCTGGAGCTAAAATTCTTCGTGAAGGGGGTAATGCTTTTGATGCGGCAGTGGCTATTAGTGCTGCTTTAGCAGTAGTAGAGCCTTATAGTTCAGGAATTGGAGGAGGGGGATTTTGGCTATTACATAGAGCTAAAGATAACCAAGACATTATGATTGATGGACGGGAGCGGGCTCCTCTTGCCGCCTCGCCAAATATGTACTTGGATAAACATGGATCTGTAAGAAATAGAGACTCAGTAGATGGTCCTTTTGCTGCTGCTATTCCTGGATTGCCTGCTGCTTTAGATCATCTTGCTAAAAACTACGGGCGACTACCCTTAAGAAAAACTCTAGCTCCTGCAATTTCTTATGCTCAGCAAGGATTTGAAGCTAATGAGCATTTCCTTCGGATGGTAAATTTTCGTTTACCTATTCTTAAATACTATCCTAGTACTGCTCAAGTTTTTTTAAAAAATGGAGAAGCCCCTCAACTCAGAGAAAAAATTAAACAACCTGATTTAGCATATACATTAACTACACTTGCAGAGTATGGAGTAGCCAGTTTTTATCAAGGGGAAATTGCAAAAAAATTAGTCAATGGAGTAAAAACAGCAGGGGGTATTTGGACTTTAGCGGATTTAGATCAGTATAAAGTACTTGAGAGATCAATAATTAAAGGAAAATACCGTAAAGCTACCATTATTTCGGCAAGTCCTCCCTCTGCAGGTGGGATTGCACTAATGACAATGCTTAATATATTGAATCAAGACAATCTATTGAGTTTACCAGAGGCATCAAAAACTCATCTTATAATAGAGGCGATGCGACGAGCTTATCGAGATAGGGCAGAGTATTTAGGAGATTCTGATTTTGTAAATATTCCTACAGAGCAACTTATTCATCCTTATTATGGAGTAGGATTACGATCTAGCATTACTTTAGATAAAGCAACGCCTAGTAATTTATTATCTGCCGCAGAATATAGGGAATCTGGGCAAGATACTACTCATTTTTCAATTATTGACCAAGAGGGTAATTGGGTAGCAGCAACATTAAGTATTAATTACCCATTTGGTTCTGGATTCATGCCTGCAGGTACTGGCGTGTTACTCAATGATGAGATGGATGACTTTTCCATTTCCCCTGGCGTCCCAAATGTCTATGGCTTAGTAGGGAATAAAGCCAATAAGATATTACCAGGAAAACGTCCTTTATCCAGCATGACTCCTACCTTTATAATTGATGATCATAGCGTATTAGTATTAGGTACTCCCGGAGGGAGTCGGATCATTACCATGGTACTTTTGGGTATTTTGAATCATATGGAAGGGAAAAATCTTATAGAATTAGTCTCCTCTCCTAGATTTCACCATCAATATTTGCCTGATGAAGTAGAATATGAGCCTCAAGCATTCCCTCCTGAAATAATTGAAAAATTACAAGCTTTAGGTCATCGTTTGAAAGCAAGTACCCACACTTGGGGAAACATGCAAGCTACATTTTGGGATTGGAAGCGAGACATTATCGAAGCTGCAAGCGATCCAAGGGGTATGGGAGAGGCGCTAGTACAATAAATAACTAGATTAATCAATTAACCGGTATTTCGCATACCTGTGGCAACTGCGTTAATAGAACGTAGCACAGGATCCATCCAAACTTGCTGCTCTTTAGTACTTAAAGATGGATCTCGAACTCTCTTTAGTAGGGTAAGTTGAATATGATTTAAGGGATCTAGATAGGGGTTTCTACGCTTAAGAGAGAGTTCTAAAGTTGGATTTTCTTCTAATAGTCTTTGAGCATTAACAACTTGTAATACTTGAGTTACCGTACGTTCATATTCATTTTTAAACATAGCAAAAACCTGCACCCCTACTTCAGGATCTAAGCATAGTTGTGAATACTGCTGAGCAATACGTAGCTCTGCTTTTGCTAGAGACATTTGGGTATTGCTTAACATAGCTCGGAAGTAAGGCCATTCTCGGTACATCCGTTGTAGCTTTTCTAGTTGGTTTGGATGTTCTTGCTGCCATTTTGCTAAGGCAGATCCAATTCCATACCAAGCTGGAAATGTATGCCGTGATTGTGCCCAAGAAAACACCCAAGCAATAGCACGTACTGATGCTTTAGAGCGGTCCCCCTTGTTTCGGTGAGATGGGCGAGAGCCAATATTTAAAAGTCCAATTTCATTCACAGGAGTAGCTTCGTAAAAATAATCTTGAAACCCCGGTGTATTCTCTGTAAATTCTCGATAAGATTTCTCACCTTCTTTGGCTAGAAACCCCATAATCTTTAAATAATCTTGTTTTTCCTTGGGATCAGGTCGTGTGGTGATGCTGGCTTTAATCAAGCCGCTAACTCCCATGCTGAGCTCATAAATTGCTGTCTCAAAATTACTATATCGAGATGAAAGCACTTCTCCTTGCTCAGTAAATTTTATTTGTCCATGAACGGTGCCTTGAGGCTGAGAAAGTATAGAGTCAAAAGTAGGGCCGCCTCCTCTACCAATTGTACCGCCTCGCCCATGAAAAATACGGCAATCTACCTGAGATGATTTCATAAGAGAAACTACTTTTTTTTGTGCCTCATAGAGCTTCCATGAAGAGGCAAGTATTCCTCCATCTTTACAAGAATCGGAATAGCCAATCATAATTTCCTGCTGATTCCCTGAGCTTTTAAGCAGGGATAAATAGCTTGGGTTTTCCAATAATGCACTGATAACTGGTTCAATATGATCTAAATCTTCTATAGTTTCGAATAAAGGGGAAACTTTCAAAATACAGGATTTCTGCCCTTCTATTTCATCAATTAACCCTGTTACCTGCCCTAAAAACATCACTTCAAGTACATGACTGGCAGTGTGGGTCATAGAAATAACATAGTGACCAAAAACACGAGGGCTAATCTCATGACATATTTGTTTTATTGCATAAAATGTACTTAAAGTTTCTTGAGTAGCAGACGAAAATTGATTTTGATCAGTAATAGATACTATCTTATTACTTAATTGCTCAGAGAGTATTTTTTGGCGCTCTAATTCGGAAAGCTCTAAATAGTTAGGATGAATTTTGAGGGATCTGGCTAATTCTGCAACTGCTTCAGTATGGCGAGCAGATTCTTGACGTATATCTAGTTTGAGTAAATAAAATCCAAAACTTTCAACCAGTCGGATTAAATCTTGTAGCTCATTATTTGCAATACTACCATCTTTGTGGCTAATTAAGCTGTTCCGAATTAAATAAAGATCCTGTAGAAATTGTGATTCTGAAGCATATCCTACTCCTTTTGGGGGCATAAGCTTATTTTCTGGCTTTAGTTTTACTTCAACAGCTTGTAAATTATCTTGCAATCGATGGCGAATTAAGTGGAGTTTACGGCGATAGGGTTCGTGGCTAAAGCGAGTAGGATCATCTAAGAAAGACTCTGGGCAATCACGAATATCGTAATTAATACTACTGATAAGTGTTTTTGACGGTGTAGTTAAAGGGATTGAGTGGGTAAGAATACGCATTAACTCAGATACTCTACCTAAGTAATGTCGTAGAGCAATTCTCATTTGTAGGCGTGCAGCCATTATTGTAGTTTCTGCGGTTACATTAGGGTTTCCATCTCGATCGCCGCCGATCCAAGAACCAAAACGAATAAAACTTGGAATATGAATGGTTTTATTTGTAGTAATACTGTCCCCATATACCTTTCTAACTACATCCTCTAACTGTCGGTAAATAGTAGGAATTGCCTGAAATAAGCTAACCTTAAAATAAAAAAGACCATTGATAATTTCTTCTCGTACTTGCGGGCGGCGTGCCCTGACTTCATTGGTTTTCCACAAAATTTGAATTTCTTGAGCAAGCTGATAATGAATCGTCTCTTTTTCTCGCTGGCTAAGGCGCATTTCATCTAAAGATTTATTAGTAACAAATACTTTACGCAAATGATCCATTACAGTACGCCGCTTTGCCTCTGTAGGATGGGCAGTAATTACTGGGATATAAGCAAGGCGATTGAGGAGATTTTGTAACTCATCTAAACTTACACCACTTTCTTTTATTTCTCGTAAAGTCTCTTCAAAAGAGCCTTTCCAAAGCAAGCCTCCTGCGTTAATCCGCCGCTGGCGTAGGCGATATTGATAAGCCTCTTCTGCTAGATTAGCTAAACTAAAATAAGTGCTAAAGGCACGTACTACTTCAGTCAAGGTTTCTGGATTGAGCTTATTAATAAGATTCTGTAATCGAATTCTTTTATAGGTATTCTCACTCTTCCTT
Source organism: Candidatus Nitrosacidococcus sp. I8 (assembly GCF_945836005.1). NCBI lineage: Bacteria > Pseudomonadati > Pseudomonadota > Gammaproteobacteria > Chromatiales > Chromatiaceae > Candidatus Nitrosacidicoccus > Candidatus Nitrosacidicoccus urinae. The sequence goes on along the minus strand of NZ_OX241534.1, from coordinate 1,371,112 downwards.
AAGCTAATATAACCCTTTCGTAAAGTTTCAACTGCTACAAATATTCTATCTCCTGATTGGACCTGAATGACTTTTCCTAATAAGTTACCAAATAGTTTTACCCGAGCACGGAGTTCTTTATCTTTTAAATTAATTGTAGAATTTACTTCCGATGTAGAATGAGATCCGATCTTATTAATCATGTAATTAAAATATTTTTGTTTTTTAACTAATTTCGATGTGATATTTAAGAAATGCCTAAATATTACTTTATAACTTTATAGTTAAGCGGCTTTGAAGTAGTTTGTAATAAAGCTCGAGATAGTGTTTAGCACTATTTTTCCAATTAAAGTCTTGTGCCATTGCAGTGAGCATTAATTTTTTCCATAAATGAGGTTGGGAGTATAGATTAAGGCATCGTTCAATAGCATTTAATAGCTCGCTAGAAGTAGGATTATTAAATATAAAACCTGTCGCTAATTCCTGATCTAAATTCTCTGGTGTTGCATCTATGATTGTATCAGCAAGCCCACCTATTTTATGTACGATGGGAATCGTACCATAGCGTAGAGCATAAATTTGAGTAAGACCACAAGGCTCAAAATAAGAAGGCATAAGAAAAATATCTACTCCAGCTTGAATACTATGGGCAAGTGTTTCACTATAACCAAGAGATAGCCCTATTTTTTTAGGATATTTTCTAGCAAGCGTTTCTAAGCCGGATTGGTAGTGCTCTTCTCCTTCTCCAAGAAAAATAATCTGAATTTGCTTTGAAATAATCTTAGGCAAAATTTTAATGATTAAATCAATTCCTTTTTGGGTAACTAATCTCCCTACAAAGCCAAACATAGGAATTGTTTTATTTTCAGGTAAATGAAATTGATGCTGTAACGCCAACTTATTTTTAACCTTGTCGTGCCAACTCTCTTTGCTATAAGGTTTTTCAATTAGAGAATCCTGAACTGGATCCCACCGATCATAGTCTGCTCCGTTTAATATACCCGTAAGATTCTTAGAGCGTTGGCGCAATATATCATCTAACCCACAGCCTAATTCTGGAGTCATAATTTCTTTTGCATAGCTTGGACTAACTGTAGTTAGCCAATCAGAAAATACTAACCCACCTTTCATAAAAGAGAGTTGATTATGAAATGCTAGGGCAGAGGGTGACCATAAATAACTGGGAAGCTGCAATTCCTTAAATGTGGTATGGGGGAATACCCCTTGATAGCTTAGATTATGAATAGTAAATACGGTAGCAGGTCGGTTGATCACCGAATCTAATAACGGAGGAATCAGCCCAGTGTGCCAATCATTACAGTGAATAATATCAGGCTTCCACCCTTGCTCTGGATGAGTAACAAAAGCATGTACGATTGCTTTACAAAAGGTAGTAAAGCGATCGGCATTATCTGGCCATTCTTGTCCATTTTCACCTAGATAGGGATTACCTAGGCGATTAAAGTGGCGTGGACTATCTACTAGCCAAAAAGTAACAGGTACACCCGGTAACTCTCCTTTTAAAATAAGGACTGGCATAGTGACAGATGGAATAGATAAAGAAATAGCTTGTACAAGATTCTTAAGCTGTTGTTTGCAGTTTGGGTAAGCAGGTAAAATAACACCCACATCCCACCCTAGTTTAAAGAGGGCTGTAGGTAAAATACCTGCTACATCTCCTAAACCGCCGGTTTTTATTAAGGGATGAACCTCACTTGCTGCAAATAAAACTTTATACACGTTGATATTCCAAATCGAATAATTTGCTATGATTTAATTAATTTTTACCAATGAATAATTTTATCCTTAGCATTACAATTAATTATTAATATATGAATCAAACCATATTTATTACTGGTGGTGCAGGTTTCATTGGCTCTACATTAGTACGCTATTTTATTGAAAATACTGAATATTATATCATTAATATAGATAAACTCACCTATGCAAGTAGTTTAGAATCTTTAAGATCAATTGCTACCCATCCCCAGCACCAATTTATTCATACTGATATTAGTAACTCTGGAATTATAACAGAGCTATTTACTAAGTATCAGCCAAGTGCAGTAATGAACTTAGCGGCCGAATCCCATGTGGATCGATCTATTGATAGCCCTATTGATTTTATAAATACTAATATTTTAGGTACTTATCACTTACTAGAGGCAGCACTTAATTATTGGAAAACCCTTAATCGGAAATCTCAAGCTCAGTTTCGATTTCATCATATTTCTACCGATGAAGTCTTTGGTTCTCTAGGAAAGGAGGGATTATTCGAAGAATATTCTCCTTATCGCCCTAGTTCTCCTTATGCAGCGAGCAAAGCCAGTTCAGATCACTTAGTAAGGGCTTGGTATCATACTTATGGATTACCTATATTAATTACTAACTGCTCTAATAATTATGGCCCTTATCAATTCCCAGAGAAACTTATCCCATTAATGATCTTAAATGGGTTTGAAGGAAAATCACTTCCCATCTATGGGCAAGGGGATAATATTCGAGATTGGCTCTATGTAGATGATCATGTGCGAGCCTTACATTTAGTATTGGATAAAGGAATTCCAGGTGAGACTTATAATATTGGAGGCTATAATGAAAAAACAAATAAAGAAGTAGTAGAGATCATCTGCCAGGCTCTTGATGAGCTCTTTCCCCATTCTCCCCATATTCCTCACAGTTCTTTAATCACCTATGTGGTCGACCGACCAGGTCATGATCTAAGATATGCTATTGATTCTAGAAAAATCACCCAAGAATTGGGCTGGCAGCCTCAAGAAAATTTCATTACTGGACTCCATAAAACTATTACTTGGTACAGAGATAATCAAGATTGGTGCCAAATAGTTTTAAAATCTTACCGAAGAGAGCGATTAGGAGTAGATAGAATAAGTTTATGAGCAAAGGAATTATTCTAGCTGGTGGTTTAGGTACTCGCTTATATCCTATTACACAACCTATTTGCAAACAGCTTTTACCTATCTATGATAAGCCAATGATTTACTACCCCCTTTCTACTTTAATGTTAGGGGGAATTAGAGAGATTCTCATTATTTCAACGCCACGGGATTTACCAGTATTAGAACAACTATTAGGATCAGGAGAACAATGGGGAGTAGATTTTACATATCAAGTTCAGCTTTATCCTGCAGGAATTGCCCAAGCCTTTATTTTAGGGAAAAACTTTATTCAAGAAAACCCTTGCGCACTGATTCTTGGGGATAATATTTTTCATGGAGAGGATCTCTCAACACTATTGAAAAATGCAAGAGATCGGCAACGAGGAGCTACTGTATTTGCTTATCCTGTCTATGATCCGGAGCGTTATGGTGTGATTGAATTTGATCATCATCACAAAATCGTTAGCATTGAAGAAAAACCCTCTATACCCAAATCCCGTTATGCTATAACCGGGGTTTATTTTTATGATAACCAAGTAGTAGAAATTGCCGAAAGCTTAGCTCCATCAGCAAGAGGAGAGTTAGAAATTACGGATATTAATCAGTATTATTTACAAAATGGATCCTTATTTGTAGAAGTCATGGGACGAGGAATGACTTGGCTTGATGCAGGTACTCATGATTCCCTTCTAGAAGCAGCTTTGTTTATTCAAACTATAGAAAAAAGACAAGGACTTAAAATAGCTTGCCCTGAAGAAATTGCTTACCGAATGGGTTATATTAATGCTGAAAATCTTGAGTGCTTGGCCCAGCCCTTGCAAAAAAGTGGCTATGGAAGTTATTTATTGGGGCTATTACAGGAAAAAAATTATTTGCTTTAGATTATGGAAGTAATTCTCACAAAAGTTCCAAATGTGCTTGTCCTTAAGCCTAAAGTATTTGAAGATAATCGTGGGTTTTTCTTTGAAAGCTACAATTGCAAAAAACTAAACGCTGTACTCAATCAAGAAATAAAATTTGTTCAAGATAACCATTCTCGATCAAAAAAAGGAGTTTTACGAGGATTGCATTACCAAATAAAACAGCCTCAAGGTAAATTAGTACGAGTTATCGCTGGAGAAGTATTTGATGTAGCGATTGATTTAAGGAAAAACTCTCCTCATTTAGGTTGTTGGGTAGGTTACCAACTATCTGCAGAAAATAAATACCAACTTTGGATACCTGCTGGATTTGCCCATGGATTTCTTGTACTCAGTGAGTATGCAGAAATACTCTATAAAACTACTGATTACTATGCTCCTGAATATGAGCAGTGTATTTATTGGGGTGATCCTACCCTTGCTATTGAATGGCCTTTATCAGAACAGCCCATAATATCTATGAAAGATCAGGCAGGCAGGTCCTTTAAAGAAGCTGATCTGTTTTGATTAATACCTATCTTAAAATTATTATTATCGGTACTTCCGGCCAAATAGGTTGGGAGCTACAGCGAACCCTTGCATCTCTAGGAGAAGTTATTTCCTTAGAACGATCTCAGCTCGATCTATCTAAACTAGAAACTATTCGTTCTTGCCTTATGGTGCATCGCCCCAATTTAATTATTAATGCAGCTGCCTATACTCAAGTAGATAAAGCGGAAGAAGAGCAGGAATTAGCTATGACCATTAATGGTATCGCTCCTGGGGTTTTAGCAGAAATTGCTAAAGAGCTAGATTCTGTTCTAATTCATTACTCTACAGATTATATATTTGATGGAAAGAGTAGTACTCCTTACCAAGAGAGAGATATTCCTAACCCGATTAATATCTATGGGAAAACTAAACTAGCTGGGGAAAGGGCTATTATTGAAATAGGGGGGAATTACTTAATTTTTCGTACTTGTTGGGTCTACGGGTTAAGAGGTCATAATTTTTTACTCACGATGCAGCGACTCGTTAAAGAGCAAAAAACAATTCGAGTAGTCAATGATCAGTTTGGTACCCCTACTTGGAGTAGATTTATTGCTGAAGCTACAGCTCAGATTATTGCTCAAATACGAGGAGATATTATAGATTACCTGAATGAATATTCAGGAATTTACCATTTAAGTTGTGGAGGAAAAATTTCATGGCATGGATTTGCTCAGGCTATTTATAATCGAGTTAATCTACAAAACAGTAACCACGCTCAAATTATTCCTATTCCAACCTCAGATTATCCTACCTTAGCAAGAAGGCCTAGATTCTCCCACCTCGATAACGCTCATATTCAAAATACTTTTGGTATAAAGCTTCCTGATTGGGATATTGGACTGAGCCTTTCTCTATCTTAACCTATCTACTTTTGATCATTTACGTCACATAAATAATCATTTTTAAAGAAATTACACTATATAATCATCGTCTTTAAGTATTTATAGATATATAATATGCAAATATTACTTAGAGATAATGGTTATATGGTAATAAGAATATTATTATTGCTCAGTGCAATAATAAGCATAGATGTAGCTCATGGGGCATTAATGTATAAATGGGTACCTACCTCTGATGAACATGCAGGAAATATATGGATTACAGCTGGGGATATCATTATCCATAACAATTCATATCAATTAGGTCATAATTATGATTATTCTATCCCTGCTTCAGTGGAAGAAAATTCACCTTCTTATAATAGCGGTGGTGGTATTAGTATAGGAGAGTTAAGTAATGACTCTAGCCCTCCTATATCGTTTTCTTTTGATCTTATGGATGATACAGGTGTAATGTCTATAGCTGCTTTTAATAATAGTGGTGCTAATATTGGTGGTACTCTCAGTCAATATTTTAATAATATTGATACAAATCTCACTCTTAATCATCAGCTTTCCGGTAATATTAATATTAAAGCCTTAGTTAATGATATTAGCATTTCAAGTAATGGACTAATTACTGTAGGTGCTGATGGAGGTAATTTTTGTGGAGGAAATGCTAGCTGTAGTGGTCAAGCATTTGGATCTTTCGTACTTGTTAGCTCTGTTCCAGAACCCCATATTTTTTGGCTTTTTAGCATAGGATTTTTACTCTAGGAATACTCCATTACCGCCACTCTAGTGTATTTACACTATATATAACAAGCTCTAAGTGTGCTAGTGCTTTTATAGCACTCAGTTAGGTGGTGGGCGATACTGGGATCGAACCAGTGACCCCTGCCGTGTGAAGGCAGTGCTCTCCCCCTGAGCTAATCGCCCAAATGTAACCAGATTTTACGATATAATCTCCCCTAAAATCAATCAATATAGGGATCTCTTCTGATATTAGATACACGCCTTGAAGCGATAAATCACTGGCTTCAAGAACTAAATTTTATCCATTACTCTTTAACTCCTGTTGCAGGAGATGCTAGTGCTCGTCGTTATTTTCGTCTTTTTCAGCCTCAAAAAGAATCTTGGATTATCATGGATGCCCCACCAGAGAAAGAGGGGTGTGCCGATTTTATTTATATTGCTAATAAATTAAATGAATTAGGGTTAAATGTACCTAGAATTTTATTCCAAGATTTAAAGCAAGGGTTTTTACTATTAACGGATTTAGGCTCTAGCCAATATTTATATTTTCTAAATGTAAATAGTGCACAAACGCTCTACGAGGATGCAATCTCTGCTCTTCTAATGCTACAAAGTAAAGGCTCTAATAGCATAAATTTAAAGCCCTATAGCCACGAACTATTATTCCAAGAAATGGAATTGTTTAAAGATTGGTATTTAAAGCGTCACTTAGGAATTCATATTACTACAGAACTTGATTCTGTATTTAATTTATTAGCAAATACAGCATTAAATCAACCCCAAGTATTCGTACATCGAGATTATCATTCCCGAAATTTAATGCTCACTAATCAAAATAATCCTGGAATCTTAGATTTCCAAGATGCGGTTAAAGGACCTGTAACCTATGATTTAGTTTCTTTATTACGGGATTGTTATATTGCTTGGTCCCAAGAAAAAATAGCAGATTGGGTATCTATGTATAGAAACAAAGCAACTCAATTGGATATTCCTGTAGGGCAGGATTTGAATGAATTTTTATATTGGTTTGATTGGATGGGTATTCAAAGGCATTTGAAAGCAATAGGTATTTTTGCCCGCCTAAATTATCGGGATCATAAACCTAACTACTTAAAAGATATTCCTAGAACTCTAGCATATATAATTAGAATAGGGAGTCAGTATAATGAATTAGTAGATTTAAATAAAATCCTACAATCTCTACCGCAATCTAATATGATTTTGCAGTGAAAGCAATGATATTGGCTGCAGGTCGTGGAAAACGAATGCGACCTCTAACAGACCACACACCTAAGCCCCTGCTTCAAGTAGGATCTCAACGGCTGATTGAATATATTATTGGGTCTCTGACTAAAGCAGGATTTACTGAATTAGTCATTAACCACGCTTATTTAGGAGAACAAATTGAATCTTATTTAGGAGACGGTCAGTGCTATGGTATACGTATTGACTATTCTCCTGAGCAAGAAGAAGGGTTAGAGACAGGAGGTGGAATTTATCATGCTCTTCCTTTGCTAGGAAAGAAACCATTTTTAGTAGTTAATGGGGATATCTGGACGGATTATCCTTTTGCTAATCTTAAAATCAATTTAAGAAGCCTTGCTCATCTTATTCTAGTAGATAACCCCAGCCACCATCCTCAAGGAGATTTCACCCTATGTGGTAGCCAAGTTACTACAAAAGAGGGCGAGCGACTTACTTTTAGTGGTATTGCTGTTTACCATCCGAAATTGTTTACTCACTGCTTTCCTGGGCGATTTCCTTTAGCACCCTTATTACGGGAAATGGCTTGCCGAAATTTGGTAACAGGGGAATATTATCAAGGAGAATGGCGTGATATAGGGACACCAGAAAGCTTGTTTAGCCTAGTACAGCATTTAACTTTGGCTTAACTAAATTTAGTTAATTGATATTCTAATTTGCCATTAGATTTTCTAGTAGAGCCTTCTGGGCATGGAGACGATTTTCTGCTTCATCCCATACCACGCTTTGATTTCCATCAATCACATCAATGGTCACTTCTTTCCCTCGATAAGCAGGTAAGCAATGCATAAAGAGTGCATCTTTTTTCGCTAAAATCATTAGTTTTTTGTTGACTTGGTAATCTTTAAAATCCCTAGATCGCTGCTCCTTTTCCTCTTCTTGTCCCATACTGGCCCAAGAATCTGTCACTACTAAATCGGCGTTTTTAACTGCTTCTTTTGGATCTGAAATTAGTTGAATATACTTTTCTGTATTTTTTAAAAGATCAGAGTTAGGCTCATAACCTATTGGTGTAGCAACATGTAATTTAAACTTAAATTGTTGTGCAGCACTAATATAAGAGTGGCACATATTATTACCATCACCTACCCACGCAACGGTTTGTCCTTGAATACTACCTCTATGCTCCGTATAAGTTTGAATATCTGCAAGTAATTGGCAAGGGTGATAAAGATCAGTAAGTGCATTAATTACAGGTACTTGAGAATAGGCTGCAAAACGCTCTAAAGTGGTATGAGAAAAAGTACGTACCATTAAACCATCTATCATTCTTGAGAGAACACGAGCAGTATCCTCAATCGATTCACCTCGACCTAATTGCGTGTCTTTTGGAGATAGAAAAATAGCACTACCCCCAAATTGAGTCATAGCTGCCTCAAAAGAAACACGAGTACGGGTAGAGGATTTTTCAAAAATCATACCCAATACTTTATTTTTTAATGGCTCGTAGATTTCTCCTGATTTCTGAAGAATTTTCAGCTCAATTGCTCGCTGGATAAGGTGTTCTAATTCTTTAGTAGATAAATCAAATAAAGTTAAAAAATGTTTTACTGCCATAGTTTTTTCTCTAACTATGTTTAAAATCTAGGAATTTTTGAGAAAAGATCTAATTAGGTTATTTAATTTTGAAGTAATAATATCAGCTTCTTCATCGGTAATAATTAAGGGAGGGAGTAATCTTATCACATTATTGGCAGTAACATTAATCAGCAACCCATCAGCTAGGGCATAAGACATGAGTGCACCACAAGGTCGATCTAATTCAATGCCCATCATTAACCCTTTACCTCGAATTGCCTTAACTTGCGGTAATTTTCCAAACATTTCTTGGAAAGATTGGAGCATTTTCTGCCCTAATTGAGCAGCACGGCTAGCTAAATTAGCTTGCTCTAGGGTATCTAAAACCGCTAAAGCAGAGCGACATGCTAAAGGATTACCTCCACAGGTAGAACCATGGGATCCTGGTTGTATTACTTCGGCAGCAACTCCTCGAGCGAGACAAGCTCCAATAGGTATACCACCACCGAGACTCTTTGCAAGGGTAATCACATCTGGTTGGGCTTGATGGCTATGCTGAAAAGCAAACCATTGACCTGTACGGCATAATCCTGTTTGCACTTCATCTAGCATCATAAGCCAGCCTTGTTGGTTACAAATGAGGCGTATTTGATCTAAATAATCCTCATTCGGAACAATAATTCCTCCTTCTCCTTGAACTGGTTCTAGTAATATAGCAACAATTTCTTGGTAGGTTTCTTTAGGAAGATTTCTTAATGCAGTAATATCATTGTAGGGAATTCGGATAAAATTTTGGACAAGAGGCTCAAAGCCTGCTTGGACTTTAGGGTTCCCAGTTGCACTTAGGGTAGCTAAAGTTCGTCCATGAAAACTACCTGTCATTACAACAATTTTTGGATTATCAACTCCTTGGTTATGCCCATAACGGCGGGCAATTTTAAGAGCAGCTTCATTAGCTTCTGCACCAGAGTTAGAAAAAAAGACACGATCCATACCAGATAAAGCCGTTAGGCGATTTGCTAGATCTTCTTGTAGAGAAATACGATAAATATTAGAAGTATGAAGTAATTTTTCTGCTTGATTTTGAATAGCTGCTACTACTGCAGGATGGGCATGACCCAGTCCACAAACTGCAACCCCTGCTAGGGCATCTAGGTATTGATTTCCTTCAGTATCCCATAACCAAGCTCCCCTACCGTACTCAAATGTAACAGGTAAGCGGTTATAGGCTAACATTAATGATTCGCTCATTGATTATGTGAATACTCTGATTAAATTTTAATATACTAAAAGATAATGGCAGCCAAATAAATTTAAGGCTGCCACAGTAAAGTAATTTTAAATTTATTTTCTAACGATTATTACTAGCAACAAAATCCCAGTTAACAATTTTCCAGAAAGATTCTACATACTGTGGGCGTGCATTGCGATAATCTACATAATAAGCATGCTCCCAAACATCGCAAGTTAGAAGGGGGGTTTTCCCTTCTGTAAGAGGGTTACCTGCATTAGCCGTTGTAGTAATTTCAAGAGATCCATTAGTATTTTTGACAAGCCAAGCCCAACCGGATCCAAAAAGAGTAATCGCAGTTTGGCTAAACTTTTCTTTGAACTCTGCAAAAGAGCCAAAATTTTTATTAATGGCAGCTAATAGATCTCCACTTGGTGATCCTTTTCCTTGGGGAGTTAAACAATTCCAATAAAAAGTGTGATTCCAGACCTGTGCACCATTATTAAAAATTCCTCCGGAAGATTTAGTAATGATCCCTTCTAAAGAAGCGTGTTCAAATTCTGTGCCAGCAATTAGCCCATTTAATTTGTCTACATAAGTCTGATGGTGTTTACCATAGTGGTACTCTAAGGTTTCTTTAGAAAGATAAGGTTCTAAAGAATCTATTAGATAAGGAAGATCTGGTAAACGGTGAATCATAAGTAAATCTCCTGTATTGTATTAAAAAATATGGTATAAATAACATTAAAACCCTTACGGTTACACAATTTCATACTAGAAATATCTGCAATGGAATCCTAATTATAGGTAAGATATTTTTAAGTAAAATTATACTAAACTGATTATTAAACTTAAGCCTCATTTATCGAAATAAGTTTATTTGCCTTAGCAACTCTCACTTTTTTGGAGGTATATTATGGGTGTTATAGAACAAATTAAAGAAATTGTAGAAACAAACCCGATTGTTTTATTCATGAAAGGCGATCCACAATTTCCCCAATGTGGTTTTTCTAGCAGAGCGGTTCAAGCGCTTCAAGCTAGTGGCATAGAATTTGCTCATGTGGATATCCTTTCTAACCCAGATATTCGTTCTCATTTACCTCAGTATTCAAATTGGCCCACTTTTCCCCAGTTGTTTGTAAATGGGGAATTAATAGGGGGTTGTGATATTATTATAGAGCTATTCGAGAAAGGGGAGCTTAAAAAAATTGCTGAAACAACTACTGCTAAAAATACTTAAAAATGTTGAGAGATATTCTTTATAGCAGGTAATTAATGTATACAGTTTATTTAAGTAGAGAAAAACCTGGTGAATCTACCGTTAATGTTGTAAATCCCGAATTTGAAAAGCCAGAACTTAAAAAACCGTCTATGTATAAAGTAGTCATGCTAAATGACGATTATACACCAATGGAATTTGTGGTTAAAGTATTACAGTTTTTTTTTACCATGGGCTTAGATCAGGCTACTCATATCATGTGGCAGATTCATACAGAGGGAAAAGGTATTTGCGGTATATTTACCTATGAAATAGCTGAAACGAAAGTAGCCCAGGTAAATGAATACTCAGGAGAGCATCAACACCCTCTAAAATGTGTTTTAGAGAAAACATAATTTTTTGATTCATCTCTGTATTTATCATGTATCTCAATTATTGGAACTTTGTAAAATAACTTACTATGTTAAGTAAGGATCTGGAAGTAAGTTTAAACCAAGCCTTTAAAGGTGCTCGAGAAAAAATGCACGAGTATTTAACGATAGAGCATCTTTTACTTGCTATGTTAGATAACGAGTCAGCTGCTGCTGTACTCCGTGCTTGCAATGTAAATTTAGAACAGCTAAGAGAAGAAATTAACTCATTTTTAAATGAAACAACGCCACTGTTATCTAATCAAAATAATCGTGATACTCAGCCTACCTTAGGGTTCCAGCGAGTCTTGCAAAGAGCTGTGCTTCAGGCTCAATCTTCTGGTCAAAGGGAAGTTACAGGTGCCAATATATTAGTAGCTATCTATGGAGAGCAGAAATCTCAAGCAGTATATTTTTTAAAACGGCAACATACCACTCGATTAGATATTATCAATTACATCTCCCACGGAATTAGTAAGGTTGAATCTCAAGAAGAAAGTGGAGAAGCACCTCACGCTTCTGAAGAAACAGAAGCAACGCATGTAAATCCACCTGGAAAAACCCCGCTAGAGATTTATGCAACTAATCTTAATTTATTAGCTGCTCAAGGAAAAATCGATCCTCTTATAGGACGCTCTAATGAATTAGAGCGTATTATTCAAATTCTATGCCGAAGAAGAAAAAACAACCCTTTACTTGTGGGTGAAGCAGGCGTAGGTAAAACGGCACTTGCTGAAGGGTTGGCATGGAAAATCACTGAGAGAGACATTCCAGATATTCTACAAAATTGTACTGTCTATAGCTTAGATATGGGGGCATTGCTAGCAGGCACAAAATACCGTGGAGATTTTGAAAAGAGATTTAAAGGGATATTATCCCAGCTTAAAAACGAAAAAGAGTCTATCCTATTTATTGATGAAATCCATACGATTATTGGTGCAGGATCCGCCTCTGGTAGCGTTATGGATGCTTCTAACTTAATTAAACCGGCACTGACTTCTGGCGAGCTCAAGTGTATTGGTTCTACTACTTATCAAGAATATCGTAATATTTTTGAAAAAGATCGAGCTTTAGCACGTCGTTTTCAAAAAATAGATATTCCTGAGCCTTCAGTAGAGGAAGCAATACAGATTTTACAAGGATTGAAATCTCGATTGGAAGAACACCATAAAGTTCGTTTTTCCCAAGCAGCTTTACGTACTGCTGCTGAACTCTCGGATCGCTATATTCATGATCGCCACCTTCCAGATAAAGCTATTGATGTGCTTGATGAGTGTGGTGCTTACCAGCAGTTATTGCCTGCTTCTAAACGTAAAAAAGTGATTAGTGCACAAGATGCCCAAGCGGTAATTGCTAAAATAGCGCGGATTCCGCCTAAGCAAGTCTCTCTTTCAGATAGGGAAACCTTAGCAACCCTAGAATCTAATTTAAAAAGAGTTATTTTTGGGCAAGATGCAGCCATTGAAGCATTAAGCTCAGCAGTTAAAATGGCACGCTCTGGCTTGATGGATAGTCATCGTCCCGTAGGATCATTCCTCTTTGCTGGACCTACAGGGGTAGGAAAGACAGAGGTGACAAGGCAGCTTGCTTATATTCTAGGCATTGAGCTTATTCGTTTTGATATGTCTGAATATATGGAAAGTCATACTGTTTCTCGGCTCATCGGAGCACCCCCCGGTTATGTAGGCTACGATCAAGGAGGGTTACTTACTGAAGCAGTGTACAAAAATCCCCATGGAGTTTTATTGCTTGATGAAATTGAAAAAGCCCATCCAGATATATTTAATCTATTACTCCAAGTAATGGATCACGGTATGTTAACCGATAATAATGGGCGTAAAGCAGATTTTCGCAATATTACTTTAGTGATGACTTCTAATATAGGCGTTCATGAAGCAAGTCGTAGCTCCATGGGCTTTACGAAACAAAATCACGAAAGTGATATTATGGGAGCAATTCAACGTACCTTTAGTCCTGAACTGCGCAACCGATTAGACGCTATTATTCAGTTTAAACCGCTCAGTAAATCCTCTATAGGTAGAGTGGTAGATAAATTCTTAATGGAATTAGAGTTATTACTGCAAAGTAAACAAGTTACCCTAGAAGTGGATTCAGAGGTAAAAGCTTGGCTAGGGGAACATGGTTATGATGAAGCTATGGGAGCTCGCCCTATGTCTCGGCTCATTCAAGAAAAAATCAAAAAGCCTTTGGCAGATGAATTACTATTTGGTAAATTAGCCCATGGCGGTCATGTTGTAGTAACCTTGCTTGAAGATAACCTTCATTTAACCTATCCAGTCTAGAAAGAGAGATCCTGATTGTACTGAACAGGATCTTTTCTTGAGTTTAATTAAAATTATAATGTTTTTGGCTCTGATACTGTTGTTGTAGGAGGATTGTCAGGATTTGTAGGATTAGAGGATGCAGCAATTATCTGTACGTTAGTAAGCAATGCATATGGGGGTAATCCTGCAGGAGTTCCGTTGGCTAGGAATTGCAATACCATAGATGATTGGTTAGCAGTAAAATTAAAGGATTGGGAAGACCAACCGCTAAAGGTAGGGGTTGAATGAGAACCGAGGAACCCATTATTGCTAGTTATTGTTTCTTCAGGGATTGTAAATGATGTAAGTGGGTCACTACTATTACTTCCATCGAAAATAGAGGCAGTAAGCCCAGCTGCTTCCTTTGCAGTATCAATATTATCCATTGTTGCTGCAAAATCAAAGCTTACATTGTATTCTTGACCTGCTGTTAATCCATTAATAGTTTGTTCTATACCAATACCACTATTAGGCATATTAGCTTGTATAGCTAAAAAGGCACTATTATCTGTAGGAGCAGTTACGGTGCTAGGCAGTAATGGGCGATTTGTTTGCCCTGATACTAGCATTGATGCAGTACCATTTGAATCCATATCTTGAGCATTTACAGTAGATGCAGCTGTAGCACTTGGAAACCATACAATATTCTGGTTTGCAGAAAGTACAGTAGCAACAGATCCACCCGATATAGTTCCACTTGTTAGTGTAGACTAGTCATTTACAAATTCTCCATATGATTTTTCATTAGGAGCATTATTAAAAGTACTAGGTGCATAATTAAGCTGAGTAGGGGTACCTGAATTAACCGCTAATCCTCCCGTGACTTGGTGAATTTGAGAAAAATCCCCATTTTGAACTAAATTAATGGGCCCTGCATATGCGCTTTCAAAAGCACTTATTGAAAATAATATTGAGAGGCAGGCATAAGTAAAACGCATAAAATTTAAACCTCCTAAAATAGGTTTATAACAAAATACTTATAAATTTAAGCAAAAAATATGCCAACTTATAAAGCAAGGAAAGGGGAGGTATAAATTTTATGCATGAATATATAGTGGGCATTTTTCATCATATTTATGACAAAAATTTGTATAATGTTACCTATTTATGGGTTTCATACTGAATTTAATATGCATTGTTAGTATAGTTTGGTTAAGAATGCTCTAGTAAATTTCTATCTAAATTAATGAACCTTTATCTATTACCTATAATTGCAAGGCATCTAACTAGTTTCATGGGCAGGAGTTTTCAATGTATAATAATAGGATTATTATTTTAATAATTTTTAATTTTATTAAGCTGTTGTTAAAGAGAAGATAGGAATAAAAACTATGGCTGATACTTGGTTAACATCACTGATTACCGAAACTCCTCAAGAAGGCTTTGAACTGGCCGTTACCCTCAGCCGAAGGGGGGTAAAATATACGCAACCGAATACTGAAGTATTACATAAGTTACGATCTGAATATGCAGAAAATGCCTCTGGCTTGACTGCGGCCTCTCAAGTCGTTGCAATTAATTTTCAGACAGTGGCTGCTGCCAATAATTACTGGCGTAAATCAAACAGTGGCTGCTGCCAATAATTACTAACGTAATATAGATAAGTTTAAGCTTATCTAAAATTAGTCTTTGATTTATAAAATATTTATTTAAGTTTTTGTTAAAAACCAAACCTTAAACTTCTAGTTTAAAAATAGAGAAAATTATTAATAGTCAGCTAGGGATAGTAAGAAGGAAATTTCTCAACCTAATTCAAATATGAAATCTAGCTGGTTCTACTCTTTTGCAATAGCTTTTTTAGCTATATGCATGTTATGCAGCACCTGTACTCGTGCAGAAAATCGCCCTATCCCTATCTTTGTTAGTATTATTCCTCAAAAATATTTTATAGAACGTATTGGTGGTAGCCGAGTACAGGTCTCTGTGATGATAAAACAAGGGCAGAATGAGGAAACATATGAGCCTACTCCTAAACAAATAGTTAAACTTACTCAAGCAGAGTTTTACTTTCGTATCGGAATACCTCTTGAAATAATTTGGTTAGAATCTATTGCAAAGACTAACCCTAGCATTAAGATTGTAGATAATCGTAACGATATACCCCTATTGTCCATTTCGACAGATGCTCCCTCTGAAAAAGTAGGAAATAATAAGATTTCATATGAATCTATGGATCCCCATATTTGGACAAGCCCACCTCTAGTAAAAATTATTGCAAAAAATATTAGAGATACACTTATTACTGCTGATCCTACTTATAAAAATCAATTTGAAAAAAATTATCAACTATTTATTCAAGATCTAAATGATCTTGATAAATTCATCCGTAGTGCATTATCAGATATTACTCAGCATGATTTTATGGTGTTTCATCCTGCTTGGCGTTACTTTGCCAGAACCTATGACCTTCATGAGATTGCCATCGAGCACGAGGGCAAAGAGCCGGGAGCTAAATCCTTAGCATCTTTAATTGAATTAGGTCGTAGAAAAAATATTAAAACGATTTTTATCCAAAACCAATTTAGTCGTACTCATGCACAATTAATAGCCCAATCTATTGGTGCAAAACTTATTCTTTTAGATCCACTTTCAGAAAATTATGAAGCAAACTTGCGTCATGTAGCCACTACATTAGCAAGCGTATTGAAGTGAATCAGGATTCTACTGATACTGTTATCTCAATTAGAGATATTTGTTTTTCCTACAACGGACCATTAGTACTCGATCATATTAACCTTGAGATTTATAGTGGAGAATTTCTAGGAATTATTGGTCCTAACGGAGGTGGGAAAAGTACCTTACTCAAAATTATTCTAGGACTGCTTACACCTTTATCAGGTTATATTTCCGTATTAGGTCTTTTGCCTAAAAAAGGAAAATCAGTTATTGGTTATGTACCCCAACATAATAGTTTCACTGATAACTTCCCAATTACTGTAGAATCCGTAGTCCTTCAAGGACGCTTGGGCAAAACAAGAATTATCGGTAACTACACTCAAAAAGATAGAGAGATTGCTCAACAAGCAATGACGCAAGTAGAAATACTAGGGCTAAGTAAGCGATCTCTATCCGATTTATCCGGGGGGCAGCATCAACGAGTATTAATTGCTAGAGCACTCACTATGGAACCTGAAATACTTATTTTAGACGAGCCAACTGCTCATGTGGACGTACGATTAGAAGAGGATTTTTTTCGTTTACTTCAAACCCTGAATAAAAAAATGACAATTATTGTGGTTTCCCATGATATTGGATTTATTTCCCGCTATGTGAATCGAGTTGCTTGCCTAAATCAAACTTTAGTATGCCATGAAACCGCTGCAATTAGCGGGAAAATAATTGATCAGCTCTATGGTACTAGAGTGCGTATTATTGATCATATTCATTCATTATGAATTTTTGGGAAACTTTAATAACTACTACCTTTTTACAGAATGCTTTAATTGCAGGCATTTTAGCAAGTTTAAGCTGTGGTATAGTAGGTAGCTTTGTTATTGTTAAGCGTATCAGTTTTTTAGTGGGAGGGATTGCTCATGCAATTTTAGGAGGTATGGGAATTGCCTATTATTTAGGGAAAGATCCCTTTTTAGGTGCTTTATTTGCTGCTTTGCTTGCCGCACTAGTTATAGGTTGGGTAAATTTACGCTGGAAAGAACAAGAAGATACGCTCATTAGTGCACTCTGGTCGATAGGAATGGCTATTGGCATTATTTTTATCTCTCAAGCTCCTAGCTACAATGTAGATCTTATGGCATATCTATTTGGAAATATTCTTATGGTATCAATACAACAGCTCTATTTAATGGCTGGTATAGATATAGCTATTATTCTTATTATTTTTTTATTTTATAAGCAATTTTTAGCCATAAGTTTTGATGAAGAATTTGCTAACCTACGTGGAGTACCTGTTATTTTTTTCTATTTACTTCTTCTTTGTATGGTTGCAATTACCGTTGTACTTTTAGTTCAGATAGTAGGTTTGATTTTAGTCATTGCCTTACTCGCACTACCGGCAGCAATTGCAAGACAATATACTAAATCTTTAGTAGGGATGATGATCCTTGCCTCCTTCTTAGGGGCAATCTTCACTACTACGGGGCTTGCTATTTCTTACGAGCCAGATCTTCCTACTGGATCAGTCATCGTATTAGTCACGGGAGCAGCCTATCTTATTTCAACATTAGCCATAGAGTTACGCTAGAAATTAAAAAACGAGGGCTACAGAGTAACCCTCGTTATATAAATCAGTAACTAATTAGATGTTTGGAGCTCAACTCGGCGGTTTTGTGCACGCCCATCTTGAGTAAGATTAGAAGCTATTGGGTGCTCTTCGCCATAACCCATTGCTGTCATTTTTGCTTTATCTACTCCATGAGAGGCTAAATAATTCATTACAGATTCGGCGCGCAGCTGAGATAACTGTTTGTTATATATTTCTGGTCCTGTACTATCTGTATGTCCTGCAATGGAAATATTTAACTCTGGGTGGCTTTGGAGAGACTGAGCAACATTATTTAAAATGCCTTGAGCATCTAGAGTGAGTTGTGCTGAGTCAAATTCAAAATGAACGCCTTTAAGCACTGCAGGACCTGGGCAACCCTGATTATTTACAGTAATCCCCTCTGGGGTATTGGGGCACTGATCTAAGTAATCAGCAATACCATCACCATCACTATCTAATGGGCACCCTACTGAATCAACAGCTACTCCTTTTGGTGTATTAGGGCACTGATCTGCACTATCAGGTACACCATCACCATCGCTATCTTTAACAGTACAACCTACACCATTAACCCTAGCACCTTTTGGCGTATTGATGCATTGATCTACACTATCGGGCACACCATCACCATCAGTATCCAATGGGCAACCTTTCTTATCTACTTTCATCCACTCAGGGGTATCAGGACATTGATCTATATGATCTGGCACACCATCATGATCAGAATCCGGTGTATCTGATCGACAAATTGTCCAAGTTATTACTTGCTCCTTACCAGGTAAGTATTTTTTATTTTCAGAGTTACCTTCCATGACTGCACAATCTGGCCAACCTTTATGATCTTTAAAATCTTTCTCATAAGGGTAGCTATCCCATGCCCCATCTCTTTCTATAGGCTGTTGTGCTGATGCACAAGTGATAAATAATATTGGTAAAATTACTAGAATTTTTGTTATATCTCTATTATTCATAAACGTCTCCCTGATTATAATCTTTTTGGATAAGTCTTAATTTTTATGATAAAAACCCCCTGAATTGCAATTTAATTATGATTTGGAGTAGCATAAGAAATTGAGTGATTATTGTGTGTATTTATATTACTACTCTGAGCTATGAAATAGTTTTCGATAAAGATTAAGGGTTTATCTACATTATAAACGCTACTAAAGTGTTAATATATCAAAGCTAAGGAATAAGTTTAAGATTGCTATAAGAATAGTATTAAACCTATTGATAATAAAAATATTATTATTAATGTAACTAGAGTATCTATCCAAATTAAGTTTTTTATTTTTTGAAATATAGATCAATGAATAATAAAATATTGCGTACTGTTTTTTTTATAATTTTGTCTCTTTCCTTCCTTAGTTTCTCTCTACCGGTAGCTGCAAACCCAACTTATGGTGCAAATGCAGGTAGGAAATTAGGAAGTGGGATCATCAACATTACAACTGGATGGTTAGAAATACCTAAAAGTATTGTGAGTACTAGTCACAATGACAATATTATTGTGGGTGTTATATGGGGTTTTATTAAAGGCATTGGTAATGCTATCGGGCGTACCCTAGTAGGAGTAGGGGAGCTTACTACTTTTTTTATTCCAACTCCAGATTTTATACATCCTAGATATGTTTTTCAGAATCTTGATCAGGATACTAGTTATGGGTTAAGACCCTAAGTACCTAAGTAAGGGGACAGCTAATGTTTATTTTAAGCTGACCCGTATGAGTTTTTTAATTAAAATAGGAAATTATTCCCACTTTAGAGCACCACCTGTTTGGTATTCAGTTACTCTTGTTTCAAAAAAGTTTTTCTCTTTCTTTAGATCAAGAACCTCTGACATCCAAGGAAATGGATTATCTACTCCGAAATATTGCTCTGGAAGACCAATTTGAGCAAGGCGGCGATTAGCAATATATTTTAGGTACTCTACAAACATAGTTGCATTAAGACCTAAAACACCTCTAGGCATAGTATCAGCAGCATATTGGGTTTCTAACTCTACAGCTTCTTCAATCATGGAAATAACCTCATTTTTAAATTCTTTTGACCATAAATGAGGATTTTCGATTTTAATCTGATTTATCACATCAATTCCAAAATTCATATGCATAGATTCATCGCGCATAATGTATTGGAACTGCTCTGCAGTACCTGTCATTTTATTTTGGCGACCCATGGAAAGAATTTGAACAAATCCCACATAAAAGAAAATTCCTTCAAAAATGACATAAAAAGCAATCAATTCTTTGAGTAATTTTTGGTCATTTTCCGTAGTACCTGTTTTAAAATTAGAATTTGAGAGGTATTGGGTAAATGGTAGTGCCCACTCTGCTTTGCGAGCAACCGCAGGTACCTCCCGATACATATTGAAAATTTCTCCCTCATCTAAGCTTAAACTCTCCACACAGTACTGATAAGCGTGAGTGTGTAGTGCTTCTTCAAAAGCTTGCCGTAACAAATATTGTCTGCATTCAGGATTAGTAATATGACGGTATACTGCTAGAACCAAATTATTAGCTACTAAGGAATCTGCAGTTACAAAAAAACCTAAATTCCGTTTTATAATCATCCGCTCATCTTCGGTTAGCCCATGTGGGCTTTTCCATAATGCAATATCAGCATTCATATTGATTTCTTGCGGCATCCAATGGTTAGCACAAGCACTTAAATACTTTTCCCAAGCCCATCCATATTTAAATGGAACAAGTTGATTAAGGTCAGCACGGCAATTAATAATTCTTTTATCATCTACTTGAATTCTGGCAGCTCCCATATCGATATTCTCAAAGCCAAAATTCATATAATTATGGTTTGCATTGTATGATGAGGAAGGCCAAGAATTTTCACTCTTAACTTCTGCGATAGAATCTTCCCAATTTAACATTTTATTTCTCTTAAAATATTTTTAGTGGAGTATGATGTATAGTTATTGGCAGGATTCGCAATTAGAATCCAAAACAGAACAGGCTTGCTCCTGCTTTTGTATCTCTATACCATAGTTAGATTGAACTGCATTGAGTTTACTTGTCTTATCTGGCTTAATCGTGCTTTTTTCAACATGGGTAGCACCTATAGATCTTAAATAATAGGTAGTTTTTAACCCTTGTTGCCAAGCAAATTTATAAAGACTATCAAGTTTCTTGCCACTAGGATTTGCAATATAAAGATTGAGGCTTTGTGCTTGATCAATCCATTTTTGCCGCCTAGAGGCAGCTTCAATTAACCAGTGTGGATTTATTTCAAAAACAGTAAGATATAATTTTTTAATGCCTTCGGGAATCCTATCGATAGCTTGTACACTACCATCGAAGTACTTCAAATCGTTTACCATAATTTCATCCCAAAGGTTTTTATTTTTTAAATCCTTAACTAAATAAGGATTTATAACTGTAAATTCTCCAGAAAGATTAGACTTAACAAACAAATTCTGATAGGTAGGTTCAATAGATTGGCTTACACCACAAATATTAGAAATAGTTGCAGTAGGTGCAATTGCCATACAGTTTGAATTACGCATACCTACCGTTTTTACTTGATCTCGAAGGATTTCCCAGTCTAGAGTTTTTTCTTGATTTTGTTGTAAATAACCACCGCGACTACGAGCTAGAAGATCAATAGAATCTATAGGAAGAATTCCTTTACTCCATAGGGACCCGGGAAAAGTAGGATAACTTCCTCGCTCCTTCGCTAGGTTACTAGAGGCTAGAATTGCATAATAGCTAATAGATTCCATAGAACAATCTGCAAATTGCACTGCTTCTTGAGAAGCATAAGAATAGCGGAGCTTATATAGAGCATCTTGAAATCCCATAACCCCTAATCCTACTGGACGATGCTGTTGATTAGCTTTCTGAGCAGTAGGTACTGCATAGTAGTTATAATCGATCACATTATCTAACATCCGCATAGCAAGGGTAACTGTATGTTCTAACTTGGCGTGATCAAGACCGTGTTCATTAATATGCTGAGGGAGATTCACTGATCCTAAATTACATACTGCGATCTCCTCTTTTGAAGTATTTAGGGTGATTTCAGTACATAGGTTAGAGGAGTGAATAACCCCTACATGTTGTTGAGGGGAGCGTATATTACACGGATCTTTAAAAGTAATCCATGGATGCCCAGTCTCAAATAGCATGGAGAGCATTTTACGCCATAGAGTTTTAGCCGGAATTATTTTAAAATTCTTTAGTTGATTTTCTGCTGTCTTTTTCTCGTAAGCAAGATAAGCACATTCAAAATCAGCACCTACTAAGTCATGGAGATCTGGGGTTTCATCAGGAGAAAATAAAGCCCACTGACCATCTTCTATGACTCTTTTCATAAAGAGATCAGGTACCCAACATGAGGTATTCATATCATGAGTACGGCGCCGATCATCTCCCGTATTTTTTCGTAGATCTAAAAATTCCTCAATATCAATATGCCATACTTCTAAATAAGCACAAACAGCTCCTTTGCGTTTCCCTCCCTGATTGACTGCAACTGCGGTATCATTGGCTACCTTTAGAAAAGGCACAACACCTTGGGATTTCCCATTAGTACCTTGAATATGGGCACCCATACCTCGAACATAAGTCCAATCATTGCCTAATCCACCTGCATATTTAGAAAGAAGAGCATTATCTTTCATAGCATTATAAATTCCTTCTAGATCATCAGGTACGGTAGTTACATAGCAAGAAGAGAGTTGGGGTCTTATCGTACCTGAATTAAATAAAGTAGGTGTACTACTCATAAAATCAAAGGAAGAGAGTAGGTGGTAAAAACGAATTGCCCACTCTTCTTTTTCATCTTCATTGATTGCAAGCCCCATAGCAACTCGCATAAAAAAAGCTTGAGGTAGCTCAATTCTAGTATCTTCAGTATGAATAAAGTAACGATCGTAGAGGGTTTGTAATCCTAGGTAAGTAAATTGAAAATCTCGGCGAGCTTCTATTGCTTTGCCTAAGCGTTCCAAATCATAGTGTCCTAACTTAGGATCGATAAGCTTTAATTTAATTCCTTGTTGAATATACGAGGTAAAATATTCAGGGTAGCATTGTTCTACTTCTTGTTGGGTACATTGGATTTCCTTTCCATAAACAAAAGAAAGTGTCTCTCTACGTAGATTATCTAGCAACAGACGGGCAGCTACGTAGCTATATTGAGGATCTTTTTCAATAAAAGTACGTGCACTCATAATCATTGCTCGTGCTACATTTTCTATAGAGATACCATCAAAAAGACTACGCAGAGTTTCATTGAGAATCGCTTGAGGCTGAGTTTCAGACAAACCCTCGCAAGCTTCTTCTATAATTTTAATAAGCTGTGTTTTATCTATCGGGGTAGTTGTACCATCCGTATGCACCACATTAATTGATGAAGATTCATCTATTTGCTTTTTAGCTGCTTTTTTTGCTCTAAGTTGTGCTCTTTTCTCTCGATATAACATATAGACACGTGCTATCTTGTATTGCTCTCCACGCATCAAAGCAAGTTCTACCTGATCTTGAATATCCTCAATATGGATATTTCTACCTATTTCAAATCGTTGTATACATCTTTCTACAACTTGCTTTGTTAGTTCATCTACTACTTGAGAAATTCGTTTGCTTGTTTCAGTACTACCTTCTTCTACTGCCAAGAATGCTTTAGTGATAGCAGCAGCAATTTTATTGGGATCAAAAGTTACTGTTTTACCATTACGACGAATGACTTGATATTGGTTTAGCATTGATTCAGATTGAAAGTGGGGGCTTTGTCGTTCTTGCATCATGTGTACTTATTCTAATTCTAACTATAAGGAAGAGCTAATCTAGTGCTTTAGCTATATCTAGTACTTCTATTACATGATCTTCTACTTTAACTTGGCGCCACTCTTTATGTAAAACCCCATTTTTATCTATAAGAAAAGTACTACGCTCAATTCCTTTAGTATCTTTCCCAAAAATTTTTTTAGGCTTAATAACATCAAATAGTTGGCAAATCACTTCATTCTCATCTGATAGTAAATCAAAAGGAAAGTGCTGCTGGTTTCTAAAAATTTCGTGGGATTGAATACTGTCTTTAGAAATGCCAAAAATAAGCGTATTTGCCTGTTCAAACTCTTCAGATAGATCTCGAAAAGCTTGCCCTTCTCTAGTACACCCTGGGGTATCATCTTTTGGGTAGAAATAGAGCACTATGTTTTGGCCTTTGAATTGAGAGAGTTTAAAAGATTTATTAGCGGTTGAGGGAATCTCAAAATCAGGAACTTCAGATCCAACAGTAATTTTAGACATAAGAAGTAATTAGCGTCCTTGAATAGGTTCTAAGAAAGCATCATCTAAATTTAAGTTATCACATAAATCTAAAAATTGATTTCTTAGTGTAGCAATAGATAAATGAGTAGGTAAGTGTATAATGATGCTTACTGAAAATAAAGTGACACCTCCCGAACCCTGATAACAGTGGGTATCTATTTCCTCAATTAAAATATTTTGATCAAAAAAGAAAATAGCGAGCTCATGAAAAATATGAGGCTGATATAGTGCCGCAGTGATTTTTGCTACATAATGAATAAATTTGTGATCAGCATTAGGTTGGGTACGTTGCGTTAGTATAGAAAGGGCTAATTTTTGTTTAAGTATAGGGAGCATTGATTCCAGCTTAGCAATTGTATTCCAAGAACCGGAAACAAAGAGTGATATGCTAAATTCTGATCCCATAAGCGTTACTCGGCTATCTTTAATATTGCAGCCACTATTTAATATAGTGTTTCCTACTTCTTTTAGAAGATTAGGCTGGTTTTTTCCAATCGCTAAAATAACTAAATGCTGCTCCATTGTATTTTTATTTATAACCCTTTGCTTATCTACTTTATTATTCAGTACAGTGTAAATACAAGAGAATTTTTTTACTGGAAAATAGTCATAAGCAATATTATTTAAACTGAGTCTTTATAGAATGATTATGATTCATGGTAGTATGGTTGCCTTAGTTACTCCAATGTATATGGATGGTGCGGTAGATTGGGAAAATTTATCTCGGTTGGTAGATTTTCACTTGGAAAATAAGACAGATGCGATTGTAGCGGTAGGCACTACAGGAGAATCTGCTACTTTAGATATTAAAGAGCATATCAATATTATCCAAGAGATTATTCGCCAAGTACAAGGTCGAATACCTATTATCGCAGGTACTGGGGCAAATTGCACAAGTGAAGCAATTGATCTTACTCGAGCAGCTTTAGATGCGGGGGCTGGTGCATGCCTGCTTGTCACACCCTACTATAATAGACCTACTCAAGAAGGGCTTTATTTACACTTTAAAGCTATTGCCGATGCAGTTCCTATTCCCCAAATTCTCTACAACGTACCAACTAGAACAGGTTGTGATCTGTTACCGGAAACAGTGGCTCGTTTAGCTAATATCCCTAATATTATTGGTATAAAAGAGGCTACCGGAGATCTTAGCCGAGGAAAAAGAATTTTGGATCTTTGTGGGGAGAAAATTGATCTCTATAGTGGAGATGATAATACGGCAATGGAATGTATCTTATTAGGTGGAAAGGGAAATATTTCTGTCGTTGCTAATGTTGCCCCTAGAATGATGCATGAATTATGCGATGCTGCACTACACCAAGATCAAATAACAGCAAAACAAATAAACCAACAACTTACTCCCTTATATAAAGCTCTATTTTATGAGGCAAACCCAATCCCAGTAAAATGGGCTTTACATAGAATGGGGCTAATTAATTTAGGAATTCGATTACCGCTAACCCATCTATCAAATCAATATCATCAACCACTCGAGCTAGCCTTAAGCCAAGCACAGGCTTTGCCATGATAATAGCTACTATCGTAATAATAAATTATGCTTTGGAGCCGAGACGGCTGGATAATTCTCATGTGTGCAACCACAGTTATCCTCAGCAGCTGTGCCCGTACTTTTTCTGCATTAGATAAAATCGTACCGGATAATACTAAAAAATACCGGGAGGCTAAGGCATTACCTCCTCTTGAAATTCCACCAAATTTAAGTATCAACAATATTCATGATGATATAAAAGAAACCAGTACAAATAAGGCAACTTATTTAGAATATAAAGAACAAGCAACTAACCCTTTACGGGAAATATATGGCATTAAACCGGATGAAAAACCTTATATAGAAGGAGAGGGAAAGAAGCGACAGTTAGTAGTTCCTGAAAGCTTAGAGCAAGTATGGAGTAGAATTCATGGCTTTTGGTTGGAAAATAATTTTAAGATCAAAGCTGAGGATATTCGTATTGGTTTTATGGATGTTATTGGTAATACAAATCAAGATAGTTATCGAGTACAGATAGAGCATGGGGAAGTCCCACAACACTCTATTATTCACCTAAAGCAGCGTAGCAAAAATATTAATCCTCAACAGGAAGAGGCAGCATTCCGTAGTCTTGCTGATTACTTAGGTGTGCTTCATGCACAAGATCTAGCGATTAAAGAGGAAGAAAGTGATTATCAACCTAGCCAGCAAGTCAGTGTACTTGAACAAGGTACAGTTTTAGAAGTTGATAAAGATTTCTCTCATGTTTGGGATGAAGTAGGGCTTATTTTAGATCGCAAAGGATTTACAGTTGACGATCATAGTAGATCCCGAGGTATATACTATATTCGTTATAATGATCCTTTTTTAGATGATGATAAGGAAGAGAAAAAAAACCTAAGATCAAAGCTAGCTTTCTGGAAGAAGAAAAACAATAAAAATAAACAAAACCAGTACCAAATCAAACTAATTTCAGATGGACCTTCCACCCGGATTGTTATTCTGGATAAAAAGGGAAATAAAGATGAGACACAGGTATCAAAACACCTGCTATCTTTAATTGGTGAACAATTAAGTGAGCAAGTCTAAAATGGCAGAATATATAAAACAAGCAAAACTCTATTCAGGAAAGGCAAAGACAGTCTATACCACTCATGATCCTAAGCTGTTAATTTTACATTTTCGAGATGACACCTCTGCATTTGATGGGGGGAAAACAGAGCAGTTTAATAAAAAAGGGGAAATTAATAATAAATTTAATGCCTTTATTATGGAAAAACTAGATCAGGCTGGCATTCCTACACATTTTGAGAAGCTGATCGACCCTCAAGAATCTCTAGTTAAAAATTTAGAAATGCTTCCTATTGAATGTGTAGTGCGTAATATAGCAACGGGTAGTTTATGCCGAAGGCTAGGTGTACAAGATGGGGAAGATCTAGAACCGCCTATCTTTGAGTTTTTTCTAAAAAATGATGTACTTCATGATCCTATGATTAATGAATATCATATTGAAACTTTTGGCTGGGCTACTAAAGATCAAGTAGAACAGATGAAGATCTATACTTTTCAAGTTAACGATTTTTTGAAAAAACTCTTTTTAGATGCCGGCCTACTGTTAGTAGATTACAAGTTAGAATTTGGTGATTATCAAGGTCGATTAATATTAGGAGATGAATTCACTCCGGATGGATGTCGTCTCTGGGATATAGAAACACGAGAAAAATTAGATAAAGATCGTTTTCGTCATGGATTAGGCGGGCTTATAGAAGCTTATGAAGAGGTAGCCCATCGTATTGGTACACCATTGTAAAGTATATAATCACCTGGGTTATTGGTTTTTTTCTAAACGCCAATTGATTGTGAGTCCAGCTTGTAGAGGGATTAATACTTGATCCCCAAAAGGTAGAGTTTCGGGCACTTTCCATGGAGATTTAATTAAGGTTATTTTAGCTTGATTCCTAGGTAATTCATAAAAATCCGGACCATAAAAACTAGTAAACCCTTCTAGTTTATTTAAAGAATCTGCTGCCTCAAAGATTTCAGTATAAATTTCTAGAGCTGCATGGCTATTGTAAATTCCAGCACAACCGCAGGCAGATTCTTTATTACTTTTAGAATGAGGTGCACTATCTGTGCCTAAAAAAAACTTCGGATTACCACTAGTAGCTGCAGTGATAAGTGCTTGGCGATGCTTCTCTCTTTTTAGCACAGGCAAACAATAATGATGGGGTTGAATACCTCCTAATAGCATTGCATTCCTATTCAGCAATAAATGGTGTGGGGTAATCGTTGCGGCAATATTTGATGACGTTGCTTGAATAAATTCTACTGCTTCTTGGGTGCTAATATGCTCTAGCACTACTTTAAGTTCTGGAAAATCATGAAGTATAGGAATAAGATTTCGTTCTATAAATATTTTTTCTCGATCAAAAATATCAATATTTAAATCAGCGGTTTCTCCATGAAGTAATAAGGGAAGTGTTTTTCTCTGTAATATCTCAAATATAGGATAGAGTTTAGCAAGATTGGCTACACCAGAATCAGAATTGGTGGTTACACCTGCAGGGTATAATTTAACACCATATATATAACCGCTATCTTTAGCACGGATAATTTCTTCAGCTGTGGTATTATCAGTAAGATAAAGAGTCATTAAAGGTTGAAATATTCTATCTTTAGGTAATACAGAGAGAATTCGATTTCGGTACGCTAATGCTTGCTGAGTTGTTATTATAGGTGGTTTGAGATTAGGCATAATGATAGCCCGAGCAAAGCGTTGAGAAGCATCAAAAACAGTATGCACTAACGCACTTTCGTCTCGTACATGTAAATGCCAGTCATCTGGGTAAGTTATTGTTAATCTATTTATCATAATTTTTTGCTAGTATAAGTTTATATACTTCCTAGAACAGTAGGATATTTTTTAAGTACAGTATAATCTGAATTTATAGTAATAAAGTTAAAGAGGAATTTGTTGTGAATTGCCTAAGTGGGGCTGAAATTCTTGTTCAATGTCTAAAAGACGAAGGCGTAGAGTACATTTTTGGGTATCCAGGAGGTGCTGTACTTCATATCTATGATGCACTCTACCAGCAATCAGATATAACTCATGTCTTAGTTCGCCATGAACAAGGAGCTGCTCATGCAGCAGATGGCTATGCTCGATCTACTGGCAAGGCAGGGGTGGTTCTTGTTACTTCTGGTCCTGGAGCCACGAATGCTATCACTGGCATTGCTACTGCTTATATGGATTCTAGCCCATTAATAGTAATCACTGGTCAAGTACCCCGATCAGTCATTGGTAGTGATGCTTTCCAAGAAGTGGATTCTGTCGGCGTTACAAGACCTTGCGTAAAGCACAATTTTTTAGTTAAGAGTATCGAGGAAATTGCACCTACTTTTAAAAAAGCTTTTTATATTGCCACAAATGGTCGCCCAGGTCCTGTAGTGATAGATATACCTAAAGATATTACTGATCCTGATATTAAAATTCCTTACCACTACCCCAAACAGGTTAACCTAAGATCCTATCGTAAGGTTGCACTTCAACAATTCGATAGGCTAGAAGAAGCTGTTGATTTGCTGATCTCTGCAAAAAAGCCAATGATATATACTGGCGGTGGAGTAGTCATTAGTAATGCTGCTAATGAGCTTACTCAATTTGTTCGTCTACTTGGTTACCCTATTACCAGCACGCTTATGGGATTAGGTGCTTATCCAGCTACTGATTCTCAGTTTATTGGAATGTTGGGGATGCATGGAACTTATGAGGCTAACATGGGCATGCATGAGTGTGATGTACTGATTGCTATAGGTGCACGTTTTGATGATCGGGTAACAGGCAATATTAATCAATTTTGCCCCTATGCTAAAATTATCCATATTGATATTGATCCCTCAAGTATATCAAAGAATATACATGCTCATATTCCTATTATAGGAGATGTAAAAGTAGTACTTAAGCAATGTATCGAAATATTAAAGAGCACTAATCAAAATCCAGATCAAAATGCACTATCCCAATGGTGGAATCAAATTAAACAGTGGCAAAATATAAACTGTTTACAATATCAAAAAAGTAATGAGCTAATTAAGCCTCAGTACGTTATTGAAAGACTCTATGAATTAACTAAAGAAAGATTTGCCTATGTTACATCTGATGTAGGCCAACATCAGATGTGGGTTGCTCAACTTTATAAGTTTGATCAGCCAAGACATTGGATTAATTCAGGTGGATTAGGCACAATGGGATTTGGATTACCTGCTGCAATGGGGGTTCAATTTGCATATCCAGAATCTCTAGTTGCCTGTGTAACAGGAGAAGCAAGTATCCAAATGTGCATCCAGGAACTTTCAACCTGTAAGCAATATGATTTACCTATAAAAATTATTAACCTAAATAATCGCTATATGGGTATGGTTCGGCAGTGGCAGGAGTTTTTTTATGATCGGCGCTATTCTCATTCTTATGTGGATGCCCTTCCAGATTTCGTAAAACTTGCTGAGGCTTATGGTCACGTAGGTATACGTATTGAAAAACCAAGCGATATAGAAGCAGCATTAAAAGAAGCTTTTGCTCTCAAGGATCGTTTAGTATTTCTAGATTTCATCACCGATCAAACAGAGAACGTGTATCCTATGATTGCCGCAGGCAAGGGGCATCATGAAATGCACTTAAGTGCCCAATGTAATACACTGTAATTCTTATAGCAATAGGATATATAGAAATATGCGTCATATTATTTCCCTATTAATGGAAAATGAATCTGGAGCTTTATCTCGAGTTGCAGGCTTATTTTCTGCTCGTGGATATAATATTGAATCTTTATCAGTAGCCCCTACAGAAGATCCTTCTCTATCTCGAATGACTCTGGTTACTTCAGGATCAGATAAATTGATAGCACAAGTATTAAAACAGCTAGATAAGCTGGTTGATGTAGTTATAGCAGAGGATCTAAATAAAGGGGAGCATATTGAACGAGAATTAATGCTACTTAAGCTATGGGCTGCTTCAGCAACTGAACGCAATGAGGCAAAGCAGTTAAGTGATATTTTTCGAGGTAATATCATTGATGTAACTGACAATACCTATACTATAGAGCTTACCGGTAGCGTAAGCAAGCAAGATGCATTTCTTCAGGCTTTTAGTGGATTTAAAATCCTAGAAACTGTTCGATCTGGTGCAATAGGTATTACTCGAGGAAAAAAAGCACTACAGCCATAATTTTTTTTAATGATTAGTAAACCACTAAATAAATTAAGTAAGTAATAAATATTACTATGAGGCAACCATGAACATCTATTACGACAAGGACTGCGATTTATCTCTTATTCAAAACATGCGAGTAGCCATTTTAGGTTACGGATCTCAGGGACATGCCCATGCAAATAATTTAAGAGATTCTGGTGTAGATGTGGTTGTTGGTTTGCGGGACGGATCTAAATCTATCATAAAAGCAGAAAATGCAAGCCTATCAGTACTTTCTGTTGAGAAAGCGGTTTCAGGTGCAGATTTAATTATGGTACTAGCACCGGATGAGCACCAACCTAGCCTTTATCAACACAGTATTAAACCGCATTTAAAACAGGGGGCTACACTTGCTTTTGCTCATGGCTTTAATATTCACTTTAGACAAATTGAGCCTCGTCCGGACTTAGACGTTATCATGATTGCCCCTAAAGGTCCTGGGCATTTAGTAAGATCTACCTATACCCAAGGAAGTGGCGTGCCCTCTTTAATAGCAATCCATCAAGATTCATCTGGAAGAGCAAAGAATATTGCCTTATCTTACGCACTTGCCAACGGAGGGGGTAGAGCAGGGATTATAGAAACCTCTTTTAAAGAAGAAACGGAAACTGATCTTTTTGGAGAACAAGCTGTACTTTGCGGGGGAGCAACTGCACTAGTTCAAGCAGGATTTGAAACTTTAGTAGAAGCAGGTTATGCACCAGAAATGGCTTATTTTGAATGTTTACATGAGTTAAAACTTATTGTTGACTTAATGTATGAAGGAGGTATTGCAAATATGCGGTACTCTATTTCAAATACTGCCGAATACGGAGATCTCACAAGGGGACCTAGAATTATTAATGATCGTACTAAAGAACAAATGCGGCACATACTTAAACAAATTCAAAACGGAGAATTTGCCCGTGAGTTCATTTTAGAAAATCAAGCAGGAGCACCTACTCTAAAGGCAAAGCGTCGATTAGGGCAAGAACACCTTATAGAGCAAGTTGGAGAAAAATTAAGATCCATGATGCCATGGATCGGGAAAAACAGAATTGTAGATCAAAGTAAGAATTAATTTTTATTAGCCGGTGAGTTTAGAATCTTCTAGACCATTGAAAATAGGTGGTCGGCGCCGTAGGGGGATTTATCTTCTACCTAACTTGTTTACTACAACGGGACTGTTTGCAGGGTTTTATGGAATCATTGCTGCTATAAATGGCCGCTTTGAAGCAGCAGCAGTTGCTATTTTCATCGCTATGCTAATGGATGGTATTGATGGTAGGATAGCCCGTATTACGAATACTGAAAGTGCTTTTGGAGCTGAATATGATAGTCTATCGGATATGGTTTCTTTCGGTATGGGCCCGGCTCTTATTGTTTATGAATGGTCACTGCACACTCTTGGGAAAATAGGCTGGTCTGCAGCATTTCTTTATGCTGCTTGTGCAGCATTACGACTAGCACGATTTAATACCCAAGTTGGGACTGCTGATAAGCGTTATTTTCAAGGACTTGCAAGCCCTGCCGCAGCAGCTTGTTTAATAGGGTTAGTGTGGGTTGCAACTGATCTTGATATACCAGGATTTGATCTTAGGCTTTTTGCACTTGTACTAACTATACTCATCGCTATCTTTATGGTGAGCAATATTCGCTACTATAGTTTTAAAAATTTCTACAATCATGATCAAGTGCCTTTTATAGCAATTTTAGCAGTAGTATTAATATTTATTTTAGTTTCTACTGATCCTCCTAAAGTATTGTTTATCTGTGCTTTGTTATATTCCATATCTGGCCCATTGATTACTTTAGTGCAACTTCGTCAACGTAGAATACAGCGCCGTCCTATTTCTCCATCTCATATTAATGAGGAATAAATTTCATTAATTTATTTACTCTCCTACTATTGCCTATTTAAGGGCGAATATCCAATTATTAACATTTAACTAAGCTACTTTTAAATTTTAAGTTAATATACATTAATAATGTAGGGGATCTTATTTACTATGGAAAACAGATTAATTATTTTTGACACCACTTTGCGGGATGGAGAACAAAGCCCAGGTGCCTCTATGACGCAGGATGAAAAGTTGCGTATTGCAAAGGCTCTTGAACGAATGAGAGTAGATGTAATTGAAGCTGGATTTCCTGCTGCAAGCCAAGGAGATTTTGAAGCAGTACGTGCTGTAGCTCATCTTATTAAAGAAAGCACCGTATGTGGATTAGCACGTGCATTAAAAGAGGACATTGACCGAGCAGGAGAATCTTTAGCGGGCTCGAATTCGGCCCGTATTCATACTTTTATAGCTACTTCACCAATCCACATGAAAGCTAAACTCAGAATGGATTCTGATCAAGTTCTAGATTATGCGATTAGAGCTATCCAGAGAGCAAAAAAGTACACAGATAATATAGAATTTTCCCCTGAAGATGCCGGAAGATCAGAAATTGATTTTTTATGTCGAATTATTGAAGCAGTGATTAAAGCAGGGGCGAATACAATTAATATTCCTGATACGGTAGGTTATAATTTTCCAGATCAATTTGGAAAACTTATCAGTACCCTGATAGAGAGAGTACCTAATTCAGATAAAGCAATATTTTCTGTACATTGCCACAATGATTTAGGTTTAGCTGTAGCTAACTCTTTGACTGCTGTAATAAACGGTGCTCGTCAAGTTGAATGTACCATTAATGGGCTTGGAGAAAGAGCAGGTAATGCTGCGCTTGAAGAAATCACTATGGCAGTGCGGACTCGGCGAGATCTATTTTCTTGTGATACTCGTATTGATGCGACACAAATTGTACCTACTTCCCGTTTAGTTTCAGGGATTACAGGATTTCCTGTCCAGCCTAATAAAGCAATCGTGGGTGCTAATGCCTTTGCTCATGAATCTGGCATTCATCAAGATGGTGTGCTTAAAGAGCGGGAAACTTACGAAATTATGCGTGCAGAGGATGTAGGTTGGTATACAAATCGTATGGTCTTAGGTAAGCATTCTGGGCGCAACGCATTTAAATCACGGCTTCATGATTTAGGGATTGATCTTAAAACTGAAGATTTAAATACTACATTTCAAAAATTCAAAGAGCTTGCTGATAAAAAGCATGAGATCTATGATGAAGATCTTCAAGCACTAGTGACTGATACTCATTTAACAGTAGAAAATGAGCGGTTTAAGTTATTATACTTAAGGGCAATTTCTGAAATTGGAGAAATACCTAGATCATCTGTAACTCTAAGTGTAGATGGAGTTGAGCACCAAGCAGAATCCATAGGTAGTGGACCTGTAGATGCCACTTACAAAGCCATTGATTTTATTTTAAAGCACGAAGTAAAACTTACTCTTTATTCTGTAAATAATATTACAAGCGGTACTGATTCTCAAGGAGAAGTTACAGTCCGGCTAGAAAAAGATGGTCGTATTGTTAATGGACAAGGATCAGATACAGATATCGTAATTGCTTCGGCAAAGGCCTATGTAAATGCATTTAATAAAATACTAAACCCTATTAGTAAAAATTATCCTCAAGTATAATAATTTTTTATGAAGATGTCCCATTTGCATTATCTAAATGCCATGGGAGTTACCCTTTGGCAACGCCGTAAATTTTTAGATACCTTAAAATCAGAGAGAAGGGAAATAGAAAAAAAAAATCCTTCAAAAAATGGATGGGAAAAACTTGCTTTAAAGGTAAGTAATTGCACCGCTTGTTCTTTATATAAAACCCGTATTCAAACCGTTTTTGGCACAGGGGATAAAAAAGCAAAGTGGCTTATTATAGGAGAGGCTCCTGGCGCTGATGAGGATAAACAAGGTGAGCCTTTTGTAGGTCGTGCTGGTCAGCTTCTTAATGAGATGTTTAAAGCTCTAGGATTACAGCGCTCTCAAATTTATATCACTAATATCTTAAAATGTCGCCCTCCAAATAATCGGGACCCTGCTCCTGAAGAGATAATGCAATGTAAGTCCCATCTTGAAAACCAAATTGCTTTATTGAACCCTCTGCTTATTTTAGCTCTAGGGAGAATTGCTGCTCAAAATTTATTAAATACTTCGGAAGCTCTAGGAAAGTTACGTAATCAAGTTCATCGATATCCAAATACAAACGTTCCGTTAGTTATTACTTATCATCCTGCGTATTTACTTCGATCCCCCTCAAAAAAGGCTGATGCTTGGCAAGATTTACAATTTGCATTAAATACCTTTAAAAAATTAGAATTAGGTAATTAATCATTATTAATTTAAGTAACTACATTGTTTAGGGATTTCTTAAAAAAATTACGTGGCTTCTCTCCGAGACCAATGCAAGATGAGGATTTAGATGCTGTAGTTATGATTGAAAAAACTGCTTGTGCTTTTCCATGGACATATCATACTTTTGCAGATTGTTTATATGCTGGATATGAAGCATGGGTATATGAGCGGGATAAAAAAATATACGGCTATGGCATAGTTTCCGTACGGGTAGGAGAAGCTCATATACTCAATATCTGTGTACATCCAGACTATCAACATCAAGGATGTGGGCATTATATACTTGCACATCTTTTAAAGATCTCTAAAACACTAAGTGCTCAGGTAGTTTTTCTTGAAGTACGCCCCTCTAACCATCGGGCTTTATCCTTGTATTATAAGTTTGGTTTTAATGAAATAGGAATTAGAAAAGGGTATTATCCTGCTAGAAAAGGACGGGAAGATGCATTTTTACTAGGATTATCTCTATAAGGAGAGGTTAAGTAAAATCTATAATTATTTTATTTACTATTTCTATATTAGGGTTGGGAAATAAATTTTTAAGACTAGCTTGTTTAAAAAAATAATTTGCTATAACCTTATAGCCTTAAATGATCAACTGGTGTTTTAAAGATAACACAGAATGTTATCTATATAAATTTTACATAAAAGGAGATAAAAATGGGTGCAATTTTAAAGTTAACTAACATGATGTTTACCCCTATTGGCTTGGTTGTTACAGTAGCTGTTGTTGTAGGTATTTATTACTTCGCTCAATGGTTAATGAAAGATTAATTTTGTTAGTTAATTTGCTTTAATATGTAAAAATGAGGAAGTGCATAGATAAACTAGGCACTTTTACCTACTAGTTATGTACTTCCTTTATTATGCTTGCTCCTAAATTCAGGTTTTAATAACCTATAAAAGGTAAAACCCCATCTAAGCTGCAATGATTTAGTACAATCTGTGCACTTTTTTGTACCTTCTCCTTTGCATGATAAGCAATTCCTAGACCTGCTGTTTTTAACATTTCTAAATCATTTGCCCCATCTCCGATTGCGATGACTTGGCTAGTTTCTATTTGAAGCTCTTTACATAAATAGAGTAGAAATTGAGCTTTAGTAGTTGCATCCACAATAGGGGGAGTTACTTCTCCAGTTAATTTACCATTCTTGATTTCTAATGTATTTGCTAAAGTAAAATTCAAGTCATATTTTTGTTTTAGCAGATCAGTAAAATAAGTAAATCCTCCGGAAACGAGAGCTATCCTAATATTTTTTTGTTTTAGAACAGATAATAATTCTCTACCGCCAGGATTAAGCCTTATTCTAGTTTCATATATTTTTTGAAGGATATACTCAGAAACTCCAGCTAATAATCTAACTCGTTGAGTTAGAGAGTCTTTAAAATCCAACTCTCCTCGCATCGCTGATTCTGTAATTTTACTTACTTCTTTTTTTTTTCCAACATAATCGGCAATCTCATCAATGCACTCTACATTGATTAATGTAGAATCCATATCAGAAATAAAAAGCTTGATTTGGTTAGGATTGTAATTATGGGGAAGTAGATTAATATCAAAAGGATAAGTAACCCTTAGATTGTTTAAGTCATCATGATTAAAACTAGATATTTGTATATTTTTATGTAATTGATAATAACTATTTTTAATATTGAGTGCCATGTCGTATTTTTCTGCTATTTTCTGTGCAGAATCTGAAGTAAGCCCAATTCCCTGTAGAATAATTTTAGTCATAATTTAGTGAGATTTTCCTCTCTAAAGAGTATAAAAATACAATTTTATTACGAAATAATATGTTATTTTCAATAGGATATAAAGTTTATACTCAAGATATCTTGACTCCTATTGTTGTAGTGCTACACTGCTTTATACAGAGGGTTTTATATACTTCCTGCTAGGAGTTATATTTACCTAGATGAGGGAAGATAAGAGGGGTAGGGGGTTATAGCGATCTTAATAAATTGCTAGCCGACCTACTAAATACAGTTCAGTCGAATAGGAGGTTATATCATCATGGCTGCAACTAGTAGAGCTGTAGCACGAGGTGCAGTAGTAGAAGAAGCTCCTTTATTTCCTATGGGAAATATGTGGCTTGCTACCGCTGCTATCTTTGCTTTTTACATTTGTGTACGTCTTTATGAAGGATGGGCTGGCTGGGAGTATGGATTAGATTCATTTGATCCAGCATTTGATAAGTACTGGATGAGATTACTATACGTCGAGCTAGTTCTAGAGTTTACATCCCTTTTTGCACTAGTGACCTATATGTGGAAAACCCGCGAGCGGGATCCAGATAGTCTTCACCCTCGTGAAGAATTACGCCGTTATTGCTCCCTATATTGCTGGTGGGTAATTTATGGTGTTGGTTTATTCTGGGGTGCTAGCTTCTTTACTGAACAAGATGGTGCTTGGCATCAAACCGTTATTCGCGATACTGATTTCACTCCAAGTCACATCCTTGAGTTCTATATGAGCTATCCTATCTACGTTATGTTTGGTATAGGATCTTATGCTTATGCAGTAACTCGTATTCCTTACTTTAACCTTTCCAGAGGTTGGTCTGTATCTTATTTAATGCTTATTCTTGGTCCTTTCATGATTTTCCCAAATGTAGGACTAAATGAGTGGGGTCATACTTTCTGGTTTATGGAAGAACTTTTTGTAGCACCATTACACTGGGGCTTTGTATTCTTTGCTTGGTTTATTCTTGCCATGTTCGGTGTAACCATGCAAGTACTACCACGTGTTCGTGAACTTATCGGTAGAGAACTTTCACAAAGTGAAGAGTACGTTCGCTAAGATACGAGAATAATAAGTCATTAAGTTAAGGACTTAATTTATAGCGGCTGCGATCTTACTAGATATTAGCTTTTAAGATAGTAGCCGCTTTTTATTAAAAAGTATATTTTATAGGAGAGTTAAAATGGCAACAGGAAGAGTAGGAACCGGAGCAGGTTCCGCGGTATACTCGCCAGAAGAAGCTGCTAAAGTCTCTAGAACTATGGATATTTTAGCTTTAGGTGCTTTCTTTTTTATCTTTCTAGCTTCATTTCACGTGCACTATATGCTCCTAGCTGGAGATTGGGATTTTTGGCTTGATTGGAAAGATCGTCGCTTTTGGGTAACTATTGCCCCGATTGTAGCAGTTTGTTATCCTGCCGCTATGCAGGCTTTTATGTGGGAGAAGTTCCGCCTTCCTTTTGGTGCTACTTTTGTAACCTTAGGGCTAATACTAGCTGAATGGATTAATCGCTATTTTAATTTCCATTTATTCACTTATTTCCCAGTTCATTTTGTACAACCTACTGTATTACTGCCAATGGCTTTAATTTTAGATGCTTCATTAGCTCTTGCTAAAAGCTTTGTGTTAGCTGCAGTTGTTGGGGGAATGAGTTATGGGCTATTAATGTATCCAGCCAACTGGCCTATTATCGGGCAATTCCATGAGCCTGTTGATGTAAATGGGTTGGTTATGTCTGTAGCAGACGTTATGGGTTTCCATTATGTACGTACTGGTAATCCTGAGTATATCCGCATGGTTGAGAAAGGTACGCTAAGATCTTTTGGTGAAGACGTAGTCCCTGTATCCGCTTTTTTCTCTGGGTTTGTTTCTATCTGTATGTATTTTGGTTGGTATATGGCAGGTCGTTGGTTCAGCAGAAGCTATTATACTGAGAGCATCTAAGTCAAAGCTTAAAAGGACAATATAATCAAAAGCTAACTAGGAGAGTAGCGAATATGAAAAGTACAGATGTGATAAATCAAACGAAAAAATGGCTACTAATGGGTACTGCTGCTGCAATACTAGCAGGTACCTGCTATGTACCAATAGCAGCAGCTCATGGCGAAAGATCCCAGGCTGCATTCCTTCGGATGCGGACAATCCACTGGTATGATTTAAAATGGTCCAAAGATACAGTTGAAATAGGTCAAAACTATGAGCTTACTGGAAAATTCCATACTTTTAGCGAGTGGCCAGAAGCTGTGGATTTACCTAGAGTATCTTTCTTAAATATTGGCCAACCTGGACCTGTTTTTATTCGGACTGGATCTTATATTAACGATATCTTTGTTCCTCGCTCTGTAGGTCTTGAGCTAGGTGGAGATTATAGTTTTAGAGTAGAGCTTAAAGCTCGTCGCGTTGGTAATTGGCACGTTCATGCCATGATGAATATCCAAGGCGGTGGCCCTCTTATTGGTCCTGGAAAATGGGTAACAATAACCGGTAACGAAGCTAATTTCAAAGATGAAATTACAACTCTTACTGGAAGAACTCTAGATCTAGAAGATACTGGAATGAGTAAGGTTGTTGGCTGGCATGGATTTTGGTATCTTATTGGTGTTCTCTGGATTTTCTACTGGGCGCGTCGTCCTTTATTCTTAGTACGCCATATGAAGTTGGAAGATGGAGTACCTGAGGATGAGCTTTTCACAGCTACAGATACTAAAGCTGCAACTGCACTCTTAGTAGGCACTCTTGTTGTGATCATGTATGGGTTTCAAGCTACAGAGTCTGAATTTCCAATTACAATCCCATTACAATCCGGATTACTACAGGATATTAAGCCATTGACTCCTCCTTATGGTAAGGATCCAATCACTGCAAAAATTACAACTGCAGGCTATCGTGTACCTGGAAGAACAATTAAGTTTAAAGTAGAAATTACTAACCATACAGATAAAGTAATGTCTATCGGTGAGTTTGAAACAGGTGGTGTACGCTTCTTAAATCCTAATGTAATTGTAGATGATACTGGTTATCCAGAAGAACTACTTGCCCCAGAAGGTTTAGAAGTTAGCCAGCAAGATGTTGCTCCTGGTGAAACAGTAGTTGTTGAGGTTGTAGGCACCGATGCTGCTTGGGAAGTACAACGACTTTCTGATGTCATTTATGACCCAGATAGCCGGTTTGGTGGTTTACTGTTCTTCGTAGACCCAGAGGGAAGAAGAATCCCAGTCGAAGTTGGATCACCATTGATCCCAAGCTTCGCTTAATTAGTGATAGAAGGTATTCTGTAGATCAATAATATATTGTATTTATAGAAGGTTTTCTTAAGGCGAGCCAGCTTCTAAGTAATAATATTAGGAGGCTGGCTCGTTTATTTATTTAACAGTTATTACATGTGCTAATAAATAAAGACTAAAAAGGAGGTTGCTCGGTGAAGAAGATACTTTTTAGCTATTTCGCAGCATTAGTCTTATTGAGCCATACGCCTGCGTTTGCCCATGGTGGTGGTGGTATGGATTCAGATAGATGCGCTATGCTTATTGATGATTTTAAGGTACATTTCTCAGCTTATGAGCCAGAAACTGTTGGTAATGAGCCTATGTGTCATGAGTTGCCTATGACAGGCAATGCAGTACTAGTTTTTGATTTAGAAGGAGAAGAATTACGGCAACACAAAATTGCTGTTCAATTACTTGATCCAGCAGGCAAAGTCATTGCAGAGAGACCTGCAGAAAAATACCCTCGTGGGGTAATAAATCTTTTTCCTACTTTAGAAACGGGAATATATAAGGTTAGAGTAACGCTGTATGATGGTGATCATCAGCACGATCATGAAATGGAGCTCCATGTGGGAAAAGGGTTACACACTAAAGCTTGGATTATCTCTGGAATATCCTGTGCTATTTTTATCGGCTCTATCTTTTGGTATGAAGAGCGGAAAAGAAAAATGATGCCTGCTGCGTAAAAAACTAGTCATAGTTATTTTCTTGTGAAGAATTTTCTTCTACTGCCGGTATATGTGCTATTCTTAGCGCTCCTAATAGCCTGCCAGCCATCTGAGGATACTAAAATTGTAAAGTATGACCTGGCAGGTACATGGGAATCTACTTTTGAAATAAAAGGTAGCAAGGATCAAATAGAAAAAAATAGAGTTTTACTTACTTTATCAGAGGGTACTTATCAGTATTCATGGTATAAAAAATTAATAAAAGAAGATGATACTACTGACTGGATTGAAATATCTCGAGAAGTTGGTAGAGTGTCAATGACTGAAGGTTATATGCAGTGGACGGCAGATTCTTATGGCCATAGAAGATATAATAAAAGCAACGATACATGGACGCAATTAAGAATGCATCCTAGTAGTAATGATCATGCAGTGTTTTCTTCTCTGGAAGGTAACAAACTTACGCTGAAGGAAGATTATAATGTGGATGGGGATTATGATGGCTTTTTTAATAGACCAGAAACTTTAATCTTTCTTAAAAAAGAATAAAAAGATATTGTAAGAGATAGGCTTAATTGAGGATATAGTTATGGATGTAAACGACTCTCATAGACGACCAGGAGATTATAATACAGGGGTAATCGTCACATCAATTTTTTTTGCTATTGTCTCCAGTGGGTCATTAATGAATTATTTTTTTATGCTCATTAGTACGAAAACATCCTCTGCTATAGAGCAGCAGCAAGGTATGGTAGATCATATTCTATGGCAAGATGTTGGCTTAACGTTTATAGTAAATTCTTTTGTTTTTATTGCTGCTATGCTGCTATACTTGCATCGTAAAAAATCATTTTATTTTTTCCTAGCTGCGTTGGTGGCTACATTAATAAAAATTAGCTTTACGGCAATCCATGAAGGATCCATCGCAAAAGTTTTCAGTTCAGCAGATATAGGTGGGTTAGTTGTTTCAGCTGTACTAATCTTAGTATGTATATATGTTTGGCGACTATCTCGATCAAATACTCTGAAATAGACTAATCTTAATTAGGTTTATAAAGTAGCTCCGTGAGTGCTACCCCTGGATCTTCTGCAACCATAAAAGATTCACCGATAAGAAAAATATCTACCCCAACCTGGTTTAATTTCTTAATATCATTACGAGAATAAATGCCGCTCTCGGAAACAACTAGGCAATGATCTGGGATCTTAGGTTTTAGATTAATCGTGGTTTCTAATGTAGTTTCAAAACTAATTAGATTGCGATTATTAATGCCTATCATTTTAGGATTTAATTCTAGTGCACGCTCAAGCTCTTCATGGTTATGTACCTCAATAAGTACATCCATATCTAAATGCTCAGCAAGTTGGCTTAACTCTTTCATAAGTGCATCTCCTAAAGCAGCCACTATTAGTAAGATACAATCGGCACCTATTACTCTGGATTCGTATACTTGATAGGGATCTATAATAAAGTCTTTTCTCAAGATAGGAAGTTGGCAGACCTCTCGAGCGAGGCGAAGGTATTCTTCGTTCCCCTGAAAAAAATCATGATCGGTTAATACCGATAAGCAAGTAGCCCCCCCTTTTTCATAGCTTTGAGCAATAAGATTAGGTGAAAAATTATTTCGTAATATTCCTTTGCTTGGTGATGCTTTTTTAATTTCTGCAATAATTGCTGTTTGGTTAGTATCTAATTTTTGCTTTATTGCTGCTTTAAATCCTCGAACTGAAGGTGCATGTTCTATTTTTTGGCTTAATTCTCTCATTGAGATTTTTTCAGCACGCTCTGTTATCTCTTCCGCTTTTCGCCATAAGATTTTTTTTAGAATATTTGGTGTATGACTACTCATTTTGGCTACCTAGGATAAATATCATTAGTGTATTTAATAAAATCATCGAATTTTCTTTGAGCTTTACCCGATGAAATTATTTGTAACGCATTTTTAATACCTTCTTCTAAGGAAGAAGCTAAATTAGCTGCGTAAATAGCTGCCCCTGCATTTAAAGCTACAATATCACGAGCCGCACCGGGTTGGTTAGCTAATACCGATTTTATAATAGCTACACTTTCTTGTGTATTCTGAACAGTTAGCTCGTCAATAGGAGAGCTCTTGAAATTAAACTGTTCTGGGGTAATAGTATAATTTCTAATAATATTATCTTTCAGTTCAGTAACATAGGTAGGAGCACTTATACTAATTTCATCTAATCCATCTTCAGAGTGTATTATCAGTACATGGTGACTTCCTAACCGTTTTAGTGCTTGAGCAAAAATATCAAGCCATTTTTTATTAAAAACGCCAATCACCTGATTGGGCGGATTTGCTGGATTTACAAGTGGTCCAATGAGATTAAATAAAGTACGAATACCTATTTCCTTTCTTACTGCTGCACAGTGCTTCATTGCACTATGATAGAGAGGGGCAAATATAAATCCAATCCCAGTCTTTTGTATATAAGAGATAATCTCATCTGGGGTTTGCTCAAGTTTAACACCCATCGCTTCAAGAACATCAGCACTTCCGCATTTGCTGGAGGAAGAGCGATTGCCATGTTTTATTACTTGACCACCTGCTGCTGCTACTACAAAAATACCTGCCGTTGAGATATTAAAAGTATTAGCATGATCCCCACCTGTACCACAGGTATCTACCAGATAGGGGCTATTGATCTGGATAGGTGTAGAAAATCTGCGGATTGCGGTAACAGCACCTGCTATTTCTTCAATAGTTTCTCCTTTCATATGAAGACTGGTAAGTAGAGCACTTATTTGTGCTTGAGTAGCTTGCCCTGACATGATTAAATCTATAGCAGATATCATTTCTTCATAAGATAGATGATTTCCTAAAGTAACCTTCCTAAGTGCACTTTGCATATCCATCTTATAAATTTAGTTTAGAGCGTGTTTTGTTTAAGAAAATTTAAGAGCAAATCATGACCATACTGAGTAAGGATCGATTCAGGATGGAATTGTACTCCTTCGATGGGGAGATATTTATGCTTTACCCCCATAATTTCCTCTACGCTCCCATTACTTGTTTGGGTCCAAGCAGTAACTTCTAAACATGAAGGCAGACTAGATTGCTCAATAACTAAGGAATGATATCTGGTTGCCTCAAATGGGCTACAGAGACCTAAAAACACGCCTTTGTCTACATGGTGAATTTGTGAAGTTTTACCATGCATGATTGTTTTTGCATGAATAATATTACCCCCAAAAGCTTGACCGATACATTGATGGCCTAAACAAACACCAAGAATAGGGATTTTACCGGCAAAGTGCTGAATAACATTTAAGGAAACGCCAGCTTCATTCGGAGTACAAGGACCGGGAGAAATAATAATGCGAGTAGGGGATATTTGCTCAATATCTGCAGTATTTATCTGATCATTGCGAAAAACCTTTACTTCTTCTCCTAGCTCACCTAAATACTGTACTAGATTATAAGTAAAAGAGTCGTAGTTATCGATCATTAACAACATAGTTATAAGTAGACTACTATACTAAATAGTAACAGATTATATTATAACTAAAGGTATATACTACAAACGTTTTTCTTAATTAGAATTATTTATTTTGAATCAAAAAACCAAAGACACCCAGCAGATAGCTTTTATTATCCTGATAGGGCTTAGTTTCTGTCACTTTCTAAATGATATGATGCAATCCCTATTAGCTGCAATTTATCCAATGTTAAAAGAAAACTATCACCTTAGCTTTAGCCAAATTGGGATGCTGACTATGTCATTTCAGATGACAGCATCTATCCTCCAGCCTTTAATTGGA
Organism: Candidatus Nitrosacidococcus sp. I8; assembly: GCF_945836005.1. Classification (NCBI taxonomy): domain Bacteria; kingdom Pseudomonadati; phylum Pseudomonadota; class Gammaproteobacteria; order Chromatiales; family Chromatiaceae; genus Candidatus Nitrosacidicoccus; species Candidatus Nitrosacidicoccus urinae. The sequence continues at coordinate 1,326,290 of NZ_OX241534.1, read as the reverse complement.
TTTTATACGGATAAACGACCTCTACCTTATATTTTATTTGCTGGAATGAGTGCTACTTTATTAGGTTTATTGCTTCTTGCATCTTCTACAAGTTACCTATCTCTCTTAATTGGTGCATCTTGTATTGGTCTTGGATCAGCAGTATTTCATCCAGATGCTTCACGAATTGCCAGAATGGCCTCTGGAGGGCATCACGGGCTAGCACAATCCCTTTTTCAAGTAGGCGGTAATCTAGGTACAGCGATTGGACCACTACTTGCTGCTTTCATTGTTTTATCTAGAGGGCAGGGTAGTCTGAGTTGGTTCTCTCTTGCTGCACTTTTAGGAATGATAATTTTATGGAAAATTGGTCATTGGTATAAACATAATTGCACCATAAAACAAAAATATAAAAATACTACTGTCTTTTTAGTATCTCCTAAACAGATAAAAATAGCACTGTCTGCTCTTTGTATACTTATGTTTTCAAAGTTTTTATATACAGTAAGTTTGAGTAGTTACTATACCTTCTATATGATTCATAAATTTCATGTTTCGGTCCAAGAAGCACAAGTATATTTATTTATATTTCTTGCCTCTGTAGCTGTCGGTACCTTAGTTGGAGGGCCAGTAGGAGATAAATTTGGTCGAAAGTGGGTTATTTGGGTATCGATCCTAGGGGTGCTCCCATTTACTTTAATCTTACCCTATGCCAATCTCTATTGGACTAAAGTATTAACGATATTGATTGGATTAATTATTTCATCGGCTTTCTCCACCATTGTAGTTTATGGTCAAGAACTTATTCCTCACCGAATAGGAACCATCTCTGGGATATTTTTTGGTTTTGCTTTTGGTATTAGTGGATTAGGTGCAGCAGCTCTTGGTGGGCTAGCTGATTTAAAAGGGATTGATTTTGTTTTTCATGTTTGCTCTTATCTTCCTGCCCTAGGATTATTTGCTGGATTTTTACCAGATATTAAACAACAAGAATTAAGTGAAGATGATATGGAAGAAATACAAGAAACTATAGAAAATGTTTAATGCTTATTAGATTGATCAGCTAATATAGCTGCCTGAAACATAGCTCGCCCCTTATTCATTGTTTCATTCCATTCATACTGCGGGATAGAGTCGTAGACAATTCCAGCTCCTGCTTGAATGTATAATGTGTTGTTTTTAATTACACCTGTGCGAATAGCAATCGCCATATCCATATTATCTGACCAAGCCAGATATCCTACCGCACCTGCATAAATCCCCCGCTTTGTCGGCTCTAGTTCATCAATTACTTCCATCGCTCTGATTTTAGGTGCACCTGAAACAGTGCCAGCTGGGAAAGTAGCACGTATCACATCCATAGTAGAGAAATCAGTTTTAATTTGCCCAATCACATTAGAGACGATATGCATTACATGAGAATAGCGCTCAATTGCCATTTTTTCAGTCACTTTAATACTACCTACTTCAGCAATTCGTCCTATATCATTTCTCCCTAAATCAATCAGCATTTGGTGTTCGGCAAGTTCTTTGGGATCTGCCATTAATTCTTGCTCTAAAGCAAGATCCTCGCTTTCATCTTTTCCTCTTCGCCGAGTTCCAGCGATAGGGCGTACTGAAACTTTACCTTCTTCAATCCGTACTAGTATTTCTGGAGATGATCCTACTACATAGAATTCATCAAAATTAAAATAATACATGTATGGGGAAGGGTTAAGGTATCGCAATGATCGATACAAATTTAGTGGCGGTGCCCTAAAGTTGACTGAAAGTCGCTGGGATAAAACTACCTGCATCATATCCCCATCTATAATATATTGGCGAGCTTTTGTGACAGCCTCTTTAAATTTAGTTTCTGTAAATTCAGAAATAAAATTATGCTCACTTATAGGGGTAGATGTAGAAGAATCAGATTGAGGTAGATAATTATCTAAAAGAGGTTTATAAAGAGCGTTTTCTAATACACTTAACCGTTGCACCCCTTGCGAATAATTCTCAGGATCAACATATACGATTAAATAGAGCTTATTGCTTAAATTATCAAAAATAACGAGTTCTTCGGAAAGAAGTAAAAAAATATCAGGCGTTTCTAATGTATTAGATTTATTCCAATAAGCTAATTTAGGCTCAATATAGCGAATTGTATCATAACCAAAATATCCCACTAAACCACCTGTAAATCTTGGCAATCCGCTGATTTCTGGTACTTTGAATCGTAGTTTAAAATTTTCTATCCAAGTAAGAGGATCATGGGTATCATAGGTCTCTACAATTTTCCGGTTAGTCTCAACCGTAATACCATGATGCTGTACTTTAATTACTGTACGACAAGGAAGACCAATAAATGAGTATCGACTCCACTTCTCATTCCCATGCATAGACTCCAATAAGTATGAATAAGGACCTTGAGCAAGCTTAAGATAAATACTTAAAGGAGTATCTAAGTCTGCCAATACTTCCCGAACAAGGGGAATATAGTTATAACCCTGAGAAACGAGGTGTTCAAAAGAGGGAACATCCATTGTTTTGTAGTAGAATTGGTTAAGCACCTTCTGAGCAGATCTATTAATTAAATCAGACTAAAGTATTTAAGTAGCGTGAAGTAAATTTTGAATTTCAACTAAAGAATCAATCACTGCATCCGGACGACTATCTCGAATATCTTGCCCATGGTTATAGCCATAACTTAAACAGACGATCTGAAACCCTGCAGCCCTTGCTGCTTTTACATCACTAATAGAATCACCTACCATAAGAGAATTCTCTGGAGCAGTATTAAAAAATTGAGCTGCATGGAGTAGTTGAGCGGGATGGGGTTTTTTTTGAGGAAGCGTATCACCGCTTATCACAATCTCAAAATAATCTTTAATTCCTAAATCTTGGAGTAAAGGATGGGTAAATTGGGCTGCTTTATTAGTAATACTGCCTAATCGATACCCCTGGGATTTCAACCATATGAGTCCTTCTTTGACTCCAGGATACAAGTGACTTCGTTTACTCGTATTTTCTTGATATAAATCAAGGAAAATTGGCTCTGCCTTTTGATATAAATCTTTATCTGGTTCTCCTTCCAGATCATCTATTAATGCTCGCTTAATTAGCCGCTCTACACCATTACCTACCCACTGGCGCACTTTTTCTTCTCCCCGGGAAGGCAATCCAACCTGATTTAGCATAACATCAGTACAATAGGCAAGATCAGGCACACTATCTACTAAAGTACCATCTATATCCATGACGATCATTGTAGGCTTTTTAAGCATTTCTTAACTCTCTAGGCATTACTAATTTAATCAAACCATTCACTTAACTTTAGCGAGCTCTGATCGCATTTCATCAATGGTGGTTTTATAATCTTTACTTTGAAAAATTGCTGATCCTGCTACAAAGGTATCTGCACCTGCCTCTGCTATTTCTCGAATATTATCTACCTTTACTCCCCCATCAATTTCAAGGCGGATAGGGCGACCACTTTCCTTAATAATTTTTTGTGCTTCTCTAAGTTTATCTAGTGCCGCAGGGATGAAAGATTGCCCTCCAAAACCTGGATTTACAGACATAATTAATATCATATCTACTTTATCCAACACATACTTTAAATGATCTAAAGAGGTGGCAGGATTAAAAACTAGACCCGCTTTACAATCATGGTCATGAATGAGCTGTAGGCTTCGGTCGATATGTTCTGATCCTTCGGGGTGGAAAGTAATATAATTTGCCCCTGCTTTTGCAAAATCAGGAATAATCCGATCTACAGGTTTTACCATTAAGTGCACATCGATTTCAGCAGTAATTCCATAATCTCTGAGTGCTTTACATACTAAAGGACCTATTGTTAAATTAGGCACATAGTGGTTATCCATCACGTCGAAGTGTACGATATCAGCACCTGCTTTGAGCACAGCATGTACATCATCTCCAAGACGAGCAAAATCTGCAGATAATATAGAGGGAGCAATTTTATAATTGGGCATAGTTATCTATATTCTTAAATATTTTCTTAGTCAAATTATATTGAAATACCCTTACTTTACCTGATCCCTCTCTATTTTTCAGCTTAATTTTTTTAAAATCTTTCATAAACTAAAGTATAGATTCATTAAAAATACTTGTTTTAAGCTTAAATAGGACTACAATAGTCCTAAATTAGGATTGGAAATTTCATATGTTGCGTATGAGTAAAATGGCTGATTACAGTATTGTAGTAATGACTCACTTAGCAATGGATCCTAGTGAGCAATGCACTACAGCTGATTTAGCCTCCCAAATAGGAATACCGCTACCTACGGTAAGTAAAATTTTAAAACAGCTTACTCGAGCACGGCTACTTACTTCTACTCGAGGGGTACAAGGAGGCTATCATTTAGCTAAGTCACCAACAGAAATTTCCATAATAGAGATTATTACCATATTTGAAGGACCTGTTGGATTGACCAGTTGTATTAACACACCAGGGGCGTGTAAGCAAGAGTCTTACTGTACTACTCGGACTCATTGGAAATATATTAATCGAGCTATTTATGAGTCCCTCTCTAAAGTTAAATTATCTGATATGGTTCAGCCAGTAAAAGAACATCCAGTCAGTCCCTATTTATTAAGCGATCAACTCAGTATTAATTAAGTTTTTATAGATAAAAGTTGATTTTATTAGGAATAAAATAATGTCAAGTGCAATTTTAAAAGCAGAAGATTTTACTAATCGGCAGTATAGTGCAGGTTTTATTACTGATATTGAATCGGAGTCACTTCCTCCTGGATTAAACGAAGATGTTATCCGTACACTTTCTGCTAAAAAGAATGAACCTGCATTCATGCTAGAGTGGCGTCTTAATGCCTATCGGGATTGGCTAAAAATGGACCATCCTGATTGGGCTCACGTGCATTATTCACCAATAAATTATCAAGATATTATTTACTACTCTGCCCCAAAACCTAAAAAAAATGCACCTAAAAGTTTAGATGAGGTGGATCCAGAGCTACTTAAAACTTATGAAAAATTAGGGGTTCCTCTTCATGAACGAGCAAAACTAGCTGGCGTTGCAGTAGATGCAGTATTTGATAGCGTTTCTGTTGCCACTACTTTTAAAAAGAAGCTAGGAGAAGCCGGTGTTATTTTTTGCCCCTTCTCAGAAGCAGTTAGAGAACATCCTGATCTGGTAAAAAAATATTTGGGCAGCGTAGTGCCTACCCGAGATAATTTTTATGCTGCTCTAAATTCAGCAGTATTCAGTGATGGATCCTTTGTTTACGTACCCAAAGGGGTACGTTGCCCTATGGAATTATCTACTTATTTTAGAATTAATGCGGCCCAAACTGGACAATTTGAGCGAACTCTTATTATTGCAGACGAAGGTGCCTATGTAAGTTACCTAGAAGGCTGTACCGCACCAATGCGGGATGAAAATCAGCTTCATGCCGCAGTAGTGGAGCTGGTTGCATTGGATAATGCTCAAATCAAATATTCTACCGTTCAAAATTGGTACCCTGGGGATGAAAAAGGTCGAGGGGGTATTTATAACTTTGTAACGAAGCGTGGTGCTTGCCGAGGAAAAAATTCTAAAATTTCTTGGACTCAGGTAGAAACAGGATCGGCTATTACTTGGAAATACCCCAGTGTTATTTTACAGGGAGATAATTCTGTAGGAGAGTTTTATTCCGTTGCCTTAACTAACAATTTTCAACAGGCAGATACAGGAACAAAAATGATTCATATTGGTAAGAATAGTCGCAGCACTATTATCTCAAAAGGAATCTCTGCAGGCAAAGGGCAAAATACTTACCGAGGCTTAGTCCGGGTAGCTCCTACTGCAGAAGGTGCTCGTAATTACACCCAATGTGATTCTTTACTTTTGGGTAGTACTTGTGGTGCACATACTTTTCCCTATATTGAAGTAAAGCACCCTTCAGCTCAAATTGAGCATGAAGCATCCACTTCTAAAATTAGTGAAGATCAGCTCTTCTATTGCCAACAAAGAGGTATTTCCCCTGAAGATGCAGTTTCTATGATTGTCAACGGATTTTGTAAGCAAGTCTTCAAAGAATTGCCTATGGAATTTGCTGTAGAAGCTCAAAATCTAATGAGTGTTAGTCTAGAAGGTGCTGTGGGTTGATAGTAGGATTTAAAGATTATTAAGAGATTAGTATGCTAACGATTAAAAATTTACACGCTAGTATCGGTGAAAAGCCCATCTTAAAAGGTATTAATTTGCACATTGGTGCAGGAGAAGTGCACGCTATTATGGGACCTAATGGATCTGGAAAAAGTACTCTTGCCAGTATCTTAGCAGGGAAGGAGGGTTATGAGGTAACTGACGGAGAGGTTTCCTATAAGGATAAAAATTTACTAGATTTGGTACCTGAAAATCGAGCTTGTGAAGGGGTTTTTTTAGGGTTTCAGTATCCAGTTGAGATCCCTGGGGTTAGCAATGTATATTTGCTCAGAACTGCACTCAATAGTATTCGTAAACACCAAGGGTTAAAAGAGCTAGATGCTATTGATTTTTTAGCCTTTGTTCGGGAAAAAATGAAACTTGTAAAAATGGATGAAACTTTCCTTCAACGAGCAGTCAATGAAGGATTTTCGGGGGGAGAGAAAAAACGTAATGAAATATTACAAATGGCTATTTTAGAGCCTACCCTTGCTATTTTAGATGAAACCGATTCTGGTCTAGATATTGATGCACTCAAAATTGTTTCAGATGGAATCAATGCCCTAAGAAATCCAGAACGAGGAATTGTGCTTGTGACCCATTATCAACGTCTCTTAGATTATATTGTACCTGATTATGTCCATGTGCTTTATCAAGGAAAGATAATAAAATCCGGCAAAAAAGATCTTGCTTTAGAACTAGAAGAAAAGGGTTACGGTTGGGTTATTGAGCAAAATAGTGAGTACCATTAAGAGCAATTTCAGTATGAGCTTAATTACAGAAACTTGGAAAACTTATCTAGATAGTCACTCTAATTTAGAGCCTGATTTACTAGGAGGAACCCAATTAGATTGGCTTCAAAAATTACGGCATAAAGCTTTAGATAATTTTACCTCCCATGGATTACCCACAACTAAAGAAGAAAATTGGAAATATACCTCAGTACGTCATTTAGCCGAATCTCAATTCACTTCTGCCTCTCCTACCTTATCCCCATTAGAACAAATCAGTAGGTATCAGCAGTATTTTTTTGAAAAAGATTCTTTTTTTCATTTAGTGTTTTTAGATGGATATTTCATCTCTGAGCTCTCTAATATTAAAGAGCTACCTCTAGGGGTAGTGATAGATAGCTTATCTCACGGATTAAATAGCCAAGAAGAAAAAATACGGGGAATGCTCACCAGGATAGATGGTGACCAATCTTTCACTGCACTGAATACCGCTTTTCTTACCGAAGGTGCTTATTTCTATTTACCTATAAAAACAGTAGTATCAAAGCCGGTTCACCTTTTATTTATTACAAGTAATCAAAAAAGAGCAGTTGCAACCCATCTTCGTAATCTTATTATTCTTGAACCAGAAAGCGAGCTCTCTATTATTGAACACTATATAGGGCTAGATGAGAATGTGTATTTTACTAATACAGTGACTCATGCCCTTTTAGGTAGAGGTGCTAAACTTGAACATATTAAGCTCCAAGAAGAATCCAAGCAGAGCTTTCATATCTCTAATATAAAAGTACAACAACAAGAAGATTCTCAATTTATCTCTCAGAATATTGCTCTAGGTGGGCAGCTAGCCCGTACTGATATTCATAGTGTACTTGCAGGTCAAGGAGCTCATACGACTCTAGATGGACTATATCTACTCAATGGAACTCGTCATGTAGATAATCATACCCAAATTAGCCATGAACAGTCGCATACCACAAGCAAAGAATACTATAAAGGAGTACTTCATGATAAATCTCGAGCTGTATTTAATGGCCGGGTAGTAGTACGCCCTAATGCTCAAAAAGTAGATGCCCAACAAGCTAATCATAATCTCCTCCTATCTAAAGATTCGGAAATAGATACCAAACCAGAGCTTGAAATTTATGCAGATGATGTGAAATGTGCTCATGGAGCAACCGCAGGGCAGCTCGATAAAAACCAAATTTTTTATCTTCGTGCTCGAGGCATCCCTGAAGAGCTTGCCTATCAACTACTGATTGCTGCGTTTAGTGAAGAGTTAGTAGATAAAATTCCCTTTATCTCAATTCGTGAGCATATTAAAAGCCAGATAAATGCTCAATTTCTTCTGGATAAATAGGGTAAAAGAATTAGCTATGACGATGACAAAAGCAAAACCAAATCCATTTCAATTTGATGTAGAAAGAATACGTTCTGATTTCCCTATTCTCCATCAAGAAATTTATGGTAAACCTCTTGTGTACTTGGACAATGCAGCTACAATGCAAAAACCAAGACAGGTAATAGAAGCCATTGATCATTATTACCGTCAAGATAATGGAAATATTCATCGTGCTGTACATCAATTAAGTGAGCGATCTACTAAAGCATATGAAGAAGCAAGAGATAAGGTAAAACACTTTATTAATGCAGCTTATAGAGAAGAAATTATTTTTGTTCGTAGCACTACAGAAGCGATTAATTTAGTTGCTCAAACTTTTGGTCGTAGCCGTTTAAAACCAGGAGATGAAATTTTAATCTCCTATATGGAGCATCACTCTAATCTAGTACCTTGGCAAATTTTATGTGAGCAAACAGGTGCAATATTAAAAGTGGCACCAATCAATGAGTCTGGAGAGCTACTATTAGATCAGTTTGAAGCACTCTTATCCCCTAAAACCTCCATTGTAGCTATTACCCATGTATCTAATGCGTTAGGTACAATTAATCCAGTAAAAAAGATTATTGAATTATCCCATCATAACGGCACTCCTGTTATTCTTGATGGTGCCCAAGCAATCCCTCATCTTCCTGTAGATGTACAGAATCTTAACTGTGATTTTTATACTTTCTCTGCCCATAAAATGTGTGGTCCTACAGGAATAGGAATTCTGTATGGTAAGAAAGAACATTTAGAAGCGATGCCTCCCTATCAAGGAGGAGGAGATATGATTTTATCTGTAAGCTTCGATAAAACTATTTATAATGATCTTCCCTATAAATTTGAAGCAGGAACACCGCATATTGCAGGCGCAATTGGTCTTGGGGCTGCTATTGACTATCTAAGTGATATTGGTATGGAAACCATTGATTCCTATGAGCAAGAGCTTTTAGCTTATGCAATAAGAGTACTTAGTGAAATTCCAACTTTGCGCCTGATCGGCACGGCTCAGCATAAAGTAGGCGTACTTTCTTTTATTCTAGAAAAAATTCATCCTCATGACATTGGCACCATTTTAGATCATGAAGGAATTGCAATTCGCACAGGTCATCACTGTGCTCAGCCTATTATGGATCACTTTACAGTTCCTGCAACTGCGAGGGCTTCCCTTGCATTTTACAATACTAAATCAGAAATTGATTCCTTAGTCTCTGGAATTAAACATCTTCAAAAGCTATTAGGATAATTGGATAAATAGATGAGTATGTTAGAAAGTTTATATCAAGAGATGATTCTTGATCATCGAAAAAACCCTAGAAACTTTTATCCTATGGAAAATGCTGATTTTTATGCCGATGGACATAACCCCCTATGTGGTGATCGAATCACCGTATTTCTTAAAATGAACGGCGATACAATAGAAGATATTAGTTTTCAAGGGGATGGTTGTGCAATTTCTATGTCCTCAGCATCCCTAATGACTGAAGCTCTTAAAGGTAAAGATGAGAAAGAAGCCAAAGAGCTATTTAAACAGTTTCATCATCTGATAACTCATGAGCACGCCCATGAAGCAGAAATAGGATCATTAGGAAAATTAGAAGTGCTGGCAGGGGTAAAAGAATTTCCTATGCGAGTTAAATGTGCCACGCTTGCTTGGCACACCTTTGATTCAGCACTAAGCCATAAAACAGCAACAGTAACTACTGAATAAGCTTATAGTAGGAGAATTTATGTATAATCGAGATCCTATTCCTCTTACTCGAGATTGTGAAGCAGTCCTAGTGCCTAGTGCAGATAGGATCATTATCCCTAAAGATACCGAGGTAGCTATTGCCCAAGACTTGGGGGGTAGTTATACCGTTTATGTTAATGGCAATCTTGCTAGAATCTCCGGTAAAGATTCGGATGCTTTAGGGTTTGAACCTGAGAAAGCTCCGCAGGCACTTGAAGGTGCCTCAGATGAAGAGGTTGAAAAACTCATCTGGGATCAATTGAAAACCTGTTATGATCCTGAAATCCCCATTAATATTGTTGATTTAGGTTTAGTCTATGAGTGTATTATTACTAAATTTGAAGATGGTGATCGGCGAGTAGATATTAAAATTACGCTAACTGCTCCCGGATGTGGTATGGGAGAGGTACTTGTACAAGATATTAAAGAAAAAGTAGAAGCTATTCATGGGGTAAGAGAAGTTTATGCAGAGGTGGTTTTTGATCCGCCCTGGAGTTATAGCATGATGTCAGATGCAGCTAAAATTCAGACAGGTATGTATTGAATAAAAATTCCTATTGGGTACGCCCATAGTGATCTTCAAAACGGACAATATCGTCTTCTCCAAGATAGCTTCCTGATTGCACCTCAATAATTTCAAGGGGGACTTTACCTGGATTTTCTAAACGATGCTTGATACCTAAAGGAATATAAGTAGATTGGTTTTCAGAAAGTAAAGCCACTTCGTTGTCCCGTATTACCCGGGCAGTACCGCTCACTACAATCCAATGTTCTGCCCGATGATGATGCATTTGTAGTGATAAAGAGGCATTTGGATTGACCATGATGCGTTTTACTTGAAAGCGAGATCCAAAATCTATGCTTTCATAGTATCCCCAAGGGCGATAAACTTTTCGATGACTAATATGTTCTGCTCTGTTTTCTTTTTTTAGCTGAGCAACAATGTTCTTTACATTCTGAGCATAATCTTTGTGAACCACTAAAACCGCATCTGAAGTTTCAATTACCATAGTATCCTTTAGCCCAATAGCAGCAACCATCCGATTTTCTGCTAATACTAGTGAATTTTGTGTAGAATCGAGATAAGTATCTCCCTTAGCTAAATTTCCCTGCTCATCACGAGTATTGGCTTCAAGTAAACTTGGCCAAGCACCCACATCAGACCAGCCTGCTTCTAGAGAAATAACAATTGGGAAGAATGCATTATCCTTCTGATCAGTTAATTTCTCCATCACTGCATAATCAATAGAATCACTAGGACATGAGGTAAAAGCTACCCGATCTACTCGAAAAAAATCTCCATCTTGAACCCCTTTATCTATCGCCTGAGTACAAGCTTGCAGAATTTTTGGTGTATAGGTGGAAATTTTCTCTATCCATGTAGATGCTTTAAACATAAACATGCCGCTGTTCCATAAATAGCGTTTTGTTTCTAAATAGAACTGTGCAGTCTGTCTATCTGGTTTCTCCTTAAAAGATTGCAATTTAAACGCAGTAGGAAGTATTGCACTTTCTGTAATGCTCTCACCCACTTCAATATAGCCATAGCCAGATTCAGGATGGGTAGGTGCTACTCCAAATACTACCGGATGATTTTTTTCGGCAAGTTGATGTCCTAAAGTAATGCATTGATGAAAAGATTCAATATCTCTAATTACATGATCAGCAGGCATGACAAGTAAAATACAGTTTTCTCTTTTATCTAATGCTGATAGTGCTGCTAAGGTAAGTGCTGGGGCAGTATTACGACCGCTAGGTTCTAAAATAAGCTGCTGAGGTATGATACCAATTTGTCGTATTTGTTCTGCAACTAGAAATCGGTGTTCTTCATTACACACGATTAAGGGGGGTAATACATTTTCTAAGTTACCAATACGCAAGATAGTATCTTGGATCATAGTACGCTCTCCAACCAAGGAGAGTAATTGCTTAGGAAAGTGCTCTCTAGAAAGAGGCCATAAACGAGTGCCTGATCCGCCTGATAAAATAATTGGTTGTAGATACATACATTAACCCTAATAAGATAGCTTAGTAAGTTATAGATAAAATAGGTTGTTTTTCTGAGATTAAAACTAGAAAGTTAACTTGAAGTATTATAGAGTTAAATATTGATCTAAATAATAAATTGTGCAAATAAATTTATGAATACACCAACTAAAAACATTGTTTGGCACCAACCTACCGTAACACGTGCTCATAGAGAACAGCTCAATAAGCATAGAAGTGCTACCTTATGGTTTACAGGTTTATCTGGAGCTGGAAAATCTACCTTAGCACATGCTGTTGAAGCTCAACTTGCTGAATTACAATGCCGTACTTTTGTTCTGGATGGAGATAATGTACGCCATGGCCTTTGTGCAGACTTAGGTTTTTCAAAAGCAGCACGTACCGAGAATATTCGACGTATTAGTGAGATATGTAAATTATTTGTAGAATCAGGAGTAATTATACTTACTGCTTTTATTTCCCCATTCCATGAAGATCGGCAGAGGGCGAGAAATCTAATGGGAGATGATTTTCTAGAGATTTATTGTCAAGCTCCTCTTGCTATTTGTGAGCAACGAGATGTTAAAGGTCTGTATCGACGAGCCAGAGCAGGGGAAATTCCAGACTTTACTGGTATTTCTTCCCCTTATGAAGTGCCCGAAAATTCTGAACTAATGGTCAACACCTATACTCAGAGCGTAGAAAATAGTGCTCACCAAGTGATTAAACTATTAAGATCTAGAGCAATTATTCAATCATAAATCATAGCAGCTGCACTATTAGCTCCATTTTCTATGAAGATGTTCCTAATAGAATCTTTACCTCTATTATTTCTTTTATCTTGGGTTCTGGTAGGGTGTTTTCGCTATTATGCAGTGGTTAAAAAGTGGGTAGATATTCCTAATGCAAGATCCTCCCATAGCTTACCTACTCCTAGAGGAGGAGGAATCGTATTTGCTGGGCTATGGCTAGCTATAGCTTTACTTATTTGGGCTATGGGTATATCTATGCAGCACTTAGTTTTACTTCCAGGTGCAATGTTAGTGGTTGCTGTTGGATTTGGGGATGATTGCTGTGGTATTCAGCCTATATGGCGATTTTTAGCACATGCTATCGCAGCTTTTATAACCATATATGGCTTAACTTTATACTCTGACCCATCAATACACTTTAACTATATTTGGTTAGGATTATTTGGGTTAGCAATTATTTGGTCTATTAACCTTTTTAACTTTATGGATGGTATCAATGGTCTTGCTGGAATAGAGGCTTGTTTTATCTTTATGGTAGGAAGCTATTGGCTGTGGCAATCCGGTGCAGAAACTCTAACCTTTCTTTCTTGGGCATTAACTGCAGTAATTTTAGGGTTTTTACTATGGAATTTTCCTGCTGCTCGTATATTTATGGGGGATGGAGGAAGTGGCTTTCTAGGATTTCTTATTGCAGGTTTTGCACTTATAGGAAAATTTTGCTTTAATATCCCCTTGTTATTATGGATAATTATTTATGGCATATTTTGCTTTGATACAACGCTCACTCTAATACGCCGCTTTTTAGCAGGGGATAATTGGTATAAAGCTCATCGAGCTCATGCTTATCAGCGGTTACACCAAGCAGGATGGTCTCATCTAAAGATCGTTGCCGCAATTAGTAGTGTCAATATCTTACTTGTATTAATTAGTTCTTGGATAAATATTCATCGAGATATGATGTTATGGGGTTTTATAGTAGTACTTGTATTACTTACTATTTTATATTTAAGAGTTGAGAAGATAAATCCTATGTATCCATAAGCACTAGAAATTTAGTTTTTATTAATAAAAAAGGAGAAAATAATGAAAAAAGCCATTTTACTTTTATTTTTAATGATTTTAACTTTTACATCATCAGCTTATGCAATTGGAGAAAAAGAACTTGCAATCCGTATCGCAAAACAAACAGAAATTGATCAAAATCAAGTAGAGAGTATTATTACTGCTTTTAAAGATCAAATTGTTACTAGTTTAAAAGAGGGAGATGAAGTTCGACTTAGTAATTTAGGCAAGTTTTATGCTAAACATGCGGATGTTAGAACAGCAAGAAATCCTAGAACAGGTGAACAAGTTCAAGTACCTGCTAAAAACTATTTGCGCTTTAAATCTTTTCCTTCAGGAAGTGCTCAAATAAATTGATGATATTCCTCAGAGAGGAGTTGAGCGTAGAATAAACCATAATTTGGTGCTATATTCCAATCTGGTATTGTTAATATTGATACCAACGATATTAGACTACGGTAATCTCCTTCTAGCATGGGGCAGAAGTTGTTTCTTATCTGCCCCCTCTAATATAAATATTATCTATATTTTTATACTAAATAGATACTAGAAATATTAGCTTATCTTAATACTGCATTGTGTATGCAACACCTCTATACCTTAATTTATCTCCTTCTAAAATCATAGGATTACACCTGGTTTTCGTACATGGCAATGCATTAGTTGCTTTAAATTTCTTAGATTTTCCTTGGCAGCTACACATAATTATTTTCATTTTTATAGGCGTAAATTTATGGTTTTCGTACATGGCAATGCATTAGTTGCTTTAAATTTCTTAGATTTTCCTTGGCAGCTACACATAATTATTTTCATTTTTATAGGCGTAAATTTATTTAGGAGTATTAGAAGATACGCTTTTCTTTCCTGTCTAAATTCGATTACTCAGCTTATTTGGCAACAGAAAGATACTTGGCATTTAGTTCAAAAAAATGGGATAAGCTATACTGGTGTATTATTAGCTAATAGCTTTATTAGCACATATTTAGTAATCCTGAATTTTAAGATAGCCTCTTGCTGGCAGCCTATTTATGTTATTTTGCTTAAAGATAATGTAAGTCAAATCTCTTTTAGAAAGTTGCGGGTACGTCTACGGCTTACTCATTTCTAGAATAGTGTGTGGTATAATAACCTTTTGGAGTAAGAATAGTATCTTTAGCTACCCTAGCTTGATTAGGATAATCTAAGATATAGTGTAGTCCTCGACTTTCTTTTCGATCTAGAGCTGAGAGAATAATTAGATCGGCTACAGTAGCTAAATTTCTTAACTCAATCAAATCGTTAGTAATACGAAAATTACTATAGTAATCGGTGATTTCTCGTACTAACAGATCAATACGGTGCTTTGCTCTTTCAAGTCGCTTTACAGTCCGTACTATACCTACATAATCCCACATAAAACGACGTAGTTCATCCCAGTTATGGGCAACAACGATCTCCTCTTCTGAGTCAATAACTTGACTTTCATCCCAAAGAGGTAAGTTTTCGGGTTGAGGTACATTGATAATATTCTTATTGATATGGTTTGCGGCAGATCTAGCAAATACAAGACATTCTAATAGAGAATTACTTGCCATCCGATTTGCCCCATGGAGCCCTGTGTGTGCTGTCTCTCCAATCGCATAGAGATGTGGAAGATCAGTTTGACCATAAAGATTTGCCATTAATCCGCCACAAGTATAATGAGCAGCAGGTACTACAGGGATAGGATCTTTAGCAATATCAATTCCGAATTCTAAGCAACGAGCATAAATAGTAGGAAAACTTTGGCGAATAAAAGATTTAGGTTTATGGCTAATACTTAAGTAGACATGATCAATACCCAATCGCTTCATTTGATGATCAATTGCACGAGCGACAATATCCCGAGGTGCTAACTCTTTACGTTCATCAAAAAGATGCATAAATGAGAGACCATCTGGTAATAATAATAGCCCTCCTTCTCCCCTCAAGGCTTCAGTAATAAGAAATGATTTAGCGTTAGGGTGGTAAAGACAAGTAGGGTGAAATTGGACAAATTCCATATTGGCTACTCTGCATCCAGCACGCCAACCCATAGCTATCCCATCTCCAGTGCATACATCAGGATTACTGGTATACAAATAGGCTTTTCCTGCACCGCCTGTAGCAATAACTACATAACGTGCACTAAAGGTATCTACCTTATTTGTAGTAGTATTAAAAACATAAGCCCCTAAGCACTGATTACTTTTAGTACAATTACCCAATTTATACTGAGTAATTAAATCAATTGCGATATGATTCTCAAAAAATTCAATATTTGAGTGCTGTTTTGCAAGTTCTACTAGTTTAGTTTCTACGGTCCATCCAGTAGAATCTGCGGCATGAATTACTCGGCGATGACTGTGGCCTCCTTCTTGAGTTAGATGGTAGTGAGTTTTAGCACTTTTATCTCGAGTAAATATAGTACCTTCCTGAATGAGCCAATCAATTGCGCTTTTAGCTTGTTCTACTGTAAATTGAACTGTTTCTTTATGGCATAGTCCAACCCCCGTACGCATAGTATCTTCTATATGGGATTGGGTAGAATCTTTTTTATCTAAAACTACTGAAATGCCTCCCTGAGCATAGAGGCTAGCTCCTTCTTCAAGATTACGTTTTGCTAAAACAGCTATTTTGAGCTTTGATTCTAAGTGAAGAGCAAGGGTTAACCCTGCTGAACCGCTTCCAATAATTAATACATCATAATTACGAATCATTTGAAAATAATTACTATAATAGAGCTAGATCTTTTGAAATCAGATAATTAAATAAACTCAGTATAAGATAGTTAAAATAAATACGTAAAAAATTAGTGTATATGTATTGTGAACTACCCAAAAATAGAGATGTCTCTGATGCTGATAGGGATCTTATTCATCCATAAGATAGATTAGCAACCATAATGAGTGAGAGGCAAGTTGATTATGATCTAGTTCAGCGTGTTCAGCGTGGGGATAAGAAAGCATTTGATATGCTAGTTTTGAAGTATCAACAAAAAATATTAAGGCTTATTTCTCATTATATACGTGATTCAGGGGACGCATTAGATGTAGCACAGGAAACTTTTATCAAAGCTTATAGGGCGCTGCCTCGCTTTCGGGGCGAAAGTGCATTTTATACTTGGTTATATCGTATCGCAATTAATACTGCCAAAAACTACTTAATTGTACAAAATCGACATCCTCCTGAAAATGATACAGATATTAAAGATTATGTTGTTGAAACATACTTAAAAGATCAAGCTACTCCAGAGCATTTATTAATCCGAGATGAAATCGCACAAACAATAGATAAAACAATTAATGAGTTACCAGAAGAGTTACGTACGGCAATTATTTTGCGTGAGCTAGAGGGCTTAGGTTATGCTGAAATTGCTGAAGTTATGGACTGTCCCATTGGTACTGTACGTTCTAGAATTTTCCGGGCAAGAGAGGCAATTGATGAAAAAATTAATCCTTTTTTAGCACATTTTACCTAATAATATTTTTAAATTTATAGCCATAAAAGGTTGAGTATATTATGAGCAATTGCGTTAATGAACAATTATCAGCACTTATGGATGGAGAGCTTCCAGTAGAAGAATTAGATTCGGTATTATTAGCATTTAAAGATGATAATCTAATTCGCAATCACTGGCAGCACTACCATTTTATTAGGGATTCTATGCAAAGGAATTTATCAAATGATCCCGCTCTCGATCTTTCTATAAGAATTTCTGAAGCTTTAGAAGCTGAACCTATTTTTTTAATTCCAGTTCAGGAAAATAAGCAAAAATATAAGCAATCTACTCTATTTGGAAAGTTAGACTTAAAACAGGCTTCCTCATTAGGATTAGCTTTTGTAGCATCACTCAGTGCAATAGCATTTGGGTTACATATCTTATTGAATAAGCCAATTTTACCAGACGCAGAGTCAGTTACCTTAGCAACGCAAAATATATCAAATATAAATATGAGTCCTGTTGTTAGTGTAAATAGTACTCGTTGGACAGTTCCCGATCCCAAAGTTAAACAGCAACTAAACACTTATTTAGTGAACCATACTGAGTATATTGATACATCGGGTATACTTGGTTATGGGCGAATTGTTTCTTATGAAGATCACCAATAACAGATATTTTAAACTGCTCGCTATTATCGTGGTGATCGCTCCATACTCGATAGTCGTTGCAGATTCTAACACCTTTAATCCTGCATTAGCTTTGATTAGCCAAATGGAATACGCATCAAAGCATTTAAACTATAAAGGGGTTTTTGTTTATTTACGCAATGATCAATTAAAAGCCATTCATATTGTTCATAAAGTAGATAAATATGGAGAATATGAGCGGCTAACTTCTCTGAATGGTCCTCCTAGAGAAATCATTCGAGATAAAGAATCTATTACCCATATCCTCCCTAACAAAAAAGAAAATATCGAGGGAGATTTCAATAGTGGGAATGGTTTCTTAAGAAACTTCTCGAAAAAATTAAAAGGTATATCTAAATACTATCAGTTCTCTATAGGAAGAAAAGATAGGGTAGCCGGTAGAGAAGCACAAGAAATTATTGTAAGCCCTAGAGATTCTTACCGCTATGGGTATCATCTTTGGGTTGATCCAAATATAGGTCTACTGCTTAAGAGTATTATGATGGGAGAGGATGATGGTCCCCTTGAACAGATTATGTTTACTTCTTTATCATTGCCTACTCAAATTTCCCAGCAAGAGCTATTACCTACCATTGTAGGAAAGAGGGTTTCCCGGAAAAGGGAAGATAAATCCATAAGATCCGATCTAGAAAGTAAGAAAGAAAGTCATTGGAGGATAGATTGGTTACCTCTAGGATTTACTCTAGTTGCTTACGGAAAACATCTATTACCCAATAGTCAGATACCAGTTGAGCATTTAGCCTATTCAGATGGGTTAGGATCGGTGTCTGTATTCATCGAAAGTGCGATTGATAACCATCAAAGTCACTTACATGGTTTTTCAACTTTGGGAGCTATTAATGCTTATGGTACTACCTTATCAAAACACTACCTTACTGTGGTGGGTGATATTCCTCATGCAGCTGTGGAGAAAATTGGTAAATCTATCCGTTATATTAATTAGAATATAATCCAAATTACAGAGGATAAATTTATACTATAAATTAAGTTTAGTTACTCCTTACTTTTATTGAAATTGAAGTAAGAGAATTCCTATATTTTACCTTTTCCTCATTCTACTCTTTAAAATATGGTTTATTTATCCTTCCTAGGGAGGAATATTAGGAGCAAATATGAAGTTTTTTTTGAATAAGCAACAGATATTTTTTTCGATAGTATTACTAATTAGTAGTATTATTTACAAGGTTGAAGCACAAGTACAAAATTTACCAGATTTTACAAAGCTAGTTGAGCAGAATGGACCAGCGGTAGTTAATATTAGTACTACCCAAAAAATTTCAAGAAAAAATGCTGGACTACCTCATGGATTTCCTCCAGTTCCAAAGGGTAGTCCTTTTGAGGATTTTTTCCATCATTTTTTTGGTAATCCAAATGAGCAAGAAGGCCCAGAGCAATTTGAAACCCATTCTCTAGGATCTGGGTTTGTCATTTCCCCTGATGGATATATCATTACTAATTATCATGTTATTCGTGATGCAGATGCTATTATTGTCCGCTTTAGCGACCGTAGAGAATTAGAAGCTAAGGTAGTAGGCAGTGATGCTCGTAGTGATCTTGGTTTGTTAAAAGTCGAAGCGGAAGATTTGCCTACTTTAAAATATGGAGATTCAAATCAACTTAAAGTGGGAGAATGGGTACTTGCTATAGGATCTCCTTTTGGGTTTGACTATTCAGCTACTGCAGGTATTGTCAGTGCAGTAGGTAGAAGTTTACCTGAAGAGAGCTATATTCCTTTTATTCAAACAGATGTAGCGATTAATCCTGGAAACTCAGGAGGACCTTTATTTAATCTAGCCGGAGAGGTAATAGGAATTAACTCTCAAATCTATAGCCGTACGGGTGGATTTATGGGGTTATCTTTTGCCATACCTATCGATGTAGCAATGCGTGCAGTAGAGCAACTTAAAAAAGATGGTCAAGTGACACGAGGTTGGCTTGGAGTTATTATTCAAGATGTTACCCAAGAACTTGCAGAGTCTTTTGGGCTAGAAAAACCGCAAGGGGCTTTAGTTGCTAAAATACTTCCTGATAGCCCTGCTGCAAAAGCAGGAGTTAAGTTGGGTGATATTATCCTAAGTTTTAACAATCAACCTATTTCACGCTCATCATCCTTACCACCATTAGTAGGGCAAACAAAGATTGGTGATCCTGTAAATATGGATATTTTACGGGAAGGTAAGCAGAAAAGTATTAAAATTAAAGTAGGTAAATTACCTGAGGAAGAGGAACTACAAAAAGCGGCAGGTAAACCTGGTCAAGTAACTGAAAAACGCCTTGCTATTGAGGTATCCGACTTAACTGGTGAGCAAAAAGCTTATTTAAATTTAAGCACCGGCATACAAATTACTGAGGTAAAAGAAGGGCCTGCTTTAGATGCCGGAATTCAAAATGGTGATATTATCCTTAAAATTAATAACGTAGAAATAAGCGATATTAAACAATTTCAGGAAATAGCTAAAAAACTACCTTCAGGTAAAAAAGTACCAGTGCTGATACAGCGAGGGGAAAATACTTCGATATTTATTGCACTTAAAGTACCAGATTAGATTATTATTAATCCTTTTATTTACTCTATAGAATGCCGACTAGATACTGAGTTATTTCTACTAGTCGGTATTCTATTATTGTTCCTATGAGTCACTCTACTTATTACAAGTATGCAAAACATTCGTAATTTCTCCATTATTGCCCATATTGATCATGGTAAATCAACAATCGCAGATCGATTTATTCAAATCTGCCATGGATTAGCTGAACGGGAGATGGCGGAGCAGGTACTTGACTCTATGGATTTAGAAAGAGAACGAGGAATTACTATTAAAGCCCATAGTGTATCTCTGCAATATGAAATAGAAGGAGAAACTTATGACCTGAATTTTATTGATACCCCAGGGCATGTGGATTTCTCGTACGAAGTATCCAGATCGTTAGCTGCTTGTGAAGGGGCTTTATTAGTGGTAGATGCGTCCCAAGGAGTTGAAGCTCAAAGCGTTGCAAATTGTTATACTGCTATAGAACAAGGGCTAGAAGTTGTCCCAGTATTAAATAAAATTGATCTACCCTCTGCTGAACCTGATCGAGTTTGCCAAGAGATTGAAGAAATTATCGGTATTGATGCTACCGATGCATTACAAGTAAGTGCTAAAACAGGATTAGGAATAGATGCACTCTTGGCAGCACTTATCCGTAAAATTCCTCCTCCCCAAGGTAATCCTTTAGCTCCTTTGCGGGCATTGATTATCGATTCTTGGTTTGATAATTATTTAGGCGTTGTTTCTCTAATTCGAATTGTAGATGGATGTATTCACCCTAAAGACAAAATCATGATTTTATCGACTGGACAGCAATATCAAGTAGAAAAAATAGGTATTTTTACCCCTAAACCTAAAGAAATTACTCAGCTTTCAGCAGGAGGGGTAGGCTATATTATTGCAGGAATTAAAGAAATAGATGGTGCACCGGTAGGAGATACTATAACGAACGGTGGGCAAGTTGGAATTAAGCCGTTACCAGGGTTTAAGTCTGTAAAGCCTCAAGTTTTTTCTGGATTATTTCCTATTAGCTCTGACTCTTATGAGGATTTAAGAGAATCTCTTGCTAAACTTCGTCTCAATGATGCAGCATTGTTTTACGAGCCTGAAACTTCTCAAGCTCTAGGGTTTGGGTTTCGCTGTGGGTTTCTAGGGATGCTCCATATGGAAATTATCCAAGAGCGACTGGAGCGAGAATACGATGTTGATTTAATTACTACTGCTCCAACGGTAGTTTATGAAGTATTGACTAGTACAGGGAATACTTTACGAATTGATAATCCAGCATTACTGCCTGATCCTGGATCCATTGCAGAAATACGAGAACCAATCATACAAGCTGATATTTTGGTATCTCAACAATATGTTGGTGCGGTAATTAGTCTTTGCGAAGAAAAAAGAGGGTTACAAAAGCAGCTTCAATATCTAGGAAATCAGATTTCCCTTTGTTATGAGTTGCCTTTAAGCGAAGCAGTACTTGATTTCTTTGAGCGGCTTAAGTCTGTAAGTAGCGGTTATGCCTCTCTTGATTATCATTTTCTACGATTCCAAGTAGCAAATTTGGTAAAATTAGATTTGCTCATTAATAATGAGCGTGTCGATGCACTCTCTTTAATTGTGCATAAGGATCAGGCTTATCACAGAGGACGAGAGCTTGCTGAAAAGATGAAAGAATTGATTCCAAGGCAGCTTTTTGATATAGCTATTCAAGCAGCCATTGGTGCCCACATTATTTCCCGCACTACAGTAAAGGCATTGCGAAAAAATGTAACAGCCAAATGTTATGGTGGGGATATTACTCGTAAACGTAAATTATTAGAAAAACAAAAAGCAGGAAAGAAGCGTATGAAACAAATTGGATCCATAGAAATTCCTCAAGAAGCATTTCTTGCAGTGTTAAATGTGGGAAAGAAATCCGCTAAATAACAATATCATTTATCCTTAGATTACCCCTAAGATATTTTACTTATTTATATAGGACAGTTTAATGAAATGTACCTAGATTTTCCTACAGTTATGGTGATTGCTGCGACAATTACAGGTACAGTTTGGGCTTTAGACAGTTGGTTATGGGCTCCAGCAAGACGTAGAAATATGACTAAAGGAGCTACATCAGATACAGAAAAAACAGCTAAAGATCCTATCTTAGTTGAATATGCTCGCTCGTTTTTTCCAATAATTGTGGTGGTTTTAGTATTACGCTCATTTTTAGTAGAGCCTTTTCGTATTCCATCAGGATCAATGATTCCTACTCTTATGGTAGGGGATTTTATTTTAGTCAATAAATTTATTTATGGGATCCGTCTTCCTGCTATTAACAAAAAAATTATAGCCCTTGGTGAACCAAAACAGGGAGATGTAGTAGTTTTTCGCTACCCTAAGAATCCCAGAATAGATTATATAAAACGTGTTATTGGACTGCCTGGAGATAAAATTAGCTATCATAATAAAACTATCTACATTAACGATCAGCCTATGAAGCAAGATCTAATAGGTCCTTATTTTCAGGAAGATACTCTATATAATCATCCTGATGAGCTTCGTATCGAATATTTAGGCGCTCAAGAGCATCAAATTGTTGTTGCACCTAATATTACTTTAGGAGAAGGGGAATATGAAGTTCCAGAGGGTCATTATTTTATGATGGGGGATAATCGTGATCGAAGTAATGATAGCCGGTTTTGGGGTGTTGTTCCAGAAGAGAATTTAATTGGCAAAGCATTTATGGTTTGGATGAGCTGGGATTGGGATAAAGGTGGTGTAATTTTAGATCGCATTGGAAATAAAATAAAATAAATATAATTGATTACATGATATATTAGCTATCCTGTGAGCAACTTAGAACAAATCTATCGGAAAATAGGCTATTATTTTACGGATTCATCTTTGTTAATTCAGGCACTTACCCATCGCAGTGCTTGCAAGGAAAATAACGAGCGTCTAGAATTTTTAGGGGACTCTATTCTTAATTTTTTAATTGCTGATCTTCTCTATAATCGATTTTCAGCTGCCCAAGAAGGAAAGTTAACTAGAATCAGAGCGAGCCTAGTAAAAGAGGAAACACTAGCAACCTTAGCACGAGAACTTAATATTAATAACTATCTCATCTTGGGTCCTGGTGAAATAAAAAGCGGTGGCTATCAGCGAAACTCCATTCTTGCAGATGCTTTTGAAGCTATCATTGGAGCGTTATATTTAGATGGCGGGCTAAAGCGTTGCTATCAAATCGTAGCTTCTCTTTATGAAAATCGACTTAAATCAGTTACGCAAGAGATATCTTTAAAAGATCCTAAAACACGCCTTCAGGAATATCTTCAAGCACGCCAACTTCCTTTGCCAGATTATCACTTAAGCAAAATTAGTGGGGAATCCCATAGACGAGTATTTGAAGTAGCATGTATTGCTGATAATCTTCCAACTAAAATAGGGATAGGAAGTAGTCGTCGCAGAGCAGAGCAGGCCGCTGCAACCCAAATTCTTGCATTATTAGAGGAATAAAGTATACAACATCAATCAATGGAAAAAAATATACTGACTTCTTGTGGTTATGTAGTTTTGATTGGGCGACCTAATGTAGGTAAATCAAGCTTACTTAACCGCATATTAGGTCAAAAAATAAGTATTACTGCCTATCGTCCTCAAACAACTCGGCATCGGATATTAGGAATAAAAACCTTAGCCAACACTCAAATTATTTATATCGATACACCTGGAGTACAGAAAAAAGAGTATCGCACAATTAATAATTATTTAAATAAGGTAGCTAATTCTACGCTTAATGAAGCAGATATCATACTTTTCTTAGTAGAAGCTCATCGATTTACTCAGGATGATGAATTAATTCTAGAAACTTTAAAAGATATTCAGATTCCTATTCTTCTTGTACTTAACAAAATAGATCGAATCACCCAAAAACATGATTTACTTCCCTGTATAGAGTTTTTTACAAAAAAATATAATTTTAAGGAAGTTATTCCCATATCAGCCCAAAAAGGTGATAATTTACCTGTTTTAGAACGTAGAGTTGCTGAATTACTCCCCAAAAGATCTTTTATCTACCCAGAAGATCAAGTAACTAATTGTAGTGAACGTTTTTTGGTGGCTGAATTAATTCGTGAAAAACTAACCCGCCATTTAGGTCAAGAACTTCCTTATGCAATTACTGTATCCATAGAATCTTTTGAACAAGATAGAGAAATTTGCCGTATTGCTGCAGTAATTTATGTGGAGCGATTAGGTCAAAAAGCAATTGTTATTGGGAAACAGGGAGCAGGATTAAAGCAAATTGGCTATGAGTCTAGGGTTGCGATGGAAAAAATGTTAGATTCTAAAGTCTATCTTAAATTATGGGTAAAAGTATGCGAGGGATGGTCAGACAACAAACAGTTACTCCATAAACTTGGTTATAGTAATGATCCAGCATATTTATCAACCATTATTTAGTTATTAATAAAATATACCTTATAGGTTACGCACTTGATAAAGGACTTTTCTCGAATTCAGCGACTTCCGCCCTATGTTTTTAACATTGTTAATGATTTAAAAGCGACAGCTCGTGCCAGAGGAGAAGATATTATTGATTTTGGGATGGGAAACCCGGATCAAGCAACTCCAAAACATATTGTAGATAAATTAGTTGAAGCAGCACAACGTCCTAACACACACCGTTACTCTGTATCGAGGGGTATTCCTAGATTGCGTCGTGCTATCTGTCAGTGGTATCGCAAATACGATGTTGAGCTAGATCCTGAAACCGAAGCTATTGTTACCATTGGATCTAAAGAAGGGTTAGCCCATCTAGCACTAGCCACTCTCGGTCCTGGAGATGCGGTATTAGTACCTAACCCTGCTTATCCTATCCATCCCTATGGAGTCATTATTGCCGGTGCGGATATTCGCCATGTTCCTTTAGTGGTAGGTGGGGATTTTTTTGCAGAGTTAGAAAAAGCGATTAAAGATATTTGGCCCCGCCCAAAGATGTTGATCTTAAATTTTCCAGCAAATCCTACCGCTCAATGTGTAGATTTAGCCTTTTTTGAAAAGGCAATTAATATTGCTAAGGAGTACAATCTTTGGGTGGTTCATGATTTAGCCTATGCAGAAATTGCCTTTGATGGCTATCGTGCTCCTTCTATATTACAGGTGCCCGGTGCAAAAGAGGTCGCTGTGGAATTTTATTCTCTATCAAAAACCTATAATATGCCAGGTTGGCGAATAGGATTTATGTGTGGAAATTCTACTTTAGTTGCTGCCCTTGCTCGAATGAAATCCTATTTAGATTACGGTACTTTTACCCCGATTCAAGTTGCAGCGATTGCTGCTCTAGAGGGACCTCAAGATTGTGTAAAAACCATAGCAGATAACTATTGCAAACGCCGTAATGTACTTTGCCAAGGATTAATTGATATAGGCTGGCAAGTTGAATTTCCAAAAGCGACTATGTTTGTTTGGGCACCTATCCCAGAGGATTTTCGCCATCTTGGATCTTTAGAATTTTCTAAAAAACTACTTAATGATGCAAAAGTAGCCGTATCTCCGGGGGTAGGATTTGGCTCTTATGGAGATCAACATATTAGGTTTAGTTTAATTGAAAATGAACACCGTACTCGACAAGCTATTCGAGGAATACGACAAATGCTAAAGCAGGCTTAATAACAACTATCATGGAGGAAAAGGGTTGGAACCAGTTAAGGTAGGATTACTTGGATTAGGTACCGTAGGTAGCGGTACAGTGAATGTACTTTTACGTAATGCAGAAGAGATTTCTCGTCGGGCAGGACGTAATATTAAAATTTATAGAATCGCAACTCGTAACCCTAAAAAACAACACCAATGTGATTTAACTGGCATTAATTTAACAGCTGATCCTTATGAAATCGTCACAGATCCCCAAGTAGATGTAGTGTTAGAACTGATTGGTGGCACAGATGTTGCGTATCAGTTAGTTCTTCAAGCAATTACTCATAAAAAGCATGTGGTTACCGCTAATAAAGCCCTTATTGCCCACTATGGCAATGAGATTTTTGCAGCAGCGCAAAAAGCTGGAGTGATGGTTGCTTTTGAAGCAGCTGTGGGAGGTGGTATCCCTATTATTAAAGCCCTTCGAGAAGGGCTTGCTGGAAATAGAATTGAGTGGTTGGCAGGAATTATTAATGGTACTAGCAATTTTATTCTCACTGAAATGCGAGATAAGGGATGTAGCTTTACCCACGCCTTAGATGATGCTCAAAAAAAAGGTTATGCAGAGGCAGATCCAAGCTTTGATATTGGTGGGATCGATGCGGCTCATAAATTGACTATACTTGCTTCCCTTGCTTTTGGAATTCCATTACAATTCCAGAAAACTTATATTGAAGGGATTGAAAAAATTGCCCAAGAAGATATCAATTATGCTTATCGGTTGGGCTACCGAATTAAACATCTTGGCATAGCACGGCGAAGATCTACAGGTATCGAGTTGAGAGTACATCCTACGCTTATTCCAGATCGTAGATTAATTGCGAATGTAGATGGAGTAATGAATGCGGTTTTAGTAAAGGGGGATGCGGTAGGTGCTACCCTTTATTATGGACCTGGTGCTGGATCAGAACCTACTGCTTCAGCAGTGATTGCTGATTTAATTGATGTAGTGCGCACTTTAACTTCAGATCCAGAAAATAGAGTACCCCACCTTGCGTTTCAACCAAATCTTTTAGTCAATACCCCCATTCTTCCTATTACTGAGGTCAAAACTGCTTATTACTTAAGGATGCAGGCTTTAGATCGCCCTGGAGTATTAGCAGATATTACCCGAGTGTTTGGAGAAAATAACATTAGTATTGAATCAATATTACAACAAGAGCCAATTTCAGGGGAGCAAGATGTCCCCATTATCATTCTTACGCAAAGGGTGTTAGAACAAAATATGGACAAGGCTATTTGTCAGATTGAGCAGCTTAACTCTATTAAAGGAAAAGTCAGAAAAATTCGCTTAGAATCTTTTCGTTAAAATTAATCATTATTTAAGAACACAAAATGGTATCTCAGACACGATATACAGGACTTATTGATAAATATAGAGATCGTTTACCAATCCAAAGCAACTCTACTATTATTAGTCTAGGAGAAGGGAATACCCCTTTAATTAAGCTAGAAAATATTCCCAAAGAACTCAATGGGGATATTGAAATTTATGTGAAGTATGAAGGATTGAATCCTACCGGATCCTTTAAAGATCGAGGTATGAGTGTAGCAGTTACAAAAGCTTTAGAAGAGAAAAGCCAAGCTATTATTTGTGCCTCTACAGGAAATACCTCAGCTTCTGCTGCTGCTTATGCGGCTCGGGCAGGGATGACTGCTTTTGTGATTATTCCTGAGGGGAAAATTGCCCATGGGAAAATTGCCCAAGCGATGCTACATGGGGCAGTAATACTCCAAATTAAAGGTAACTTCGATGTAGGAATGAAATTAGTTAAAGAAGTAGCAAGCAAAAGCCAAGTAGCAATTGTTAATTCTATTAACCCTTATCGAATTCAAGGGCAGAAAACTGCTGCCTTTGAGATTATTGAAGAACTTGGTTTTTCACCAGATTTTCATTGTTTACCGGTAGGTAACGCAGGTAATATCACTGCCTATTGGATGGGCTATAGCGAGTATTACGCTCAAGGTGTTACTAATGCTCGTCCTCATATGTGTGGCTATCAGGCTAGTGGATCAGCACCATTTATTGCCGGAAAAATGATAGATGATCCAGATACGGTAGCTACTGCTATTCGTATTGGTCATCCTCAAAGCTGGGATAAAGCATGGCAAGCAAAAGAAGAATCTCAGGGTTGGTTTAGTGCCTGTACTGATGAGAAAATTTTAGCCGCTCAAAAATTACTGGCAGAAAAAGAAGGAGTATTCTGTGAGCCTGCTTCAGCAGCTTCTTTAGCAGGAGCTATAGCAGATATTCAATCGGGTAAAATCCCAAATGGAAGTAAGATTGTATGTACTTTAACGGGGCATGGGCTAAAAGACCCTAATATTGCTATTTCTCAAAGTAAAACACCTATGATCACGATCGATGCTAATCTTGCCTCTGTGCAAGCAGCTTTACTAGATAACTTACAGTCTATTCACTAATCAAGATAGCGCTGAGTTAAGCTACTATAGGCATCAATCCGTCTATCTCGAAAATAAGGCCACATTTGCCGCACTTTTTCCGTACGAGATAAATTAATCTCTGCAAGTACAATTTCAGGATTACTCTCTGATCCTTGGGCAAACATTTCTCCTTGGGGGCCAGTAATAAAGCTGGTACCCCAAAATTGTATTTCAGCTTGATTTTGATCTATGCTATGTTCTATGCCCACTCGATTACTTGCTAGTAAAGGTAATCCGTTTGCAATTGCATGGCTACGCTGAATAGTTATCCATGCTTCACGCTGTCGTTGTTTTTCATCAGAAGCATCATTTGGATCCCAACCAATAGCACTAGGATAAAGGAGAATTTCTGCGCCAGCTAAAGCCATAAGGCGAGCGGCTTCTGGGTACCATTGATCCCAGCACACTAAAACGCCAAAAGTGCCAATAGAGGTTTTAATAGGGGTAAATCCTAAATCTCCGGGAGTAAAATAGAATTTTTCATAATAACTTGGATCATCTGGAATATGCATTTTTCGATACTTACCTGAAATACTCCCATCTGTATCCAATACTACTGCTGTATTATGATAAATACCGGGAGCCCGCCGTTCAAAAAGAGAAATCACTAATGCTAAATTTAACTCTTTTGCCAGCTTACCAAATAATTCTGTGGAAGGACCGGGTATAGTTTCTGCTAAGGAAAAATATTGAGGATCTTCTATTTGGCAGAAATAAAGAGATTTATGGAGCTCAGGTAAGAGCACTAATTTCGCTCCTTGAGCTGCAGCTTCGTGAATACCTTGAATGCTCTGGGTAATATTTTCTTGAGGGTTTTGTACGCAAAATTGCTGCACAATAGCTACTTTTAGTAAACGATCCATACAAGTTAAGCCGCTTTATTTAAAATAATTTAGAAAGATCCAAAAGGTAGTTGCATGGTAATACAGTGCAAACTGCCATATTGCTGAATGAGAGTAAGACAATTTATGCCAATAATTTCCCGATCTGGGAAGCACATTTGTAATGTGCTTAATACTTGTTCATCTGCCTTATCTTCATAAGTAGGTACGAGTACAGCCTGATTAATGATTAAAAAGTTTGCATAACTTGCTGGTAATCTTTGTCCATTTTTGCTTATTTTAGGGCTAGGCCAAGGTAAAGGAACAAGTTGATAGGGATTTCCTTGAAGGGTGTGTAATGTTTTTAATTCTTCCTCCATAGCTTTTAAATCTTCAAAATGCGAATCTTGTGAATCGTCACAAGCAACATAACAAATCGTTTCTGGATTACAAAACCGAGCTAAGGTGTCAATGTGACCATCTGTGTCATCTCCTATAAGTTGCCCATGATTCAACCATAGAACTCTCTCTACACCTAACCAATTTTTTAACTTTTGCGTAATTTCTTCTTTATTTAAGAAGCTATTGCGAGCTTTAGATAATAGGCAATGTTCGGTAGTCAGCAGGCTACCTTGCCCGTCGGTTTCAATACTTCCTCCTTCTAGAATGAAATCCAAAGATTGATAGGTAATATTTCGATTAAAAGTGTGCTGTTGGTATAAACATTGGGTAACTTGATTATCTAATTCTGACTTATGCTTTTTTCCCCAACCATTAAAAGTAAAATCTAATAACTTTATTTTTCCTTCTTCATCTATACAACTAATGGGCCCATAGTCTCGAATCCAAGTATCATTAAAAGAAGTATCATAGAAAAAGCAATTTTCTAGATTAATCTTCTCTTGTACAAACAAGTGGGTAATTTCTACTCGTTGATCTACGCTATTACAGATAATCAGTAATTTTTCTCTAGAGCTAATCTCTCGAGCAATATTTATATATACTCCTTGTACCGAATCAAAATAGGGTTGCCAAGGGCTTTGAAGATGGGGCCAAGCGAGCATCACCCCGGCTTGGAAAATCCATTCTGGAGCAAACGTATATTGAGATTTATCCATAGTGTATGGATGGAGGTAGTAGAGGTTAAGTATTTATGAAAATTTCTAAATTCTAGAATGATTTCACTTAAGAGGCAATCAAAATTATTTGATTAATATTAAATAAAGATAATAAAAATAGGAGAATGGGCGAAATCTAGGAAAAGAGGTAACACTAGGGCGAAATTTATTCCACCCTAGCATAGATAAGATAAGTGACTAAGCCATCATTGCATTAGATCTAACGTGGCTGTGATGACGGAACATCACAAAACCAAGTAATCCTAATCCTTGAAGCATCATCATCCAAGTGGTAGGTTCTGGAACGCTTGGATTTTCTGGTGGACTGTTTGGATTACCCGGATTTGAAGCTTCTGTAAAGGTAGAGAAACTTACAAAAAGATCACCAGAGTTATTTAGAAATAAATTGGGTTGCAGGAGCTGCACCAGGATTGGGCTCGCCGTTTGTCATATCTTGTGCCTTAATAAACCCTAATACATTTAAAGTATAGGCAGTACCGTTTACATCAAAAGTATCAGAATTAGTAGAATTGTAACCGACAGTTACAATATCTGCACAAGGAGGGCCTATTCCTACAGTTATGGCAGGGCACTGTCTTTTAATATTCGGGGTTTCATCATGTTGGAAATCAAATGTGAATGATTTACTTCCTTGATCTACCCCACCAACAGTTACATCAGCACTTATGACAAGTTGAATACTTGTAATTGCTTGCCCATCAATATACTAGACTATGGTTATATTCGTCTGGCAGCGAGATATTCTAGAGTAAAATAATAGTAATAACCCCTGAAGCATAGTCATCCAAGTAGTAGGTTCTGGAATACTGGGATAAGAGGCAAAATTTTCTCTAGTACTTTCAATAGAAACAGGTATAGTTGAATCTTCTTTAGTATTTTCAGTGGAAAAAGGCATTACTAAATCAGTTGTTTGATTTGAGGCAGTTATTGTATTTTGTGTTGTACGGGCTAGATCCTTGTAATTATTATGATAAATGCTATCGGTTGGTGAAATAACTCCATGATATGTCGAGTCCTTCTCTATACAAGGGTAAAAACATAAAGCATTATGATCGTGACCCATACTGTGTATGCTATATACATCAGATGTATCTGGTTGGTTATGTTCTGTAGTTACAGTATTAAAACAACAATTATTCTCTCCAGAGTTTAACATTCTACTATGATAAAAAGAATCGCTAAATTTGTGGCTATCTTTTGATACTCTACTGGTATTTATTTCAGCTATAGATGCTCTACCGACATTTACTTCAGCCATAGAAACTAGTCCAGTACTATCAGTAGATGTATTTGTTATTCCATTATTAGGATGAGTAAAGGAATTAATGTCAAATCCAGAGGGAGATTGGTTATTCCCTAAATTAGGAAAGCCATTGTTCATAAAACCGTATCCTCCTTGTGTTCCTTGATTAGGAATAACATTAGGATGGGTAGTAGCATATGGGCTGCTCCCCTTATTTGTAGATACGAATCTGGGATCACTAATATAGGCGCCAATATATTGATGATTTTGAGGCATTACAAAATCGTCATTTATAACACTCTCGCTAGTAATGTTAAATATAGAGCTTTCATCTTGGTCGTTAGGATTATTAAATATAAAATCTTCCCAGTGAGCAGCAGCATTATTTAATGCGATGGGTATAGAAATTACCTGCGTAGTGTTATCTATAATGTTGTTTAATGTTTCTGCAACATCTTTAGTAAATGCTTTGTCTGTAGGGTTATTTGTTGTAGTAGGTGAGAATATTATTGTACTTATAAGAATCCCTAGAAAGATATTTTTCGCAAAGGATAATCGCTTTTGATTATTCATATTTTTATCCTTGATTTTATAGATTTTATAAGTAAATTAGTTGAGGCCTCTTAAAATTTATATCAGCAACATATATGCCAAATATATTTAATTAATTGATTATTAATAAATTAAATATATTATATATTAATAATATTATTCAAGAAAGTGGCATAAATAAGTATTTTTTTATAAAGTTTGTCAGTATTTATAGAAAAATGATTGAGATAGGAATCCCCTATGTAGATCTTGTAAATAGTGATAGCCGCATCTGATATCTAAAATGGGATAGTGAGAAGGGGGGAAAATAGCCTAAACAGAATTAGAGATTATCTTAATAGGATAGAGCTGCTTAAGATTAAAGCCCCTTAGAGCATTTATTTGATACCAAAAAATAGAGGTAGCGGATAGCTACCTCTATTTTAGAGAGAGAAATTTCTGAGGGATTTAAACTGTCATTATAGTGAGCTCTGTTTGGCTACGGCGACGAAACATTACAAAACTAAGCAACCCTAATCCTTGAAGCATTATCATCCAAGAAGTGGGTTCTGGTACCGTTGGGTTCGGATTGGATCCGCTTGGGTTTTGATTTAAAGTAGTAGGAGCTACAGAAAAACTAACTAAAATATGGCTTATACCAGAAGTATTTTGATTACTATTTAGTACTTTAAATGGGTTTGGGTTTGTATCAAATACCACTTTGCTCAAAGTGTAGATATTATCCCCTACTGTAAATTCATTATCTAGATTAGAACTGCTAATGGTGAGATTATCGTAAGAAGATTGACCAATGCACTTGTTATGAGGATTATATTTAGTGCACTCGGTTAATTCATCAGCGTTTATTGTTAATACAAAAGAAACATCATTACCACCTATATTGGCAGTAATATTTAGATCGATACTATCCATTCGTCCAGCAGAACTATTATTGTTGTAAGTAAATTTACCAATATCAAAAGTAGCTGTGCTAACACTCGTATTGGTATTTTCTGCGGGGCTATTTGCAACAAAATCATAGCTACTATTTTTAGAAACTTTTTTAGAGCTCCCCCAATATTCTGTAGATCCTGATTGATAAGCACTATGTTCGCTCGGATTACTCCAGCTGGTACCTGTGATATTAAGCGAAGGGGTAGCATAAGCCATACTGCTTAAAATGATAATACTGGTCGCAAATAAGATGAGAAGATGCTTGGTAAAAGGTAATAATTTTGGTACGTTCATTATATTTTTCCTTGTTTTGTAAAAGGTAAGTTAGTTTAATTTTCTAATTTTATTAATAAGCAACATATATACCGATGGTAGTTATGTATTAATTATATTAAATAAATAATTTTTTATAGTTTTATTTGCTTTAAATAAAGTGACGTATATAGAAATTATTAAAATAAAAATTGTCACTCAATATGAAAGATAAAAGAGTTTAGTTTTATAAAAATTGTTTAAAAAAATAGGCTATCAATTTGGAAGAAATTATAGAAATTAGCTAGTTAAGCTAGAGTAATATGATGTTTAGAGAGGTGTAAATTAGCTATTAAGGTAAAAATAGCTGGAGTAGTTCATTAAGTAACGCAGATCCCTTAGAGGTAGGTTGAATATAGTTAGGTGTTCGTATTATCCACTCTAATTCTTCAGCTTGCTGCAGCGGTTTTTCTATAATAGATAGAGGCAGTCCTGTATGTTTTAAAAATAGTGTATTTGAAAAGCCTTGAGTAAGCCGTAAGGTATTGAGCATAAATTCGAAGGCAGCATCTTGTGGACTAATCGTAGTTTGTCCTCCAATATGTTTTTGATTACCTACTTGAGTGAGATAAGCAGTCGGATGTTTTATCTTCCATAGACGTGTAATATTATTCTCTGCACCATTTGTTATTTTGCCATGGGCTCCTGCACCAATTCCTAGATAATCCCCAAATTGCCAATAATTTAAGTTATGTTGGCATTGGTGATCTTTTTTTGCAAAAGCAGATATTTCATAGTGTTCATAATCTGTATTTTCTAAAGAGGATTGGCATAATTCTTGCCAGTGATAAATCGATTCATCTATCGGTAGAGGTGGGGGATAGCGATGAAAGTAAGTATTCGGCTCGATAGTGAGTTGATAATGGGAAATATGAGTGGGATTAAAATTGATCGCTGTTTTTATATCATAAAGTGCTTGATCTTGACTTTGATCAGGTAGTCCAAACATTAAATCTAAATTAATATTATTAAACCCAGCCCGGTGGGCTGCCTCAATAGTGGAGCAGGCTTGCTGGGCATTGTGAATTCTTCCTAATGCTTTTAAGGATTGATCGTCAAAACTTTGAATTCCTAAAGATAACCGATTAATTCCTGCTGCTCTAAATTCAGCTAATTTTTTCTGATCGATTGCACCGGGATTTGCCTCAAGTGTAATTTCAATTGGCAACGACCAAGGTAAATAACTATAGATAGATGAAATCAATTTATCAATAGATTCAGGAGAAAATAAGCTGGGGGTGCCTCCCCCCATAAAAATACTTATAATTTTTCGTCCCCAAATACGGGGTAAATCTTGTTCTAAATCCTGAATAAGTGCATCAATGTAAGCTTGCTCTGGTAAATCTTGAAATAATTGGTGAGAGTTAAAGTCGCAATAAGGGCATTTGCGAATACACCAAGGAAAGTGGATA
This sequence comes from Candidatus Nitrosacidococcus sp. I8, assembly GCF_945836005.1. Taxonomy (NCBI): domain Bacteria; kingdom Pseudomonadati; phylum Pseudomonadota; class Gammaproteobacteria; order Chromatiales; family Chromatiaceae; genus Candidatus Nitrosacidicoccus; species Candidatus Nitrosacidicoccus urinae. Next base: position 1,291,302 of record NZ_OX241534.1, on the reverse strand, counting down.
TATAAAGAAAGGGGAGGTAAGGTTTGAAATTGAAACACTTTATAATAAAGCGATCTTAATTATTTTTGCCTAAACGCTGAAATTAACGCCCTTAACGCTTTTCCACGGTGGCTTAAGTAGTTTTTTTGCTCCTCAGATAATTCAGCAGCACTGCATTGGTATTCTGGTAGATAGAAAATAGGATCGTAACCAAACCCGCCAATACCTTGTGGAGCATTAAGAATATAGCCTTCCCAGGTGCCTTGGAAAATAAGAGGGGTGGGATCTTGCCAGTGCTTCATATAAACAATAACACACTGGTAACGAGCACTACGTTGTGATTCAGGTATTCCCTTTAACTCAGCAAGTAGCTTTGCTATATTTTTTTCTTTGTTACTATCTGCTCCCCCATAACGAGCAGAATAAATACCTGGTTGACCTTTAAGTGCATCCACTTCTAATCCAGAGTCGTCAGCAATTGCAGGCATGTTTCCATAGCGAGCAGCATGACGAGCTTTAATAATAGCATTTTCTATAAATGTAAGACCTGTTTCTTCCGGTTCTGTAATATTTAATTCAGATTGGGAAATAAGTGTAACTTCTAGCGAAGCTAAAATTTTACTCATTTCTTGGATTTTACCAGAATTATGACTGGCTAAAATCAAGGTATTAGGTAGTAACATCATAGAGTGTATTTACCTTAATAAGGCTTGAGTTTGTTTAGTGATTAGGGTTTCAATACCACTTTTAGCTAAATCTAACATGGTATGTAATTCATTCATTCTAAAAGCATGACCTTCAGCAGTCCCTTGAATTTCAATAAATGCACCGGATTCGTTCATCACTATATTCATATCTGTTTCTGCTGATGAATCTTCTCGGTAATCTAAATCTAGGACAGGAATACCTTTGTAAATCCCCACTGAAACTGAGGCAAGCTGCCCATGAATAGGATCATGGATAAGCATACCTCTTTTCATTAAGTTATTTACCGCATCAATAAGTGCTACATAACTTCCTGTAATGGCAGCAGTACGAGTTCCTCCATCCGCCTGGATTACATCGCAATCAATGGTAAGCGTGAGCTCACCTAAAGCGGATAAGTCTACAATAGCTCGTAAGGATCGGCCAATAAGCCGCTGAATTTCCATTGTTCTACCTCCTTGACGGCCTTGAGCTGCTTCCCGACTAGATCGAGTGCCTGTCGCTCTTGGTAACATGCCATACTCGGCAGTAATCCATCCTTGTCCAGTACCTTTTAAAAAACGGGGGACTCGCTCCTCAGCAGAAACATTACAAAGTACTTTAGTATCTCCAAATTCAGTTAATACAGATCCTTCCGCATACTTAGTATAGTGACGAGTAAAACGAACAGGGCGCAATTCATTAGGGGCACGATTACTTGGTCTCATTTTTAATATTAATCTTTGTTGTATTTTGAGGATAAATATTCATTTCAATATTATTCTAACTTTAATAGCCAATATTTTTGGCTAAAGTATAGAAAAATAGGGCTAAGTAGCTTGACCCACCTTGAATCCCCTGATATAAAGGCTGTTATGTTACACAAAATAAAAACTACCTACTTAAATTGTATATAAAAAGGAAAGGGGGATATTATGAATAAAACAGAACTTATTGATGCAATTTCAAAAAAAGGTGATTTAAAAAAGACAGAAACTGCCCGTGTTGTTGATTCTATCATAGAAGCAATTACAGATACCCTTAGTCGAGGGGAACAAGTTGTTCTTATTGGGTTTGGTACTTTCTCAGTTAGAGATAGAGCAGCCCGCACAGGACGTAATCCGCAAACGGGAGAAGAGATAAAAATTAAAGCATCAAAAAATCCTGTATTTAAAGCTGGAAAAACTCTTAAAGATGCCGTAAACTAAGCGGTAAGTTATCGGGCGCTTAGCTCAGCTGGGAGAGCGTCGCCCTTACAAGGCGAAAGTCGGGGGTTCGATCCCCTCAGCGCCCACCATGTATTTTCTTGCGGAGCGGTAGTTCAGCTGGTTAGAATGCTGGCCTGTCACGCCGGAGGTCGCGGGTTCGAGTCCCGTCCGCTCCGCCACTTAATACTTGTTTCCTCTGATAACCCCTCCGCTAGTATATTATTAATTTTCATTAATGATGCGCCTGATTTATATATACCCACTTAAAGTGGGGCATAAGAAATGCAACATTAACTCGGATAGGTGTAACTATCCCGATTATTATCATGGATAGAATAAAAATAGTAGTGAAGCATATTAAAAAAATATTTGTATTATTCATTTATATATCCTATGTAATTTCAGCTTAAATTCCTTTCCACCTTAGAAAAAATTTCATAATGTCTTTATTTACTTTAAGTTAAAACCTTTCAACTAGCTTTGATTTCTTTACACAATTCAATAATAATCTTCGTTACCCTAATATAATTCATATCATTTTTATCAGCTATACTAATTCGACAATATTTGTCACATAATCACATAAACTGACCTAAATAGGATATAAACTAATACTAACTAATTGATATCTTTATATGGCATAAATTTTGCTTTATTCGCTATATACAAATTAGTCGAGTGGGGTTTTTATGCATTCAATTATTAGACTTATTGTTATAATGTTGGTCCTTGTCACAGCATATTTTTTTACTACTGATGCTGTGTTTTCAGAGTCCACTGTAAATATCCTTTTGAGTATAGTGCTATTTGGATCAGCTGCTCTACTTCAGCGGGGCACTATTAAACTAAGCTAGTATATTCTTTTCCATATAGGATGATTACTCTTCTCTATATTTATCCTTATATAGAGATATTCTATTATGTCTTTTTGCATGAATAAATATTTGTGAGAGGGTATACCAATAAAGATTAGCAGGACCTTAAAAACAAGATTACCCTAGCTTAGGACTTATCCAAGATATTAAACTTATATATTTTTTTCTTCAAACTCCTAAGAACTTCAATTCAGCTCATTACTAATATAAGGTAAAATAAGTTTTTTATTTTTAACCCGATTTTATCTGTATAGAGGTTGTTTATTTATGCTGGGAGCTATTAGGGATCGAGCTAAAGGGATTTTATCTTGGGTCATTGTTGGCTTAATTGCCATTCCATTTACTCTATGGGGAATTAATAATTATTTCCAAGATAAAGGAGAGACTATTGCTGCTTCAGTAAATGGTAAAGAAATTACGCTTGTAGAATTTCGCACCGCATTTCAACGCTATACTCAGCAGATGCGTATGCTGATGGGTGATTCTTTTTCAGAAACTACGCTAGATGATCCTAAGGTAAGAAAAAAAGTTCTAAATGAACTCATTGAACAACGCTTACTGATAGAGGAAATAGGGCGGCTTAAATTAGCTATGAACGACTCTGATTTGATCCAAGTTATTGGTGATAATCAAGCATTTCATGATGAAAATGGAGTTTTTGACAACCGACTGTACCAAAGCGTCCTCGGCACCCAAGGACTAACACCCGCGCTATATGAATCCAAATTACGTACTTCTATATTAAGTGATCAGCTCATTTCTGCATTAGCTCTTTCTGCCTTTGTCACTCAAGAAGAGCTTAAAGATATTGCCCGGCTTCGCTTTCAAAAGCGAGAAATTGGTTATGGCATTATTCCAGCAGCTCAGTTTAATGATTCTATTGAAATTAATGAAGATAAACTTCATCAGTTCTACGAAGATTACAAAGAAGATTTTAGAGTACCTAATCAAGTGGTGATTAATTATCTTCACTTAAAAGGAGAAACCCTAGCCAAAGAAGCACCTATTAGTGAAGAAGAGTTACAAGCTTTTTATGAAGAGACAAAAGCTCAATATACTAAACCTGAGCAAAGACGAGTGAGTCATATTTTGATTTCTCTTGCTCCAGATGCTAGTGAAAAAGATAAGCAAGCTGCACAAGAAAGGATCGATGCAATTTTAGTAACCCTAAAAGATAAATCTTTTGAAGAGGTTGCTAAAGAGGATTCTCAGGATTCTGGATCTGCTAGAAATGGGGGAGATTTAGGTTTTTTTGGTAAAGGAACTATGGATCCAGCTTTCGAAGAGGCTGCATTTTCATTAAAAAATGTAGGAGATATAACTGATCCAGTTTTAAGTAAGTTTGGATATCATATTATTAAATTAACAGATACCCATACAGGTGAAGTTAAAGCCTTTGATCAAGTAAAAGAAGATCTTGTAGCAAAATATCGTCAAAGAAAAGTTGAGGATGAGTTTTATGAAAAGGCAGATACTTTAGATAATTTAGCCTATGAAAATCCTTCTTCTCTCGAAATTGCTGCTAATGCATTAGGATTACCAATTGAGACAAGTAATCCATTTTCTAAGGATGGATTAGGTACAGCTGGTATTATGACTAATCCAAAAATTATTGAAACTGCATTTAGTGAAGAAGTATTAGATGAAGGAGTAAATAGTCAAACTATTGAGCTTGGAGATCATAACTTAGTAGTATTACGAATTAATAAAAGTATTCCTACTCATATTCCAGAATTTAGCGACATTCACGAAAAAGTACAAGCTAAAATGATATTAGCCGAATCTAAAATAAAAGCAGAAACACTTGGTCAGCAACTTATCAAACAGCTTGAACAAGGAGAGTGGCCACAAGCGATTTTTGGTGTAAAAAATGTAGATTGGCACAAAAAAGAATTTTATACCCACAATTTTTTTGATACCCAGATTAACCCAGAAGTATTAAGAGTAGTTTACGATTCAAATCGCCCTAAATCCGAAATTCCTATTTTTACAGGAGATTTTCTAAGTAATGGAGACTATGCAGTACTGGGGATTTATAAGGTAGAAGACGGGGTATTTGATAAATTAGATGAAAATGTACGCAAAGGACTGACTCAAGAGATTGAGCGTAGTAGAGGTGAAATTGCTTATCGTAGTTTTGTTGAGGGATTAAAAGAAAAAGCAAAAATCAAAATATATACAGATAGCTTTTAGTAAAAATTACTATATCTAACTATAGTTGGAGCGTTTCTATAATTATAAAAACGCTCCAGAGGTTTTTTAGACTTAGATTACCAAAATATAGGGGCTAAAAATCATTAGCCATACCTACAATATGATAACCTCCATCTACATAAACTACTTCTCCAGTGATTCCAGAGGCTAAATCAGAACAAAGAAAAGCTGCGGTGTTTCCTACCTCTTCGATCGTTACATTACGTTTAAGGGGTGTATTTTTTTCAGAATAGGATAGGAATCGATTAAAATCATCTATTCCTGAAGCTGCTAGGGTTTTAATTGGTCCTGCTGAAACAGCATTCACTCGGATTCCTTCCGATCCTAATGAGGCTGCCATATAGCGTACATTTGCTTCAAGACTAGCTTTAGCAACCCCCATCACATTGTAGTTGGGAATTGTGCGTTCGGCTCCTAAATAACTTAAGGTAAGTAACGCTCCGTTTTGCCCTCTCATCATTTCCCTTCCAGCTTTTGCAAGGGCACAAAAGCTATAAGAGCTAATATCATGTGCGATGCGAAAACCCTCTCTAGTTACGCTATCTACATAATCTCCTTGCAAATGATCTCGTGGAGCAAAAGCAACAGAATGAATAATAATATCTATGTGAGACCAATCATGCTTTAGTCGGGCAAAAAGATCATTAATTTGCTTATCATTACTTACATCGCAGGGTAGAGTAATTTTAGCATTACATTCTGAGGCAAGTTTTTCTACCCGGCTTTGAAGCTTTTCATTTTGATAGGTTAGTGCTAGCTCTGCTCCCTCTCGGTGCATTGCTTGAGCAACACCCCAAGCAATTGATCTAGCGCTTGCAATCCCGATAATCAGAGCTTTCTTATTGGCTAGAAACCCCATCTTCTTCTCCTTAATTTTAGTGGTTTATATGATGTGAATACTGTTTATGTATTATGCACGGTGTCATTGTGCTCTTAGTCTAAAAAAATGAAAAACGGCTCCTTTTATATCTTATATGAGTATTCTGCTATAATCCGTTATTTATGCTATCCCATCTTCCAAAAATTCAAAAAAATATTAATAAAAATAAATAGTATGCGACTCAGAACAGATAATTTTTTACTAATTATTATTATAAGTCTTAGCTTAGTTTGTTTTCACTCAGCAGCTATTGGAAAAGGGCATCACTATTCTAATCAAGACACTACAGAAGAATTTGATCAAGTTTCTCAAAACTTGAAAGCCTTTATGATAGAAGGGCAGGAAAAAATTGGGCAGCTAACCCAATCTATACAAGAAACGATCAAAAGAAATTATCCAAATTTTTTTGAAAATATAAAAGAAAAGAGTGAGAACTCAACTCAAGTAGCACAAAACATAACGGGGCAAAATAATCAAAAGCTTAACTATAATTTACAATATCAAGAAATAACACAACTCACTCAACCAACTACAGTAGTTGCTTATTTGAAAGAATATAGAAGATTACCCGATTATTATCTTACAAAAAGCCGAGCAAGGCATTTAGGCTGGATTTCAAGCAAGGGAAATCTCTGTGATATTCTTCCTAATCATGCCATTGGAGGAGATCGTTTTGGAAATAGGGAAAAGCGACTTCCTATGAGTAGGGGGAGAATTTACTTTGAGGCCGATTTAAACTATCAATGTGACCGTAGAGGAGCAGATCGTCTTATTTATAGTTCTGATGGTCTAATTTTTATCACCCAAGATCATTACCAAACGTTTCAGCCTCAGTAATTAGTCATAAATTAATGAATAACATTTCCATAGATTTTTCAGAAATAAAAACCTTTAATGATTTTTATATTCAATTAAAAATAAAAATAGCAATACCTGACTACTTTGGTAATAATTTAGATGCACTCTATGATTTTTTCAGTGGGGAGGCATCACTACCATTAAATATTGAATTTAACAATATGAGCACAGAGCAGATCAATACTTTCCAATCGCTTATTGAAACCATGGAAGCACTTTCTACTGAAGTGCCTGAAATTTATTTTCATTATTATTAAAAAGATTAATTTTTAGGGTAAAATTATTCCCTTCAATTATTTTTAACCCAATCCAATTTTTATTAACCTAGTATTGCTTATAAAAAAATTTATACTAAGAATGGAGAGGGGATTATACTAATGAGCTCTTCTGCTCATCAATTTCCTACCAGAAATCAAAAACCATCTCTTTGGGCACGGTTTATGTGGACAATGACTGATTTAATTGTCCGCCGATCATATCCTTGTTTTATCACTGGTCTTGAGCACTATAGCCAAACTTCTGGTACCCTTGCCGTCAGCAATCATCGCCGAGATAATGATGGTCCTCTTGTAGCTTCAAAATTATTACTCCGTAAAAACGGAGGCATTGTTGCTCCCTTACCTTCTTTTGCTGCACGGGAAGATCTTTTTGAAAAAAGATTTTTAGCTAATTATCTGCATCGCTGGCCTAGATTTTTACGCTATCTTCTAGGTTTTATTTATTTACGCCCCTTTCTTGTAGGGACTTATCCATTACAACGTACCCATGGACGCGGGCTGGCTAGTGTATTACATGAGGTTGTTGATTATTTAGGTGATATGCCTATCGCAGAAGTATTACGTTCAAAATCTCTAACTTATTATGCTGCCAAACTAAAATTTGATCCAAATGCTACTACAGTAGAGGAGCTATTAAAAAAGCATGAGTATACCCTGTGGCAAGATCGTTATGGGTATCGACACTTCTCAATAAAAGTATTTACTCGCCTTAAGCCTTTCCTGAATGATTTAATTGATCAGCAAATAGATTTTTTTGTACAAATGTTAAATCATGATCAAGTGATCTTATTAGAACCAGAAGGGCAGCTTTCTTTGGATGGTTCCTTGCAACGCCCTAGATCAGCTCTATACGATTTAATTACTCGTCCTAGTAAATCTGTTCAAGTGCTCCCTATCTCAATTACATACGATAGCCTTACTACACAAAAGCAAAGAATATTCATTGACATTCAACCTGAACTCTCAGGCTTAGAAAAGCTGTCTAAACATATTATCGATGAGCAAGTTACACGATCTGTATGGGCGGGATGCCGGGTAACCGGCAGTCAATTGGCTTTCGGCTTTCTACATCTTAATTACTTTAATTCAAAAAACTATTGGTCTGAATTAGAAATGTTTGAGCACGTATATGCTGCTGCTCAACGCTGCCATCAGGGGAAAATTCCTATTGATCCCTGTTTAGAAAATAAAGAAAGCTGCAGATTGCGTATCCTAGATATTTTATCTTGGGGTAGGCAGCAAAAATTCTTTGCTATGGAAGGAGATTTATTGCATATCATGAATCCAGATATGCCTCCACCATGGCTTCCTGATGGATCATCAACCCTGCTTGAATATCTGCGTACTGAATTACTAGAGACGGTAGGAGCATCTCAGGCCTATGCTCTTAGGTTACTACCTGATCTTCATGAAGCCACATTATCTTCCTAGGATAATCAAGTAGTGAAATATAAATATTTATTGCCAAGCTGGTTAAAGGCTTTAATGGTACCTCGGCGTATTTTATTAGTGCTTATCTCTTTAGCTTTGCTCATCACTGTATTTGGGCTATCTGATATCTTTAGAGTACTTGAGCGCTGGCAATTGTTACAGATCAGCACCATATTTATAGTATTTTTATGTGCATTGCTTTATTTAATATTAAAGTGCTGGCAGTTTGGTCATTTAATGGCTATTTCTGGACTGAAAGTATGCTGGCAGCCTTGTGGATTTGCTTTTGCTATTGGTGAAATTTCCCTTACCCTACCTCTAGGTGTTTACTCAGAGAATTATATTTTGCAAAAAACTCAAGGGACTAATTTTTCTGATTCAGCGGCAAGTACTACGGTAATGCTTGCTTTAGAAATTGTCATGCTTATTTTACTTTTAGGCATTATTCCAATCCCAAATTGGCCACAAATACAAGTTGCTTCCTTAGGAGGAATTATTCTCTGCGGCATTGTATTATTTTTAACTAAGGATACTAATTTTTTAATCAATATAGTTAAAAAATATATTACTAGAGACGGCTGGATCGGTACAATTGCTTTAGAAGTTTATTATTTTTTATCCCGTTTGCGGTTAATTAGCCAGCCTTCAGTGCTTTTAAGCAATCTATTTGTTACGACAGTATATATGCTGGCACTTATGTTTGCATTTTACCAAATAGGTGTAGACATGAATGCTAGCTCTTTTTGTTTTGACCAAGCGATTATCATTTACTCTTTTGGGCTATTAATTGCCATGTCGTTTGGTAGCTTACTTAGCCAATTTGGTATTTTGGAGCTCTCTGGTGCAACTGCTGCTCAAGCTTGGGGGATAGATTTGCAAGATGGGCTTGCTATATTACTTTGGTTTCGGCTACTTTGGACCATGAGTGTTTGGATTGTTTGTTTTTTAGTTATTTTCTATCTATGGGGAGATCTAGGTAAAAAAATTATTAAAGATAATTAACCCACCACAATAGACAGTAACCGTTGTACTGAGTCTTTAGTTGCAGACATCTTAGGCAGTCCAGGTAATGCCTCTGCAATTGCAACATCCTGTAATAGATTTACCTGATTCTGTAATACGCTATGTACATAGCCTTTTTCTCGATGATACTCAGCTAAATATTCCTGTTCACTTTGACCTACTGTAGGGATTAGTAGTGCTTTACAGCCAATTTGAGAAAGCTCCATCAAAGTTGTATAACCGGAGCGGGTTACAACAGTGTTAGCCCGGTTTATCATTTCAATTTGCCTCTTCCGATCTAAAAAACTATAAATAGTAATTCGACCATCGTCGGACACAATTTCTGGGTTTTCAGGACGACCTAGTGCAACCACAATTCTACCTTCTAAATTTTTTACCTGTTTCAGGATAATTTCTTCCAAAATAGTGCGCTGAGGTTCTGCTCCTGAGACACTAATAAAACAACGTATATCTTTCTCTACATTAAGAGTTTGCATATCAGCGATAGGGCCAATGAATTTCACCTGATCCCCCCAGTTACACGCCACATTGTGGCATAGATCTCCAGCAAGCCCACTATTTTGTTCTTCATCTGGTATTAGGATTCCTTGGGCTCGGCGTAACAAATGCTGCTGGTTTCGCTCAACAAAGTACTCTAACCAATGGGGACGACCTGGAATAATTTGGCGTAAAGAGTGAAATAAATAATAACTAGGCACTTCAGTAAGTGCCATACCGAACCGGCTATCAGAAATAATCCGATCGTAGCCTTGTGTTTTACATAAATGCTGAGCAAATAACCGTTCTTTTCGATATATCCAAAATACTTCAGGTATAGCTAAGCTCATCCTAATATAGAATGTAGCTGCATACCGACCTAAAGGTTTAGGAATATCTTTAAGTTCATAAAATGTACATCGGTCAGCCAACATGGATCGCAAAAGCATCATAGCACGCCCATAAGATACGACACCTACCTCATGACCTGCGTCTAAAAGAGCACGAATCACGATTAAATCACGAGTAGCATGTCCAAGACCCCAATCATGAACAGCAAATAATACTTTGTGGCTCATATATTATTGAATTTAGGTTGTATAAATAAGTATATTTGTATTTTTTAAATAAAAACTAACTAAACGTATTCTTTTTTTGATAAAGATCATTAAAAAATACAGTTATAATGTGTTATTTTCGATAATTTTACTAGGTTAATTCCACTCCAAGATGAATATTCTGCGTACTAGGTCACAGTTCATTCCGTTTATTTTCTTTATTTTTAGCTTTTTTTCGATAGAAGTAGTATGGGCAACTCAGCATGAAGGATGTTGTGATGCTTCTAAAGCGAGTACACCTGTGCTATCACAGCTCAAGGAAGGCGACGAAGGTGCAACATTTGAAATAAAAATTAATAGGATTGATCCAAAGGCTGGGCATGTTCGAATAGCAATTTATAATAATTCAGAAAATTGGCTTAAAAAGCCAATTTATGCCGCTATTCTTAGTGCTGAAGATACAGATGAAGTAGAGTGGACCATTCACAATATACCTCCTGGCTCCTATGCTTTGGCCTGCTTTCATGATCGGGATATGAGTGGCGATTTTTATATGGGAATTTTAGGGATTAATAGAGAGAGATATTGTTTCTCCCATAATATACAAGCATTTTTTGGACCACCTCATTGGGATCAGGCTAAATTTGATGTAGATGATCACATGGTTAAAGAGCTTAATATTCGTTTGCGTTAAGTGCATTACATTGTATCAATTATTATTTTCTGATCATATTTACTAGAAGAAGATTTAATCTATGGATTGGGAAGGAAGAAGAGAAAGCGATAATGTAGAAGATCAAAGAGGAAGCCCAACCGGTGGGTTAGCCGCTGGAGGTGGTATTGTTGGGTTGGTGATCTATTTATTAGTTACTTTTTTTGGAGGTAGCCCTCAAACTGCTAATCTAGCTTCCCAGGTTGGAGGCAGATTGGCTGATGAATTTATTACTACCCACTCTGATCGCCAGCTTACACCTGATGAAAAGAAAACAGGGAAGTTTGTAGCTACTGTTTTTGCTGATACAGAAGATGTATGGACAGAATTACTAAAAAATACAAAAACTCCTTACAGGTATCCTAAATTGGTATTATTTACTGGACAGGTATCTACGGGTTGTGGAGGAGCTAGTTCAGCAGTAGGACCTTTTTATTGTCCAGTAGATGAAAAAGTATATCTAGATCTAGATTTTTATAACGAGCTTAAGCATCGATTTGGTGCTATAGGCGGGGATTTTTCTATTGCCTATATTATTGCCCATGAGGTAGGTCATCATGTACAAAATATTCTAGGTACTAGTAACCAAGTCAGAAAAGCACAGCAAGGGACCTCCCAAGTAGGTAAAAATAAGCTATCAGTAGCTTTGGAATTACAAGCTGATTTTTATGCAGGCGTATTTGCTCACTATGAGCAAAAATACCTTGATTCTAGGGACATTGATGAAGCTTTAAGTGCTGCCCAAGCAGTAGGTGATGATGCTATTCAAAGAAAAGTACAAAGACAAGTAAATCCTGATTCATTTACCCATGGGACCTCTGAACAAAGAAAGCGCTGGTTTACCAAAGGGTATCAAACAGGAGATATTAATCAAGGCAATATATTTGCACAACTTAAGTAATTACTCGTTGTTCTAATCTTTAATAAGAAAGATTCTCTCTTACTCTAAAAAAACTATGCCTGAGAGTAACCAACATTGGAATTCTCAAAGTTATAAAGAGCATGCTCATTTTGTACCTACTCTTGGTACCCCTATCATAAAGTGGCTAGCTCCAAAACCAGAAGAGTACATTCTTGATTTAGGTTGTGGCGATGGTACCTTAACAGAAAAAATAGCCTCTATAGGTTGTACTGTTGTTGGGGTAGATAGCAGCCCAGAATTTGTTAGTGAAGCATGCTCTCGAGGTATTGATGCAAGATTAATGGATGGGGCAAACTTGCAGTTTAATGAAGAATTTGATGGTGTATTTAGTAATGCAGCACTACATTGGATGAAAGAGAACCATTCTGTAGCAAGAGGCGTATGGAATGCACTTATCCCTAATGGAAGGTTTATTGGAGAGTTTGGTGGAAAGGGAAATATTCAAACCATAGTTATGGTGCTATACGAAGTGTTAGAAAAATATAGCATTAACGCTCACTCTCTTAATCCTTGGTATTTTCCTAGTGTAAAGGAATATCAAGATATGCTTGAATCGGTTGGGTTTGAAATAATAAGAATCATCCAATTTGAACGTCCTACGGTGCTCGCAACGGGTATCCAGCAGTGGGTTAAAGTCTTTGCTCAATCTTTTATTTCTGATCTTCCAATATCTGATCAAATAGCTTGTATTAATATTATACAAAATAAACTCTATCCTTTATTGTACAAAAATAATCAATGGGTAGCTGATTATGTACGTCTACGGTTTGAAGCTAGAAAAATTTAAATACAAATGTCATTAACACCACTGATTAGCACCTATTCCATAAGCAAGTCTTATGGATCTCGTGCTTTATTCTCTAATATTTCTCTAAATTTTTTCCCTAATGAGCGTTTAGGATTAATAGGACCCAATGGGGCTGGAAAATCTACTCTATTAAAAATTCTTGCAGGGGTAGATAGCCCAGATTCCGGGAAGATTATTCAAAAAAATAGCCTCTTTACCACCTATCTTCCTCAAAGTGATCAGCTCGATCCTAGCCAAACTATTGAAGAAATCTTATTTACTTCTTTGCCTAAAGAGGCAGAAAAGAGTGATTATACTCAGCATATTATTCATATTACCCAACAAGCTGGATTTACTCATTTAAATCAAAAAGTAGCAGAATTATCGGGTGGTTGGCGCAAGAAGTTAGCAATTAGCAGAGGATTACTGCAAAAACCGGATTTATTACTCATGGATGAACCCACTAACCATCTAGATTTAGAAGGTGTGTTATGGTTAGAGCAAGTGCTACAAACAGCATCTTTTGCTTTTATTCTAATTAGCCATGATCGTTATTTTTTAGAAAATGTAACCAATAGAATTATTGATTTGAATCGGCAATATCCCGAAGGATACTTAAAAGTAGAGGGTAGTTACAGTACTTTTCTTCAACAAAAAGAAACAATTATTCATCAGCAGCTACAAAAAGAGGAGGTACTGTCTAATAAGGTACAGAGAGAGTTAGCTTGGTTACAGAGAGGTGCAAAGGCTAGAACTTCAAAAGCCAAATTTCGCCTTGATGGTGCAGAACAGCTTAAAAATGAGTTAAAAGAAGTTCAAATCCAAAATCGACAAAGTAAAACTGCTACTATTGATTTTAGTACTACTGAGAGAAAAACTAAAAAATTATTAGAAGCACAAAATATTAGTATAAGCCGAGGAGAAAAAATTCTTTTTAAAAATTTAAGCTTGCAACTCTCTCCAAGCCAATGTTTAGGTATCCTAGGGCGTAATGGCAGTGGAAAAACAACGCTGATTCAGGTTCTAAGGGGAGATCTTAACCCTGAATCTGGCCAGATAATCCGTGCTAATGGATTAAAAATAGTAACTTTCGATCAGCAAAGAGAACAATTAAACCCTGCAGATACATTAAAACGATCTTTATGCCCCTTAGGAGATAATATCTTATTTCAAGGTAATTCAATCCATGTCACAGCTTGGGCAAAACGCTTTTTATTTTCCGAGGAAAAGTTAAATCTTCCTATTTCACAGCTCTCTGGTGGAGAGCAGGCACGAATTTTAATTGCAAACTTAATGTTAAAGCCTGCTGATATTTTATTACTTGATGAACCTACTAATGATCTAGATATTCCAACTCTTGAAGTATTAGAGGAAAATTTAAAGGAGTTTCCGGGTGCTATTATTTTAATTACCCATGATCGCTATTTTTTAGACCGGCTTAGCGATCGGATACTTTATTTAGATGGCAATGGAAAAGTAGAATTTTTTGCAGACTATCATCAGTGGCTCGCACTAAATAATAATCAGCTTGTTAAAAACAACAATCTAATTAGTAACCTTAGTAACCCACACGTTGAGTCTCAAGAAAAAAAAATAGCACAAGGCCTAAGCTATGAAGAACGAAAAGAGTTGAACCGGATAGAACAAAAAATTGCTAAAGCGGAGCAAATCATCACTGATCTACAGCAACAGCTCTACGGATCAGAAGTGAAAAATAATTCAGAGTATTTAGCAGCTTTACACGCACAAATCCAAGAAGCACAAGCTCAAGTAGATCAATTCTACTGCAGGTGGGAGATTCTAGAAGCACGTAATAAAGATAGTTAAATACTAGGTAGCATAACGTACTACTCTAAGCTAAGTTATAATGATAATAAGAATAGATGTAGATTGATATAACAACTGCTTTTTTAGGAGGAAAATGAATGAAAAAACGGGTACTTTACCTAGCACTTGCTATGAGTGCTATTTATAGTAGTACTTCTTTTGCAGAAGATTCATTAATGAAACAAGCTCAATCCCAATTTAAGCCAATTCCTAGTAGCCCTCCCGCATTGCGTAATGGAAAAACGATTACCCCAGAGAAAATTGAACTAGGAAAATGGTTATATTTTGATCCAAGACTTTCTAAGAGTTGGCTTATTAGCTGTAATACTTGCCATAGTGTAGGTCTTGGTGGCGTAGATTTAGAACAGACCTCTATTGGTCATGGGTGGGCAAAAGGACCTCGTAATGCACCTACAGTTCTTAATTCAGTGCTAAATGCTACTCAGTTTTGGGATGGACGAGCAAAGGATTTAGCTGCTCAAGCACAAGGACCTGTGCAAGCAGGGGTAGAAATGAATAATACACCAGAGCGAGTAGAGCGTACTTTAAGAAGTATGCCAGCCTATGTAGAGAGCTTTAAAATAGCTTTCCCTGGAGAAAACAATCCTGTTAATTTTGATAATATGGCAAAAGCCATAGAAGCATTTGAAGCAACCCTATTAACTCCCAATGCACCTTTTGATCAATACCTTAAAGGAGATAACAGGGCTTTAACCGATAATGAGAAATCAGGGTTAAAGCTCTTCATGGATAAGGGTTGTTCTAGTTGTCATAATGGTAAAAACCTAGGCGGGGATAGTTATCATGTTTTTGGAGTAGCAGAAAAACCAAGTAATAAAATCCGTCCTGAAAAAGACAAAGGGCGCTTTAATGTAACTAAAAAATCAGAAGATGAGTATGCTTTTAGAGTACCTCCTCTAAGAAATATTGCCCTTACTCCTCCTTATTTTCATTCAGGACAAGTTTGGGATCTTAAAGATGCGGTTGATATTATGGCAACTACTCAACTTGGGATTCATCTCACTGATCAAGAAAATACATCCATTGTTGCTTTTCTAAAAACACTGACTGGAGATCAACCAAAAGTAGAATATCCAACGCTACCTCCACAAACTAAGGGAACACCTCTACCTATTACTGATTAATAGAGTATATAGAAGGCTAGGTGGCAATGGATTGCCACCTTTAATTAAAGGTAGTTATGCCCCTATTTTTTTATAAAAATTCTAAGCAAAACCAAAAAGATTTGACAGAATTTCCAGACCATGATGCAGATCTCTGTGTTATGTGTGGATTATGCCTGCCTCATTGTCCTACCTATCAGCTAACCAGCGATGAAAATGAATCTCCCCGGGGGAGAATTGCCTTAATACGGGCAGTAACTCGAGGGAAAATACCTCCTACTCCAAAATTGCTAGGACACTTAGATCGTTGCTTAACTTGTAGAGCTTGTGAATCTGTATGCCCTTCTCTTGTACCTTATGGAAAGCTTATTGATTCAGTGCGTAGCAAATTTTATACGCACCAATCAATAAAAAAGAAAATAAGTAAATATTTTATTCATAGATGGGCTATTCCCTACCCAACAGTGCTACGTAATCTTGGAAGACTAGCAAGGATTGCCCAAATTATAAAAGCAGATAAATTATTGCACTTTTTGGGACTAAAATCACTGATAGCACTTATTCCTAAACTCCCTGCCTTACATTCTTGGCAAGCGTTCTACACAGCTCAAGGAGTAGAACAAGGAAAAGTTGCTTTATTTAAAGGTTGTGTTGCCGACATTATAGAACAGTCTTTGTTATTAGACAGTGTGCAGCTTTTGAATCAATTAGGATATAGTGTTTATATGCCTAAAAATCAGGTATGCTGTGGTGCTTTAGCAAAACATGATGGAAAAGCAGAACAAGCCCTATCTCTAGCACTACAAAACACAGAGGCTTTTAAAGACTTTACCATTGAGAAGATTATCTGTACTGCAAGTGGCTGTGCTACAAGTCTGATTGAATATCCCCAATGGGCTGGAAAGGCACAAGAGGAGACCCGGATTAATATTAATAAATTTTCCGCTAAGATCCGAGATATTAATCAATTCTTATTTGAAATAAATTGGGCTTCTAGAGTAAAAATTAAACCGCTTACAAAACGTATTGCAATTCATGAGCCTTGTAGTTTACGTAATACTCTTAATCAGCAAGGAGTAATCCATAATTTATTAAAGCATATTCCCAATGCTGAAATTTTTTCATTGCCCAATAATCACCGGTGCTGTGGTGCCGCAGGAAGCTATATGATTACTCAGCCTGAAATTGCACAGACCCTCCGTGAAGATAAAATCAACTCATTAAAAAAAATGAGTCCTGATATACTAGTAACAGCAAATATAGGCTGTTCTTTATACTTATCTGCAGGTATAAAGGCTGCTAATCTACCTATAGAAATTGTTCATCCTGCACAATTATTAGCTCGCCAAATTAGTTTGCAGTAGAATCTATATCTTGTATAAACAAATAATTCCCTCTGGTTTTTACATATCATATAAAGGCCATCTTTAATAAGGAAAATTTATAGGGTAATTCAATGGAAGAGATAAAGTTTTCACAGATTGATCAATTCATCATTAATTTTGATGATGCACTGAAAACAATTTTTGGCCCGCTTAAACCTGCGGATCGCCCCAATCCAGCACTAAATATAGAGGAAGGAGTATTAAGTGAGGCAGAAAAAAACCTCTCCGGAAAACTGATGAGAGTAAATCATGCAGGAGAAATTGCGGCACAAGCTTTATATCGGGGACAAGCCCTTACTGCTCGTCTTGAAGAAGTAAGATCGGTTATGGATCATTCTGCTCAAGAAGAAAATGATCACTTGGTGTGGTGTAGGTATCGAGTGCAGGAGCTGGGTACCCATACTAGCTATTTAGATATTTTTTGGTATGGCGGCTCTTTTATGATTGGTGTACTGGCAGGCATTGCTGGAGACAAATGGAGCTTAGGTTTTGTTACTGAGACAGAATATCAAGTGGTAAAGCATCTAGAGGAACATTTAGAAAAATTTCCTGCCCACGATATGCGCACCCGGGCAATTGTAGAGCAAATGAAGCAAGATGAATTTGAGCATGCAATTACAGCGATAGAATCAGGTGGTATAGAGCTTCCTGTACTTATAAAAACAATCATGAAAATCACTTCAAAAATCATGACTCGAACCGCTTATTGGATATAGTATTTTAATATTTGTTAAACAGCCATCTAATAAACTATAGGAGTAGACTATGAATTCTAATGAGAATAACCCGCAAGAAAGACCTGAATATAGTAAACGCCCCATTCCTAATCGTCCTAGCTATAGGCAAGCAAAAAATAAGAGCCGTTTTATGTCTATAGCTTTGCTTACCCTACTTATCGTTGTAGCCTTAGGTGGTGCAGGGTGGTGGTATTTAAATAAAGGAAATTCTGGAAACAATGAGTCCCTAATTGCCTCCTCTGGAGGGGAAGATACGTCATGGGCTGATGATGAAGAAATAGCTACTAACAAACAAACTCAAAGTAATACTAATGATCTAGAAGATAATTTCTCTAATGACGATTTTTACTCCCCTGCTGTTAGTGCTAAATCATCTGCTTCCGATGAGGATGATTTTAAGAGTATCATGGATCAATTGGATAATCCTAATCTAAACAACGGGGATAGCACTAATGATCTAGCAGATTTGGATAAGGAATTAAATGAATCTAGCATAGATAGTGACATTAGTACTGCTTCACTGCAAGATAAAGTAAAGGAGCAAGGACAGAGTACTATTACAGCACCAGATAATAAAAGTATAACTTCTAAAGCTAAAGAGTCCGCTCAAAATAGCCTTTCTTATTTGAAAGAACAAGGAGAAAAAGTAAAAGAATCTACGCAAAATCTGCTCACCAAAAAGGAAGCTGAACCTAAATCTATACCACCTATTTCTGTACCGGAAATGGGAATCTCATCTACCTCAAAATCAGCATCTAATAAAGTGAGTAGCCAATCGGCATCTAATTATCAGAGTAACTCTTCTACAGATATAGTTACAGTAATGCCTGGAGATAGCTTATCTTCTATCGCACGACAAGTGTATGGCGACGGTACCAAATGGAAAATCATCTATGAAGCTAATCGGGATAAATTGAAAAGCCCTAATGCTATATTTGCAGGAATGAAATTAGTTATTCCTGAAAACTAATTTTTCGAAGCTAAATAAAAGAAGCAAAAAAAATAAGGGTAGATTTATCTACCCTTATTTCTCTTATGAACTAGTTAGGGCACCTGCTGATTAATTACGATAGCTACCGGATCGGCTGGAGTAGCGGGAAGTGTCCCTTCTGCATACCCTTCAAAATCTCCACTTTGAGGAACTGGGTTTCCTGAGAAAGAAATTCTTGCTCCAACTTTAAATTCGCTAAAATTTGACATTTTAAAGTTAGGTGCCATAGATTTAGAATCATCTAAAACGACGGTTAAAGGCAGATCTTTAACTTGCTTACGTACAGCTGCTAGGGGTATTGGAGGTCCTTTTGCTGCTTTTGCAAAAATAAATACAGTGGCAGAATTATCTATTTTTTTACCAATTTCAGAGTCCAAAGAGACCTGAACTTCAATTCTTGGTGGCTCAGTACTTGCAGTTGTACTTTCTGAATTCCCTTCATTGCTTACTGGACTGCTACTTGCCACATCCCCCATTCCAGAATCGGTAAGTTGTGCTAAATGAGCTCGCACCATTTTTTCTTCTTCACTTCCCGGGGTTAATTGAGAAGCTAATTGTTGTAAATAGCCCTTTGCTTCTTCTTTACGGTTAGCTTGAAGTGCATTGATTGAAGCAAACCAAAGTGCTTTTGGATAATCAGGTGCTACTATTAAAGCTCGTTGAATCAGTTTCTGTGGAGCACCTTGGAGGCCTCTACCTTGATTTCCTGCAAGTGCCTCTGCCAAATCTAAAATAACATCTGGGTTTTGATCATCTAAAACATAGGCATGACTTAGTGCCTCTGCAGCATTTGAAAACTCATTGGTTGAGAGATAACTACGCCCTAGCATTCGCCATCCTTGGATATCATCGGGATTTTCAGCTAATTTATCTTGAAGACTGCCAATAGCGTGGTGCATAGAATTCATTTCCTGCTTAGAGTTCTCTTCTACTGCAAGTTGTTCACTAACTTCGTTACCAGAGCCTAGCTTCCAATATATTAAAGAAGCTAGGGAAGGGAGTATAAACACAAGCATTAATGCTACTAACCAATGGCGCTTTATCTCTAAATGAGTCAGACGATGAGTAGCAGCTAAATCCGATGCCATCGCTTCTTCCAGCTCATGGCGAGCTTGGGAAAATTGACTTTCTGTTATAGTGCCACTTTTTAAGTCAGTTTTTAATTCTTGTAACCGTTCCTTGTAGATAGCAATCTCTGCAGTTGTTTCATCATCTTCCTTTAGCGTACTGCGTTGCAATAGAGGAGTAAGTAAAAATCCTAATGCAAATAAAGACATTACCCCTGCAATAATCCAGAATGTTGAAAAAGGGGTCATGAATTAATCCTCATCCTCTAAAATTTTAGCCATCCGCTGATGCTCTGAATCAGACAGGGTTGGTGTTAACATTTGGTTACGTTTTCGCATCGTAACAATAAATACTCCAAATCCAAATAAAAAAAGTAATCCTGGTCCAAACCAAAGCAAATAAGTGTTCCATTGAACTGGAGGGCGGAAAAGTACAAAATCACCATAGCGATCGACTAAGAAATCTACAATTTCTTGATCACTTAACCCTTTCACCATTTGCTGATAGACTTCTCTTCGCATATCTCCTGCTAAATCAGCATGAGAATCTGCAAGAGATTGGTTTTGACACACAAGGCATCTTAACTCACTTGCCAATTCCCTAAATCTAAGTTCTTGTTCCGGACTTTCAAAATCATAAGCACCTAAATCAGTTGCAGCAAAAATTAGATGATTTACTCCTATTAGAGCAAATATAAAAAATAGTATTCGTATCATCGCTATCCCCTATTTGTATTTAACGATTCAATTAGAGGAAGTATTTCCTTTTCAAGAACAGGCCAGGTTAAAGGACCAATTTGTTTATACCGAATGACACCCCCTGAATCAACGATAAAGGATTCAGGTACACCGTATACGCCCCAATCCATACCTACTCGTCCATCAATGTCTACAGCAATCATAGTGTAGGGATTACCTAAATCAGCGAGCCAATTTAATGCCGCATCTCGTTTATCTTTGTAGTTTAAGCCAATGATAGGCAGTTGGGGTCTTTCTTTTGCGAGTCGAAGCAAAACTTCATGCTCTGCTCGACAAGCAACACACCAGCTTGCCCATACATTAACAATACTTGTTTTACCTAAAAAAGTATTTCGAGATATATTCTCATTAGCAGCGTGGAGTCTAGGTACTGTAAATTCTGGTGCATCCTTCCCAATGAGGGGAGAGGGAATCTTACGAGGATCCCTCTGTAAACCAAAAGCAAAAAATACAACTAAAACAACAAAAACGATTAAAGGCGTAGTGTAACGTAACATTAAGCTTTTGCCGCCTCTATCGGTTGTTGAACTTTTAATTTAGCATGCTTTTGTATGCCTACTCGATATCTTCTATCGCTGGCTGCAATTACACCACCTATAGCCATAAATAAACCACCAAACCAAATCCAGCGAACAAAAGGCTTATATTGGACTCGTAAGCTCCATTTTCCCTCTCCAAGATCTTCCCCTAAGGCAACGAATAAATCCCTGAATAATCCACCGTAGATACCAGCTTCGGTCATAGGAGAAGTTTGTACGAGATAAGTCCGCTTTTGTGGTTTAAGAGTAGTCACTAATTCGCCGTTTTTTAGAATAGAAACGTCACCCTCAATCGCATTATAGTTAGGTCCTCTTACCCTGTGAATCGAGTTAAGACGAAATTCATAAGCACCGAGTGTTGCCGACTCTCCTTTATTTACACTCACATCTCGCTCTAATCCGTAAATAGAAGTCACGGTTACTCCAATAATAGACACTGCAAATCCTAAGTGGGCTAAAGACATTCCTACAAAACTTCGTGGGATCGCAAAAATTCCTGAAGAGATTTTTTCTCTATTTTGAATCCGATTCCAAATACCAAGAAAGGTTGTTAGAATCACCCAAATAGCCATAGTAATGCCGGCTACTCCAGCTAGCGTATTTATTTCATGGGCAAGATAAGGAGCTGAAGCACCAAGCCCCATACTAATAACAAATAATAGACTTCTCTTTTTTAAGATTTCCATCATTTCTTGCTGTTTCCAACGGGCAAAAGTACCAATACCTAAAAGAAAGGCAAGAACAATCATTAATGGGATAAAGATAGTATCGAAATAAGGAGGGCCTACTGAAATTTTACCTAAATTTAATCCTTCAAGGAGCAATGGATAAAGTGTACCTAAAAAGATACTTCCAGCAGCTACAACTAAAACTACATTATTAGCTAATAGAAACCCTTCTCTTGAAATCAAATTAAATCGCCCTGTATCTAATATCTTAGGGGCACGTACTGCATAAAGTAGAAGAGATCCACCTACTGCAATTCCTAGTAGAACTAGAATAAATATTCCACGAGTAGGATCGGTTGCAAAAGCATGTACAGAAGTAAGCACCCCTGAGCGAACTAAGAAAGTACCTAATAAACTTAGAGAAAAAGCAAAAATTGCTAATAATACAGTCCAGCGTTTAAAAGCATCTCTTTTCTCAGTTACAGCTAAAGAGTGAATCAATGCTGTGCCTACTAACCAAGGCATAAAAGAAGCATTTTCTACCGGATCCCAAAACCACCAGCCACCCCAACCAAGCTCATAGTAGGACCACCAGCTTCCTATAGTAATTCCAATAGATAAGAATAGCCATGCAACTACAGTCCAAGGACGAGACCAACGTGCCCAAGCAGCATCTAATCTTTTTCCAATAAGAGCAGCAATTGCAAAACTAAATACCACTGAAAAACCTACATAACCCATATAGAGCATAGGGGGATGCATAACTAGCCCTGGATCTTGTAATAGTGGGTTTAAGTCTTGTCCATCTAAGGGCGCAGGGAATAAGCGTAAAAATGGATTTGAAGTAAAAATAATAAATGCTAAGAATCCTACATTTATCATTCCCATGACTGCTAGTACTCTTGCAATGTAAATCAGAGGAATGCTCCGACTAAATATAGCAACAGCAGCAGTCCAAAAACTTAAAATAAGACTCCACAGCAGTATAGAACCTTCATGGGATCCCCAAATAGCTGCAAAGCGATAATGAAGGGGTAGAGCAGAATTAGAATTACTTGCTACATAAGCGACTGAAAAATCATTGGTCATAAAACTAATCGCAAGACTAATAAATGCAATGACTACAAATAAGCACTGACCATAGGCTGCAGTGCGTGCTACATTCATCCAGCCTACAATACCACGTTGAGCACCAATTAGCGGTAATGAAGCTTGGGCAAGTGCTAAAGTGAGCGCCAGAATTAATGCAAAATGACCAAGTTCTGGGATCATAATCTTTTCTCCATCTTAATCTTTAGTTTTAACTAAGGAACTAGCCACTTCTGGAGGCATATATTTTTCATCGTGCTTTGCTAATACCTCAGTTGCTTCAAGTACTTTATTAGGACCTAATTTACCCAAAGCAACAATCCCTTGACCTTCACGGAATAAATCAGGAAGAATACCGCTATAGACAACAATCATTGATTTATCGTTATCAGTAATTTCAAATTTCATACTCAAGCTACCACTTTCTCTTTTTACACTACCATTAACCACTAAGCCACCTACTCGAATCATGGTATCCATAGGTACTTCACCGGCAGCAACTTGGCTTGGGCTATAGAAAAAAAGAATATTTTTGTTAAAGGCTTTTAAGCCAAGTCCAGTAGCGATGGCTACTCCAACCACTACTAGTGCGATCATAGCAAATCGTCTTTGACGTACAGTCATGATTGTTCTTCCTCCCGCCGTATTTGGCGAATTACCTGGCGATGCCGAATTTGAGCATGTATAATATTGCCTATGAGTACAAGGGCAGCAATTCCATAGGCTGTCCACACATAAAAGGCATATCCACCCATATGGATGAATTCTTGTAATGCATTCATAAGTCTATATAAAACTGTTTCACACTAATAAAAAGTATTCAAAATAGGAATATCTACGAAGAGATAATTCGTTTTACCCATCCACTTTTACGCTCCCGATCAAGGATTTCAGATTGGGTTCGATACAGCACAAAAGCGCCATAATAAATCATAAAAGCAATAGCCATTATCAATAATGGGACTAACATGCCCCAATAAATAGAAGGAGCACCAAATTTTGTTACGGTAGGTCCTTGATGTAGTGTATTCCACCATTCTACGGAATAGTGAATAATGGGTAAATCTACAATACCTACTAGGGCTAAAATGCCAGCAGCTCTCGCCGCTTGTCTAGGATCTTCAATGGCCGATTCTAGTGCCATATACCCTAAATAAAGAAATAAAAGTACAAGCTCAGAGGTAAGGCGTGCATCCCAAACCCACCAAGCACCCCACATGGGCTTTCCCCATAAGGATCCAGTTACTAGTGCTAAAAATGTAAATGATGCACCTATAGGGGCACTGACACTACCAATAATTTCAGCAATTTTTACCCGCCAAATTAAAGCGATAGCTCCACAAGAAGCCATCACCATATAGATAAATAGCGACATCCAAGCGCTTGGCACGTGAATAAAGATAATTCGGTAACTATCTCCTTGCTGGTAATCGGTAGGTGCAATCGCTAATCCCCAAATAAGACCAACGATTGTAAGTAATAATCCAATACGTTTTAACCATGGGATTAGGCGATCTGCCCATACGTAAAAATACTTTGGTGATGCTAAGTGTCGATAATAGCGATGAAAAGGTAGGTAGTGCATTTTTAAATTAACTCATTCGAATACATAAGGCTGATGAAGTCGCCATTGGTGCTAAGCTGACAGCAAGTGCTAATAGAGCACTGAGAAGATAAATCTGCCCATCAGCAGGTAATCCTCTAGCTGCACTTTCTACTGCTCCAGCACTAAAAATTAAAATAGGAACATATAAAGGAAGTAATAATAAAGTAAGTAATAAACCGCCTTGTCTTAGTCCTACAGTTAAAGCGACACCCACCGCACCTACTAAGCTAAGTGCTGGGGTACTAATTAAAAGAGTAACTAGAAGTATGACTAAAGGCCAACCTGAAATACCAAATAATAGCCCAAGTAGAGGAGCAAGTAGAATTAAAGGTAATCCAGTCACTAGCCAATGAGCAAATATTTTTGCAAGAATTAGAAATGATAAAGGATGTGGGCTTAAAATAAGTTGCTCCAAGCTTCCATCATTAAAATCAGATCTAAATATGGCTTCTAAAGAAAGCAAGGTTGCCAGCAAGGCCGAAACCCAGATAATTCCTGGTGCAATTTGCTTTAATACTGCTGCCTCTGGACCAATTCCTAGAGGAAAAACGCTGGCTATCATCAGGAAAAAAAGTAATGGATTTGCAGCATCGCTGCGATGTCTAAACACTAAAAGTAAATCACGCTTTACAAGCCACCAGCAAGCTTGAAACAAAGTGGATGAATCATTCATGAATATTTATAAAAATTATTACGATGAAATTGCTGAAGAAATATTTAACGCCTGAGCTCCAGCAACATTAACACTATGATGGCTTGTGAAAATTACCATTCCGCCGTTTTTTCCATGGACTTCTAATAGAGAAGCTATCGTTTTAACTGCTTCTTTATCTAGTGCTGTAAAGGGTTCATCTAAAAGCCATAATTCTGCACGGTTAACCAACAACCTAGCTAAGGCTAGGCGTCGTCGTTGTCCTGCTGAAAGAAAGCGACCTGGCAGGGATTGTAATTTAAGTAAACCGACTTGATATAGGGCTTCTTTAACCTCTATTCCTCCTCCATTTAGGGCTTTAGCAATAGTTAAGTTTTCTGAAACAGTAAGATCAGCTTTAATAGCATCGGTATGTCCTACATAAGCTAAATTACTATAGTAAGTTGGTTTTACTTTATTAATAGGTTGGTTACCCCAAAGTATATTTCCTTTTTCTGGGATAAGTAACCCGCAAAGCAAGCGGAGTAGGGTTGTTTTTCCAGCTCCATTTTGCCCAGTAACTTCAAAAATATCTCCAGGATTGAGAGTAAGAGAAATATTTTTAAATAGCAAGCGATCACCTCTACGGCAAGAAAGTCCTTCCACTTTTAATTGAGCTTGATCTCGCTCTTGTGTTTTATTATCCATAAAATATGGCTTGCTATTTTTACTATTTCATCTAATTAAGAGGGTTATTTTAGCATTTTTTTAAATTTAGCTGATGCACTTTTTTATTATCATAATAATGCTTGGATAGAGTGCTGTTATACTATGGCAAGAAAATTAACCTGCGTTAAATAATCACGATCTATGTACTCTTCGGTTCTTACTGATTTAATTAACTTGAAAGCTCAAACAGATGCAGACTCCTCTTTAGATTTTGGCAGTATACGCCAGCGGGATCGTAATATTGGGAAAAAACTTTCCCATTTAAAAAATAAACCTCAACAACAGCTTCATCATTGGTTACAGGCGATACAAACAGATTTTTTAAAAATCCTTCCTGGTGATCATATTAGTAAAATTTTCCGCCTAGCTATTTTTATTCTTTTTTTTCTAGGAATTGGGATTGGTTGGGCTACTTCCTCTAGTGTACTTGCCTATGATGGTACTCAGCCAGTTAACATATTTAATATACTTTTAGTTTTTGTAGGATTTCAGTTTTTCTTGCTATTGATGTCAACAATTCTAATGTTACCTCCCAAATTACTACGCTTGCTTCCTGGTGCTTTAGCATTTCAGGAAATGCTTAGTCTATTTAGCCCAGGGAAATTAGTACCTATTGCAGCAAAGTTACTTTCATCAGAGTACCGACAGGTTCTTGAAGGCATTTTGGGGGAGCAGAAAATAAATCATACGCTTTATGGTCAAGCAAAAAAGTGGTTAATTTTACAAACCTCCCAAATATTCGCTGTAGGATTTAATCTTGGCATACTTGCAAGTTGTTTATACTTAGTCATTACTTCTGATTTAGCGTTTGGCTGGAGTACCACTTTAAACTTATCCACAGAAAGCTTCTACCAGATAATTCAGAAATTAGCATTTCCCTGGCATGTATGGATTAAAGAGGCGGTTCCTTCATTTGATTTAGTAGAAGTTACTAAATATTATCGCCTTCATAAAGGTATTCTACCGAATGCAATAAAACTAGATCCAAAGGATGTAGCTTTGCTTGGTCAGTGGTGGCAATTCTTATTTATGGCAGTGAGTGTTTATGGACTACTGCCACGCTTGGGTATGCTTATCTTTACTTATAAGCAAGCACAAACTGCATTAGATAAAGCCCTGCTCCGCACACCTGGAGCACAACAAATTCTAGATCGGATGAATTATGCAGTTATAGAAACCACGGCAGGCACTAGCGATACTGAAGTCGGGTGGCTCCCAGAAATTATTCCGTCTATTAATCGAGGGCATTTTTCAGAAATAAATAAAGAAGGCTACCTAATTAATTGGGGAGGTACAAATATCGATGATCAACAATTAAAACAGATATTGCATCAGGCTTTAGCTCTAAATATTAAACATATTGCAACTGGAGGAGGTAAAAATACCATTGAGCAGGATCAATGCATCATTGAAGAATTAAAAAGTATCGCTACTCACTTAGCAATTATAATTGTTGTAAAAGCATGGGAACCACCTCTATTGGATTTTTTGGATTTTTTAGAAATACTTCGTGTTGATATAGGAACAGAGCAGCAGATCACTGTGATTCCTATCGCTCTAAACGCTGATCAAAATCCTGTTCCTGCAGATGATAAGGATTTGGATATCTGGGGCAGAAAGCTGCAAAGTCTTGGAGATCCTAAACTTGTTTGTTATTCATTAAGTTTTAAAGCTGCCTAATGTCTACGCCTACTTTTGTTGTTGTTGGTCACCCTAATAAAGGAAAATCAAGTATTGTTGCGACACTTACTCAGGACGAATCAGTACATATTTCACCTATTCCGGGAGCTACCGTAAAAAGCCGTTATTTTCCTATGAAAATAGATGGACGAGAGCAATACATTTTGGTAGATACTCCGGGATTTCAAAGAGCTCGTAGAACTTTTGCATGGATAAAATCTAAAGCTAATACTGCCTCTGAGCGTGCCAATGCGATCTCTCAGTTTATTGAAACGTATCAAAATACTGACCAATTCACGGATGAATGCGAACTACTAGGTCCCATTATGCAAGGGGCGGGGATCTTATATGTAACTGATGGTTCTCACCCCTATGGGGAAGAGTATGAGGCAGAAATGGAAATCCTACGATGGACAGGACAGCCGAGTATCGCCTTAATTAATATGGTGGGGGAAGGAGATTATATTGAACAGTGGCGTGCTGCATTGAGTCAGTATTTTAAAATTGTGCGTGTATTTAATGCAGTGACAGCAGAATTTAATAAACGCTTAGACTTACTTAAAGCATTTGGCCAACTTCAAGAGGAGTGGCAAAATCCGCTTAATAAAGCAATTAAGGCTTTAGAAGAAAGGAGACAAAACCAAACCCAGCAAAGTGCTTTAGCTATCGCTCAAATGCTAGCAACTATGGTTTCCTTTAAAATTACTAAGAAAATATCATCAAAAAAAGAAGCGCATATTTATGAAGAATCCTTAACCAAAAAATATAAAGATAAATTACGGGATTTAGAAAAAAAAGGTCGTAGTACCATTGAAGGAATTTATGACTATCATGGGTTAGTGCGTAGTGAGACAGAGCTAAATATTTTAGATATAGATTTATTTTCTTTAGATAGCTGGAATATTTTTGGGTTAAATCGACAGCAACTTATCACTACAGGTGCAGCTAGCGGTGCATTAGCGGGCTTAGGGTTTGATGCAGCAGTAGGTGGTTCCTCTTTTTTGCTCGGTGCTGCTGTAGGTTCAGTTATAGGTGGGGTTACTGCTCGGTTTTCTCATAAAAAAATTGCAGATATAAGAACATTTGGTATTCCTCTGGGGGGGATAGAATTTCGAATAGGACCTACTACAAATATCAATTTTCCCTATGTAGTTTTAGGTCGTGCTCTTTATCACTACAAGGTAGTCAGCCAAAGAACCCACGCTCAAAGAGGATCTCTAGATTTAGAATCTCAAAACGAGAGTACGAACTACACTTCTCTTATCTCTGATACACAACGGAAAAAACTGGAAAGGCTATTTACTCAAATTCGAAGAAGTAGCAGTGAAAATTTTGATTCGGAAACAATAGACTCTCTTACTGATTATATTGAAGTTATTATGAATAATTTGGAATTTTTTTAATCATCTACATCTGGTATATTTTTACCATAGAATATCTCTAAAGTTTCCTTTCGCACTTGATCAGTAATTTCTTGTTGCTGACCGTAACTTAGATCAGAGCTACTTCCACCAAATAAATAATCATCCAAATCAAAATTTTTCAGCATCATCTTGGTATGAAAAATATTCTCTTGGTAAATGTTCACATCGATCATGTGGTATCTATCTTTAGTATCTTCAGCAATAAAATTTTGAATGGAATTGATTTCATGATCAATAAAATGCTTACCTCCATCTATACTACGGGTAAACCCCCGTACTCGATAATCCATCGTCACAATGTCTGATTCAAAACTGTGGATTAGATAGTTGAGGGCTCTTAGAGGAGAAATACGCCCACAGGTTGATACATCAATATCTGCCCGAAAGGTACTAATCCCATTATCAGGGTGGCTCTCTGGATAGGTATGTACCGTGAGATGGCTTTTGTCTAAATGACCTACTAAACTCTCTGGCAGAGGACCTGGTGCTTCAGCATTGGAAAGAACGCTAATATTATCATCTTTATCTTCTGCAATCAGAATAGCAACACTTGCTCCTTGAGGATCATAGTCTTGCCTTGCAATATTTAGAATATTAGCACCAATAATTTTGGTAACTTCAGTCAGAATATTAGTAAGACGCTCTGCATTATATTCCTCATCAATATATTCAATATATTCTTGGCGTTGCCTTGGGGTTTGAGCGTAACAAATATCATAAATATTAAAGCTCAGGGTTTTTGTAAGGTTATTAAAACCATGTAATTGAATTTTCTTATTAAAAATATTTGCCATTACCCTTTATTAATTTCTAATTATTTTGTAGCTACCTTGCTATATAACAAATTATTAAATGTTTATAAATCTATTTTTTCTACAGTAAAAATAAGATCATCCTGCTTTAGCAGGCGCACTCGAGTACCTTCAGGTAAATCTTTAGGGCTTGTGACTTGCCAACGTACTCCATCAATCATGACATACCCAAATCCATTAACTATAGGCTCTTTAAGAACTGCTTCACGTCCTACCAAGTCGCTGCCACGGCGATTTAGAGAGCTATTTTTCGAATCTACGGTCCAACGAAAAAATCTCCACCAAATGAACACCGATAGGATACAACCAATTGCAAAGATTACAAGCTGTAATTCCCAGTTAAACCACGGTAATATGAATACCACTAACCCTGTACTTAAAGCGGAAAACCCTAGCCACATGAGAAATCCACCACCAGCGAGTACTTCAATTACAAGTAGTAATAAGCCTAGTAGTAGCCAGTGATGATAATCTAAAGTTTGTAAAAAACTCACGGATTATTCTTTATTCCCTTGATGTGCCATAGCATCTTTAACAAGCGCACTAATACCACCAATAGCACCTAAAATACCTGAAGCATCAGTAGGTAGCATAAATACTTTGCTATTAGGGCTAGCAGCAAGCTGTGCTAGCGCATCTACATATTTTTGTGCTACAAAATAGTTAATGGCTTGTATATTACCATCTCTAATAGCTTCAGAGACTACTTGAGTTGCCCTTGCTTCAGCTTCTGCTTGTCGCTCCCGAGCTTCAGCATCAAGAAATGCGGCCTGTCTTTCTCCTTCTGCTCGTAGGATTTCAGCTTGTTTTTCTCCTTCTGCTTTAAGAATAGCACTTTGCCGACTACCTTCTGCATCAAGTACAGCAGCTCTTTTCTCTCGCTCCGCCTTCATTTGTCTTGCCATAGATTCTACTAAATCAGTAGGCGGTTTAATATCTTTTATCTCAATTCGAGTAACTTTTGCTCCCCAAGGATTAGTTGCATAATCGACAATATGGAGCAACCTTTCATTAATCTCATCTCGCTGACTTAACATTTGATCCAAATCCATAGATCCTAAAACGGTACGGATATTCGTCATTGTCAGATTTCGGATAGCATTTTCTAATCCACTGACTTCATAAGCCGCTTTTGCAGAATTAACTATTTGAAAAAAACAAACAGCATCAATTTTTACCATAGCATTATCTTTGGAGATAACACCTTGGGGAGGAATATCTAACACTTGTTCCATCATATTCACTCTATGACCAACTAGATCAACGAAAGGCAGTAGAATTCCTAAACCAGGAGGTAGGCTATGGGTATAGCGACCAAAGCGCTCAATGGTATACTCGTATCCTTGGGGGACACGCCTAACTCCCATAGCCACTACAGCAATGACCAGACTTACTAAACCAAATATCCACATGGATTCCATAATATTTATGACTCCAAAATATATCTCTATTAAGGTTTTTTATGATTCAATGCAATAAACTGCACTGTAGTTCCACTAGGATCGATACAATAAAAGCTACGTGCTCCATCTCTGTGGGTATGTGGCTCCGTCTTCATTGTCACTTTATAGCTTTTCAAATACTCATACCAATGATCTATAAGTGCATGGGTAGATACTATAAAACCAATATGATCGAGTCTTTGTATGCCGTGGGGTACTTGATCTTTAGGTAAACGATGCAATGCAAGATTATCACTTCCCGAACTAAGATATACATTATCTTTATCTGGCCTCCATTGCACTTGCATTCCTATAATATTTACATAGAAGTCTTCACAAGGTTCAAGATTACTAACAAATAGTGCTACATGACATAACCCAATAACGGATGGAGGATTATTCAACAGTTATATTCCTTATTTTATTTTTCTTGGTTTGTATCTACATGAATTATTTTATAATCATGACTTATTGTAGCTATTTTTCCTAGCATAATAGAGGCAGAGCAGTATTTTTCGCTAGAAAGTTTAATAGCTCGGGCTACATGGTGCTCTGTTAGCTGATAACCAAAAATCTTAAAATGGGCATGAATATGAGTAAATACTTTAGGATCGCTTTCTGCACGTTGTGCTGAAATTTCTACAGTACAATCCGTAATAGACTGCCTGCTTTTTTTTAAAATTTGTACCACATCAAAAGCAGTGCACCCCCCCATGCCTAGTAAGAGCATTTCCATAGGACGAATACCAAGGTTCTGTCCTCCACTTTCAGCAGGACCATCCATAATCACAGAATGTCCACTTCCAGAGTGACCTAAAAAACTACACGCTTCAATCCATTTAATCTGTGCTTTCATAGATTCAAATATTTTTAATTTAGAAGGTTAAAAATTCTAAATTATTTTATCCTGAATAACTTTGGTATACTCTACATTCAAAAATAAACAGAGAATTTTTTAATCCATATTTAAGATATATAGAAATCCGATAAAACAATTATAAATTTTTCTTCTATGTTTTAAAGGATCTACTAGGAGTATCTATTGTGAATAATAGAAATATATTAGCTTCAATTTTTTTTCTTGTTTCTTTTCTTTTTACGGCTGCAGTCTATGCGCAAGTAGAGATTAAAGACCCTTCAGAACTAGCGGGTGCTTGGTTAATGGAAATGACTGCGTTAAAGCAAGATGGTGGTGGTAGCAATAAAGAAGAGCAAACTTGGGAATTTAATCCCTCTGATGGGATAGTTATTCAATCTGGCTATAATAAATTTGTACGGAAAAATACTAAGTTTACTAAAAATTATAAGATTGTTAATAACACAGTGGTTGAAATCTCTGATGCTTCAGACACCACTAAGTATAAAGTGATTGAAAAAACTCCTACTAAGATGGTGCTTAAAGGTCCTTTTGGCTATCACTTCTTCAAAAAAAAATAAGTAAGTTTCATTTTTAATTATACAGGCATTAGTAAGGCGATAATATGAATTTTTTTATTACGGACGCTTGGGCAGAAGGTAGTAAGCAAGCAGTAAATAGTGCAGATTTTCTTTTGCCTATGATAGTTTTTGCCACATTTTTTCTTATCTATTATTTCTTTATTATCCGCCCTAGGTTAAAACGACAAAAAGAGCGCCTCACTATGCTTGGAACAGTGAAAAAAGGGGATGAAATTATTACTTATGGAGGGTTGCTAGGAAAAGTACTTGAGGTGGGTGATAACTTCCTGCAAGTCGAGCTTGCAGAAGGAATCCAAGTTAAAGTTGAAAGAAATGGAGTATCTAGGGTAGTGCCTAAAGGCACTATGAAAAATCTATAAACTGGGTACCCCTCAATTTTGTAATAACTAAATCAGCTTCAACCTTTGCTAATAAAAGGATGAGTGTAAAGCCTGATAGGTGGATCAGAGATATGTCGGAAAAATACGACATGATTACTCCATTTGCACCTTATCAAGTCCGAGAGATAAAAAATACATCTGTTATTTCTTATGGTACTTCTAGTTATGGTTATGATGTGCGTTGTGCAGATGAGTTTAAAATTTTTACGAACATTAATTCAGCAATTATAGATCCTAAGAATTTTGATGAAAACAGTTTTGTAACGATGCAATCTGAGGTATGTATTATTCCACCTAATTCTTTTGCACTAGCTCGTACTGTAGAGTATTTCAAAATCCCTCGTAATATAGTCACTATTTGTTTAGGAAAATCCACCTACGCTCGCTG
Source organism: Candidatus Nitrosacidococcus sp. I8 (assembly GCF_945836005.1). Classification (NCBI taxonomy): domain Bacteria; kingdom Pseudomonadati; phylum Pseudomonadota; class Gammaproteobacteria; order Chromatiales; family Chromatiaceae; genus Candidatus Nitrosacidicoccus; species Candidatus Nitrosacidicoccus urinae. The sequence goes on along the minus strand of NZ_OX241534.1, from coordinate 1,257,681 downwards.
TGGTATTATTGTCAACGTCACACCATTAGAACCAGAATGGGAGGGGCATATTACCCTAGAATTCTCTAATACTTCCTCCCTCCCTGCCAAAATTTATGCTAATGAAGGAGTAGCTCAAGTCGTTTTCTTTGAGTCCAATGAATCTTGTGAAGTTTCTTATAAAGACCGTAAAGGGAAATATCAGGGACAAACTGGGGTTACTTTACCAAAGGTGTAGTTCTAATAACTTGCCCATCTTTAAGATATATCTCTTTTTTAGCGAAAGCTAAAATAGCCTGAGGATAAATTTTATGCTCTTTTTCTAAGACTCGATTGGCTAAAATTTCCGGAGTATCATTTTTATATACAGGAACTTTAGCCTGTAAAATAATAGGCCCACCATCTACCTCCTCCGTTACAAAATGAACGGTAGCTCCATGTTCATAAACTTTAGCCTTAAGTGCTCTTTGATGCGTATTTAGCCCAGGAAATTTTGGTAATAGAGAGGGGTGGATGTTCATTAATTTCCCGATATAGTGCTGAACAAATTCTAAAGTTAAGATTCTCATAAATCCAGCTAGTACCACAAGATCTGGGGTATAAATATCAATAATTTTGATTAATTCTCGATCAAATATCTGACGCTGCTTATATTGACGATGGTCTAGTATATGAGTGTTTATTCCTGCCTGTTGGGCATAAAAAAGTCCTTGTGCTTGAGGGTTGTTACCGATTACTGCTCGTATATCTACAGGTAATTTTCCAGTTTGAGCCTGTTCTAAAATAGCAAGAAAATTACTTCCTCGACCGGAAATTAAAACTACAATAGGAAGCAATTTAGTACTCATAGTAATAGTAATAGTATAAGTATTAACAAAGAGTTACTCTAGGCATTCCAGATTGATGATTAACAATATTGCCGATAACCCAAGCAGTTTCTCCAGCACCTTCTAAACAGGCTAGAGTCTTCTCAGTTTCTGCTTCAGAAACACAAACCACCATGCCGATACCACAGTTAAAGGTACGGTATAACTCTTCTTTAGAAAGATTCCCTTGTTGTTGTAGCCAGCAAAAAATAGAAGGGATAGCCCATTGGGAAATATTAATTTCAGCACTCAATTGTGTAGGTAAAACCCGAGGTAAATTTTCTAGTAATCCTCCACCAGTGATATGAGCTAAAGCACGCACTTGTACTTTGCTAAACAGTTCTAATAAGGGTTTTACATAAATTTGAGTGGGTGTGAGCAGTACAGAGCCTAAGGTGTTATTATCAAAGGGAGTATCTAAGCGCCAATTACCTTGATCAATGATTTTACGAATCAGGGAGTAGCCATTTGCATGGGGGCCAGAAGAAGCGATTCCTATTAAGCTATCTCCCAACTGTACCTGACTGCCGTCAATCAAAGCGTTTTTTTCAACAATACCTACACAAAATCCGGCTAAGTCATAGTCATTATCTTGGTATATGCCTGGCATTTCCGCAGTTTCCCCACCTACTAAGGCGGCACCTGCTAAGAGACAACCATGACTAATTCCATGAATAACTTGACTAGCCTCATCTACATTTAACTTACCAGTAGCATAATAATCTAAGAAAAAAAGAGGCTCTGCTCCTTGAACAATAATATCATTAACACACATAGCTACTAAATCAATGCCAATGGTATCGTAAACACCTAACTGGATAGCAAGTTTTAGTTTTGTGCCTACTCCATCCGTGCTTGCCACAAGAATAGGGTTTTGATAGCGATGAGTAGGGAGCTCAAATAGGCTGGCAAATCCTCCTAGACCTGCTAATACCTCAGGGCGCATTGTTCGTGCTGCAGCGGGTCTAATCTGATCTACAAGGCGATTACCTGCGTCAATATCAACGCCAGCAGATCGGTAACTCAAAGAAGGGGAAGATACTTTTTTTTCATTCATAGAAAACAACTATAATTAATGGGTATTATTTTAAATGCTTTAGTTACATTATAAGCAATACAAAATACCCTTGCTTTAAGGGTAAAGCTAGAGCGAACTATACAACATGATAAACTAAAACAATGAAAAAAATTCTAGGGATATCCTTATTTTTACTTACTTTAGTAAAAATACAAGCTTCTGAAATTATAAACTTATACGAAGCAGAGGTTCCTGTGCGTAGTAAAAATTTGAGTACTGCTGAACAAATTAATGCAGAGCAGCAAGGATTACAAGATATACTACTGAAAGTAGTAGGGAATAGAAATCTAATCAATCGCACTTATCTTAATCCTATTCTCAGAGAAGCACCTAATTTAGTACAGCAATTTCGCTATAGTATTTCCGATAAGAATGTACCTATTTTTCATGTAAATTTTGATCATCAGGGGGTAAAAGATCTATTAGTCCAAAATAATTTGCCTATATGGGGAGAGAATCGTCCTGCTTTACTCCTATGGATTGCCATTGAAGATAATAGAAAACGATACCTACTTACATCTAATCAGTCTTCTCTATTTATAGATAGATTAAAAGAGCAAGCTGATATGAGAGGTATTCCTATTACTTTCCCCCTTTGGGATTTAGAAGATCAAAAACAACTTACCTTCGGAGATGTATGGGGTAATTTTACTATGCCAATACAGACAGCTTCTCATCGCTATCCAGCGACAGTACAAATCGTTGGGAGGATACTACGTCAAGAAGGAAATAATTGGGAGGGAAGATGGAGTCTTTATAGTATAGAAGAAACTCAAAGCTGGAGTATATCAGGGGGTATAGATCAAGTACTCGACAATGGATTGAATAAGTCTGTAGATATTATTACAAGCCATCTTGTATCTGGAAGTAGCACATTACAATCAATCGTTGTTCAGGTAAGCAACGTAGGTTCATTTACAAACTATGCAAGGTTATCTAGTTATTTTAAGACTCTTAGTCAAGTAAGCAAAGTGCAGCCTATCCAGCTATCCCAAAAAAACGCTAGATTTTCCTTGGAAATACATGGGTCTATATCAGATTTGGTTTCAGCAATTTCCTACGGAAGGGTACTTACAGTGGATACCCAAAAGCAGTATGATACTGATACCATTGAAGTTAACCCTAATAATTCTACAGAATCTAACATAGAAAAAAATGAAGTATTAAATTATAAATTTATTCCTTAAATTAAATTATTAGGTATAAATTCTTTGATCCAAAAACCATCCTTAAACTTAACTGTAGTTATTCCTGGATTAGCTGAAATACTACCAGAGGTAATATCCACCGATAATACACAGTTCCATTTTCTTCAGAAATTAATAAAAAGGGCAACTCAAAAACAAGCTAATATCTATTCCTACGAATCCTTACTGCTAAATTTATTTGGTTTTTCTCAAAGAGAATCTAGAGATGTTCCTATCGCTTCTATCATGTATCCTTGGGATAAAGGTGAATCTCAACTACAGTCATCCTGGGTAATTAGGGCAGATCCAGTACACTTACATCCAGATCGGGATGAATTAGTTTTATTTGGCCCTCATCAACTCGTATTAAATAAAACAGAAGCTCTAGAACTGGCTAATCATATTGCTCCCTTATGTACTGAATATGATTGGAATCTTGAGGTACTTACGCCTGATCGATGGTACCTTACATTACCTCAACTAAGCCAGGTTAATTTTACCTCTCTAAGTGAGATTGAAGGAAAGTACATTGGTACTGCTTTACCTACAGGGGCAGAAGGATCCCGTTGGTGTACCTTACTCAATGAGATACAAATGACTTTATATAACTGTTCTACCAACCAGAAAAGAGAAGTGGAAGGAAAATTAGCGGTAAATAGTTTATGGTTTTGGGGTGCTGAAAAAATCCCTGAAGTACTTACATCTTCTTCATGGAATACGATCACCACAGGTAAAGAACCGTTTGCTCAGGCACTTGCAAGCTATAGCGATCTCCCCTACCAAATTTTAGCTGAAAAAGAAACTGGTGATCGATGGGTAGAACAACTCGATATAACTGGTAATCACCTGCTTATTTTAGATCAGTTACTCTTGATAAAGAATCAACCCTCTGAACTCTATCAGGCACTTCTTTACTTAGAAGAGCACTGGTTTAGTATCTTATATAAGCTACTGCAAAAGAGACCTTTTACTCAACTCAATTTATACCCATTAGGATCCTATTCCTATTCTATAAGTTGGCCACAAATTTGGTATTTTTGGCGATCTTTTAGAAAATATAAAACTCTAGAGAATCGTACCTATTAGCTTTAACTAGATATCTATGGATATAGATGGAAGAGCATTAAAACAAAGGGAAATAGTACATCCCTCTAAGCTACCTAATACAATACATCCTGTGCTCAGAAGAGTGTATGAGGCACGCAATATTCAGAGTATCAATGATCTTGATTACAGATTAGCCCATTTACCTTCTCCATGGTTATTTTCTAATATTCATGCTGTAGTTGAATTGCTTGCAGAAGCACTTACTCAGGATTGGCAAATTTTAATCGTTGCTGATTTTGATGCAGATGGTGCTACTAGTTGTGCAGTAGCCGTACGTGCTTTGAAACTAATGGGAGCAAGCCAAGTTAATTATCTTGTGCCTAATCGTTTTATTCATGGCTATGGACTCACATCAACGATCGTGGCAGAGGCAATTAAGGAAAATAAACCAGATTTAATTATTACGGTAGATAATGGTATCGCCAGTATTGAAGGAGTTAGAGTTGCAAAAGAATCAGGTATTCATGTTTTAATCACCGATCATCATCTTCCAGGAGAAAATTTACCTGATACAGAAACGATTATTAATCCTAATTTACCTAACGATCCCTTCCCGAGTAAATGCCTTGCAGGTGTAGGGGTAATTTTCTATGTCATGCTAGCATTACGTTCTCATTTAAGAGACCAAGGTTGGTTTACTCCTCAAAATAGAGAAGAGCCTAACTTAGCGCAGTTATTAGATTTGGTAGCATTAGGTACAGTAGCAGACGTTGCCTCTTTAGATAAAGTAAATCGTACTTTAGTTTCTCAAGGTCTGAGCCGGATCCAGAAAAATTATAGCTGTGCTGGAATTCAAGCATTGATTTCCTGTGCTAGCCGATCTTTTGAAAATATTACCTCAATGGATTTAGGTTTTTCTTTAGGTCCTAGATTAAATGCAGCAGGTCGTTTAGAAGATATGCGCCTTGGCATTGAGTGTCTACTTACCGATTCGTTAAAGGAGGCACAACAATATGCAAACCGACTGAATACACTCAATTATGAGCGCCGTAAAATTGAGGCTGCTATGCAGGATCAAGCAGTGGCTTATCTAGAAGATCTAAATTTTTCAGATAGAGAAAATTTACCTTTAGGGTATTGTTTATTTAATGAAACTTGGCATCAAGGAGTTATTGGATTACTTGCTTCTCGAGTTAAGGAACAGGTGTACCGTCCAGTAATTGTTTTTGCTCCTGATGAGAAGCCAGAGAGATTAAAAGGTTCTGCTCGATCTATTCCAGGTCTTCATATTCGCGATGCTTTAGATCGGGTAGCTACGGAATACCCAGGATTATTGGATTCTTTTGGTGGTCATGCTATGGCAGCAGGATTAAGCTTAAAAAAAGAAAATTTAATCCCTTTTCAAGAATCTTTTTTAGCCGTATTAAAATCTCAGCTTAATGAAGAGCATTTAAAGCAGGTTGTTTTAAGCGATGGTACTATAGATAACTGGGATTTAAATCTTGCAGAGGCAATCCATGCTGGCGGGCCTTGGGGGCAAGGATTTCCAGAACCACTATTTGATGGTGTATTTTGGCTTGAAAGTTTCCAAACAGTAGGTAAAGATCATCTTAAACTTGCTCTAAGCTCACTGGATAAACAAAAACAGCTCTGTGGTATTATCTTCCGCTATATCCCTCCAGATTGGTTTCAACCCAAGATTAAAATAAACTTAGTTTATCGACTAAGCGTTAATGTGTATAAATACTTCCGCAGTGTACAACTCACTATTGAGTATGTTACTCAAGTGTAATTCATTATTAAGAGAACAGTTATTATGATTAGTAATTATCCCGATTTTTTCGATTTAGCACCTGCCATTCGTATGTATGATGGTCTTGCTAAATTTTTAGGCAGTTCAGAAGATGGCTATATTGAATATCACTATAAAGATGCAGTTGCTTTAGCTGGTCATTCATGCCCTACAGTAGCTTCTGCTTATCTAATGACTCGTGCAGGTTTAAATACTCTTTATCCTGATCAAATACCAGAGCGAGGAGGAGTTTCTGTTGCTTGGTCTGAAGATAAAGATCAAGGAGTTACTGGTGTGATGGCCAATGTTGTACTACTGATTACTGGTAGTGCAGATGAAGGAGGATTTAAAGGTCTTAATGGAGATTTTACTAGGAATAATAAACTCGCCTTTGGTGTACCTATTCAAGGCAATGTGAAATTTACTCGCCTTGATAACAATCATAGTGTAGAAGTAGCCGTTAATGTAGGATTAATCCCTATTCCCTTGGAAATGCGTACACTAATGCCAAAATGTATGGCTGGTATTGCAACTAAAGAGGAACAAAGAACCTTTGGGAATGCTTGGCAGTCTCGGGTAAAATCACTGCTCATAGATCATGCAGATGATCCAAGTATCATTACTGTGTTTGCTTAATCAAGAACAAAGCTAGTTAAATTCGTGAATAAATCTTTTTCAACGATTGGATTAATAGGTAAGCAAACAGGAAGTCATGAGGTTGCAAAATCACTTGCTTATATTGCTAGTTTTTTAGCAGATAAAAAACTAAATTTGGTTATTGATCAAAATACAGCTAGCCTTTTTCCAAGTCATCAATACCAAATAGCTTCTCGAGAAAAATTAGGGCAGCAGTGCGATTTAGCTATTGTAATAGGTGGGGATGGTACCCTTCTTCATGCTGCTCGTAGTTTAGTTGATTTTCATACTCCTTTACTTGGGATTAAGCTAGGTAGATTAGGTTTTCTTGCGGATGTGCTGCTTGATTCTTTAGAAAAAGATTTAACACAAATTTTACAAGGAGAGTACCTAGAGGAATCTAGGTTTTTACTTCAAGCTGAATTATCAATTCATAACCAACCTTACTCATTGATTGGCACTGCTTTAAACGATGTAGTAGTACATACGACTGCAGTCTGTATGATTGAATTTGAAACTTATATTAATAAAGTTTTTTTAAATAGCCAACGGGCGGATGGATTAATTATTGCTACTCCAACGGGATCTACTGCCTATGCTTTATCTGCAGGAGGTCCTATTTTAGACACTAATCTTAATGGTATGGTATTAGTTTCTATCTGCTCCCACGCTCTAAGTGATCGACCTTTAGTATTTCACGGGGATGGAATTATCGAAATTAAGATAAATACACCCTTTATTGCAAGCCAAATAAGTTGTGATGGTCAATCTAGTATCAAGATTCATGGGGGAGATCAATTAAGAATTAGTAAATACCCAAAAACAGTTCGTTTAATTCATCCTGTCACCCATAACCATTATGATATTTTACGTACTAAGCTCCATTGGGGAAAAAATTTTGGATGATTAAAGAACTATTTATTCGAAATTTTATTATTGTACAAGAATTAACACTATCCTTACATTCTGGTATGACTGCACTAACAGGAGAGACTGGCGCAGGAAAATCTATTCTAATTGACGCTCTTGGGTTAGTGTTAGGAGGAAGGGGGGATACTAGACTTATTTATCAGGGAGAAAAAGAGATAGAAATAAAAGCTATTTTTGAAATTAGTGGATATATCTCTCTCTTTTCTTGGCTAGAAGCTCAAAATTTAAAGGTTACAGAAGGACAATCTTATTTAACTTTAAAGCGAATTCTAAATTATAAAGGAAAATCTCAAGCCTATATTAATGATCAGCTTGTACCGATTAAAACTTTACGGGAAATTGGAGAGTGTTTAGTTTATATTTATGGGCAAAATAGCCATCAATCTTTGTTAAATCATAAGGTGCAAAGGGAGATAGTAGATATTTATGGTGACCATGAAGCCCTTTTAAAGAATCTCAATATAATTTATCAGAATTATCGATTCTTTAAAGAAGAGCTTACGAAACTAAATCAGGCAAGCCACGGAAAAAATTCTAGGGTAGAATTATTGCATTACCAACTTCAGGAACTTGATTATTTTCAGCCTAATACGGAGGAGTTAAAATCCTTAGAACAAGAACAGAAACAATCACTCCACCAAGTAGAGCTTGTTCAAACCTCAGAAGAAATACTTAATATGCTCTATCAAGAAGATCAAAGATCTGTTTCTGCTCTTCTTGAACAAGTTCATAAGAAGTTAATTCGCCTTGCCTCTCTCAATCCTATGTTAAAGGAAATAGAAAGCCTTGTGACTACTGCAACTATTCAGATTGACGAGGCAGCTAGCCAATTAAGCCACTATCTTACATCAATAGATAGAGACCCTAATCGTCTTGCTTGGCTTGAAGATCGTTTATCTGTCTATTATGAATTAGGACGTAAACACCAAACCGCGCCAGAAAATCTTCCTCTTTTAGTTAAGCAAATAAAAGCTGAATTAGACTCTCTAGAAAGCATAGATACTCAGTTCGATCAGATAAAAGCTAAATTAACTACTATTTCTGAAGAATATTTGAATCTAGCAGCCATCTTAAGCCAAAGCCGCTATAAGGCTGCCAAAGAGTTTTCTAAAAAACTAAATGAAATACTACCCAATCTTGCCTTAACTAAAGGGGTGTTTCATATTGAATTCACTTCCGTGAAAAATGAGGAATTCTCTTCTTATGGTATGGATCAAATTCAATTTCAAGCTAACTTAAATCCTGGTCAATCTCTACAGTTACTAAATACAGTCTCAGGGGGAGAATTATCTAGGATTGGGTTTGCTGTTCAAACCCTTATCTCTGAGAAAAAGGAGTATTCTTCTCTTATCTTCGATGAAGTAGATACAGGTATTGGTGGATCAATTGCAGATGCTATAGGTGTAAGACTACGAGAACTTGCTGCTCATAAGCAGGTACTTTGTATTACCCACTTACCTCAAGTAGCTGCTCAAGCTCACCATCAAATTAGGATTAATAAATATTATATGAATAAAAAAACAACCGTTGATCTTATGGAATTAAATAAAGAGCAAAGAGTAGAAGAACTTGCTCGAATGCTTGGAGGAAAAGAAGTCACCAAACAGTCTCGTGCACATGCTATCTCTATGCTAGAGACTGCTCAATAACTTTTTCAGTTAAGTGAGTTTAAATTCGATTAGTATTTGTATTTTTTTGGCATGCCTTACAAATTCCATAAATATATAGATAGTGATCAGTCATTTGATACCCAGCTCGATGTGCTAATTCCCTTTGACGATCTTCAATTGTTTTGTCTACAAACTCCTCAACTTTGCCACATTGTGTACATAATAAGTGATCGTGATGCTCACCACTATCCATTTCAAATACAGAATGACCTGCCCCTGCTTGCCAGCCTTCAAAATGATGGCGAGAAACTAGCCCTGCAGCTTCAAATTGAGTAAGAACTCGATATACAGTAGCTAATCCTATCTCTTCGCCTTGATCAAGCAATACTTTATAAACATCTTCGGCACTCATATGTCGATGATCACTACTTTCTAAAATTTCTAGTATTTTAAGACGAGGTAAGGTTACTTTAAGCCCAACTTTACGTAAATCTTGACTTTCCATAGCATGCTCTGAATAAGTTAAAAATTATTTCTGTCCAAAAAAAATATTTTATTATCACTACTATATTATAGGATAGGAAATATGTATAAGCTTTACATTTTCATACTTATTTATTCCAGTTTAACCCTAGCAGCTTGCAGTGTTACAAAGCATATACCTAAGGTATACAAAATCAATGTCCAACAAGGCAATGTAGTAGATCAAGAGATGATCGAGAAACTAAAGCCAGGAATGACAAAACAGCAAGTTAAATTTGTACTAGGCACCCCCACAATTATTGATAGTTTTGAATCTAATCGCTGGTACTACATATATAGTTATAAACCTGGTCGTGGCGATCGAGAACAGCATACCATAGCGGTATGGTTTAAAAATGAATTACTTAGTTATATTACTGGAAATGTTAAAATAAATCCGGAGTTAGCAGATAAAGGATTACAAATAGAACAGGTGGAATCAGTTACTGTACCTCCACGCCAAGAACCTAAAGGGTTTTTAAGTAAGGCAAAACACTTGCTGCATATGGGTAAGGACTCTACTCAATCTCCTAAAGATAAGTCTACTACAGGAAGCCATGGAAAATATGATTAACTCTTACTCGCTCTATTACGGCGGGCTTGTCTAGGATCAATTATTAAAGGGCAATAAATTTCTATCCTATCTCGATGGTGAAGTGGTGTACTTAGCTCCACTATTTTGCTAAAAACACCGATTCCTGCACATTCTAGGTTAATTTCTGGAAATAAATTTAAAATACCGGATTTTTCAATTGCCTCTCTAACAATTGTATTTTTCTCTACAAAAATATTGATTAACGTAAGCTTTCTTGGATGACCATAGGTTATAGAAACACTAATTTGATTAACGTTGTCCATAGTAATCTCTCGCACGATGGCAAAATGCGTCTACCATAGTAGAAGTAATTTCACTAAAAATTGGACCTAAAGCAAGACCAATCATTTTGCTAGAAAACTCAAATTCCATCGTTAAAGAAACTCGGCATCCTTGATTTTCTCCAATAGGGTTAAAGTGCCATATACCCTCTAAGTGGCTAAAGGGACCTTCTACTAATTCCATAGTTATGGTTTTATCTTGTTCTAACTTATTATGGGTAGTAAATGATTTATGGATAGGACCCTTAGCAATTTCTATGCTAGCACGTACGCTTTCTTCATCACGGTTATAGACTTGGGTAGAGCGGCACCAAGGAAGAAATTGAGAATAAGCTTCAATATTATTTACTAAAGTATACATTTCTGCTGGAGTATAAGGTACTAATGCACTGCGATCTATTTTAGTCATATGAATAATCAACCACCATTTAAAGTTTGTAGTTAAATTTAGTTAGTAACTAATTTAACTATAAAGAGTTGTTGTATTTTAGCTTCTTAAACTAATAAATTTCTAATTTTTTAAAACAAAATTACTACTGAAAAAAAATTTAGCTCGCTAATATACCCAATATTTTATAGCATTCATTATTTGATCTATTACAGCTACTGTTCTAGTTATTTTAGGTTTACTTTAAATTTAAGTAGATTTACCTTCTATTTCAATAGTATGATAAAAGTAATAGTGTATTTAATTAAAAAATTGAAATGAGTAAAAGTAAACCTAAACAGCCTACAAAAGGTACTAATAGCACCATTGCATTAAATCGCAGGGCACGCCATGAATATTTTATTGAAACTAGATATGAAGCTGGGCTGGTGCTTGAAGGTTGGGAGGTAAAAAGTTTAAGAGCAGGCCATGCCCAGCTCAATGAAAGTTATTGCTTCCTTAAAAAAGGAGAAGCTTGGTTGTTTGGCGCCCATATTAGCCCGCTCGCCAGTGCATCTACTCATATTCACCCAGATACTCAAAGAAACCGCAAACTCCTCCTTAATGTAGAGGAGCTTAGAAAGTTGATCGGTGCTGTAGAGCGGCGGGGTTATGCACTTATTCCACTAGCTCTTTATTGGAAAAAAGGTCTAGCAAAACTAGAGATTGCTCTGGCTAAAGGTAAGCATAAGTATGATAAACGGGCTGATGAAAAAGAAAAAGAGTGGCGACGACAAAAGGAGCGGATTGCAAAGGTTACGGCTTATTAACGTGAGTAGCTTATAAAAATTCTATCTTCATATAGTAATTCTCGCAGGAGTACTATGACAATCTCATTCTTTACACTAAGTCACTTTAACTGTTTTTAAGTAGTATAGTAAAAAATACTGTATATTTAACTAGAAAATAGAAATGGTTCAGTAATCAAGTAAAGGCTATTTCTTTTGGGGAGAATCAATTTTCTGCCTCTAGTATTCAAAACATTAAACTATCTCTAGTAAGTAATATTTCTCTGTTACTTCCTCAATTTCAAATTACCCCTCTAATATTGCACTAACTCCTATAGTTAGTAGCTTAAATACATCTGACATTGCTAGTTTATATTCTTTACTTTTTTACCAAACCTTTTTGTAGTGTGTTACCATTTAATGAAATCATCTATAATAAAAATATGATAACGCTAATATAACTTATTGATTAGATTTACTCTCTTTTTTAAGTTAAAATAACTTGTATATCTCTTTAGTATACTACTTGGGGGCGACCTGGCTTCGACGTGGATCGCAAAACCTGAGGGGCATGTCGAGGTGCAGAGCCCTCGTTAATCACCCTGCAAAAATTATAGTTGCCAACGACGACAACTTCGCACTCGCTGCTTAATACCCAGTAGGGTGCCGTCTGGCTGGAGCCGTGCTTGTGCGTTCAGAGTTCAGGCGTCATACTCACAAGATCGCAGGAAGGTAGCCTAGGGCTAACCTGCTAAACCTTTACTAGGATCGCTAGCTATTTCCTTGCCCATCGGGCTGTAGTCTAGTTAAATTTAAAGATTGGGATAAGCATGTAGAACCAAAGGCGGAGGATTTACGGACGCGGGTTCAATTCCCGCCGCCTCCACCAAGCCTTATAAGACACTTACCCCCACCCCACCTTACTTTTCTGTTTCCCATTTAACGCTTAAAAACTATCATAGATAGCATGAGATTTTTTGATTTTTGTGCAGGAATTGGTACAGGGCGTATGGGTCTTGAAAATATAGGACTGCAATGTATCGGTTTTTCTGAGATAGATATAGATTCAGAATATACTTATCAAGCATTTTTTGGGCAGGCAGAAAAAAATTACGGGGATTTAATGGAAATTAACCCCAATGATTTACCTGACTTTGAGCTGATGATTGCAGGATTTCCATGCCAGTCTTTTTCCATTGTGGGGCAACGAAAAGGGATAGAAGATGATCGAGGGCAAATCATTTATGGTCTGATTAATATCATGAAAGCAAAGCATTTGCCCTATTTTATTTTAGAAAATGTAAAAGGATTGATGAACCACGATAGGGGGAAAACGTTCACTATCATTTTAAATGATCTCAATCAAGCCGGTTACCAAGTTTATCACCAAGTGCTCAATAGCATTGATTATGGTATCCCACAAATGCGAGAGCGGATTTATTTAATAGGTATTAGAAAAGACTTGGTAACCCATCAATTGTTTTCATGGGCAGAGCCAATCGATTCACCTAATTTACGAAATTATTTAATCGATGGCATAGAGATAGAGCTTAATGAAAAAAATAAAACCTATCAAACCTTCTTAAAGTATTTAAATAATAAATACAATCAAGGGTTATTCACTATTGAGCAACTATGCTCAGAGGATTATCTAGTTTTAGACACCCGCCAATCTGATTTAAGGTTATATAAGAACAAAATACCCACACTCCGCACAGGGCGCCATGGCATTTTATACACTCGAGAAGGAAAATTGAGAAAACTATCTGGCTTTGAGTCCTTATTACTACAAGGGATTCCAAAATATTTGGCTGAAAGAGTAAAAGGAAAAATTTCAGATAGCCGTTTACTAAGCCAAGCAGGCAATGCCATGACAGTGAGCGTTATAGAAGCTATTGGTTGTAGTGTACTTAACTATACTCGCTATTATGGCTAAAAAAGATTTAATCGCTCTTGGCTCTCAAACAGCAAAAAATGGATTTAAAAATGAAAACGATATTGTACAAAAGTTTAACAATTGGCAAAAAGATGAAGATACTCAAACATGGCTAGGAATAATGGGCTATGTCGTAGTAGAGATTGAAAAGGTCATTGCAATAAAATTGCATGGCTATAAAACCGATGTGCAAGTACAAATCACCATTTATTTAAAACAAGCCATTGCTGCAGAGAATTTATCCATAAAATTAGTGAGTAACCCACAGGGATTTAACCAAATAGATAAGAGGTGGATAGATAAATATACTGCACTTTGGGAAATGCCAGAAGATATTACAAGAATTCTAAAATGCTTTACTGGTGAAATTCCTCCGATAAAATCAGGCTGCCGAGATAAAAGACGGATGTTTTTAAATGAAATGGATGAAGCAGATCAAAATAAAATCATTGATTGTTTTAATAAAGATAAATTTTAATTGTTTCAGATCTTTTAAAGGGTAGGGGGAAATTTTCAGCAGGGTGGATGTTAGTTGCACTTGTGATCAATGAGGAAAGTCGCTGGGCTTTAAAATCAATTAATCATGCTATGTATGAATACCTTTGGCAATGGGCCTGTGAAAATTACCAAACAAGGTAGTCTAAAAATTGGAAACATTACGATGCAACGAAAAAGGGGAGATGAAGGGCGAGATATAGCTAAAATGCTACAATTTAGAATTAATCCTGTAATGCTTTTTGGAGATTAAATGAAGTAAGGGTATCATTTAAACAAATACCCTTACTCTTTCTCTGAAATACTTATTTTTTTCCTATTTATTTGGATTAATATGATCTGTCCATTTATCCATGGTAGTCACTGGATGAATATTGCCTGTTTGAGTAGGGGCAAGGATCTCAAAGAATTCCAGCATAGTTTGGTAATCTTTAGCTTGGACGGTAATATAATACGTATGTTCTGTGGCAGCTACATAGGCACTTAGAATTTTTACCCCATTTTTTTCCGCCTGTTTCCGTCCTGCCCAAAAATCATTGAGCATAGTAGCCCCTTCTTTGCTCCTGCCGGGACAATTTTCAGGGGTATGGGTCCAATGCGCCATAAATATCATTCCATCATCACTTGCCATAACTTACCTCCATCTAATAAGAATTTTCTGTCTACTACAATAAATTCCATTGTACCTAATTAATATAATTCGGGTATAATGATGGATAATTTATATGGTGAGCGTAGCTCAATAGGTAGAGCATAGGATTGTGATTCCTGTGGTCGTGGGTTCGATTCCCATCGCTCACCCCACCTTCAATGACTTTGGGCCATTAGCTCAATTGGTAGAGCAGCTGACTCTTAATCAGTAGGTTCAAGGTTCAAGTCCTTGATGGCCCACCAAATAGATGCATTTTCTTCTTATTTCTATCTAATAAAACTAGCGGGAAAGTATTTCAAGCTAAATAATCATCCATAAGCGTACTATTTTATAGAAGGAAAATTGAAGTTTAGGGTTTGAGGAGGAATAAATAAGGAAAGATGGCTTTCTTAGGTGAGTTTACAGGAACTATGATCTTGCCAGCAAAAATTCTCAGACTCTCAGGTACATCTGTGTTTGGTACCCATTAATAGATAACTGATCCATAGACTAGATTAATATTTAAAACTGTAATTATAAAAGTAAATAATATTTCTTTTATTGTCATAAAATAATGCTCCATAAAGAAAAAACTTCCTTGTGTAAAAAAATAAAATCTTTCCTTGAAAGATAAAAATTATGTACTATCCTTAAGGGTTATAATAATTAAAAATTATCACTTAAATTAAAATAATAGCATTTTTTTATTTTTAATCGTGTAATTAGTAAGCTCTTAAAGTATGTAAAGGAGCTCTTTTCCTACAAATAAGTTACTTCGCACTTAATGAATCCAGTTTATTCTGAGACTCATTTTAAAACCCCCTTTTATATAACAAATTGGGCTAATGAGTTTGCAATTATTACCGCTTACGCTACTACGGGGGAAATATGGACTAAGGAAAGAAATAATAGGGCGGATAAAAACCTTTGGAGTGAATTACAAAAGCAATCAGATTGGATAAAGAGGGTGACAGGTTACTCGCCTACTAGCGGGCATGCAGAACCGGGCTGGGCTGCAGAGATAAGTTTTGATATTGCCTGTAATATGGGGCAGTTATTTTATCAAGATGCGATTTATTATGTAGAAAATGATCAGCTTTATATAAGCTTTTGTGATCATAGACGCTTTAAGGTATTGATAGGGGATTTCCGATCTAGAGTAAGCTATAAAAACAGTGCTAAGGAGTACTCAAAACGTTTGAATGCTCCTTAGCGCATAGGATATGGAGAGTAGTATTTCTTAGATTACTTGATAAATTCAAATAAAGCTGGGTTAAACCAACTCCTTCCTTCACGAGAAGCTAGCAACTCAGCAGTTTCCGGCCCCCACGTACCAGCAGAATAATTAGGAAAGCTGACTGCTTGATTATTCTCCCAAACATCAAGGATCGGCATTAATAACTCCCATGCTGCCTCCACTTGATCTGATCTCACAAAAAGAGTGGCATCATTTCGCATAATATCCCATAGGAGGGTTTCATAGGCGTCAGGAGAAGGTGCTTTAAAAGAATCACTATAACTAAAACGCATATCTACAGGACGTAAAACCAGTTCTTGCCCCGGTTGCTTTGCTAAAAACTTAAGAATAATTCCCTCATCGGGTTGCAGCCTAATTATTAGTTGAGCAGGCCGTGCATTTAATCCTGCAGAAGCAGGAAAGGCTTGATGAGGTACATCCCTAAAACGAATTGAAATTTCTGAAACTTTAGCAGATAGTCTCTTTCCTGTGCGCAGGTAGAAAGGCACACCTTGCCAGCGCCAATTATCCACATGAAGTTGCAAGGCGCAATAAGTTTCTGTATTTGAATTAGGGTTAATCCCTTCTTCTTCTCGATAACCTACTACTTTAGCACCATTAACCCAGCCGATTCCATATTGACCGCGAGCGGCATAGCGATTTACTTGATCTTTTGAAATAGGTCTCAGTGAATGCATCACCCCCATTCTACGATCTCGAATGTCATCTGCACTAAAAGTAACTGGTGGTTCCATCGCAACTAAACACAAGAGTTGAAGTACATGATTTTGTACCATATCTCGCATCGCACCTGCTGTTTCATAGAAAGCAGCTCGGTGTTCCACCCCTAAAGTTTCAGCTACAGTAATAGTAACACTATCAATATAGTTTCGGTTCCAAATAGGTTCAAAAATAGGATTTGCAAAACGGAAAGCAAGGATATTTTGCACATTCTCTTTACCAAGAAAATGATCAATACGATAAATTTGCCTTTCCTTGAAATAGGTTCTTAATACACAATTAATTTCATTAAAAGTTTCTAAACTGCGACCTAAAGGTTTTTCTACAACAATTCTTGAATATTCCCGATCTCGAGAAAGACCTGCAGTACCTAACCCTTTAGCAATGCCTGAGAATAGAAACGGTGGTGTAGCAAGATAAAAAATTTGTTCTTTGTGTTGATGATGCCCCCAAGCTTTATTTTGCTTTGCAATAAGATCTGCCAACTCATCATAACAAGGTTGAGCAGTAATATCTCCTTTATGATAATGAATCAATTGCAAAAAAGACTGCCAAGTATCCTCGCTACAAGATCCGTAGCGAGAATATTGTTGTATGCTTTCCCGATAGTGTTCTGCTAGGGATTTATCCGTATAATCTTGATGATCCACCCCAATAATTGCGAATTGTTCTGGGAGATGCTTACCCACATGGAGATTAAATAGTGCCGGAATAATTAATCGCCAAGAGAGATCGCCACCTGCACCAAACAGTACAAAGACTGTAGGTGGGTGTTGGGCATTAGAATCCTTAGAATTCATAATTTACTCCGTGGTAGACCATTGAATATGGAAAGTACCTTCCTGATCTACCCGTTCGAAGGTATGGGCTCCAAAATAATCCCGTTGTGCTTGAAGTAGATTGGCAGGTAATTGAACACTGCGGTAGGTATCGTAATAACTTAATGCAGAAGTAAACCCTGGAATGGGTAATCCCCAAGGAGTTGCGGTAGTAATTACCTTGCGTATATTTTCTTGGGTATTAGCTATCTTAGCACCGTAATCCGTATCTAGAATTGGGTTAATTAGATCTGGGTTATTTTGATAAACATTGCGTAAATCCTTTAGTAGTTGGGAGCGGATAATACACCCTTCACGCCAAACTGCTGCGACTGTTTCTAACACTAATCCATAATCATAAGCTTTGTTAGCAACTTGAAGTAGGTGGATACCTTGAGCATAAGTAAGCATCATTGCCCCATAAAGTGCATTGCCTAGCTCAGCAATAAATGCAGTTTTATCCCCACTAAAGGAGATATTAGATTTAGGTCCTGCTAACTTTTGGCTTGCCTGTAGCCGTTGATCTTTAGTAGATGAAAGTACTCGTTGAGTAACTGCTGCATCAATGACAGGAGTAGGAGCTTGTAAGGTTAAACTCTCCTCTGAAGTCCAAAGGCCTGTTCCTTTTTGGTGTGCTGTATCTAAAATTTTAGGAAGGATATAACCATCACCTAAAGGATCTTTTTGCACTAACACATCGGCAGTAATCTCCATGAGGAATCCGCCCATGGGACCTTTGGTCCATTTTTTATAGATTTTATGGAGCTCTTCTAAATTTAAACCAAGCCCACGATGCATAATATCGTAGCTTTCAGTAATCAACTCCATTAAACCATACTCAATACCATTGTGTACCATTTTTACATAGTGACCTGCAGCACCTCTACCTAACCAGCCTACACAAGGCTCTCCATCTGCTTTTGCTGCTGCTGCTTCTAGTATAGGTTTTGCATGTTCCCAAGCAGTACGATCTCCACCGGGCATTAAGCTAGGGCCGTGACGAGCACCTGATTCACCACCAGAAATACCCATCCCCATAAAATGGATATTTTTCTTTGCTAATTCATCAACCCGACGATTAGTATCCTTAAAAAAAGAATTGCCCCCATCAATCATAATATCACCTGCTTCAAGGTGTGGGGCAAAATCACGAATAACTGCGTCCACAGGGGCTCCTGCAGGCACAAGCATCAAAATAGTTCTTGGCTTTTTTAAAGCGACAATGAATTGGGTAATATCGTTATAAGCATTGACTTTATTTGGATCGGAAAGCTGCTCTTGTGCCATATTTGTAAGATGAGATCCTTTGCTAGAGTCCCGATCATAGGCGACTACCGTAAATCCATTTTCAGCAATGTTCAGACCTAAATTGGCTCCCATTACACCCAGACCTACAATACCAATATCTGCCGATGCTTTTTGTGTTTCAGCCATATTTCTCAACTCCAATTAATATTATTGCCTTGCTTTAAATATGTATTAATAGTGTATTATTAATACATATTTAATCCTATCAGATAAGTTTAACCCTTAGGTTACAAAAAGCAACCTAAGGGTTCAAGGTAGTTTGATTTTTATCCCCTAAAAAAGGGGATGGCAGGTTATTTTAACCGAGAGTGATCGGATACCCTGTGGTTATATCTAATTCTGATTGATAGAGATTATCTCCTTCTATTTGAACCTTTAAAGTAAGTGGCCAATTTCCCTCTTCAGGTACTTCCAATACGCCTCCATAAACCCCTGGCTTTACTTCTTTAGCATCCATACGAATTTGTTGCCTAGATTCACTATCTTGAGATGATATCTGAATCCTAGCATTCTCTACAGGGTGGCTCTCTTCATCTTGAAGATAAATCACCATGATATTTTTACCTATAGTAGCTTGCTTTGATTTCAAAGCTACTTTAAAGCGATAGGGACCTATATATGCTGATTCACTTTTTGCTGAAGATTTGCTGGAAGAAGAAATTTGTTGATTATGAATTGTATCTTTTTCTGATTCTGAATTTTTAATTGGAGAGATGATATAACCCTTTGCAGGCTTGTTAACAATATGTACCTCATCTCCTTCTAGTAAGGCAGCACTTGGATTATCTACAATCCGATCGGTTTTAGAAACTCCTTCAATTTGGAATGTTGTAGGATAAATTCTTTTAATTTTAATAGGTTTAAAATGAATACGGTTATCGTCAGTTACTACTGCGACAGTGGCTCCATCTTCTACAAACACCATAGAAGTACTAGGAAGAATAAGTGCCCCTTTATGGGTAGGGGCACTGATACGTACGGTAGCGTACGTACCTGGCCAGAGTATATGATCCTTATCATCATTATAGATAACGAATTCAGTAATAGCAGTACGGGTACTGATATCGAACCCTTCAGCACTGGTTAGAAATTTAGCTTTGAATTGTTGATCAGGGAACTGAGGTACCATCACATCAGCAGTAAGTCCTGGCTTAAGAAAGGGACCAAATGCTTCTGGGACACTGACAAAAAGTCGCATTTTACGAATATCAGCAACTGTAAAAATATTGACCTCACTGTTTTCCCCTTCCTTTAAACTTAAACTTCCTGTTTCGTTTACATAGTCTCCAATATTGACATTGCGAGCAATTACTACCCCATCAAAAGGAGCGATGACGTGTTTAAACTGTCTTCTTGCTAAGATATTTTCTCGTGCCTGCTTCGCTCTTTTTAGTTCTGCTTCTTTTACTTTTTCATTGGCTTGTTGGACAGTAACTGACTGAATAGAGACTGCATGAGTAGTTCCTAAGTTTACATAACGATCTTTAGTTACCACAGCAAGATTATATTGAGCTTCTTTTGCTGCCACCTCTGCTTCTGCCATTCTATATTCTGCATCAATCATTGGGGTATTTAAGATAGCTAATAAATCTCCCTTTCTAACTTTAGCTCCATAATCGGTATACCACTCTTCTACGTAACCTGCTACTCGAGCATAAATAGGTGCTTGATGCCAGGCCATAAAGTTACCCGGTAACTCAATAGTTTCTTCGGGCTGCGCAGGAGTAGGATAAAGTACTGTTACTGCAGGAGTTGCCATCTCAAGGGTTTCCTCTCGCATGGTAACTGCTTCTTTTTTAGCATTTAGTACTCGATAGCCTATGTAAATGCCAAGAACTAAAACAATAACAATAATCAGGATCTTATTACGCCAAGATCCATCTATACTAAGATTCTTATTCATGAATTATTCTCCTGATTGGGTAGCTGCAGAGTGCCGATGGTAAATAATGGCATAAACGCATGGTACGAAAATTAAAGTAAAGATAGTGGCTAGCGTTAAACCACCAATCACTGCTCGTCCTAGAGGGGCATTTTGTGAATTACCAGTTGCCATAGGAATCATACCTGCAATCATAGCAGATGCAGTCATTAATACTGGACGGAATCGGGCAACGCCAGCCTCAAGTGCAGCTTTAATTGCCTCACCGTGCATTTCAATTCGTTCACGGGCATAAGAAACTACTAAAACTGAGTTTGCAGTCGCTGTGCCCATAGTCATAATAGCCCCAGTTAAGGCAGGTATTGAAATGTTGGTATGAGTAAGGAAAAGCATCCAAGCGATCCCCCCTAAAGCACCGGGTAGTGCAGTAATAATAATGAAGGGATCAACCCAAGACTGGAAATTCACCACAACCAGTAAATAAATTAATACAATTGAAGCAACCAGACCAATAATCATTTCTTTAAAAGCATTTTCCATCAGGATGGCTTGACCTTCTATTTCTACTGCCGCACTACGGGGGAGGTCCTCTTTCATATCATTAACAATTTCTCGTACTTCTTCTAGAGTAGAGCCTAAATCTCGCCCTTCTGGAGAAATATAAATATCGAATAAAGGCATAATATCTGCATGAGTAATTACCCCAGGAGTACCAATAGGGCTTACCGTACCCACATTCCCTAGCAGCTGTAATTTATTGCGTCCTTCTTTACCTTCATTACTTTGAGTAGGTACTGCTAATAACTGGTTAACTTCCTTAAGTTTAGGTTGAGGGATACGGACATTAATCGGGTAAGCCATTCCTGTAGCCCTATCTAACCAGAAATTTAAGTCAATTTGATAACTACCTGCAGTAGCAATCAACATATTGTCGCCGAAATCTTTTTGATGAATATCTACGCCAAGCCCAAAAGCTCGATTTGATTCAACCAATAGAGTAGGGGTATTCATAGTCTGTTGGATCACCACATCTCGTGCTCCTGGAATATTTTTTAGTCGACCATGGAGTTTGCGTACATATTCAAAATTATTTGCTTGATCAGGACCATTGATTTGTACATCAATAGGTGCAGGGGAACCAAAATTAAGAATCTTTCCTGTTAAATCTGAAGGCTGAAAAGTAAATTCACTTCCTGGATAAAGCTTTGTCAGCCCCTCACGTAATATCTCCCTAAACTCCCAAATGGGGGATTTTGGATCGGTTAGTGACATGGTTACATCACAATCTTGAGATCCAATGGTAGGGGTTGGGATAAATGCAAGGTTATGAGGACCTACCGGTAATCCACAGTTATTAATAATATCTTTAACTTTACCGGGAAGTAGTCTTTTCTTAATATCTTCTGCGATTAAAGCTGAAACTCGGCTTGAAACTTCAATTCGAGTGCCCAGAGGAAATCGGATGTGCATTTGCATGGAATCGGATTTAACTTCAGGAAAGAAATCCCGTCCATTAAAAGCATATAAAACCCAAGAACCTAAAGCAAACGATAGCATGACCACTACGGTGAAATTACGCCGTGCCATCGCTTTTTCAAGTAAGCTACCATAACTATCACGAAAACGATTAAAACCCTGATCAATGCTCTGTCCAATTTGAGCAAAAAACCTCTTTGGTTTCTTTTTCTGATCCTGATCCCGATCAGGTACATCTTTCGCAAAATGAGTCCCTCCAATATTATGGAGGGCTTCTTCCTCCGTTTCCTTTTCTGTTAACTCATAAACTTCTTGGGCAGATTTATCAATTTCTGGGTGATCAGGGTGGGGATGATTTCCAGGAGCATTTGGATCATGGAGAATATATTTTGCCATGGTCGGCACTAGAGTATAGGAAAGGAAAAAAGAAGCTAACATAGCGTAAATTACTGCTTTTGCCATGGGACCAAATAAAAATCCAGAAACGCCGCTTAGTCCAAATAGAGGAAGCCAGACAATCCCAATAGCCAGTGTTGCGACAAAAGTAGGTAGGAGAATCTGTCTCGTTCCATCAAGAATTGCAGTTTCTAAAGGCTTACCCATATGGATATGGGTATCCATGTTTTCAATAACTACCGTAGCATTATCTACCAGCACCCCTACGGATAAAGCAAGCCCCCCTAAGGTCATCACGTTAATGGTTTCCTCAGTTGCATGAAGGGCAATTAAGGCACTTAAAATAGACAGAGGAATTGTAGTAGCGATAATAACCGTAGGTCGCCATGATCCCAGTAGTACCAGCACAATAGTACCGACTAAAGCAGCAGCAATAACAATTTCATGAACCACATCATCAATTGATTCTTTTACGAATGCAGAGGCATCGTTTACTAACTTAACCTGTACACCTTCAGGTATTATTGATTCAATTCTAGGAATAGCTTTTTTTATCCCTTCAACAACAGATAAAGTGGAAGCCTCACTACTTTTCATCGCTACAATCATCACCGATTGTTTGCCATCTACAATCACTGCATTTTGTTGCACATTTCCCATGAGGTTAACACTTGCTACATCCCGCAAGTAGACATAGTTATTCCCCTTTCGTTTCAGCGGAATTTTTTCATAGTCTTCAATAGTCAACACTGAGGAGTTGGTAAGTACTACCCAATCTTTTGAGTAGATCTTCATATCTCCCCCAGGAAGCACTAAATTTTGGCGATTGACTGCTTCATGGACATCTGCAGGAGTTAAGTGACGGGCAAGGAGTTTTTCCCGATCAATGGCAATGCCTACCGTCATATTTTTTCCTCCATAAGGGGCAGGAAGTATGGTTCCTTCTACTGTAACCAATAAGGGGCGAATCCGCATCACGGAAAGATTATATAAATCTGAAGGTGATAAGGTATCTGAGGTCACCTGCAGAGTAGCCACTGGAACCGATGAAGGTGCCAATTTCATTACCATAGGTGGAGAAATATCGGGCGGTAAGAAATTAACCACTGTATTACCTATAGCCGTAATATCCGCTTCAGCCTGTGCTGGATCTACTTCATCTTGTAGAAAGATATTAACAATACTACTACCAAAATAGGAATGGCTATGAATATATTTAATTCCTTCTACAGTAGAGGTTAAAAATCGTTCGAAAATATAAGTGATACGTCCCTCAATATCTTGTGGTAGCATTCCACTGTAAGCCCACACTACCGAAGTGACTGGAATTTTAATATTTGGGAAGATATCGGTGGCTGCTTTAAGTACCGACTGAACCCCAAGGATAATAATTAAAATAGAGAGAACAACAAATGTATAGGGTTTTTTTAAGGCAATGACAACGAGTTGATTCATAATAGTTTCTTAATCTACATATAATATATAAGTCAGAAAATAGATTATATTTTTGGATATATCACAAAATTGAGTCTACTGTTATGATGAAAAATTATGGATTAACCTCTTTAGCGGCAGGCTGTTCCCGTCTTAAGATAGTCCCCTGATCAGAAATTTCCTCCCTTTGTTGTACTGCTTTGTGCACCGCATTATTAGGAGAGATAGGGGCAGGATGGGAAAGATCACTATAAGCCTTGTTATAGTCTCCACCTTTAGCAGCAGGTACTTTTACATCACCCGCTTGAGGAGCCTTATCTAAGTCAGTGTATTGCAGGACTTCCATAGGCTGTATTTCTTTATCTGTAGGCAACCCATTGCGATTCCATCCCCCACCTAGAGAGCGTACAAGCCTTACCGTAGATTGAGCCATTCTTGATTTTGCATCTACCAAATTAATGCGAGAGTCTAGGGTTTGGATTTGTGCAAGGAGTAAGTCAAGACTGCTAGCTAGTCCGCCAGTGTAAAGACTTGCAGTTAGATTTTGGGTTTCAACTGCTGCTTTTACTGAATCTTCTAATTTTTTCATCTCAGCAGTAATTAGGGTAGTTCTACTGAGATCATTTTCCACTTCTCGAAACGCATTTAACACAGTGGAGCGATATTCATCAACCGTTTGTCGATAAGCAGACCAAGTTTGTTGTACTTGAGCACGGCGATAACCTCCATTAAAAATAGGTAAGGTAAGCTCTAAACCATAGGACCAAAGACTACTTGCTACTTGAAATAAATTAAACCCTCCTTCAAACCCGCCTAGCATATTAAAATTTACATGTGGATAAAAAGCAGCACGAGCGATACCAATCACTCGGTTTGCTTGTGCCATTTTGCGCTCAGAGGCCGCTATATCTGGTCTCCGCTCAAGTAAGGTAGATGGAAAATGGGTAGGTAATTTAAAATCAATATTAGGAAATTGTTCTATAGAATTGATAGAAAAAGTAGAAGGTGATTGATTGACTAATACGGCAATGGCATGTTCCGTAACTTGCCGCTCCCTACGAACAGCTAGCTGCCTTGCCTCAGTACTGTATAATAAATATTGGGTACGGGTAATATCAATTCTTGGAGCAAGAGCACCGACAAATCTATCTGTAACAAGATTAAGTAATTTTTTATAGTAATCAATAGATTGATTGTAAATAGCCTCTTGTCCATCTAAACCACGCAATAAATAGTAATTACTTGCAAGTTCAGCTTGTATACCTAGACGTACTAAAGCATAAGCAGCGGCTAGTTCTTCAGCGTGATAAATCTCAATTCTGGTTCTATTACGAATTCTTGAGAAAAAATCAGGCTCCCATCCTGCTCCTCCAGTGAACAGAGAAGTACCCATTTCGGAATTTTCCCCTATACCTCGCCATAGGGCATCATCAGATTGTCTATTACCTGATGCATCAAATCCCCAACCTATTTGAGGTATGAGTTTGGAGTAACTTTTCATCATCATATCCCGAGCTTGCATAAACCGCTCAGCGGCAGCATGTAAGTCTGGATTAGCCTCCATCGCTTGAGCCTCAAGCTCATCTAATGTGGGATCTTCATAGAGTTTCCACCAGTCAGGGCGTATTTCTCCATCAGAAGGATTAGCTTTAGCAAATGGACCAGCCCCTCTCCAAGAGTCCGGAAGAATAAATTCTTCAGGTTTATAACCAGGTGCTAAATCTATACTCATAGCACCATTGATGCAACCAGTTAAGAAAAGTGCAGATAAGAATATGCAGCTATTCTGAATAAAGATGCGAAAATTAGAAAAGCAAGATATTAAAATATGAACTTTTTGATATCTTTTCCTATCGTAAGTATTGTGTCTACTCATAGTTTTAGTTTTTTAATAGTTAAAGTGAGCAAATCAACTTGAGTCTGCGAAGCAGTAGATATTTACATTTCTCCTTATAAGTGGGGTGGAATAAAACGAAAGGTCCGTTGCCTTCCATCTTGAGAAGACATTTGAACTGTTGAGGGGGATTATTTTTAATGCGTTTCAAAGCTCAAAGCTCTTTATTGATAAAAGCTACTAAAAGAATAAGGGCTAGGTCACTAGCCCTTGAAATTTTGTTTTTATAAGGTAGGAATTATATTGCTAGTTAAGTCGTATCGGTATCTTCATCTAAACCTTCTACAGCAATATTATTATCAATAATACCTTTTGCCATAGCTTCTGCATCTATTAACTCATTATCATAGATGTTCGTTTTATATTCTTGGGTAGAATAATCAGCAGAAGAGCTAATAAGCGGCTGTGCTTTTTCACTTACATGGATATGAATAATAGCAGAGAGCCCAAGACGGAGAGGATGCTCTAAGAGCTCTTCTCTTGGGAACCCAATACGTACAGGTACACGTTGGACAATATGAATAAAGTTACCTACTGCATTATCTGGAGGCAATAAGGCAAATACTGCTCCAGTTCCAGGGACGATACCTTCAACAGTACCATGATAGGTATGACGGTCTCCGTATGTATCTATATATACCAGCACAGATTGACCAGGGCGAATTTGGCGTAACTCAGTTTCTCGTATGTTTACATCTACCCAGACGTGATCTAAGGGTACAATAGTTAAGAGTAGGTTGCCCGGCATCACTCGATCTCCTACTTGCCCTTTACGTTTTGCAACTAATCCAGTAGAGGGTGCGTAAAGATTTTGCCGTACATATTCAAGGTAGGCACTAATCATCTCATTTTTAGCTGTAATAACTGAAGGGTGCTCACGTATGGTAGTTTTTCCTACTTGAGAAACGATTGCATCCAGTTGGGATTGAATTTCCATGACATCTGCCTGCAGTGAATTCATGTTATCCACTGCATTTTGGAGGATTTGTTTAGAAATTGCTCCGCTAGGTAGCGCTTTACGGTAACGGATAACGTCATGGCGTACTAATGCAAGCTGTGCTGATCGAGACTGTAGTCTTTGCTCCACCTCTCGTCTTTGAGCAAAAAGGCCAGCAACTTTACGCACTGTTTCTCCAAGCCTACCTTGGGTACGACCTAAGTCAGCTTGTGCTACGTGGGCATCTAAAGTAATTAGCAAATCACCTTTTTTTACAATTTGAGTTTCTTCAGTTAATACTTGCGTAATAATTCCATGGGCTTGTGCCTCTAAGGGAATAAGATTACCAGTTACGAACGCATTGTCTGTCCATACCCAAAAGCGTGCATAAAACCACCAGTAGCCTGCATAAATAATTGCAATAGCCAGTATAGTTAGGGTAAATAGCCCTAATCTACGATTACGCCTAGCACGAATTGCCTTGGGGTGAATTCTAGAGGGTGTTGTACTCATGTTTAAAACCAATAATTAACCAAATTTTTACTAATTTTCTGCAGTTACTTCTATATGATTACTATGCTCATTAGCATTATTCCCTGCCATTTCCTCTCTTCTTTTTTTCGCTTTCATTCTTATACGACGCTTTGGCTTAGTTGTTTCTTTAACGTTTTGTGTCTGTCGCTTATTATTTTTTTGTTTAGCCGATTTTTTATTATTTTGTGCTTGCTGTAAATCGTTCTTCCCTTTATTGCTAGTTTTCTCAGGGTTTTTTATTTTATGTTGAGCAGCCTTAATTTCCTCAGGCTCTTCTTTAGAGGAATTATCTCTCGTATCTTTACCTCCAGGATGTCCGTAGGCAAGATCTTTAGTCTTTTCATCAATATAGTAAGGATAACCCCCACCTAGTGATTCAATTACTTCTACCATAGCAGAGAGTTCATCAGACTCAATACCCCGTAGCTCATATTGTTGATTGAGTACTGCATACTGTTGTCTTAAGGCGTCCCGTCTATCATTTAACCCAGTTTGTAGTCGTACTTGGCTTAAATGCCAATCCCCACGGACAGAAACTAATAATCTATGGTGAGCTTCAAGAATTTTCCGGGTTTGATGCCATGCACTTAAACTTTCTGCAATTTGCCTTAGTGCCTCAAGCAAAGTGTCATTATAGGTTTCTACCGCATTATCATACTCTGAGCGTTGTGCACCTAATTCTGCTCGGAGACGACCTCCTTCAAACCAAGGGATACTAAAGGTAGGACCACCACCATAAGCCAATGAGCCTTTATTAAAAAGTGCACCAGGAAAAGCACCAGCCCCCCCTGCAGCACTTATTACAGTCAAGGCATTAATCCCAGCAAAGCTTTGTAATTCAATGGTAGGTAAGAACCTAGTTTTAGCCACTTCTATCATCTTCGCGGCAGCTTGAGCACGAAACATAGCTGCTGATAGATCTGGGCGATGAGTTAAAAGCCCACTGGGTATAGTATCAGGTAAGGGGATACCTTGTGGAATGGTAGCTGTTGAATTAATAAATAGTTTTTCCCCTGCATCAGGGCCACTTCCTATCAATTTAGCAATCATGTACTGGTAGAATTCTAGTAAATCTTTGGTTCCAGCTTCTCGCTTGTTTTCATTTTCTAGCTCAGTAGCTGCCTCCATCACTGATCTAAAATCATCAACCCCTAACTGCACTCTAATTTTAGCAAGCTGTAAAAGCTCCTTTCTAATTCCTATCATTTTATAAACCAGTTGGAGCTGCTGATAGGTAGCCAGTCCATGGAACCAAGATCGGGCAATACCGGTAGTTAATTCCAAACGTACTTGGGCTTTTTCTGCCATTTCAGCTAGAGAACGACCCAGTGCCGATTCCATTAAGGAGCGATTTTTGCCCCAAAAATCCAATTCATAACGAAACCCAATAGGATTAATCACACCTAAATCAAAAGTGATTCCCGCAACGCCTGGATTTAACGCAGCAAAAACACCATGCTCTGAAAGTCGCTCTGCTGTATATCCTGCTTCTGCTTCTAAAAATGGTAACAGTGCCGCTCCTTGGACTTTGACGATAGAATCTGCTGCTTGAAGCCGTTCGTGTGCTGCTTTAAGTCCTGGGTTATCTGCAAGTGCTTTTGCAATCAGCTCATTGAGCTCTTGACTTTTAAATTCTTCCCACCAATGATCTTTTGGCCAATCAGGAAAGGTTTTATCCACATGACGCTCATGGAGAATAGTTTCTTTTATCTCTGAGGGTACTAAGAATTTAGTATGCGGGTTACCTTTAGGTAACCAAGCACATCCGCTTATTAAAGCGATACACACCATAATTAAAATAGCAGATAACTTCAATCGTTGTTGAAATTGAAAGTAAACGTTAACGTTAAGGCGTGTATACATAGCTTTTAATTGATAAGTTGTGCTGATCTTTGCATGTTATTTTTTTGCTTTATTTCAGTACTGGTTCCTTGAGTATCAATATAATAGGGATAACCTCCTCCTAATGCTTCAATGAGGCTAACCATAGCAGTAAGTTCATCAGATTCAATAACCCTTAAATTAAACTTCTGATCTAATACATTATATTGGTGCTCTAAGGAATCTCGACGATCATCTAACCCTGTTTGCAGATTAACTTGACTTAAATACCATCCTCCTTTTACTGAAACGAGAAGACGGTGCTGAGATTCCAAAGCTTTCCGGGTTTGATGCCAAGTATTTAAACTTGTTGCAATTTCTTTTAATGCGTTAAGCAATGTATCATTATAAGTTTCTACTGCACTGTTATATTCAGCACGCTGCGTTTCTAGTACCGCTCGAAGTCGACCTCCTTGAAACCAAGGTAATCTGAGCTCAATACCCCCTCCGTAGGATAAACTAGGTTTTGAAAATAAAGTGCGTGGCAATGCTCCTGTATCTTCAACAAGTGTTGTTGCATTAATGCCAGTGAAACTACGTAAATCAATGGTAGGTAAAAACTGTATCTTAGCTATTTGAACTGTTTTTGCTGCTACTTGAGCACGGAACATAGCCGCTGCTAAATCAGGACGATGGGCTAAAAGACTACTAGGTATAGTATTAGGTACAGAGATACCTTGAGGAGTAGTAACTGTTGAATCGATAAAAAGATTCTCTCCTGCATCCGGACCATGACCGATTAATTTAGCGATTATATATTGATAAAATTGAAGTAAATCTTTAATTTCAGCTTCTCGTTTATTAATTTCTTCAAGATTAACCGCTGCCTCTACTACCGATCTAAAATCATCAATTCCTAGTTGTACTCTAATTTTAGCCAGATCTAAGAGGTTTTGACGAAGGTTTATCATCTCATAGAGCAAATTTAACTGCCGATAAGTAGCTAACCCCCGAAAATAAGCACGGGCAATGGCTGTTGTTAGGGTTAATCGCATATGGGCAAGTTCTGCTTCCATAGCCATTGTTTGGCCTAATGCTTCTTCTACCCGGGCACGATTTTCTCCCCAAAAATCTAGTTGATAGCGCAATCCTATAGGATTTATTTCACCTAAAGTAATTGTTTCTCGTTCACCATCGGGTGGATTAAATTCAGTGTCGAACCCACCGCCTAAATCAGATCCAAAATCTCCCCCTATACCTGGATCAAATTCAATGTCTCCCCCCGGCAAGGGGTTTACTCCAACTGCAGAAGTAGCCTCAACTAGGCGTTCTGATTTGAATTCTGCCTCTGCCTCTAAGAAGGGAAGTAGTCTCGCACTTTCAACCCGTACTATCGCATTAGCCACCTGTAATCGTTCAGCGACTGCTCTAAGTCCTGGATTATCTGCTAGTGCAATATCAATAAGATCATTTAATTCTGAGTTTTTAAATTCTTCCCACCAATGATCCCGTGGCCAGTTTGGAAAAACTTCTTCTCTACGGTGATTTCGGGCAATCGTATTTCTTATTTCAGATGGTTCCATATATTGAACTTGATATTTTTTTGCTGGAATCCAACCGCATCCATCAGTCAGTAATATGCAACCCATAATCAGGCAGAAATAATTTCGTACATTTTCTAATGTGGCTTGAGTAAACATCAATTAATCAGTGACTTCTGCAGTTTCTATTTTTTCCTCAAGCAACTCTTCTTGAATAGGAGTGGGTGGGATTACAGGAGGTTTATTAGCAGGAACAAACCAAACTAAAGTGGCTAATCCGATTAAAGTAAAAGATCCAAGTAAAAATGCATCTGCTACCGTTAAAACTCCAGCCTCTTCATGGATTAACCTGCCAGCTCTTGCAATAATCGATGCTTGATCTAGCCCTAATTTCTCAAGTTTCTCAGAAAATTGTTCTAATACATCATAGGAAGCATATTGTCTGCCCCCAAAATGATTTGCTAAATGGAGCTGATGATAAGGAGTACGACGATACTCTATAATCCCATCAGAAACAATTCCTAAACCTCCAAAGGCGATTCGAAACATGTTAATGGTTTCTGCCGCTCGTATCAGTTGAACATTGGATAATCCTCGAAGTGCAATGGCTGTTAGCGGACCCATATAGGAGAAAAAGAAAATTCCCATAAAGAAAACAGGCCAAAAAGTTTGCTCATACCACCCGGGTTGGTCATACATACCTAACCAATAACATGTAGCTGCAAACCCCAGTAAACTTAAACATGCAAGTAGCCGCGGATCTATATATTTACTAAACAATGCTACGCCTACTGCTGCTGGTACCGTCAGGAGTAAAAGGGGGAAAATCTCTTGTCCTGCAAGGGTAGATGTATATCCCATGATCGTTTGAAGCCGAAGGGTAAGATAGGAAAATAATCCTTGGGCTGCAAAAAAACCTATAGATACACCGATTAATCCTATAACAAATGTACGTCGCTTAAACAAGCTTAAATCTATAATAGGGTGGCGCTGGCCGCTAGTCCAAATAATGAAATAAGGGAATATAATTAAGACTAAAATAAGAACACGGCGGAGAAATGGAGATTCAAACCAGTCAAAATCATTTCCCATATTGATTAATGCTTGAATTCCGTAGGCTAAAGCGGCGAAGAGTAGAAATCCTACAAAATCAAATGGGCGGTAAACTCGATGAAATCCTCGATCATATAATAAAGCACCTATTATTCCTGCAGGAATAAGAGCAATAAATCCATTGATATAAAATAAGTAACGCCAATTGACTTCATCAGCTAGCCAACCTCCTATAGGAGGACCCATGCCAAAAAGTACAACGCTAAGTATCCCCCAAATAATTACACCGGTTATCTTGGATCGAGCAGGATACTCATTGAGCATTAATTCTTGACCTAAGAGTAAACTAATACCTGCACAAAGTCCAAGTAAAATTCGGCTATACATGAACTCTAGATAGCCTGGGCTAATGGCACAAAAATAACAAGTAACCGCAAGTATTAACATAGAGACGATATAGACTCGATAATTTCCATATCGCTCTGCTAAGACACGACCCACTGGAAAACCAAGTGTCATCGCAAGGAAGAAATAAGTTTGGGACCAAATAACAAAACTAACGAATGTTCCTTCTAGATCTCCAGCAGTATGAGGCTCAATTGCAAGATAGGTAGGTGCCATAAAAGCTGCTGAAATATTTCCAACACCGAGGGCAAAGTTGAATAAAACAAAGCGCCAACCACGGAGTCTTCTAGAAAAAATTGCTGTCAATTTAGCCATATTTTATATTTTTATGTAAGAGTGATAACTAATTAAATCAATTAGTTACTCATTATTTTTTATATTTGCTATTTACTATATTTTTAAAATTTAAGAATATAGTTAAACATTTGAATAAAAGCAAGTATCTTATAGGGCTATATTAAAAAAATAATATATAGGAGTATCTATTGCCAATTCAGGCTATATCACTCCTATATTATATGTTAAGAGGAAAGGAGTAGAAGTTAAATCTTAATTAGTTATTTTATTAACAACCTCTGCTTCATCGGCAACTCCTATTTCTTCTTCTACTAACTCTTCTTGATTCACTAGAGGTACAGATGGTTTATTAGAAGGTACTAACCAAATAAAAGCAGCAAGCCCTATAAGCACATAGGATCCAATTAAGTAAGCATCTGCCATTGCTAAAATATTTGCTTCCTGCACTATTAACCTACCTGCTCTTGCAGCGATTGCCCTTGGAGCCATTCCAATTTTTTCAAGTTGATCGGAGAACTGCTCAAGTACATCATAAGAGGCGTATTGTCTGCCTCCAAAGTGATTAGCTAAATGGAGCTGATGATAAAATTCCCGGCGATAGAGAATAATACCTTGGGAAGTAATCCCCATCCCGCCGAGTGCAATTCGAAACATATTGAGCATTTCTGCAGCCCTTAATAGCTCTAAATTAGAAAGCCCTCGGAGAATAATGACTGTCAGCGGTCCTAAAAGAGCAGCTAAGAAAAACCCCATGAAAAAGAGGGGCCAAAAAATTTGCTCATACCAATCTGCTCGATCGTACATACCGATCCAATAACATACCGCAGAGAAACCAAGTAAGCTTAAACAAGCAAGTAATCTCGGATCTACATATTTACTAAATAGTGCCATTCCAATAGCTGTTGGGATGGCTAAAATCACCATAGGTAAAAACTCAAGACCAGCAAGGGTAGATGAGTAATCCATCAAGGTCTGAAGCTGAACTGTCATTAAGGAAATTAATCCTTGAGCAGTAAAAAACCCTAATAGGATACTGATCATTCCAATGGTAAAAGATCGGTATCTAAATAAATTTAAATCAATAATAGGATGGCGCCTATCCTTAATCCAAATAATAAGGAAAGGGAAGGCAATTAGGGTAAGAATGAGTATGCGGCGGACAAATGGAGATTCAAACCAATCAAAATCATTACCTAAGTTTAAAATATTTTGGACCCCATACATTACGGCTGCATATAGAAGAAAGCCTACAAAATCGAATCGATGATAAATGCGGTGAAATCCACGATCGTATAATAAAGCACCAACAAGCCCTGCAGGAATAAGAGCTAAAAACCCATTAATATAAAATATATAGCGCCAATTGACCTCATCAGCAAGCCAGCCGCCTACAGGTGGGGCAATCCCAAAGGGGATAAGACCTAAAATACCCCAACCAATGACCCCTAAAATCTTTGTTTTAGGAGAGCATTCATTTAAGATAAGCTCTTGGCCTATCAGGAAAGTAATCCCACCAGAAAAGCCAAGTAAAATCCGACTATATAAAAATTCTAGATATCCGGGGCTAATTGCACAGAAGTAAGAGGCAACTGCAAATACTAAAAAAGAAACGATATAAACCCGGTAGGCTCCATAGCGCTCAGCAAGGGTACGACCAATTGGAAATCCAAGAGACATTGCAAGCATAAAGTTTGTCTGAGACCAAGCCATAAAACTTACAAAGGTTCCTTCTAAATCACCAGCAGCATGAGGCTCGATGGCAAGATAGCTTGGTCCCATAAAAGCCACAGATATATTTCCAAGGCTTAGAGCAAAATTAAAAAGTACAAAACGCCAGCCACGAAGGTGCTTAGAGAAGACTATTTTTGACTTAGCCATACTTCCCTTCTGTATAAATCAGAGTTGACGACTTACGCTTCACAATAACTGCAAGCATCCATGCACATCTGCTCGCTGCGTATTTCTTGCTTCAACCCAGCCCTAAGCCCTACCTATGTTAGGTAAAATTCAGGTGTGTATGCTAGTCCACAAATCCTAACTACCGTGCTCCTCACGGTATTTCAATGTGTTGTTAAAAGTATACTTAGTACTCTTAACTCAATGAGTTTGTGCTCCAAACTGGAGATTTCTGTTTTTTAATAAATAGTGTTGGTGCGATTTCTATAGTAGGTAGATATAAAATTAGAAAAAAATAACCATTTTATCATTTAAAAATTTTTAAAAATAGATAACCCTTCTAGTAAGATTAGCTCTACTCATAGAGTAGAGCTAAACATTAAAATTTTGTTAATCTGTGGTGATTAAGCTAGAGAATTTTAATTCATAACTCTCTTAATAAATCCTGAATTAATAAGTGTAGTATCTATTTATTTTTTTTCTATGATTCACTCTCTTTGTATTTATATATCTGTTGAAAAACAGAAGCTTAAATTAATAGAGAATAAAAATATTATTTTTGAAACATCTATTTCTACAGCTAAAAATGGCGTAGGTGAACAAATAAATAGTGGATGTACCCCAAGAGGATGGCATCAGATACGGGCTAAAATTGGAGAAAAATACCCTATAAATACCGTATTTACAGGAAGACGACCTACTGGCGAGATTTATACACCAGAATTAGGACGAGCAAATCCAGATCGAGACTGGATCCTTACCCGTATTTTATGGCTCAGCGGATTAGAGCCAAGCAAAAATCGCTTTGGTTCTGTAGATACAATGAAGCGTTATATTTATATTCATGGTACTCCTGAAGAAATTCCTATAGGAATTCCAAACTCCCATGGCTGTATTCGTATATATAATGAACCGCTACTTAAACTATTCGATTATATTCGGGTAGGTACCCCTATATTTATTGCAGAAAAGGATTAAATAATTACTATGATTGGTCCATTGATGATTGATTTAAAGGGAAAAGTTATTACCTCAAAAGAGCGAATCATTCTTGCTCATCCCTTAGTAGGTGGCGTGATTCTTTTTACCAGAAATTATGAATCTATAACACAACTAGAGCACCTTACCTCAGATATTCATAGTATTCAAAAAGATTCTAAACTTTTAATTGCAGTAGATCATGAAGGAGGGCGAGTGCAACGATTTAGAGAATATTTTACCTTACTACCTCCAGCTAGAATATTTGGTGAGATTTACGATCGTAATCCTAAAGATGCCTGTAAGATAGCAATCACAGCAGGCTGGTTAATGGCTGTTGAACTACAATCGGTAGGGGTAGATTTTAGCTTTGCCCCTATTTTAGATATAGATCTAGGAATAAGCTCGGTAATAGGAGATAGGGCATTTCATCAGAATCCTAATATCGTAACTACTTTAGCAAATGCCTATATTCAAGGAATGAAAAAAGCAGGAATGGCCAGCGTAGGTAAGCATTTTCCAGGCCATGGCTCTGTAGCTGCTGATTCTCATATTGAATGCCCAATCGACACTCGTACTTTAAATATAATTAGAGCCAGCGATATGATTCCATTCCAAAGGATAATGCCCAAATTAGATGGAATTATGCCCGCCCATGTACTTTACCCATCTATAGATTCACAACCTGTAGGTTTCTCAGAAGTATGGTTAAAAAGTATCCTACGAAATGAATTAGAATTTAAAGGAGCAAGTATCAGCGATGATTTAACTATGGTAGGGGCTTCTAGTGTAGGTAGTATAGCTAATCGTGTTTATAAGACATTAGCTGCTGGGTGTGATATGGCACTGATATGTAACTATGATAGAGATTATAATGCTCTGCTTAAAGAATTAGATAAAATTACTCCTAATTTAGAATCATCAAATCGGTTAGCTAACTTTTACTCTCAAGAATTTATGAATCGTACTCAATTACAGCAGAGCCCCGCTTGGCATAAAGCAGTAGAGATAATCACTAATTTGCACTAATTTTTAGATAAATTAGGACGGCGAAAGTTAACTAACGTATCAACTATCCCTATAATAGCTATCCCTATTACAAAATAAGGAGATAGGAAAAAAATCCCTAGATATACGGGAAATAGCCATAGTCGAGGTAAATTTCGAGTAGCAATTAATCCATGAATAGCTGAAAGCCCCTGAAACAGGTACATCATAATTGTTATTATCAATAAATCGGTGGTGATATGAGCTTCTACACTATGATCGCTCATTAATACAACAATAGTTAACAGTATTGCTGCCCAACTCAACTGATAGGGTAAGCGTAATCCATGAAATTCCCTTACAAACCCAGTTGGGTTATAGAGTAATCCCTGCCACCACCGTGCTAATAAAACAGTCATCATTAAATTCAGACCAAAAAACATAGCGACTAAACCGTTCATAAGTATGAGCGATTTTCTTTGAGTGAACTGTTCTGCAGCTGCTCCTTTTATATTTGACTGCTGGATAATTTGTTCAATAATTTGTTGCCACCAAGTGACAACATCTCCTACGGCAAGGTGCATTCCCATAGCAAATAAGCTGGAAATCCCACCAATAGCAAGTAGGGTAAATGTTTGAGAGCGACTGACTCGCAAGATCCAACAACCTAATAAACTAGGTAACCATAATCCAATAAGTAATAAAAAAGCCAAATCTATTTTTTTAATTACGATTAAAGAAGCTAGCCCTAAAAAGAAGGTAGCACCAAAAATTATAATCAGCCCTTCTTTAATTCCCTGTTGTAAGGTAACTAACCCTACCGTAGCTCCGCTAAATAAAGATAGTGGGGGAATCATAATAGAGAATCTACCTAAGAGTGCAGCAATACCTATAGCATAGGCTCTATTTTTTATAATAAACTGGGCGAAAGCATACATAATTTTCAATCTTTTTCTCTAGGATTAAACTATTTAATTACTATAATTACCATTCTATAATGGAAACATTAAGATAAAAAATTATCCTTAATTTTATTTTTTAAAAAGCTATAGTGAGTATAAATAACTATTTTGGCTTACATGTAAATGGGAAAATAAAATGGCTGTACATACCATCTTAAAGATGGGAAATCCTATTTTAAAAGAAATTGCTCAACCTATTACCCAGCTTAATCATAAAGATCTCGATCTACTCATCGAGGATATGTTTGAGACGATGACCGCATATAATGGAGCTGGGCTTGCCGCTCCTCAAATTGGTATTAGTCTACGGGTTGTTATCTTTGGAGGAGAAGTGAGTTCTCGCTACCCAGAAGCAGATCTTATTACTAGAACGGTGCTTATCAATCCTGTTATTGAGTATTTAGGAAAAAATATGGAAGATAGCTGGGAAGGTTGTTTAAGTGTACCAGGACTACGTGGGCTAGTACCACGCTACCTTAATATTCGTTATCATGGCTATGATCAAAAAGGAAATAAAATCACTCGAGAAGCAGCAGGATTTCATGCTCGGGTTGTACAACATGAATGCGATCATTTAGATGGGATTTTATATCCCCAACGAATGGAAGATCTTACCCATTTTGGATTTGAAGATGAGTTAACAGGTAATAAATATATTAAATAAGATACCCTTAGTCAAAGCTAACTGATTTCTTCTAAGGGTTTTCCTTCAGCATCATAACCAAAAAACAAGGCAATAATCCCACCAAGAATCATAATACCTGCAGAGAAAAGATATCCAATCACTAGTGGTATTCTATTGATTTTCCCTCCTGCGAGTAATACATATGCTATATGCCCTTCTTTTAACTCTTCAATTCCACCGTTAATAAGCACGCCAAACATAAAAGGAGCAATAGCACCTGTTAATTGAGAGATAGAAAAGAAGTAGGAAATTGCTTGGCCTCGAATATTTAAAGGGAAAACTTCGCTTACAGTAAGATAAGCTGATGCAGCAGCAGCAGAGGCAAAAAAGAATAAAGAACCCCATAAAGCCGTTTGTGCTACTGCAGAAAGCATATTTTTGTAAAAAAGGATTGCAGAAATTGCTAGGATTAATCCAGAAATACTATAAGTAGTAAAAATCATTTTCCGCCTACCTATCGTGTCAAAATATTTTCCTAGAATAAGAGGGCCCATCAAATTAGCAACTGCAAAAGGGAAAAAATAGTATTGAATTGAGTTGGAATCTAAACCATAGTAGTGTTTTAAAACAAGTGCATAAGAGAAAAAAAGAGCATTGTATAAAATAGATTGGGCTACCATTAAGGAAAAGCTTACAAAGGTTTGCCGAGGGTATTGGTAAAAAAATAGTTTAAATAATACAGTGCTTGGAATATTTTTTTTCCTATATACCGGTAATGCTTTATGTTTAGGCACTCTATTAAGTACATACCCCTGAGATTGGATTTGAGTTTCAATGCTGCTTACAATTTGTTCTGCTTCCTTTTCATAACCACGGCTGAGCATCCATCGTGGGCTTTCTGGAATGTAGTATCGTAGATAAATAATAATTAATCCTAGGGTTGGTCCTATAAGAAACCCAATTCTCCAACCAATACCCTCTGGAAATATATCCGAATTAAGTAAAAAAAAATTAGCACTTGCACCCAACACGGCACCACCCCAATGAGTCCCATTAATAGCGAGGCTAGCACGCCCCCGATATTTGGAGGGGATAATTTCATCAATAGCAGAATTAATGGCAGCATGTTCTCCGCCAAATCCAAAACTAGTAATAAATTGGGCAATTAAAAATATCCAAATAGAAAAAGACAGGCTAGCTAGAATACTACCAAAAATACAAATTCCCAAAGTAACTATGAAGATTTTTTTTCGCCCTAACCTATCTGCTAATCTCCCAAAAAATAGGGCACCCATTACTTGACCAAAGAGAAAAATACTTGCTGATAAGCCCACTTCTTTGGGAGACATATGCAAAGATTGCTGAAATCCAGCAGAAGCAACCATTTGCGCACCTAACCCGTCTAAGGCCCATGCAGCACCTAGTCCAATTAAAACAATCCAATGAAATCGTACCCAAGGTAGCCGATCCATTCTTGCTGGAATTAAACTAGTGATAGGAGAAGAATTCTTATAATAATTAAGATGAGAAGTCAATTTACCCATATATGGTTCTAGAAAAATAGATAAGTAGTATATTTAAATCTAAGTAATCTCTTCTAGGGATTTTTGCTCTGCATCATAGCCAAAAGCAAATGCGATTAATCCGCCAAGAATCATAATACCTGCTGCAAAAAGATATCCTATAACTAGCGGGCCTCTATCAATTTCACCACTTGCAAGTAGTACTACTGCTATATGACCACCCTTCAAATTTTCAATCCCATTATTAATAAGTAAGCCAAAAATAGATGGGGCAATAGCACCAGTCAGCTGAGCGATAGAGAAGAAATAGGAAATTGCTTGACTTCGTATATTCAAAGGAAAAATTTCACTTACCGTAAGATAAGCAGAAGAGGCTGCAGCGGAGGCAAAAAAGAATGAAGCACTCCAAAGAGTTGCTTGCATCGTTGCTGATAGTATACTCTTATAAAAAAGAATTGCAGAAATTATTAGAATAATCCCAGAAATACTATAGGTAATAAAGATCATTTTTCGCCTACCTACGGTATCAAAATACTTCCCTAAAATAAGAGGACCAACTAAATTCCCTATAGCAAATGGAAAGAAGTAATATTGAGTTGAGCTAGGATTTGTGTGGTAAAAATTCTGCAGAACTAAAGCATAAGAAAAGAAAATAGAATTATATAGTATAGATTGGGTAACCATCATAGAAAAGCTAACAAAAGTTTGTCTAGGATATCGCTTAAAAAGTAATTTAATTAACTCAATTACTGAGATATCTTTCTGGTTAAAAATTTTTAATGCTTTATTTTTAGGCACTTTACTAAGCGTATATCCCTGAGATTGAATTTCAGATTCAATCTTATTAACAATTTTTTCCGCCTCATCCTTATATCCATGACCTACCATCCATCGTGGGCTTTCTGGAATATGGCGGCGTAAATAAACGATTATTAACCCTAAAATAGGCCCTAAAAGAAAGCTGATTCGCCAACCTATATTCTCTGAAAAAATATTAGGATTTAGTAAAAATAAATTTGTACTAGCCCCTAGTGCTGCTCCACCCCAATAGGTACCATTAATCGCAATACTGGCACGCCCTCGGTATTTAGAAGGTATAAGCTCATCAATCGCAGAATTAATCGCAGTATGCTCTCCGCCTATCCCTAAACCAGAAATAAACTGTGCAACAAATAATTGCCATAAGAAAAAAGAAAACCCCGCTAAAGTACTGCCTGCTAAGTAGATTCCTAAGGTAATAATAAAGAGTTTTCTTCGACCGAGCTTATCCGATAGCCTACCAAAAAATAAGGCACCGATAACTTGTCCAGCAAGATAAATACTTGCTGATAGTCCTACTTCTTTAGGAGACATATGCAAAGATTGCTGAAATCCAGCAGAAGCAACCACTTGTGCTCCTAAACCATCTAAAACCCACGCAACACCTAGACCAATAACCACAATCCAATGAAATCTCGCCCAAGGTAATCGATCTAATCTAGCTGGAATCAAACTAGTTTGTGGTGATAAGTAGCAAGCTAATTTAACTATTCTCGATAACATTGATTTAGGTAAAAAATGGTATAAATTATAATTCCACTAATTGTAACAGTTAGGAACTTAGTTATGGCTAGTAATTATGGGGTTGTTTATATAGGAAATGGTAAAGTTGAGATCCAAAGTATTGAATTTCCTAAATTGGCTATTGGTAGTCGTAAATGCGATCATGGTGTGATTGTAAAACCGATTGCCACTAATATTTGCGGAAGCGATCAGCATATGGTGCGAGGCCGTACCACAGCACCTATAGGCATGGTATTAGGTCACGAAATTACTGGTGAAGTTATTGAGTGTGGCAAAGACGTTGAGTTTATAAAAAAAGGAGATATTGTCTCTGTGCCTTTTAATGTAGCTTGTGGTCGTTGCCGAAACTGTAAAGAAAGTCATACCGAAGTATGCCTTAGCGTTAACACAGAGCGAGCTGGTGGGGCCTATGGCTATGTTGATATGGGAGGTTGGATTGGCGGGCAAGCAGAGTATGTCATGATCCCTTATGCAGATTGGAATGTATTAAAATTCCCAGACAAAGATCAAGCACTTGAAAAAATTCGAGATCTTGCTTGTTTAACCGATATTTTACCTACCGGTTACCATGGCTGCATCTCTGCGGGGGTCACTACTGGATCTACTGTATTAATTTCTGGTGCAGGTCCTGTTGGATTAGCTGCTGCCGCTGCTGCTTTTTTATTAGGTGCAGCTGTTGTGATTGTGGCTGATTTTAATGAAGCACGGCTTGTCCATGCAAGGTCATTTGGTTGCGAGACTATTAATTTAGGAATCCATAGCAATATTACCGATCAAATTGAGCATATTCTTGGTGTACCAGAAGTTGATTGTGCTGTAGATTGTGTAGGATTTGAGGCAAAAAGCCATGGTGATATAGAAGCACCGGCAATCGTGTTAAATCAATTAATGGAAGTGACAAGAGCGGCAGGGGCAATTGGTATTCCGGGACTTTATGTGACTGAAGATCCAGGAGCTAAAATTGAAAGTGCTAAGTTAGGTACGCTTAGTTTAAGATTTGGCCTTGGTTGGGCAAAGTCCCACTCCCTTTTTACTGGACAAACCCCAGTCATGAAATATCATCGAGGCTTAATGATGGCGATCTTACATGATCGCATTCAGATTGCAAAAGCAGTCAATGTTGAAATTATTCCATTGATATCAGCCCCAGAAGCTTACCAGGCTTTTGATTCAGGGGTTGCAAAGAAATTTGTAATTGATCCTCATAATATAATCAAATAATTTTCTTTATCTAAAGGCTACTTAAAAATTAAGTAGCCTTTAGTTTAGTTTTTTATATCAAAGGGCAAAATTTCTAATCGTTATTTTTGCTAATCTCCTCGACCTCAACATGCTTGTGGTCAATACTAGCCGGTGTTACATGGGACATTTTCGTAGACACTTCATCTAATTTATCTCCTAGCATACGGCGAACAAAAGTATAGAATACAGGAATAAGTAGTACGCCAAAGAAGGTAGCAAACAACATTCCCCCCATTACGCCTGTGCCTACTGCATTGCGTGCATTTGATCCAGCACCAGTGGAAATTGCTAAAGGGAATACCCCACCAATAAATGCAATAGAGGTCATGACGATAGGACGTAGCCGTAAACGGGCAGCTTCTACCACTGCATCACGTAGCGTACGCCCCATATGCTGTGCTTCTACTGCAAATTCTACAATCAAAATCGCATTTTTTGCTGCTAATCCAATAACAGTAATCATCCCAATTTTAAAGTAGAGATCATTAGGCATATGCCACAACATAGTAAATACGACTGTTCCCAGCAACCCTAAAGGCACTACAAGCAATACAGAGGTTGGAATAGACCAGCTTTCATATAAGGCAGCTAGGGCTAAAAATACAATTACAATAGATAACCCAATCAGAAATAAAGCTGTTTTACCTGCAATAATTTCTTGATAAGATTGACCTGTCCATTCAAGCCCAAATCCCTTAGGTAGATCGTTATTAATAATTTTTTCTATTTCACCCATGGCTTCCCCAGAAGCATGGCCTGTGGCAGGTTCACCTACAATCTCAATCGCAGAATAACCATTATATCGGGATAGTTTAGGGAGTAAAAACTCCCATTTCTCATCTACTATATTAGCAAGTGGTATCATTTCTGAAAGCCCATCACTATCCATTTGAGTACTAGGCATGTATACATGCTGAAGTGCTTCTTCTGGATTCATTCGGAAAGGTTCAGCGGCTTGTACGTACACGCGTTTTACTCGACCTTGATAGTTAAAGTCATTGATATATACAGGAGCTAGGATTAAACCAATAGTGTTATAAATATCTGCTACTGATAAGCCCATGGATTCGGCCTGCACCCGATCTACTTTTAGCTGCAATTGAGGGGAGGGAGACAAGGTATTTGGACGCACCCCAAAGAAAGAAGGGCTTTGATTCGCTTTACCTACTAATATATTTTGTGCTTGAATAAGCTCTTCAGTGGGTTGTCCTGTACGTGCTTGGAGGTAGAGATCGATACCGCCAAACTGGCTTAAGCCACGAATAGTAGGGAGGTTTACGGTAAATACTTGGGCATCTTTAATAGATCCGAAAAGGAGCATGTTCATTTTATCTATAAACTGACGGGAAGTGGTTGGTCGATCATCCCAGTCTTTAAGGTTAATAAAAGCCATGCCCACATTCTCTCCGCTACCTACAAAACTAAATCCAGTAATCTGAAAAACACCTCTAAGCTCCTGCTGGTTTTTAGCAATATTATAAATTTCAGACATAACTTTTTGGGTACGCTTAATAGAAGACCCTGGCGGTAGCTGCACAATAACTAATGCAAATCCTTGATCTTCTTCTGGTACAAAACTGTCTGGCAGTCTTGGATATAAAAAGCCTACTAAAAATACAATGATGGCAAAAACTACCATACCTCGGGAGGTATGGTTAATTGAACTATCCGTATAACGGATATACAGGTTTGTAAATTTTTCAAAAACAAAATCAAATCCACGAAAAATAAAATTCTTCTTATCTTTATCTCCGTGAGTGGGTTTAAGAAAACTGGCACAAAGAGCTGGGGTAAAGGAAAGTGCTAAAAAAGCAGAAAACGCCATAGCAATCACCATAGTTAACGCAAACTGCTTATAAATGATTCCAGCAGCACCTGACTGGAAAGCAGAAGGCACAAATACTGCCATTAAAACTACAGTGATAGCGACGACTGCACCGCCAATTTGCTTCATAGCTTTACGGCTGGCATCTCTTGGAGATAATCCCTCCTCAGTCATAAGGCGCTCAACATTTTCAATGACTACAATGGCGTCGTCCACCACAATACCAATTGCTAGCACCATACCGAATAAACTAAGCTGATTAATACTAAAACCTAAAATTTTCAGCCCAATAAAGGTACCAAATAAAGATACAGGAATAACTAAAGTAGGAATAATAGTAGCACGAAAGTTCTGCAAGAAAATTAGCATAACAAAAAAAACAAGGATCACCGCTTCTAGCAGGGTATGGGTTACCCCTTCAATGGATTTTTTAATAAAAGGAACGGTATCGTAAGGAGCAAACCATCGAACTCCATCAGGAAAATCTTCAGCAAGTTCGTCAAATTTTGCCCGCACTTTTTTACCTACTTCTAAAGCATTTGCTCCAGGAAGGAGTTGAATCCCTAATCCAGCAGCAGGCTTATCGCTCCAAGAGGTATCCATACCATAAATTTGTCGCCCAAAGGAAATATCTGCGACATCTTTTAATTTAACCGTAGTTCCGTTAGGATCAGCCCGTAAAATAATATTTTCAAACTGCTCAGGGGAATCTAAGCGTTTTTCAGCGGAAACAATAAAATTGAGTTTACTATCCTTTGTTGGATCTGCGCCTAAAGAACCAGCAGAGAACTGTAC
Source organism: Candidatus Nitrosacidococcus sp. I8 (assembly GCF_945836005.1). Lineage (NCBI taxonomy): Bacteria > Pseudomonadati > Pseudomonadota > Gammaproteobacteria > Chromatiales > Chromatiaceae > Candidatus Nitrosacidicoccus > Candidatus Nitrosacidicoccus urinae. The sequence continues at coordinate 1,212,771 of NZ_OX241534.1, read as the reverse complement.
ATTTTGTGCTTCTATCGCTCTGCGTACTTCCATAGGAGATAAACTATAACCTCGAAGTTTATCTGGATCTATCCAGACTCGCATCGCATATTCAGATCCTAGTTGTCTTGTATTACCTACCCCAGAAATACGACCTATTTGTTCTTTAATTCGAGAGGCAACGATATCATTGAGCTGATCACTATTAATATTTGGATTATCTGATACTAATGCTGTAAACATAAGAAAATCAGGGTTACTCTTTACAACCGTAATTCCTTCTCTTGCTACCTGATCTGGTAAACGAGGGGTAGCAATGGTCACCTTATTTTGCACTTGTACTTGAGCAATATCTGGATCTATACCTACTTCAAAACTAAGCGTAATCTGTGTTTCTCCATTAGAGCTAGATTGGGATTGGAAGTAGAGAAGATGATCGATTCCTACAAGCTCTTGTTCAATCACTTGAGTGACATTTTTTTCAGTGGTACTTGCACTTGCTCCATTGTATCTTGCGGTAACTACTATTTGGGGAGGAGCAATATTTGGGTAAGATTCTATACCTAAACTAAGAATGGCAAGTACTCCAGCTAAACTTAGTAGAATTGAAATAACCCAAGCAAAAATAGGACGATCAATAAAAAAATTAGGCATAGTTTAAAAAATTTTGGTAAAGCTAATTACTAGAATTATCAGTGGATTGATTGTTATTTACTTTCCAAGGAACTGGATTAACAGATATACCTGGCTGTATTTTTTGTAATCCAGAGACAATTACCTGATCATTAGTATTTAACCCCCCAGTAATTAACCAACTGCCTTGGTGCATTCTTTCCGCAATTACATTATGACGTACCACTTTCTTCTCTTGATCTACAACCATTACGTAAGCACCACTACCATCCCGGAGTACTGCTTCTTGAGGAATGAGAAAAGTATTGTGTAATGTGCCTAAATCTGCTTTTAGTGTGACATAAGTTCCGGGTAGTAAATGATAATCTACATTAGGTACGGTAGCACGTAAATCTACTGCTCCAGTAGATGGATTTACCCTACTTGCAGAAAAATCAACAATACCGAGCTCTGGATAAATATTCTTACTAGGTAAAGTAATTTGTACTGTTACATCTCCTAGTTTTGATATAGTAGCCTCCTCGCTTTTAGCACGGCGCATTTGCTCCATTTCAGTAATACTAACCGTAAAATTGGCATATAGAGGATCAATTTGATCTACTGTTGTAAGCAGAGTTGCATCAAGTTGACCTACTAATGCTCCTTCAGTGACTTGTTGCCTATCGGCTCGACCTGTGATGGGAGCAACTACCTTAGTATAACCAAGGCTAATTTGAGCAGTATGTACATTAGCTTTAGCTTCCTCTACCGCTGCTGCTGCGGTACGTTCATTAGCTTCAGCATTATCTAAATCAGCTTCAGTAACAAAACCTTTAGTAACTAATTTACGTGCGCGCTCTGCTGCAATTTTATTATTAGTATAAGTAGCTTCTGCCTGAGCAAGCGCCGCTGTATTTGCATTTAAAGCAGCTTCGAATGGCTCTGAATCAATTTGGAATAATAAATCTCCCTTTTGGACAATATCCCCTTCTTTATAAGATTTCTGTAAAACAACACCAGCTACTCTAGCTCGTGCATCAGCACTGCGATAGGGAGATAAGCGACCTACATAATCTTTAGTAAGTGGAAAATCCTGTGGTGTAGCACTAATAACATCTACTTCAGGGGGAGGCATCTGAAACTGCTGAGCACCCTTATCGCTACACCCTACAAGAATTAGAAAAATAATACTCCATAAAAATGGGTTAGGCTTTCTCTTTAATTTTAGAAGAGAAGGAAAAATAATATAAGATAACGAAGCTATAGGGTGCATATTCAGTGACTCAATAAGTAAATATGTTTAATCTTTTGCCCTAGCAGTAGGGGATTGTTATTGTTTGAATGTTTGAGGAGATAAGCTATATAACCCCACTTATACATACATGAATGTATGTTACAAATATTCATAACGCTTGTCTAGGATAGAAGTTATATATAATAACCTGCTAAGCTTAGCTGCAACTCTAAATATTAAAAATACACTACAATTAAAATTATGGGCTTTAAAGAATATGACCATCCTTTCCAGAACCAAACTACCCATACAGGGATTTTACTGACTAGCTTAGGAACACCCAATACACCTACGCCATCAGGAGTACGCCAATTTCTAAGGGAGTTTTTATCCGATCCTAAAGTGATAGAAATGCCACGCTTACTGTGGTTGCCTATTTTATACGGATTTATTCTACCCATTCGCCCTTATTCTGTAGCTCGTCTGTATCAAAGTATTTGGCTAGAAGAGGGCTCTCCTTTACGCAGCTTTGCAAGCAAGGTCGGTAATAATTTACAAAAAGAATTAAATCACAGAGGGCAATCTGTAAAAGTAGTTTTAGGAATGCGTTATGGTTTTCCCTCTATTGAACAAGCTCTTGAAGAATTACACCAATTGCATATTAAGCGACTCATTATCCTTCCTCTCTACCCTCAGTACTCGGGAAGTACTACCGGATCTACATTTGATGCAGTTGCAAAAACCATTTCTAAATGGCGATGGCTACCAGAACTACATATGATTATGCATTACCATAACAATCATGGTTATTTAGATGCACTTGCTGAAAATATTAAAGCTACATGGGAAAAAAAAGGAAGAGGGGAGCGGCTCCTCATTTCATTTCATGGGCTGCCCAACCGATATTTTCTTGCAGGCGATCCTTATTACCATCAATGTTGTGAAACAGCCCAATTGTTAGCCGATCGTCTTCAATTAAAGCAAGAAGATTGGCAAATTGCATTTCAATCCCGTTTTGGTCGAGAGGAATGGCTAAAACCATATGCAGATCATCTGCTTGTAGAATGGGCTAAAGCAGGAGTGAAATATATTGATGTGGTATGCCCAGGGTTTGTTATAGATTGTCTAGAAACTTTAGAAGAAATGGCTGATCGAAATAAAAAACTGTTTTTACAGGCAGGAGGGGAAGGATACCATTATATTCCAGCACTAAATGATAAAAAATCCCATATCTCTAGTTTAGCAGATTTAATTGGACAGCATATAATCAGATGAGATTTGCTACTATCTGTTGGTACGATCATTTAGCTAGGTTTTTAGCTTAGCTCTCTGTTACTAAACATTACCTTATCTCTCTAAGCACTTAGATATCCATGTAGATTGAAAAATTCGGGTTTTTTATCTTTCTATTTATCTCTTCAAGTATCTGAATTCACTTTATGCTTGGTGCAAGATAATCCTTCTTCAAAGCTACCCTTGCCCAGCCTACGGCAAAATAATATATTTGCCATTAGAAAAATAATCAGAATTCTTGAGTATTTACTCAAGCCATGACTTAGCCTCTATCTCATTTAGTAAGTGTGCGTATTTACAATCTTAATTTTTTTAGATTTCAAAGAAAAACCTACCCTTACTATTTCTTACTATTGTGCACTTAATATAATAGGTGTATTTTAAATATACATTTATAACTCACTATCTTACCTCGATACCTTTTAAATCTCGTTTTTTTATATCTTTCATCTTTAGGAGGTAAATATGGGTATAAAGCCCTCCGGTCTAAAAAAATGGCTAATATCGCTAGTGGGGATGACAATTGGGTTTTTCCCCTTTCTAGCTATTGCTGGCCCAATGTCGTTTAATATCAGTGGGCAGGCGAAATACTTCTCAAGTAACACTAATGATAATAATTCTGTTTCTACTAATTTTTCAGGTGCAATGACTGTTGATCCAACTGGATCGAGCCAGAATTTTGGAGAAATTGGTCAAATTACTTCAATAACATTTAGTTTTCCCGATTTATCTATTCCTGTTTTTGATACGATAGCTACTCAAGATCCATTGGTAGCACAAATCGATGAGCCACTTGCATATAGTGTAAATCTTAAAAATGCAGATAATGACACAGCCTCACTTTCATTTACCACACCCAATTCAAGTGGTACTCTTTTTGGCACTGAGTTTGGATCACTCACTAGCTTTAGTGGCGGAACTATTTTTCAAGGACAAACTGGCACTATCAGCACCGCAAGCGGTGATATTATCTTGCAAAACTTTACCGGTAAAATCACCTCAAATAACCCATCTAGCGTGCCAGAGCCTGCTACCCTCGGAATATTTAGTTTAGGTTTATTGTTTATCGGTGCGTTTATAAGGTTACGCCCCCATACGCAGGTAACCCTTATCGGATAATAAAGAGGTGATTAATGATAAATAAAAAAGGTTTTGTTGCACTCGCTAGCGGGTCACTATTAGCTATATCTGCAACCATAAGCTATGGTTTAACTGGCACTGGAGAAGGCAATTCTGGTCCGCTTGATCCAACCTTAGTAACACAAGGTCAGCAGGTCTTTCGTTTCGAAACTTTTGGAGATGAAATTTTCTGGACTGGCCAGTTACATATGAATGAAGTAGTTAGTCAGGCTGTAGATCCAAAAACTGCTCTTGCCGTAGGTTTAAAGGTAGACATAGATGCGCTACCTCAAGCGGTACAAGAGAGCATTGCCGATGGTAGTGTCGATCTCACTAGCCCTGCTACTACTGTGACCTTGTTAAAGCTTAACGCCGTTGTTGGTCTTCAAGGCCAAGTAAGCAATAATGGTACCTTAACTCAATTAGGTGTGAGCTGTGCTTTATGTCACTCGACTGTGGATAATTCATTTTCAGCAGGGATAGGTCATCGATTGGATGGTTGGCCAAACCACGATTTAAACCCTGGGGCGATTATCGCTCTATCCCCTGCACTGACTCAAGCACAAAAAGATGTTTATAATTCTTGGGGTCCCGGATTATTTGATCCTCGTTTTAACATTGATGGCCTTAGTAACCACGTGGTCATACCGCCTGCTTACGGTTTAGAGGGTATCAACAGCGTGGTTTATACAGGAGATGGACCATCATTGTTTTACTGGAATTGTTATGTAGGCGTTACCCAGATGGGAGGGTAAGGATTGTTTTCAGATCCTAGAATCGGCACCCATATGAATCCTGATCAACCTGGTCTAAAACCCAGCTGGAAACCTGGTGTGTTCATTGTTAATGGTACCCAAGATTTAGTAACTGATAAGTTGGCTGCACTACAATCTTATCAACTCTCTATAGCTGCACCACTTCCACCTGCAGGAAGCTTTAATCCTGACGCTGCTAATCGGGGTGAGGCATTATTTAATGGTGCTGCAGGCTGTGCAAATTTCCATAGCGGAGACAAATTTACTGATGCTAATGAACGATCACATTCACCGGAAGATACGGTAGCCGATGATAAACTCTATGTTACCCGTACTGCAACTGGAATGTGGCGGACTACCCCATTACGTGGTTTATGGCAACATCCCCCTTATCTTCATGATGGATCTGCAGCAACACTTCAAGATATGGTGGAAAGGTACAATACAAAGATGAATATTGGGCTTTCCGCATCTAAAAAGAGTGATCTTGTAGAGTTTCTAAAGAAACTATAGTTAATTAGGCTTTTAGCAGTAAAAATAATCAAGCAATAGGGTTTTATTAAAATAAAACCCTATTCATTCCTCCTGTCATAATCTGCTGGGCAAAATTATAAAATACGATAACTAATATGGCAGAGGGGTAATTAGTAAGCATTAATGATCCAAGTACTAACCCAATACCATTGGTGCTCATGCCAAGGCTAAACATAAGTGATGTTTTTTGGGAATGGGTAGCATGTAATAGCTTCCCTATAATAGCCCAGCCTATAAAAAAAATAAAGGCACATAGACCAAAGGTAATGAGGAAAATAATAGCTAAAAGATCATAATCAGGATGGGCAATCACCTGTGGTAAAGAAATAACGGTGTTAACATAGGCCATAAATAGCAATACAAATAAATTAATGAGCTTTAAATAAAGTTTAACACGCAACAAGTCTCTGTCTTTAATTAAGCAATTTAGTATAATTTCCATTACTGATGGTATTACGATACTTAAGACTAAAAGTATTCCTACCCCTCTGCTCGCTATTTCGTTTAAAACTTTTGCACCATTTCCAACCGTTATGAAACTTACTGAGTGCAAGATGCAGGGTACTGTAAACGGGCTAAGTAGGGTTGTTATGATCACTAAATCTAAACTAAGTATAACATTACCTTGAGAATTTAAAGACTAAACTGTGGATGAGCCAGCAATAGACATAGCTGCAACTAAAGCAAGTCCTGCTAAAATGTTTTGAGCTTTATCTGGGCGATGCCATAATCTCATTATTTCAGAGGCACCAATAGCAGAAATTGCTGGTATAACTAATTTAGCAAAGATGCCAAATACCAATAAAATAACAAGATATTTTGATATAACTTGAATTTTAGAGAGTTTAGCTAGTAACCCAGTATTAAATAGTAAAAAAGCCGCATAAGTAAAGGAATTTTGATAGGTATTTCTTCCTTATTCCTTAAAAATAACTACTTGACCAAGTGTGATATGCCAAATATCTAATCCTAATTTTGGTCATAAGGCTGCTATAAAATAAACTCCGAATAGTAGCCAGATAAACTTATATTGAATTATTCTCGGTAGCCTTGCGATAAAAGATATAGCCTGTTGTTCTTCCATAACTTCATTTTAAATAAAGCTATTTAAAATTTAATGCGTATGATAATCATTTAAATATAATTCTAATGTATAGCTGAATATATAAAAAAAACAAGGTAACCTATGGACAAGCAACCTGTAAATTTAGCCTTTTCTTTATCCTCCCAGACTCATTCATTTACCACTATTTTAGTTATTGAAATGTGGGAGCGTTTCGGCTATTACGGCATGCAGGTGCTGATTGTTTACTATATGGTACAACAACTTGGATTTAGCGATCAGCAGGCTAATTTAAGCTGGAGTATTTGTGTTGCACTCATTTACACTACGCCAGTTATTGGTGGGTGGGTGGGTGATAAAGTGCTAGGTACACGCCGTACCTTATTGCTTGGCGTAGTAATCCTTGTCATAGGCTATGGATTAATAGCAATACCTAAGCAAGATACCGATTTTATGTTTCTAGCCTTAGGGGTCATTATTGTGGGCAATGGCTTATTTAAGCCAAATGCCAGCAATATGATCCGTAAAATCTACCAACAAGATAACTCTAAAATAGAAAGTGCGTTTACCCTGTATTACATGTCAGTGAATATAGGCTCTATGATTTCTATGCTACTCATCCCATGGGTAAAAGACTATATCAATGACTATTTCCATAGTGATTTTGGGTGGTATATTGCATTTTCAATCAGTGCTATTGGGCTTATTTTAGGGTTAAGCTACTTTTTTATGATGCATCAGAGTATTGCACATATTGGCTCTTATCCAGATTTTCAACCAATAAAGTTAGATAGGCTTAGTTTAGTGTTTATCGGGAGCATCATATTTATATTTTTTTCTGCTTTTGTTATTAAAAACGAATATATTGCTCGCTGGTTCATATATATAACTGGGATTAGTGTATTGCTATTTTTTATTTTTTTAATGGCTACTAATCAAGGCAAAGAGCGATATGGATTAATTATTACCTTTCTTTTAACTTTACAAATTGTTTTTTTCTTTATTTTTTATCAACAAATGGCTACCTCGCTAGCCTTGTTTATCTTGCGTAATGTGGATTGGGGGTTTTATATTTTTGGAATCCATCTATTTAATTGGGCACCTGCTCAATTCCAAGCATTAAACCCTATTTGGATTTTTATCTTAAGCCCTCTTCTTGCTTGGAGTTATATTTATACTAATCAAAAAAATAATTCTATTGCTACTAAATTTATCATTGGTTTTATTGCGATGGCAGCCAGCTTCTTTGTTTATAGCATAGCAGTACATTTTTCCAATACCGAAGGTAGAATTTCTTCTTGGTTTATTGTTTGGGGCTATGGTTTTGGGGCACTCAGCGAACTGCTGATTAGTGGTTTAGGATTAGCTGTTATTGCCCGCTATACCCCAGATCAGATAGGTGGATTAATGATGGGAGTTTATTTTATTGTCACGGGTATTTCCCAATACTTTGGCGGATGGGTTGCTACCTTAGCAGCAATTCCTAAGAATATTATTGATCCCCAAATTACTTTGCTTATTTATACTAATCTATTTAACTGGCTATGTATTGCAGCAACCATTTGTGCTTTAGTTGCTTTAGTATTATTACAGGTAATTAAAAAATTTCAATTTAAATTACAGAATATAGATTCCTACGAGAATAAATGAAAATACTACCCAATAAGAATAACGCTAAACTACTTGGTTCAGGAACGTTACTAGGAGGAGTTTGACCTCCACTGCCATTATCGCCTCCATTGCCTCCATTATTAGCACTATGCAAATTGTAACCGAGATCTTGCAAAATCCCTAAATCTACGTCACTAAAAGTTCTTTTCTCAGTACCAGGATAAATTAAATAGTACATTAAATCACTTGGATTATTTAGATGGACTAGGCTGGAGCCTTGCTCCCAAGTGGAAGGAGCATAGACTTGAATAGGATTTCCTCCATTAGCTGCATTAGCATGCTCGCCACTAAAGAAAACATTATTGCTAGTCAAGGCACTTGGAGAAACGTCAAATATTCCTGCAGAATTAATAAGTGGAATAAGTGGTGTGCCATCTCCAAGCACTAAATGGCTATCATAGGTAGTATAGGCATTAATACCGTATTGGTCTGCATAAATACTTGCTCCTGTTTCACTAATAAAGGAATCAAAACCTAAGTCATGAGCAATCTCATGGAGGGCTACAGTGAAAAGATCGTACTGATCAAATGCAGGAGCATCTAAGCTGCTGTTCCAATTTTGATCAAAATTAAACTGTATCGTAGCATCAGGTATAGTTACGTCAGAAGGAACTCCCGGACAGAGAGAATTGCCCTCTCCACAGGGATTGTCCCCTGTAGTAATATGGATGGAAGGGAAGCTGTTATTAAATCCATTCTGAATAAGATAGTTAGCACCTCCTTGTGCCAATATATCATTGGTAGGCGTATTATCCATAGATAAACTACTATAGACCAAGGGGGGTTGACCAGCGATTATATTATCGCTGTTAGATGGAGTACTAGGTGATGAAGTACTAAGGCTGCCAACTTCCAAGTTAAAAGTTCCATTTTCGTTAATCACTGTATTGATATATTTAAATACACCTTGGAGAGTATCTTGGCGTTGTTGCCCTAATGTCAGCCCATTGGGACCAACTATAGTTGGATCATCAAACCCAATACCTGTATTATTGTTTACATCATCATAAATTGGATTGAACATAATAGTTGCTTGGGCTGTAATAGAGCTACAGCCAAATAATAGCGGGAATAAGTATTTCTTAAGAAAGGATAACATAGTGATTGGTATATATTTTACTTATCTTTGGAGATAAACAAAGCAAAATATATGCCATATGTTATATCACTAATAATATCAATTAGATATTAATATTAGTTTATAATTTCTACTTGATTTTGTTCAATTTTTTGTCACATTCGTGCCCATTATTTTCACCTCTCTATACTGTTTTCAAACAAAAATTTAAGATAATGATAAAGTATTTGCTATTCTAATTTTGGACCAAGCCTTACTATATTTTAAGTTAGATCATTGCTTATTAAAAACCTAAAAACAATATAGCATATCATGCTAGAAGAGATTTATACGGAAGTTACTTTACGGCTACTGGTTTCCCTTGTGATAGGCGCTTTTATTGGTCTTGAACGTAGTTATCATAGTCGCCCTGCAGGATTTCGCACTTATGCTTTAGTATGCCTTTCTACTTGTCTTTTAATGCTCGTCACTACCTATGAAATGTATTGGCTTCCCAGTGCTGCTTTAGAATATACCAGAATGGATCCTACTCGAATGGCTCAAGGGATAATCACAGGAATTGGTTTTCTTGGAGCAGGGGTAATTATGCAGCAAGGGGTAGCTGTCCATGGATTAACTACAGCTGCTTCCATTTTGGCTACGGCTGCTATTGGTATATTGATTGGGGTTGGTTTCTATTTTCCTGCATTTTTAGCCGCTTTTCTTATCCTTGGTATACTCTCTTTTTTCAAGTGGTTAGAAAGTAAAATTCCTGTACAAACTTATGCTTATCTTTCGATTCGTTTTATGCCCCATGAAAAAATACCAGAGGCAGAAATTCGCTATTTAGCAGAAAACCAAGGGTTTACTGTTTCTAACTTAAACTACCGTATTAACAATAAAGAGGATTTTTTTGAATATAGTATGGTAATTCGTACAAACCATGTACATCATATTGGATCACTTGCTACTACGCTTAGTCAAAATAAACTAATTAGAGAATTTATAATTTCACCTACACCAATAAGTAATTAATTTATAGTTAAGTTAAATAATTTAATATCACAATTTTTACTAAATCCTGCAAAAAAATGATTCATCATAATAGGAATTTGCTCTTTTAAATTATAACAAGCACTGTTTCTAATATATTCTTGAGCAATACCTGTTAAATAGCAGAATAAAGATAAAGTTAGAATTTTTGGATCAGCCTTAGTTGTTAAATAGTTTTTTTCCTGAGCTCTCTCAAAATAGCGGATTAATAAGCCAAAACTCTCTAATTTTTGCTGATTTTGTTTTTTTAGTACTTCTTCCATATCCCCAGAGTAGTCACACTTTAAAAAAAAAATAGTGAGGATACGCTTTTTCTGAGCATTTTGCTCTAAATCAATTAATAAATTAGTACATAAATCTGAAAGCTGTTTTAGTGGGTTTGGGTGATCTTTTTCTAGATCTTGTAAAATCATATCGGTAAGTGGCTGGTATAACTTATTATTAAGTGACTGAAAAATATCTATTTTATTTTTAAAATGCCAGTAGATTGCCCCCCGAGTGACACCTGCTCTTTGTGCAATTTCCTCAAGGCTTGCTTTAGCTACCCCTTTTTCAACAAAAATAAAACTTGCTGCCTATAAGATATCTTCACGGGTTTCTTGAGAACTGGCTTTAGTTTTTCTAGTCACTAATAGTTTTATACTCTTAAAATATAACGATCAACATACAATAGTGTATGTTACAAATATTTGCTTATTTTGTCTAATGATTAATGTTTAAAAATAAGTAGTTTCAATGAATTAGTAACTAGCATCTATACACCATCCTGTTTCTCTCCTAAGATTTATATACAGGTATATTTACCTTAATTAAATTAAATAATTTTAACTAGACAGGACTAGATTATGACGAAAAAAATACTATTCTTAATACTAGGTGCATTATCTTTCATTGTATTAAATGCAGAAGGGCATGGAGATGATGATAAACATGCTAGCCACGGGGAGCATAGCAGTAGCCATGGTGGAGAGCATAGCCATGAATCAGCAGCGGGAAAACCTGGAAGTCCTTACAAGGTTAACCGAATCATTAAAGTAACTATGAATGATAGTATGCGTTTTGTACCTGATCAAATCACAGTAAAACCTAATGAAATTATTCGCTTTAGCGTGAAAAATGATGGAAAAATCACTCATGAAATGGTGATTGGCACTATGGATGAACTTAAAGAGCATGCAGAGATGATGCGTCAAATGCCCAATATGGACCATGAAGATCCCAATGCAGTTTCAGTTGAAGCAGGAAAGAGTGGTGCACTGATATGGCAATTTAATGAATCGGGTACTGTAGACTTTGCTTGTTTAATTCCAGGACATATGGAAGCAGGTATGAAAGGACAGATCAAAATAGCAGCTGAATAATACAAGCTCTTGAGCGGGGCACTCTCTATTATGAGGAGGTTTATATGTATGATTTTGACCCTGAAGGGAAGCGGCTACCTATAAAAATAGATGGCACCTCTAATGGTGAGTTTGCCCCCTATGAAATTACCGATGATCAGAAAAAAATCAAAGAAGAAGCTAGCAAAAAAGCTTCTGAATTAGCAAAGCACCTAGGTAGAACTAGGCGATCATTTTTAAAATCCGCCTGTGGGGCGGCAGCTACCTTATTTGTAATGAATAAAGCCCATGCTTATCTAGGCTTAACAGGTGGCTTTTTCAACGTATCTGCAGAAACAATTACTGAATCAGAGCTAGCAGAAAAAACAGTGAATAGCCCTTATTTAGTGATGGATATGCAAACCCATTGTGTAGAGCCTTCTGGAAATTGGGCAACAGGCAAAGAAGGGAAAATTTGGATTCAAACTCTAACTCAGGTCTTTGATCAAGCTCCTAAATGCTTAGGAAAATCAGCAGAACAAGAACGATTTCATTGCTATTCTGCCCAACAATTAGTTAAGGAAGTATTCTTAGATAGCCAAACCGATATTGCAGTAGTCTCTGCGCTATGGGGGGCAAAAGGTCATAATCCCACTCCTACGGACTATGCCGCTGAAGTAAGGAATCTTATTGAAACCCTTGGGGATCGTAATCGAGCATTAATCCATGGTGGTGTGCTACCCAATGAAGCCGGTGCTCTTGATTTTATGGATGAGCAGGCTGGAAAATATCAAATAGATGCATGGAAATTCTATCCCCAATGGGGACCTAATGGGGTAGGATTCTTCTTAGACGATCCAAAATACGGGATTCCAGCCATTAAGAAAACAATTAAACTAAAAAAACCGATTATCTGTGTTCATAAAGGGTTATCTCTACCGGGGCTTGAGTATAAATATTCTTCACCAGAAGATATGGGAAGAATCGCAAAAATGTTTCCTCAAGTAACCTTTATCACTTTTCATTCTGGATTTGAAAACGAAGTAGCTGAAGGTCCTTATAATCCTAGCAATCCAAAAGGCGTAGATCGCCTCATCAAAGCCCATCAAGAGAGCGGCTTTAAACCTAATCAAGGGAATTTATATGCAGAGCTAGGCAGCGTATGGCGTCATAGCATGTCCCATCCGAATCGAGCAGCTCATCTCATGGGGAAGTTACTAAAATATTTTGGAGAAGATCGGATTTGTTGGGGTACGGATAGTATTTGGTATGGTAGCCCACAGGATCAAATTCAAACTTTTGCTAGCTTTGAAATTTCAGAAGAATTTCAACAAAAATATGGCTATCCCCCATTAACAAAAGCAGCAAAAGAGAAAATCTTTGCAAACAATGCACTGGGAATCCACGGTATTAACTCTAGCCGCATCAAAAAATTACAGCAAGATAAAGTCAAAAATTTCCGAGAGCAGTATGCTCTTTCTCCTAACCCAAGTTTTGCTACTTTTGGTCCGAGAACTAAAGAGCAGTATGAATCTCTATGGAAAAGTAGAGACGGTTATCCTACCTAATTTTCACCCTCCTTTGAGCTGAACTAGCTTAGATAGGTGCCTTATGCTGTACAATTAAGGCACCTTTTTTTTATCTACTAAGACTAAACCCATGACAAGTACGCCTATTAATCCATTAGGTCGGGTGCTTTTTGCAAGTATGGTAGGCACCACCATCGAATTTTTTGATTTTTATATTTATGCTACTGCTGCAGTGCTGGTTTTTCCTAAGTTATTTTTTCCTGCTTCAGATCCTACATCAGGAGTATTACAATCTTTAGCCACTTTTGCTTTAGCATTCTTTGCTCGACCTTTAGGTTCTGGATTATTTGGTCATTTTGGCGATCGGGTAGGTCGTAAGGCTACCTTGGTAGCTGCTCTACTTACTATGGGTATATGTACTGTGTTAATAGGTATGTTACCTACTTATGAACAAATTGGAATTTTCTCACCCCTATTGCTTGCTCTATGCCGTTTTGGCCAAGGACTAGGGCTAGGTGGGGAATGGGGCGGTGCTGTATTATTAGCCACTGAGCATGCTCCCTTAGGTAAGAGAGCTTGGTACGGCATGTTTCCCCAATTAGGAGCACCTGTTGGTTTTATTGCGGCTAGTGGTATTTTTTTAATTTTATCTGCCTTATTAACCGATAATCAATTTTTTAGTTGGGGTTGGCGCATTCCTTTTATTGCCAGTGCTGGATTAGTCATTATTGGTTTATGGGTTCGATTAAAAATTACTGAAACCCCTGTATTTCAAAAAACTCTAGATGAAGAAGGACGGGTACAAGTGCCTATGGTTTCTGTGTTTCAACATCATACCCGTGCTTTAGTTCTAGGTACGATCATTTCACTGGCAACTTTTGTTTTATTTTATTTAGTCACTGTATTTGCTTTAACTTGGGGTACTACTCAGCTAGGATACTCTCGAGAACAATTTTTGTTTATGCAGATTGTTGCAGTGATATTTTTTGGAGCCACTATCCCTCTTTCAGCACTCCATGCAGATAAACATGGTCGGCGCCATGCTCTTTTATGGATTAGTGGAATTATTGCTATCTTCGGCATGTTATTTGCTCCTTTATTCTCAGCAGGCGTATGGGGTGTATTATTAGGGTTAGTAATTGGTCTCTCTTTGATGGGCTATACTTATGGTCCACTAGGAACTGTACTCTCTGAGCTTTATCCCACTCATGTACGCTATACGGGTACCTCCCTTAGTTTTAATTTGTCTGGAATTTTTGGTGCTTCTTTGGCTCCCTATATTGCTACTTGGCTTGCTACTCACTATGGTCTTCAGTTTGTAGGATATTATTTAAGTATTGCAGCATTCCTAAGTTTTATTGCTGTTTTAATGATTGGAGAGACCAAAGATATGGATTTAGCTTGATGTTGTTTTTCTTAAACTAGGTAGCGGTAAAAAAACACGAACTTGTAAGCCACCTTCAGATTTATTATTTAAAAATAGCTCTCCCTCATAGGCTTCTACTAAATCATTCACAATTCCCAAGCCAAACCCTTGTCCAGGTACTTGCTGATCTAAGCGAGTGCCTCTTTCAAGCATGGTTTTTTGATATATCGGATCAATTCCAGGACCATCATCGGTTACTGTAATCATTAGTCCCTTAGATTGACTCTCTAAAGTAAGGCATACTAATCGATCCGCCCATTTACAGGCATTATCTAGTAAGTTGCCTAGTAACTCCAACATATCATCCCGATCGAAAGGAAGGGATTTATTGGGCAATCCTCTCTCTATTTTTAACTCTAGTCCATGATCATAGGCTTGTCGTAAAGTGCGAAGCAGCAAAGGAACATCTTCAGTAGGGATAAATCGATTTTTTGGAGCAAATTCTGCGGCAATCCTCGCTCGACCTAATGCACGTTTAATACTAGACTCCATTTGCTGGATTTGTTCGCTCATATTTTTTGCAAGATCTGGATCAATATTTTGTAACTGAGTTTGGCATTGATTTTTTACTACTGATAAGGGGGTTTTTAACCCATGACTTAAGTCGCCTACAGCATGCCGGGATCGGCGTAGCTGTCTTTCCGTATAATCTTGTAATCGGTTAACCTCGTTTACCAAAGGTTTTAATTCTTCTACTACATCAGTATCTAACATAGTACGTTGCCCATCTCGAAATTGTGCCAACTGTTGATGGACAAGATGAAGAGGGGTTAAGCCACGGCGAATAAGCCACTGCTGAAGCAATGCTAAAAATACAAGAATAAAAATCCAAAGTAAAATACCACGGGCTTTAATATAGGTAAAATCCTCCAGTTGAGGGGCATAATCCAAAGCAACAACAATAGTAATAGGCTGATTGGCAATTTGATAATGGGCTTGGTAGCGAAGTAATTTCTGCCTTTGAGGACCAAGTATTAAATCAATACTCAGTCCATCTTTTTCAAGTTCCTTTAGTTGAAAATCCCATAAAGAGCGAGAACGCCAATAAGTATCTTTTAAAGATATAATGAAGTAATGGCCAGAAAAGGGGCGATGATAGATAGGGTTAATTGCTTGCTGGTTTAAATAAATTTTTTTACTTTCAGGTAGGTGGTTTAAAGCAGCTAAAATATTGATAGTTTCACTATGTAAACTAGTTATTAATGAGGTACGTTGTCTTTGATCTAGCCACCAAATTGCTATTTCCCCCATGAGTGCCCCAGGAATAAATAGGCTAATAAATAAGCCAATTCCTAGCTGGCGTTTCATGGAAATCATGGATTTATCCTAAAAAGCAGTAACCTTGGCCCCGGCGTGTTTCTATAATTTGCTCTCCTAACTTGCGACGTAAACGGCTTACATGAACTTCTAACACATTGCTATCCCGCTCATTTTCTCCATTGTATAGATGGTCATTGAGCTGCATACGGCTTAATACCCTACCTGGATTTAGCATAAAACAACGCAATAGACGAAATTCGCCGCGAGTGAGTTCATATTCTTTTCCTGCCTGCCAAACGCTCCGACGTGACTCGTCTAAGGCTAGTTCTCCTGCTTCAAGTCGTGGGTTATTCACGGTACCATGGCTACGGCGTAGCACTGCTTGTACCCGAAGTAATAATTCATCAGGATGAAAAGGTTTACTTAAATAATCATCAGCACCTGCTCGTAACCCTTCCAAGCGTTCCGCCCAAGAATCTCGAGCAGTTAAAATGAGTACCGGTAAAGTAAACCCCACTGATCGCCAATGCTCTAATACTTTTAGCCCACCTAAGCCGGGTAGTCCTAAATCAAGAATAGCTAAATCAAAAGAGCTATCATGGGGTGCAATTACTGCATCTCGACCATCGACTAGCCAATCAATGGCGTAACCATGACCTTTAAATAGTGGTAGTAGTTGATCTGCCAGTGCTACATTATCTTCTACTAATAATAGTCGCATTAGTCATCTACTTGATCTTTAATAATTTGCCCATCATTTGCATTAATTTTAAGCTCCCGTACTACACCTGAGGTAGTAAGAATCTCTAGCTCATAAATGAAAATATCTTTTTTTCTCTGCTCTAGATCTGATTCTAGCAATAGTGCCCCTGGGTAGCGTTTTAAAGCAGCTCCTAAAATTTTTTCAAAAGATAATATTTTTCCTTCTTGGCGCAAGCGAAGAGCCTCATTATGGCCTAGGTCTGCTCTTAAACTCCATGAGACAGAAAAAAGGAGAGCAGCTAACACTACCCCCCATTTTATAGAATGATTTCGAATCATCATTCTTTTGATTTCTTTTTTGGGGCTTTAGATTTTTCATTAACGACAGTACCATCAGCGGCGTTAATCTCAATTTTCCACTGCACTCCCTGAGTATCCACTAATTTAGTTTTATAACTATAAGCACTCCCTTTCTTCTTTAAGCTAGAATCACTTATAGTTGCATTAGGATGATTTGCTAAAGCTGCTGCATCTAACTTCTTAAAAAGAGCTTCAATCTCTTGAGTATTATTCTGATGATTTTGTTGAATTTGTGTTGCTTGCCCTTTATTTGGCATTACTTTTTCAATAGAATTAGTTACATCGGCTTGGGCGAAATTCATAGCTAATCCTAAAGAAGAAATTATAAATAATTTATTTATTTTCATAATATTATCCTTTTTTAAGGGTTAATGATTGCCTTAACCTGTTAGGTTAAAGCACTTTTAGATTAAAAAGTATAGACAAGCCGCATTCCTGTATTAAGAGAATCCTTATGCTTAGTTCGCTCTAATCCAACCCCAAACTGTAAGTTAATATGCTCTGTTAGTTCTTTATGTACTTCAGGCATAACAATAAGATTATCAGAATTACTAGGAAAGTTGGGTTTGTACACCCAATTTACCTCTAACCCCAATATTAATCCTGATGAAAATGTATAAAAAAGATTCTGGTTAACTATCCCCTTATAAAATACATTAGAGAAAAAATCACTACGGCGTGCGCCAGCCATACTGAAAATACTCCAATGTTTATTAAATTGGTACTCTAATAGATATATTGCTGTATTTGAAAAACCCTTACCATCTGTAAAATACTCTCCAGTAAATTGCCATCCATGGGCAAAGTGGCTATTATGATAGCCAAAGGTACCTTGCAATGAAGGCTTATAGTCAGCAATCCTCATATTTCCTTCCAAATGACCCGGATCTACGGGGATATTCGTATCTACTTCAAGTTCTACCGCATAACCATCTAAAAAAGAGTATTCAATTTCAGGGCTAGGAGTTACTGTACCTTCATTTGGACTATATTCAGTTAAGGCATTAATTTCAATCTCTCCTCGGGAAGCACAAAGATTACGCACTAAATCATAAATCATAGGTTCTGGTACGTGGGGGCATGGTCCGGGTTCACTACCAGTAGCAAGAGGTAGGCGAAAGAGTAAGATGGCTAGCCCAATACATTTGTGTGTAGCATTTCGTCCCATAAAATAGACACCATCTATAGTTTACCCTTAGCTATAAGCTTAATGATTCAAGCTGAAGAAAAAATGAATTAAAGCTTAAAATTAGCTGAACCATCATTTTTTAAATGAAAAATATTTAAGAAGGTGTGATCTCAGATCTAAAAAACATGTAATAGATCATGATGAGATATATACTGAAGCAAAGGAAATCTAAACTATGCTGGACTTAGTAGATCAAGAAACCCAAAGAATTGATTCTCGATTCTTAGAGCCCATCTGTGGCAATGGTAATTTCTTAGCTGGGGATTAAATTTTCAATTGGACTTATGCCGATAAATAAAAAAGAATTGGCAAGAAAAAAATAATCCTTTTGATTTAAATACAAATCTGAGGTACAAAATGGCTAAATTTAATTCGTGAAGGACTTTCGCCTAGGTAAGGAAATTCAAGAAAAACTGATTAAATTTGCAACTCGTATCCCTATCTTTATGTACTTAACTGATTACCGAGAGCGAACCCTAAAAGATGTAATTACTCAGCTTGATCCGGAATTATTTAAAAGAGTAATGTTATGAAGATGCAAGCCTGACTTATACAGGCATAGATAAGCATGAAGAAGATAAAATTGGGTTATATGATACAGTGCTGTCAAAAGCAGAAGCAGCTGTTGTATATGAAAATATAAGCAATAAATAAGCTAGGAAGAAAGGGGCTAGCTCCCTCTTTTAAGGGAGCTACCAAGGAATTTCTTTCCCCGTGTAGTCATAAAATTTTCCGCTATTTTCTAGCGTAAGCTGCTCAATGACTTGACGCATTCCTGCTACACTTTTTTGGGTAGTAATTAAAGCACCAGCTCCTCCCATTTCAGTTTGTACCCAGCCGGGATGAAGCACCGCAGTTGCTATTTCTTGAGGAGCTAAGTCAATAGCAAGACTTTTAGTGATCATGTTAAGAGCAGCTTTGCTAGAGCGATAAAGATAGGATCCGCCACTAGTATTATCTGCAATACTACCCATTTTACTTGTAATATTAATAATCTTCTTTTGCTGACCTTGGGCAATTTGGGGAGCAAATAGCTGTGCCATTTTAAGGGGAGCCATTGCGTTAATTTTAAATCCTGCTATCCAGTTATCATCGGAAAGATCATAGGAGGATAATTTGCCTTCAGGATAAATGCCGGCATTATTAATAAATACATCAATTTCTTCATCAAAAAGATCCACAGCTAGCTCTTCAATTTCCGTAAAATAGGAAATATCTAGTTGATAGATACTCAATAAATTATGATGTTTTGATTCAAGTTGATTAAGTGTCTCTGCTTTATCTGGATTGCGACAGCAGGCAAGTACTCTCCAACCTACTTGAATATATTGCGTAACAAACTCTAGACCAATTCCCCGGTTAGCACCGGTAATTAATAATGTGGACATAGTGAGATTTCACCTAAAATTATAGTATTTAATCTAATAACTATTTATTCTAGTTTATACCATATAGAGATTTAGCGGTTGCTTATACCTAAAAATTAGGAGGGATTCCTGTGAATCATCAATATTTTTTAACTAGAACAATTGATCTTGCTAGAAAAAATGTGGAGGAGGGTGGGCGACCGTTTTCTACAGTCATTGTTTGCAATGGAGAAATTATTGCTGAAAGCCCAAATAAGGTAGCCCAAACTCATGATCCTACGGCTCATGCAGAGATATTGGCAATTCGAGAGGCTTGTATCAAGCTGAAAACAGAGCATTTAATTGATTGTACTATTTATATACTCACTAGCCCATGCCCTATGTGCCTTGGTGCACTTTACTACTGCAGCCCTAAACAGGTAATTTATATGACAACTCGGGAAGATTATGCTCCATTTTATCGAGATAATCGTAAATACTTTGAACTAGAAACCTTTTATGATGAGTATACTAAGCCTATAGGACAGAAAAGATTACCCATGATTCAAGAACAATCTAAAGAAGCAATTGAAATTTACAGACGTTGGAATGAGTTAAATAAACCTTAATATTTTTTATACTAATTTTTTAAGAGAAATTGAAAATGAGTTGGGATTTAGGAATTGCTATTGGGTTACATCTTTTAGGGGTAGTTTGGTGGATTGGTGGACTTGCTTTTATCACTTTTGTATTTCTTCCCCTCGCTCGAGCCGGAAAATTAGGGGATATATCAGAAGTATTTCAACATATTGAATCTAGATTTGCACCTCAAGTAAAAACTGCCATTATTATTATTGGAATTGCTGGTTTTTATTTACTTTATCGTTTGAATTTATGGAATTCTCTTCATGACCCCCATAAATGGTGGTTATCCTTAATGATATTTTATTGGCTATGGTTTGTACTCATGCTATTTGTACTTCGCCCTGCCGGTTTATTAAAAAGAATCATGAAAGGCAGTGGTGGCAATGCGGATAAAGCATGGCAACGACTCCACATCATCCATGGTGTATTATTAATTCTTGGGTTAATTATTATTGCAGGAGCTGCTGGGGGGGTACTTTAGGTTGGTTCTAGTTACTATGGCGCTCCCAAGGGGAATTGAACCCCTGTTACCGCCTTGAGAGGGCGATGTCCTAACCGCTAGACGATGGGAGCTAAGTATCTGCTATTATACATATCTAAGTAAATTGCTTAAAGAGTTAAGTTACCTAGCTATCGATTACTTTGTGCAAAACAGGGCGGGGTTACTTTTCCTTAGTTTATAAAAATAAAGAGCTACCATTATAAATTCTCCAACAATCATTTCTCAATCTAAGCATGGCATTCCCCGTGAGTGTATCAGTGATCCTGCTCATAAGGTTTTAGAGCATCTAAATAGATCAGGCTTTAATGCCTACCTAGTTGGAGGATGCGTACGGGATTTATTATTAGGTTATAAACCTAAAGATTTTGATGTAGCTACTGATGCTACTCCTGAGCAGGTTCGTGAACTATTCCCTAATAGTCGATTGATTGGGCGTAGATTTCGTCTTGCCCATGTACGATTTAAGCGAAATATTATTGAGGTATCTACCTTCCGAGCTCCACCCTCAGAAAAATTGTTAGATCATAATGGGCGAATTGTAGACGATAATATTTACGGTACTCTAGAACAGGATGCTTGGCGACGGGATTTTTCTATTAATGCACTTTATTATGATATTAGAACTGATTCAGTAATTGACTATACAGGTGGCATAACAGATTTAGAAAAGCACCAGATTCGCTTAATCGGCAATCCGACAACCCGCTATCAGGAGGATCCGGTACGGATGCTACGGGCAGTACGATTTATGTGTAAACTGGGGTTTGATCTTCATCCTGAGAGTAAAGAGGCTATATATCAATTTGCATCTACTTTGCAGAATATTCCTCCAGCACGACTATTTGAAGAGGTGATTAAGCTATTTTTAAGTGGCTATGCGATACAAGCCTTTAGCTTGCTTCGTCACTTTGGGTTATTTCAATGGCTATTTCCAGAAACGGAAACATATTTGATACAAGGAGATAGGTTCTCTCAATCTTTCTTAGAACAAGCTCTTATTAACACAGATAACCGAGTCTTAGAAGAAAAACCAGTAACTGCTGCCTTTTTATTTGCTGTTTTTTTATGGGTGCCAATTAAAAAATTAATTGATCAATACCCAGATTCTAAAAAAATTGGGGAACTCATTAGAAAATCAGTAGAAACTGTTTCTATTAATCAATCTCGTCATATTACATTACCACGACGTGTTTCCTTGCCTATGAAAGAAATATGGTATTTACAACCTCGGTTTAAATACCAACAAGGTATACGAGCAGTACGTTTATTACAACACCCTCGGTTTCGAGCTGCTTATGATTTTTTACTGCTTCGCAATCAAGCCGATGAAATTCCTAATGAGCAAGACACAAACTTATGCCGGTGGTGGGACAAAGTCCAGAGTCTGGAAGAAAAAGAGCGGTTAAATTATTTAAATCCTAAAAGAAGCAGATCCAATCGTAGTAAAACTAAAAAAATTAAACCTAAATTAAATCAGCTAGTAAGTGTAGATGGCTAGCGTATATATTGGGCTAGGAGGCAATCTTGATTGCCCAAAATCCCATATATCTCAGGGATTAATTGAATTAAATCACTTACCTAATACTAAGTATATAATTTGCTCCAGTTTTTATCAAAGTAAGCCTATGGGTCCTCAAGATCAGCCTGATTATATTAATGCAGTTGCTAAAATAATCACTATGCTGACTCCAGAGAATTTATTACTTTGTTTACAACAGATAGAGAAAAATCACCAACGAATAAAGACTCGCCATTGGGGAGAGCGTACTTTAGACCTAGATATACTTTTATATGAAGATATACAGCTAAAGACAGTACGACTTACAATTCCTCACCCTAGGATGCATGAGCGAGGATTTGTAATGTACCCACTTGAAGAAATAGCCCCTCATCTTATAATACCTAGTATGGGGCACATAAGAGAACTAATACCCCATTGTATCTATACTGATATCACAAAATTGGATGAAACGCCTTACCCTATCTCAGCTTAAACAATTAAAGCAGCAAGGTGAAAAAATTGCCATGCTTACTGCTTATGATGCAAGTTTTGCTATTTTATTAGAACTTGCTGGAGTAGATGTACTCCTAGTTGGAGATTCCTTAGGGATGGTGATTCAAGGGCAGGAAAGTACGGTTACGACGAATATAGAGGACATGATCTATCACTGCAAAAATGTAGTAAGAGGTAGCCAACGCTCTTTTATTATTGCTGATATGCCTTTTATGACCTATGCGTCACCTCCTCAAGCACTTCATAATGCTGGACGATTAATGAGGGAAGGGGGAGCAAACATGGTTAAGTTAGAGGGAGGAGCTTTCTTAAAAGAAACTACTTATCAGCTAAGCCTCTATGGTGTTCCAGTATGTGCTCATTTAGGACTATTACCTCAATCTATTTATCAATTAGGTAGTTATCAAGTACAAGGTAAGGATCAGATTTCAGCAGATCGTATTTATGAAGATGCCGTCACTTTAGAGCAAGCAGGAGCGGATATGCTTATTCTAGAGTGCGTGCCTGCAGCCTTAGGAAAAAAAATTACTCAGGCCTTAAAAATACCAGTGATAAGCTGTGGTGCAGGTCCAGAGTGTGATGGGCAAGTGCTTGTTCTCTACGATATGTTAGGGATTACCCAAGGAAAAGCTCCTAGATTTAATCATAATTTTTTAACTGATAAAGACAGTGTACTTGATGGGGTTAAATCCTATGTGCATGCAGTCAAAAATAAGCAATTTCCAAGTTTAGCACAAAGCTATTGATGAAAATTATTCAAACTACGGCATTGATGACCGAACAAGTAAATCAGTGGCAGTCTACCCATAAAAAAATCGCTCTAGTCCCTACTATGGGTAATCTTCATGCCGGTCATTTAGCTTTAGTAGAAAATGCTACTATTCTAGCTGATAGAGTAGTCGTTAGTATTTTTGTGAATCCCTTACAATTTAATGATACAAAAGATTACGAGCGTTATCCAAGAACGCTAGAAAATGATTTAAGAGTTTTAGCACCCTATAATATAGCTGCCGTATTTACTCCTTCGATTACAGAAATATATTCTCAGCCCTTAGAGCAAACTACTCAAGTTAATGTACCTATCCTTTCGGATATTCTTGAAGGTGCTTATCGCCCAGGGCATTTTCAAGGAGTGACTACCATTGTGGCAAAACTCTTTAATATTACTCAGCCTAAAATAGCCCTATTTGGAGAAAAAGATTATCAGCAATTATTAATTATTCGTCGTATGGTGCTTGATCTAGCTATGCCAATAATTATTAAGAATATCCCCACAGTACGAGACTCAAATGGCTTGGCTCTTAGCTCACGAAATAGTTATTTATCTGATCAAGAGCGAGTACAAGCTCCTTTTTTATTTAACACTTTAAGTCACATTGCTACAAAGATTAAGCAAGGAAAACAAAGCTTTACCCATTTAGAGCAAGAATCTTATAATTTATTGGTAAATCACGGATTTCAACCTGACTATGTTAGTATTAAAACTATAAATCTACTCGATCCGAGTCAAGAAGATCACAACTTTGTTGTTTTAGGAGCAGCTTATTTAGGTAAGACGCGCCTTATTGATAATATACCCATTCAGCTAGGATAAAACGAAATAAAGATAAACCCTCTATGTATGTAACTTTATTAAAATCAAAATTGCATCGAGCTTGTGTAACGCAAGTTGAGCTAGAATATGAGGGATCCTGTGCCATTGATAGCATTTTGTTAGATACCGCTGGAATTAAAGAGTATGAGCAGGTGCATATTTATAATATTAATAATGGAGAGCGATTTATTACTTATGCAATGCGTGCTGATGCTGGATCTCAAACAATCTCTCTTAATGGCGCCGCTGCACGGAAAGCTTGTCTTAACGATCGGCTAATTATATGTACTTACGGGATGCTTAACAGTACAGAAGCAGAGTTTTTTAAACCTGCTCTAGTTTACCTAAACCACAACAATAAAATTGTTGGTACCCACCATATATCTACTACAGAAATACCGATAGATAAGGGGTAAAACATCTACCCCTTAAATTTTTAGCTTACAATTTAGTTAGTTTTATTTTTAGGCTTTGCTGCAGTAAGGGTTGGGTAATATTGGGTAAATACCCAATCATCTTGAGCGTTTTTCTGATGGCAGATGTTACATTCAGCTGTAGGCTGGGCAGCAGTAGTTTGAGGCAAAGGATATTTGGTACCAAACATAAAATAAGCCCAATTACCTGGCTCATTTGGAAAGCGTTTTGAATCCTTAATAGCTGCCTCTAGCCCTGTATGTTTACCCATAAAGTAACCATTACCAGTTAAGGCATTTTTAGTGCCTATATCTAATAATTCTTTAATTACCACCGTACCATCACGGAATTTGCCAGTTTTTTTCCAATAAGCAAAACTTTCTGGATCTACATAGACATTATGAAATCCATGAATAGCTGCTTTACCATCATTCATATCATTTGGGGTGACTTGAGTTCCCACATGGACCCATTCTCGATAATCCTTAGGCTGGATAAGTTCACCTTTACTGGTGAAGTGCACAGAAGCTGCAGGGGCACTATGGGCAGTACTAATACTTACACTTACTAGGATTGCTGTTGAAATAAAAGCTGCTTTTAGATTGAAATTAGATTGTTTCATTTAAGACTACCTTTTAAAAGATCTTACTATTCTGTTTTCCACGAATAACTATTAACTATATAGAGCTATAAAAATATAACCTATCTAAGCAATTTATTATAAGTTTCCTACATGTTTGAGTGTATAAAAAAGTAATTAAAAATCTTACAGAAACAAATATAGGTAATATAGGGTACGATAATACTCTTGCTATTGCTGGCGAATCCATTAGCTAGTGCTCCTATTAAGGAGCTCCAAAATATGCCTAAAAAAGAAATTTAAATTATCCTATTAGGTTTTAAGGATTTAGTTTTACTGAAATGGATTTAGCAACCCGATTTATACCTTCTTGAATTTGAGCCTCATCGAGAGAGGAATATCCAAGTACTAGAGTATGCTTACTATATTCCTGATACCCAAAATCATGGGCTCCTCCTTTTTCTAAGGTATAGATACCTACTCCTATTTGTTGAGCAACCTCTTGCATTTCAGCAGCTGTAGGAAAGTGAGAGGGTAAATGCCATACGATATGCATCCCTCCACCTAGTCCTGATAGAGATACTTTACCAAAATGGGATTTTAAAGCTGCAATAAGGCAATCTCTACGACGAAGATAAATACGTCGTATTTGACGCAAATGCCTTGCATAGCTTCCATTTTCAATAAAATCAGCCAATACTGCTTGATCGAGCCATGGATTACCATTATCTAAAAGAGCTTTTACTATCTTTGCGGGTGTTACTAATATCTCTGGAAGCACTAAATAACCTAACCGAAGTCCTGCACCAATAGATTTAGAAACTGTTCCCATGTAAATAACGCAGCCATAGGGATCTAAACCAGCTAAGGCAGTCAATGGGGAGCCATTATGGCGAAAATCGCTATCATAGTCATCCTCTATTAAATAAGCCCCCGTTTCTCCCGCCCAATCTAATAATTGGACTCTACGTTTTAAGGATAAGGTAGCACCTAAAGGATACTGATGAGAAGGGGTGACATAAGCTAAGCTTACCGTTGTATTAGGGAGTTTTTCTGTCTGTAATCCATGGTGATCAACTGGAATAGGGCAAAATTTTGCACCATAACTTTCAAATACATATATCGCTCCCTGATAACAAGGGCATTCAGTAACCACAATACTGTCTTGGTTGATTAATAACCGGGCAATAATGTTTAAAGCTTGCTGGCTACCGCTCACTACAATAATTTGATCTGGGCTAACAGAAATCCCTCGGGCAGGACCTAGATGATTGACAATAGCCCTTCTTAAAGTCATCAACCCAGTAGGATCACGATATTCAGTAATATTTCCACTACCTTTATCTAAATGCTTCAAAATTAAGCGTCGCCAAATCTTGATAGGAAAGGAGTGAGGATCTAATCGGCCTACTTTAAAATCAATATCAATTTTATTTCGCTCTATGTTAGTTAGTCTCGGAGCTCGTCCTTTAAATAATACTGGGTGTCTTTTTTCATATATTTTAGTAGATATTTTTGAGGATTGACTTGGTGTTTTTAGGACTACAGAATCTATAGGAAGATTTAAATTCACGTAAGTACCTGCTGCTTTTTGAGTTTGTAAATAATCCTCAGTAATCAATCGTTCATAAGCAAGCATAACAGTGTTGCGAGAAATACCTAGTTGTTCACTTAAAATACGACTAGCAGGCATCACCATTCCCGGTCTTAATTTTCCACTTAGGATCAGATTACGAATTTGATCAAAAAGCTGATTTTGTAGTGTTTGGTGGCCTCTGCGCTTTAGCTTTAAAGGAATCTGCATACTATGGCTACTAGTGTTTATACTTAATTCTTTACTACTTTTATATATCATTATGTATTAGTAACATAAATTTATCTTTAATATGCGATATAGTTTTGTGGAAATCCTGCTTTTATTGCTATACTGATGCCAGTTACAAATATAGGCCGTAGATGGGGTTCTTAATCATTTTTTACGGCTGTTACAATAGCCATTTGATCGCCGCTATTGTAGATACTATCTTGTAATAATATTCTGATTTTGTGGTCTCCTCGCTTTTCAAGCAGTGCTTTACCATTAAAATCTAAAATAAGTGTTTTATACCTCGAGAATTCATGTGCGAGGGAGGTCAATTATGAGTGACAGTGCAATTTAGAGGTCAATATATGAGTAAGAATATAATTAAAAGGCTTTTGCAAGCTGTGGCTGCAATGATAGGCATGGGTCTATTATTTGCGGGAAGTGCAAATGCCGAAATTCCTGTAGAGCTTTACAAAGCTTTAGGAGTAGATCAAGGAGCTTCACCTAAAACATTATATGAAGCAATTACCAAGCGGTATTATGATCCAAAACAAGGTCATGGGGAAGGTAAATACGCTGAGTATTGGTCTCCACTTCCATTCATGCAATATTTGGATCCTGATAGCTACTATAAACCACCACGGGCTCCAGCAAAAGTTGCTACCAGAGAAGAGTGTATAAAATGCCATAAGGATGAGACTCGTGGTTGGGTTCATTCTTGGAAACAAAGCGTGCATGCTAATTTAGATGAGATTCGTAAACTCACTAAGGATGATTCCCGCTATTACAAAAAAGAACTCATTAAAAAAGTAGAAACTAATCTTCGCTCTTTAGGGAAGCTTGGAGAAGCAGAAGAACTTAAAGAAGTTTCTTGTATTGATTGCCATATGGGTGTTGGTGTTCAAAAGGGTAGCCACAAAGAAGATTTAAGACTTCCTGATGCAGCAGCTTGTGGTGCTTGTCACTTAACAGAGTTTGCTGAAAGAGAGGCAGAGCGTGATACGCTTACTTGGCCTGACACTGATGTGCATGGGAAAAAAATTGATCCTATTTGGCCGCCAGGTCGCCCTTCTCATGCTTTAGATTATCAAGCAAATGTGGAGTTAGCCACTTGGGCAGCAATGGAGGATCGGGAAATTGCAGATGGTTGTACCATGTGCCATATTAACCAAAATCGCTGCGATACCTGCCATACTCGTCATCAATTCTCATCTGCAGAAGCACGTAAACCAGAAGCATGCGCCTATTGTCACAATGGTGCAGATCATAATGAGTTTGAAAACTACATGATGTCTAAACATGGTGCAGTATATGAAACTCATGGCAGTGAATGGGATTGGGAAGTGCCCCTTGAGCGTGCTATTAGCGACAATAAACAAACTGCAGCCACCTGTGCTTTCTGCCACATGGAATATAAAGGTAAATTTGCTCATAATTTAGTACGGAAAGTCCGTTGGGCATTTAACCCTCAAGAAGGCATTGCTAATAATCTTGAGCATCCATGGTACAAAGAACGTAGGGATGATTGGGTAGATACCTGTAGAAATTGCCATTCTAAGAAGTTTGCTGAAAGCTATTTAACATTCTCAGATAATGGCACGATTTCTGGGCTTAAGAAGCAGATGGAAGTAAAAGGAATAATGGAAGCCTTATACAAGGATAAATTATTACCTGGTCAAACTACCAATCGTCCAGCACCACCAAAACCGGAAAAAGATGGTCCTGGTGAATTCTTCCAACTCTTTATGGCTAAGGATAATAATCCAACAACTGTTGAGTTAGCTTATTCTAAGCTGTGGGAACAAGATTTACTCCAAAACTATAAAGGGCTTTTCCATGCTTTCCCAGGTGGATTTACCTATACTTGGGGTTGGGCACCTTTGATACAACACTACACTGAAATTCAAACTGAAAATACCAAGCTGAGAGATTTTGCTAAATTAAAATCTCAAGTTGCTTCTTTAGAAGCTACCGTTGGTAAATTAAAAACTGCAAGCTTGTTAGAGTTAGATAGTAAAGTAAAACAAGCAACAGTAGGCGGCTTGGGAAGTGGTATGGTGCTTGTAGGTTTAGGGTTAGTGGCTTGGCGTCGTAAACAGAAAGCAGAAGGTTAATATTTTGTGTCTGTAGCGAATAAAGCTATACCATCACTTTCAGGAGTATATAAAGCACCTCTGCTTATTGGGAGTATCCTAATAGCAGGGGGGCTTTTCCTCCTTATTTGGCTTGGGTGGTCATTACTTCACTCTACTAGTGGTGAAGGTGCTCCCTATCAATATCAAAAAGTAGCAGAAGGAAAAATTGAAGATTTTTCAGATTTAGAAGATCTTAAAAACTATAAGAATCTAGGGATTAGTATTCTTAAATATGAATTAATTGCAGAGAAGGTTCAAAAAACACCCCTAGCAGAGTTTTACACTGGCACTAGAGATAAAAAAGATTCACCCGTACTGCTTTTATGGAAAAATAATCTTAGAGAACCAATCATCACTATTACAAGTGGAGCTAAGGATCTAAATGATTTAGCTCAAGCTGTAATTCAACATGTTCCTAAGACAGGAATGGTATTAAGTTGGTGGGATACTTCTCATCGCCTTAACCTATTAACAGGTGCAAATACTTTATTCCATGAAAATATGGATGAACCGATTATTATACCTAGTCCGTGGGCTAATCAATCGGAAGGAATTAGGAAGTTTGAAAATGAGTTTTGGCAAGTAAGCGACTCAAATAAGGAAAGAAAGCAGCTAGGTGATCTAGTAGACGCTTTTTTAGCTGATGAAACTACAGGAGTTTCTATGCTAAGAAGCTTTACTAAGAATAAAGATGTATATATTGTGGTCCACTATTCTGATATATACAAAATGGGAATCATGGAACCAAATCGACTAGGTATAGGGTTTAAGGATTTTCCTAATCAAGGACAAACCCATGCATTAATTCCCCACGTAAAAGAGTGGGTAGAGAAAAATGGTTATACATCTTATTTAGTGGAACGGTTGGATAAAGATGTTATTCGCGCCTATTTTCTCACTGATAATTCTTCCAAAGATACTTTGATAGCAAAAATGCTACCTTTTAACTCTTCAAATCCAGCGAAACTCAAAGAGCTTCGCCTTCTTGCTCAGTATGGAGGTTATTGGGTGTATTCCTTGCCTATGGATAGCAACAAGTAAGAAGTCCTATGTTGGATATTCTATATTCTTATTGTTGAGTGATTACTTTAAGCTGATGAGTATACGCTTTAAGTCTAAGCAATTAATCTAGGTTAAAATTTATAAACAATTTTTGTAGTGTGTTAGTGATAAAACAATATAAAACGTTTTAAGTAAGAGGTAATAAATATATTTTTGTATGGTTTATCCCTATCTAATCTATAAGAGGTGTAAGAACACACTATATCGCCCAAGGAGTAAATAGCTATGTTGTTGTCTAAGTTAACGCAATGGTGGCAAGCCATTCGTGAATATCTTGAAGTAAATTGGCGGCCTGTATTAATTGGTGCAGGAAGCCTACTTGCTTTACTTATTGTGGTTTTTGGTGGAGAGGCAGCACTATCAACAACTACTTTTTGTACCAGTTGTCATTCCATGTCCTATCCTTATAAGGAGTTAAAGGAATCTCCGCATTATGGATCCTATGGATTAGATCCAGGTTGTAAAGATTGCCATATTCCTCGTGGGTTATCTAATTTCCATAAGGCAGTGGCTACTCATGTGGTTGATGGTGCTAGAGAGCTCTATCTGGAAATTTTTGAAGATTATTCTACGATTGATAAATTCGATGAGCGTCGCCAAGAAATGGCACAACATGCACGTATGAATATCAAAAACTGGGATAGTCTTACCTGTAAAAGCTGCCATGTGAATCCACAACCTGTGCCGAAATCTGGGCAAAAAGCTCACAAAAAATTAAAGCAAGGATGGACCTGTATTGATTGCCATCAAAATCTTGTGCATAAACACGTGAAGTTTACCGATCTGAATGAAAGTAAGAAGCAAGGTAAAATGGTGATTATGGATAAGCCTATTGATTGGACAGATAAATATCCTCAGGATGATCGCTATTAGGAAATAAGCTATATGCTAGTTTGTTTCCTAGCAAGTTAGGAATAAAAAACCCCGGGGCATCCTGGGGTTTTTGTTTTTTATAAGCGTTGATTATTTATTAAGACGAGTAGTTTAGATTTAAGTGTGTTTTAAGTACTGAAGTTAAATCAGTTAGCTTTATTTGAGTACTTTCTTTATCTTGCCTTCCCTTATACTCTACAGTACCAGATTCTAGTCCTCGTTCGCTGATAATTAAACGATAGGGGATACCAATTAAATCCATATCAGCAAACATAACCCCTGGCCGTAATTCACGATCATCTAGCAAGACATCAAAACCAGCATCTTGAAGTTCTATATATAATCTATCTGCTGTTTCTTTTACTTGATCTGATTTATGCCTATTGATAGGAATTAAAGCTAGCTGAAAAGGAGCAATTGCAGAAGGCCAAATAATTCCATAATCATCATAATTTTGTTCAATAGTAGCAGCGACTATTCGAGATACTCCGATGCCATAGCAGCCCATAGTAAGACCTATAGCATGCCCAGTTTCATCGAGTACTGACACATCCATAGCTTGGGTATATTTATTGCCTAACTGAAAAATATGGCCTACTTCTATCCCTCGAGTAATAGATAAATATCCTTTTCCATCAGGGCTCGAATCCATATCAACCACATTACGAATATCAGCAGTAACAGGCTTAGGTAAATCCCGATCCCAATTTGCTCCAGTAAAGTGCTTATCTTTTATATTGGCACCACATATAAAATTGATTAATGCTGCTGCACTATGGTCTGCAATAATAGGAATATTTAAGTTTATAGGACCTATAGATCCTATTTTAGTTTGGCATACGTCCCATATTTCTTCTGAAGTAGCAAATTTTAAGGGGTTAGCAATTTGAGGGAGTTTTTGTGCCTTGATTTCATTCAGATCATGATCACCTCGAAGCACTAAAGCAACTAATGGGCTATCGATTCCATGTACTAATAATGTTTTGAGACACTGCTTTGGGGAAACATTTAGGAATTGGCTTAACTCTTCGATTGTGCATTGATTTGGTGTATCAACTAAAATTAAATTCTCCTTAAGCAAGGTATTTTCTAAATTTGAAGAAGGTAATGCCTCTGCTAATTCAACATTAGCTGCATAATCACTTTCATTTGAGATAGCAATAGCATCTTCACCAGAGTCAGCAAGGACATGAAATTCATGAGAAGTATTGCCACCAATAGATCCAGTATCTGCTTGGACTGCTCGGAAATTTAAACCAATTTTAGTAAAAATGCGAGTATAGGTCTCATACATTTGTTGGTAGATATGATCTAATGATTCTTGATTTAAATGAAAGGAATAAGCATCTTTCATTAAAAATTCCCGAGCACGCATAATACCAAATCTGGGTCTAATCTCATCTCGAAATTTAGTTTGAATTTGATAAAAAAGCACAGGTAATTGTTTATAGCTTTTTAACTCTTGACGTGCCAGATCAGTAATAATCTCTTCGTGGGTAGGACCAAAGCAAAAGTGCCGTTGATGTCGATCGATTAACCTTAGTAGTTCAGGTCCATATTGCTCCCATCTGCCTGTTTCCTGCCAAAGCTCAGCTGGCTGCACGGCAGGCATAAGCACTTCTTGAGCACCTATCCGATTCATCTCTTCACGGATAATATTTTCAACTTTACGTAATACTCTTAATCCTAGAGGTAGCCAAGTATAGACTCCTCCTGCAAGGCGGCGAATAAAACCTCCCCTAAGCATCAGTTGATGGCTAATAATTTCTGCATCAGCAGGAATTTCACGAGTAGTTGAAAGTAAGTATTGGGAAGCTCTCATAATTTTTAAATAAAATTAAATCCTTTTGTTGATTTCATTATGTATTTACTGCCGTGCTATCATTACGTTTAGTGATAGTGGTATCATTTTTATGTTTTTTTAAAAAGCATAATGAAGTATTTAAGTTTAATGGAGTGTTTTACATAATGGCAATTGAACGCACGCTTTCTATTATAAAACCAGATGCTGTTGCAAAAAATGTGATCGGAGAAATTGATGCTCGCTTTGAAAAAGCTGGTCTTAGAATTGTAGCAATGCGAATGCTTCAGCTCAGTAGGGATCAAGCACAACAATTTTACATTGTACATGCTCACCGTCCATTTTATAGTGATCTTGTAGAATTTATGATTTCCGGCCCTATTATAGTACAAGTGATTGAAGGGGAAAGTGCTATTGCTAAAAATAGAGAGATCATGGGGGCAACTAATCCTAAAGAGGCAGCACTTGGCACTATTCGAGCAGATTTTGCAGAAAGTATCGATGCAAATGCAGTTCATGGCTCTGATGGGTCAGATACAGCCAGAGTAGAAATTGAATTCTTTTTTAAGCCAGAAGAAATTTGCTGTAGAACTTAGTTTTTAAACGATTGTGGCTACTAATCCAGTTAATATTTTCGATTTAGATCGGGTAAAGCTGGAGTCTTTTTTTATAAATTTTGGTGAGAAACCTTTTCGTGCTCGCCAAGTACTCAATTGGATACATCAACGCTTTGTCACTGACTATAGTCAGATGACAGATCTAAGCAAGTCTTTACGGGAAAAGTTAGCAGAATATACCGTTACAGCTCTTCCTAAAATAGAACATCAGTATGATTCAGCGGATGGAACTCGTAAATGGTTACTGCGTTTATCTTGCGGAAATTGTATCGAGACTGTTTTTATTCCTGAGGAAAGCCGAGGAACACTTTGCGTTTCTTCTCAAGTAGGGTGTATTTTAAATTGTTCTTTCTGTGCTACAGGGAAACAAGGATTTAATCGTAATTTACGAACTTCTGAAATTATTGGTCAATTATGGCTAGCAAATGAATCATTAAAACAGTCTAAAACTGGTTTTCAAGCAATTACTAATGTAGTAATGATGGGTATGGGAGAGCCACTTGCTAATTTTAATAATGTAGTGACTGCTATGAATCTTATGCTGGATGATTTTTCTTATGGGCTATCTTGGCGGCGTGTCACTTTAAGTACGGCAGGTATGGTACCTGGAATCGATCGATTACGGGTAGCTTGCCCTGTTAGTTTAGCCGTTTCCCTTCATGCATCTGATGATAAATTACGAGATATACTTGTTCCTATAAATAAACAGTATCCCTTACAAGAATTACTTGCTGCATGTCATCGCTATGTTATTGGGAATAACAAACGAGTTATTACCTTTGAATATGTTATGTTAGCAGGAGTAAATGATTCTCCTCGCCATGCCCAGCAGCTTGTAAAGCTGTTAAAAGATCTTCCAGCTAAGGTAAATCTAATTCCCTTCAACCCTTTTACAAATAGTTTGTATCAGCGCTCTAGTATGGATGTTATTAATGCATTTAGAGAAGTGTTATTAAAAAAGGGGATTATTACTGTAACAAGGAAAACCCGTGGTGATGATATTGCAGCTGCCTGCGGGCAGTTAGCCGGTCAAGTACAGGATAGAATTCACCGGTTCAGTTAAATAATAAAAATCAAATAATAAATGATGTCTTACCATGAAATTTATACCTATTTTTATTGCTGTTGTAGTGGCTACTCTTTCTATAACGGGCTGCTTTGCTCCCTCTACTAAAATGAAAGAGGCTGCTGAAATTAATACTCAAATGGGAATTGAGTATTTTAAACAAGGAGATCTTAAGCAGGCACTTCAAAAATTAAACCGAGCGATTGAGGAAGATCCCACCCTTGCAAGTGCTTATAGCAGCTTGGCTTTGCTTGATCAGCGATTAGAAAAAAGTAAAGAAACAGAGAAAAATTTCCTAAAGGCAATTAAGCTAGATTCAGATAACCCAGAAACTCAAAATAATTACGGGGTTTTTCTTTATCAGCAAGGACGTTATCAGGAAGCCGAAAGGCATTTTTTAAATGCGGTAAAAAACCCATTCTATAGTACACCTGCCTTAGCCTATGAGAACGCTGGAGTAGCTACTCAGAGATTAGGAGATTACAAAAAGGCAGAGAGCCATTATTTAAATGCACTTCAAATTCAGAAAAACCTTCCAGTCTCCTTATACCATATGGCTGAAATTAAATTTCAATTAAAACAATATAACGAAGCTCAAGAATACCTACAACGCTACCAGAAAATATCAAACAATACAGCACAGTCTTTGTGGTTAGGAATAAATATTGAAAAAAGCCTTCATAATGAGGGCATGGCTGCTCAATATGCCTCATTTCTAAAGCAGAACTTTCCAGATTCAGTAGAAAATCAAATGGCTCAGAAAAGTATAGAGCTGCCATGATTTTTATATATCAGGGTGTATTAAAAACTTAGCTAGTTAATAAATTGTGACTAAAAAAATACAAGCTATTCGAGGTATGAATGATATTCTACCTGATCAAACTAGAGATTGGCAAAAAGTAGAGCGTACTCTGCATAGAGTGTTAGCTAACTATGGTTATAAGGAAATTCGATTGCCTCTACTAGAAATGACTGCTCTATTTCAACGCTCGATTGGTGAAGCGACTGATATTGTTGAAAAGGAAATGTATACTTTTCAGGATCTTAATGGAGACAGCTTAACACTAAGACCTGAGGGTACAGCAAGTTGTGTTCGTGCAGTATTACAGCATAATTTACTTACGCAAGGAATACAAAGACTTTGGTATTACGGTCCTATGTTTCGCCATGAACGACCGCAAAAAGGTCGATACCGCCAATTTTATCAGTTTGGCGTAGAAACTCTAGGTGTACCAGGACCTGATGTAGATGCAGAATTGATATTTATGACTGCTCGATTTTGGCAGGAGCTTGGATTAAAAGGATTACAACTTGAGCTTAATTCTTTAGGATCGCCAGAATCAAGGGCAAATTATCGAGAAGCACTGGTTGCATTTTTTACTAAGCATCAATCAGCCTTAGATGAAGACAGTCAGCGTCGCATGCATACTAACCCGCTAAGGATATTAGATAGTAAAAATCCGCAAATACAGGATCTCATTAATGAAGCTCCACAAATTCTAGATTACTTAGATGATGAATCTTGTAGGCATTTTGATTTATTGCAAAACTTACTTAATAAGGTTGGGATAGCTTATAAAATTAACCCACGATTAGTGCGAGGCTTAGATTATTACACTCGAACTGTATTCGAGTGGACAACAGATCAATTAGGAGCTCAAGGAACTGTTTGTGCAGGGGGACGTTATGATGGGCTAATTGAACAATTAGGCGGTAGCGCTACTCCAGCTGCAGGATTTGCGCTTGGTTTAGATCGATTAATTGCTTTACTCAAAGATAAAAGTTTAATTGAGTTACAAATATCTATTGATGCTTACTTAGTGGCTGTAGGTATACAGGCAGAAGAGCAAGCACTTTATTTGGCTGAAGAGCTACGAACAAAGATTCCTACCATTCGGTTACAGGTTAACTATAATGGTGGTAATTTTAAAAATCAATTAAAAAAGGCAGACCGCAGTGGTGCTCGCTGGGCATTAATTCTTGGCGAGAATGAGATTACTCAAAATATTGTGGGTATAAAATATTTACGTGATACGCAACCCCAGCAATTTATTCCGCAGAATAGATTGCCTGATTATATTAACCAGCAATTGAAGGGTTAAATTTTATGAATACTCCTGTAACACACGCTTCAACTTGGGAAAAACTTTCTAAACATTATGAAGAAGTAAAAAATCTTCATATGCGAGATTTATTTGCTTCTGATCCTAAAAGATTCGAGCGATTTTCTTTAACGCTTAAGGATATTCTTTTCGACTATTCTAAAAATAGAATTACTCAAGAAACCATTGATTTACTGATTAACCTTGCCCGTGAGCGAGATATAAAACGATGGATTGCACGGATGTTTTCAGGAGAGGCAATTAACATTACAGAAAACCGTTCTGTGCTTCATATTGCGCTTCGTAATCGATCTAATACACCTATCATTGCTAATGATGGTGAAGATGTGATGCCGAAAGTAAATGGGGTACTAAAGCGTATTCGGGAGTTTTGTGGCGAGATTCATAGTCATAAATGGTTAGGGTTCAGTGGAGCTCCTATAAAAGATATTGTAAATATTGGAATTGGTGGATCTGATCTAGGACCAGTTATGGTAACTGAAGCACTACGTCCCTATGCTAAACAAGGAATTCGTGCTCATTTTGTTTCAAATATTGATGGTACCCAATTAGTTGAAATATTAAAGAGTATTCAGCCGGAAACTACTCTATTTATTATTGCATCAAAAACATTTACAACTCACGAAACACTGACTAACGCCCACAGCGCAAGAGAGTGGCTACTTCGGGTAGCACCAGATAAGAGTGCGGTTGCAAAACATTTTGTTGCCATATCTACCAATAAAAATGAAGTAGAAAAATTTGGTATTGATTCTCGGAATATGTTTGAATTTTGGGATTGGGTAGGCGGTCGCTATTCTTTTTGGAGTGCTATAGGTTTATCCATTGCTCTTTATATCGGAATGGATAATTTTGAATCTATCCTAGAGGGGGGGCATGCGATGGATAAGCATTTCCAAGAGGCACCTCTTGAGGAAAATATGCCAGTGATCGCAGGTATGCTAGATGTTTGGAATATAAATTTTTTAGGCGCTAGAAGCCATGCTGTTTTACCCTATGATCAATATCTACATCGACTCCCTGCTTATCTACAACAATTACAAATGGAGAGTAATGGTAAAAGCGTGACTCGAAATGGAGAGTTTGTAGACTATGCTACAGGGGATGTTATCTGGGGGGAACCAGGCACTAATGGGCAACATGCTTTTTATCAGCTTTTACACCAAGGAACTCCCCTAATTATAGGAGATTTTTTAACCCCCATTGAGACGCATAATCCAATAGGTATTCATCATGAAATTTTGCTTGCAAACTTTTTTGCCCAAACCGAATCCCTCATGAAAGGAAAGACAGCAAATGAAGTAAGGGCTGAATTAGAGGCAGCACATTATGATAAAAACAAGATAGATCAACTCATTCCTCATAAAGTATTTAAGGGTAATCATCCTAGTAACTCTATTCTTTTCTCTAAATTAACTCCCCATATGCTAGGTTCTATCGTTGCTTTCTATGAACATAGAGTATTTGTACAGGGTATTATTTGGAATATAAACTCATTTGATCAATGGGGTGTAGAACTAGGAAAACAATTGGCTAAAGTTATTTTACCAGAGCTTCAAGCAAAGGATACAGTAACTAGTCATGATTCCTCTACCAATGGGCTGATTAATTATTATAAATATATGGCCCAAAGTTAAATAACTTCCTAATAAGATATACTACTTAAGTAGGTATTGGAATTTTCTGATACCTACTGATTTTCTTTGCAACTGTTAATTATAAGAGAGGCTAGAGTTATGGTTGAAAATTATAATGCACGGTTTATTAGCCGCTTAACTCGAGACACGGTAGCCCTTGTATTAGCAGGAGGAAGAGGATCACGGCTTAAACAATTAACTGATTGGCGCGCCAAACCAGCTGTACCTATTGCAGGAAAATTTCGTATTATTGATTTTCCTCTTTCTAATTGCATAAATTCCGGTATTAGAAAAATTGGCGTACTTACTCAATATAAAGCTCATTCTCTGATCCGTCATATTCAGCAAGGTTGGGGATTTATGCGAGGTTATTTCGGTGATTTTATTGAACTATTACCTGCCTCGCAACGTATTGGAGAAGATAGTTGGTATGTAGGTACTGCAGATGCAGTTTACCAAAACTTAGATATTATTCGTACCTACCAGCCTAAGTATATCCTGATTCTAGCAGGAGATCATGTCTATAAGATGGATTATGGGGATATGCTCGCTTATCATGTGGAGCGGGAAGCTGATGTTACTGTGGGCTGTATCCATGTGCCGCTTAAGGAAGCTTCAGCTTTTGGGGTAATAGAAATAGATGAAAATCTACGAGTGACCTCGTTTATAGAAAAACCAGAAAATCCTCAACCATCACCAGGAAAAACTAATGAAACTCTTGCTTCTATGGGTATTTATATTTTTAATGCAGATTTTTTATATGAACAATTAGTGCGAGATTCCGATTTTACAAATACCTCCCATGATTTTGGGAAAGATATTGTACCTAGCATTATTCATAATAATTATCGAGTAATGGCTTTTCCTTTTCGGGACGTACAAGGAGGTGATCCTGGTTATTGGCGAGATGTGGGTACTATAGATGCTTTCTGGAAAACCAATATAGAACTAGTAAGTGTTAGACCAGAGCTTAATCTTTATGATAAAGGTTGGCCTATATGGACTCACCAAGCGCAGCTACCTCCTGCTAAATTTATTTTTAATACGGCAGATCGGTGTGGCGTAGCTATAGATTCTATGGTTTCTGGAGGCTGTGTAATTTCTGGATCTAAAATATATCATTCCCTCTTATTTTCTAACGTATCCATTCATTCTTATAGCGAGATTAGAGATAGTGTGATATTGCCTGATGTAATGATAGGTCGGCATTGCCGTATCAGTAAAGCAATTATAGATAGAGGTTGCTACATTCCAGATAATACAATTATTGGAGAGGATATAGAAAAAGATAAGGATCGCTTTTATGTGAGTGAAGAAAATGTGATTTTAATAACCCCAGAGATGCTAGGGCAAAGTCGTATTTATTAGATACTATTTTTTTTCTTTATTACTAAAAACTATAGATTTACGTTTAATCTATTTGGTAGATTAATGCTCCTTTTACTAAAAAGTAACCTTTATAAAGGAGTATTTACTATATGAATGATGGTACACTCCAGAAAAGATGTGCTGGAGTCTTACTTCATATTACCTCCCTTCCTAATAGAGATTTGGGAGCAGATGCCTATAAATTTATAGATTTTCTAGCTCAATCGGGCATGAGTCTCTGGCAGATCCTTCCACTTGGGCCTACCCAAGGTAATTTGTCCCCATATCAATGTTTGTCAGCCCATGCAGGTAATCCAAAACTTATTTCACTACAGGATTTAGCGAACGAGCCTTGGTTCAATTTTAAACAATCCACCTCGTCTCGTAATCGGAAGAAAATTCTAAAGTTAGCTTATCAAGCATCTAGCCAAGATAAAAAGCTTCAGAAAAATTTTTTGTCTTTTTGTAATGAGCATGCTTTTTGGTTAGAAGATTATGCAATATTTAGTATATTACTAGGGATTCACGGTAATAAGCCTTGGTTTAAATGGCCCAAAAGACTGAGGAATAGAGATTCAAAATATTTAAAAGAAATTGAGCTAGAATTTGCTACCCGTATAGATCAAGTTCGTTTTGAGCAATTTATATTTTTCCAACAATGGCTAAAACTTAAAGCTTATGCACATCAAAATGGAGTTTCTATTATCGGGGATATGCCTATTTTTATTGCCCATAACTGTTCTGATGTGTGGGCACATCCAGAGTATTTTACTCTAGATAAAGACGGTCAGCTAACTTCAGTAGCAGGTGTACCTCCAGATTCTTTTTCTAAAGTGGGGCAACGATGGGGAAATCCATTATATCGCTGGAATCGGATGAAAGCTGATGGATTTCAATGGTGGATCCAAAGAATAGGCATTCAATTTAAGCTCCATGATATAGTAAGAATTGATCACTTTCGCGGTTTTGAGTCTTATTGGGAAATTCCAGTGACTTATAAAACAGCAATTAAAGGTCATTGGGTAACTGCCCCTGGAAAATCACTATTTAAAGCATTAAAGTCTTACTATGGTACTTTACCTATTATTGCAGAAGATCTAGGATATATTACCCCTGAAGTAGAGGCATTGCGGGATCAGTTTTATTTACCTGGAATGCGAATTTTGCAATTTGCATTTGATGGTAATCCGAACAATTCGTATCTCCCAGCCAATCATATTGAGAACTGTGCTGTGTACACAGGCACCCATGATAATGATACTACTTTAGGATGGTTTAATAGGTTACCTAAAAAAAAGCAGCAAATTGTTTATAAGTATCTAGGGATTTCTAAAAAATCTATGCCATGGGATTTGATTCAAAGTGGATTAAATTCAATAGCCCAATATATTATTATTCCCATGCAAGATATTCTAGAGCTTGACACTGAAGGGCGTATGAATACACCGGGTACCATTAGGGGTAATTGGCGGTGGTATTTTAATTGGCAACAGATCAAGTCAGGATTACAAGAGAAGCTTTATGGCTTACTAGCGTATAGTAATCGGTTACAAACAACAGATAAGCGTTAAAAATAAATTAGGGAGAATTTTAATGAGTAATGTTCCTTCAGAATTAAAATATAGCAAAACCCACGAATGGGTTAAAAAAGAAGGAGAAGATCGGATTACAATAGGTATTAGTGATCATGCACAACAACTACTAGGAGATATAGTATATGTTGAATTACCTACTGTAGGCACTAATGTTCAGAGTGGATTAGAGTGTATGGTAGTAGAGTCAGTAAAAGCAGCTTCTGATATTTATGCTCCTATAGATGGTGAAGTTATTGAAGTTAATACGCTACTTGCAGATCGTCCTGAGCTTATCAATCAAGATCCTTATAGAGAGGGATGGTTGTTCCGATTGAAAGTAAATAGTATGGAGAGTTTCAATCAATTACTAGATTCTGGTGCTTATATGCAACTGGTTGCTGATGAAAGTCATTAATCAAGAGAGATATTAATTATGCCATTTATTCCGCATACTCATGATGATATTCAAGCAATGCTCACTAAGATTGGTGCAGCTAATATAGATACCCTCTTTGATGAAATTCCTGCTAATTTAAGAACTACCATTAGCCATTTAGTACCCCAAGGATTAAATGAAATAGAAACCACTCAATTGCTGAGAAAAAAAGCGGCAGAAAATATACCGCAAATATGTTTTGCTGGAGGGGGTGCTTATCAACATCACATTCCTGCTGCTGTATGGGAAATTGTCTCTCGTGGAGAGTTTTATAGCGCATATACGCCTTACCAAGCTGAAGCAAGCCAAGGTACTCTGCAAATTATTTATGAATATCAGAGTATGATTACCTCCCTAGCTGGGATGGATGTGAGCAATGCTTCAGTTTATGACGGAGCCTCTGCATTAGGAGAATCAGTGCTAATGGCTGTTCGTCTTATGCGAAATAAACCAGCTACTATTTTACTACCTGATACTATCCATCCAAACTATCGTAAGGTAACCGCTACTTTAGTAGAAGATCAAAAGATTACCTTGCAAAAAATACCCTATAGTTCATCAGGAACGATTGATTTTGATACATTAAAATCTTATGGAAATGACTTTGCAGCTCTAGTAATTCCCCAGCCAAACTATTTTGGTTGTTTAGAAGAAATAGACACTCTAGCTAATTGGGCACATGATCGGGGTAGCTTAGTAATTGGCGTAGTCAATCCTATATCTCTGGCATTGTTTAGACCGCCGGGGCAATGGGGAAATAAGGGAGCAGATATTGTTTGTGGAGAAGGACAACCTTTGGGTATACCCCTAGCAAATGGGGGGCCTTATTTTGGATTTATGGCCTGTAAGCAAGCACATATTCGTCAAATGCCAGGTAGAATTGTGGGGCGCACTGTAGATATAGAAAATAAGCCGGGGTATGCTCTTACTTTACAAGCCAGAGAGCAACATATTCGTCGCTCAAAAGCAACTTCAAATATTTGTACAAATCAGGGATTAATGGTGACTGCTGCAACCATACATATGTCTCTTTTAGGCTATAAAGGATTAGCACAAATAGCCACATCTTGTCATAGCAATATATCTTATTTATTGAAAAAATTAGTAGCTATTTCAGGTATTCAATTGGTATTTAAAAAGCCATTTTTTCATGAAGCGGTATTAAAATTTCCAGCCCCCGCTAGAGAGATTTTATCTTATTTGGGTCAGAGGGAGATTTTGGCTGGAATAGAATTAGGAGGAGATTATCCTGAATTAGGTGATAATGTGTTGTTGGTCTGTGCTACTGAGATGCGTACGCATGAAGAGATGGATCTTTATGCAAAAGAGCTCGGTAATTTTTTAGCAGGATAAATAGCCCCTAAAATTACTGATCTTTTTGCACCAGTTACAGTAGGTATGTTTCCGGGTAGGCCTTCTAGGGTTTGTTTGGCTAACCAAGCAAAAGCACAAGATTCTACCCACTTAGGCGGAATTCCATAATCTATAGTGGTAGTAATTTTGCAGTGAGGTAATGCCCTTTGTAGATTATTTATGAGGGTTTTATTATATGCTCCACCCCCACAAACCACTAACTCATTAGGCTGAAAATAAGAACTAATGACTGCTAACTGAACACTCTTTGCGGTTAAAGCACATAAGGTAGCTTGAATATCTTCAGGAGAAATTTCCCTATTTATTTGATTTAAAATATTTTGTAACCAAGATAAATTGAAATATTCCCTACCTGTACTTTTTGGTGGCTTTAAAGAAAAATAAGGATCGTCCAATAGCATATACAGTAATTCATCATTAACCTGTCCAGAGGCTGCCCAGATTCCATCTTGGTCCATCACCTGATCTTGATTCTTGGCTATCCATTGATC
Source organism: Candidatus Nitrosacidococcus sp. I8 (assembly GCF_945836005.1). NCBI lineage: Bacteria > Pseudomonadati > Pseudomonadota > Gammaproteobacteria > Chromatiales > Chromatiaceae > Candidatus Nitrosacidicoccus > Candidatus Nitrosacidicoccus urinae. The sequence goes on along the minus strand of NZ_OX241534.1, from coordinate 1,169,160 downwards.
CATAAGGATATTACCAGGGCCCGTATCAAACCCCCATATTGGAAGATCTTGATTAGCAGGTAATAAGCTAATATTAGCTATACCACCAATATTTAATACAGCAATATCTTGGTTCAATGGTTTTTTCTGTAGAAGAGCAGCATGAAAAGCAGGAGTAAGTGGTGCTCCTTGCCCTCCAGCAGCCATGTCACGACGACGAAAATCAGCTACTGTAGTAATTTCTGTTATTTCTGCAATTATATTAGGATCTGCCAATTGTAAAGAAAAGGGATAAGAAGTTTGGTTAGGGTAATGATAAATAGTTTGACCATGGCTTCCTATGCCATGAACTTTAGTAGGAGAAATATTTGTTTTTCTTAGTATTTCTGTTGCTGTTTCTGCAAATAAATATCCAAGCTTAATATCTAGAGTACCCAAATCTTTTAGGGAGATTTCATGATTTGTTACTAATTCAAAAAGCTGACTTCTCAGGGATTGAGAAAAGAGAGTAGTGTGGGTTGCCTGAATTTTAAAAGATTCAAGTTCAATTAATACACCGTCTATAGAATCCATGCTTGTCCCAGACATAAGACCTATATAAAGAGGCATAATAAATTTACTTTTAATCTAGTACTGCAAGGTCCGTATCCGCCATTTCCAACTGTGTGATAAGTTCATGGGCAGTATTCCGAAAATCCTTCATAAGAGTAGCAGGAATATTCTCTGCTTTAGGTAGTTCCACAGTAAGAGGGTTGCGTGGAGTACCATTTACTCGGATTTCATAGTGTAAGTGAGGACCTGTAGCTAGCCCTGTTTGTCCCACATAACCGATAATCTCTCCTTTTTTAACTTTTGTATCCTGCTTTAATCCTTTTTTAAAGCGAGATAAATGGGCATAGAGTGTACGATATTTTTCGTTATGCTTTAAGATAACAACATTACCATATCCGCCTTTTTTTCCGGAAAAAATAACTTTACCATTACTAGCAGCTTGAATTGGCGTACCTGAAGGAGCAGCATAATCTACACCATTATGTGCACGATCTTTTTGTAAAACAGGATGTTTACGCTTTGAGCTAAAATAGGAACTAATGCGGGTGTAGTGAACGGGGGCTCTAGAGAAATCCCTGCGTAAACTCTCCCCTTCCGGAGTATAGTAGTTACTATTACCATAAAGATCGGTATAGCGAATAGCACGGAAAATTTTACCTTGATTAATAAACTCAGCAGCTATAATGGTTTCTTTTTCTATTACTTTATCCTGTAAGTAACTTTCTTCTAATAGGACTCTAAATCTATCCTTAGGTTGTAAATCTGATGTAAAATCAATATCTTCTCCAAAGATATGGGCTAAATTCATAATTTGAGTATTTTTAAGTCCAGCATGAAGCCCATCTTTAACTAGAGAATGTTTAATAGTTCCTACAACTAGTTTATGATGAATGTCTGGCTCTTGTGTTATTCTACGAGCTTGGAGTTTATTATCTTTTTGATAAATTTCTAAGTAATCAGTAGTGTTAATATTAGTACGTAATTTAGATAATTTACGAACACCTTCACTTTCCGTATAAGCTATTTTTAATAGATTACCGGGCATTAAATAAGCTAGAGGAGAAGCTATTTTTCCTAGAGAAATAATTTCATAGGATTCACGTGGATCTAAGCCTGAATTTGCAAAAAT